>CAWHOE010000063.1:0-6900 GCA_963830915.1 candidate division FCPU426 bacterium
GGTTTATTGCTGGCCGTGTCTGGATTGGGACCCTCCCCGGCCCTGCCCTTAGGGATCGTCCTGAATCCCACCACTTCCCCCGGCGACAGCGGGGATGACCTGGAGATCCAGTTCCAGCTTTCACCCGATACCGTCAGCCAGGGCAGGGAATTGGAGAAACAAGGGAAGATCCACGAGGCCATCGGCCTCTACACCCAAGCCATCCAGACCGACCAGAAGAACCTGTTGGCCTGGTGGGGGCTGGGGAACATCTACTTCCGAATGGGCAAGAAAGATTTCGCCATCCAATGTTTCGAGCAGGTCCTGGCGATCAAGCCCGACGCGGTGGGACTGAGGCTTTGGCTGGAGAAGTACCGCGTAGCCCCTTGACCGACAATACCTTGGGTAAATCGGGATTATTTCTTAAAAAATCATGGAATAAAACCTGGTCGGCGGGATCAAGAGATGTAGGGGGTCCTGGATCCTTTGACCCGGGATAAACCCCTTTTTTAACCAAAGTGAATCGCTCTAAATAGGAGCTGGTACCATTGGATCATCTGGGAATGATATCCCCTGAAGGAAACACTATAAAGAAAACCATCTTATCGTCCGCGCTCATCCTTATTTTGGCCATGACGGGGTGCGGCAAGCTTTATGGGCCGACCCATCCTATACCCGTGTCCCTACCCATCCCGGTGCCCACGCCTACCCTGACCGTCACGCCGACCCCCGTGACCACCCCGGTTTGCGGGTTCAAGGACCTGGGAATATCCATGTACTGGGGCGCCGGAGCCGGCAAAACCTATGTCATCCCGGACGCGGCCACCTGGATCGCCGACAACGGGGTCAGCGCCACCGCTCCCGCGGTGGATTTCTCCGCCCAAATGATCCTGGAAGTTTCCGATGAGGTGATCAGCGGTTGCGACGGCAGTAGTACCTGGCCTTCCATCAACTCGGTCTGCGTTTTTTACGACCATATCGAGGTGGATTACCAACTGTCCAAAATGATACCTATTCCTACTCCCGTGGTGACCCCGGGTGAAATTCCGATCATCAGGCCTATTTGCAACTCCATCTCCTATTTCTGGGCGCAGGATTCGGTCGCGATACCCAAGTCCGACCTGCCGGTCCTCTGGATAGCGAAATAAATTTTTTCAGCTATTTTCAGAATTCATGGAATAAAACACCCTCCACTGGATCATTAGTTGTGAAGGACAAAATATCTGTTGGAGTGTTCCATGAAAAAAGCCATCCTTTCCGCCTTGATCCTGTTCGGGTTGACCATCCTGGGTTGTTCCAAGCTGCCCCTGCCGACCCCGCCCGTGATGCCGTCCACGCCAACGGCTACGCCTAGCGTTACACCCACGGCGACGCCGATCACCACACCTGCTTGCGGTTTCATCCCTTTTGATATTTCAGTTGGGGGCTTCTATACAACGGACCAAAACTTCGTCATCCAGGACGCGACCCAATGGGCTGCCGTCAATGGGGCGAGCGCGGCCCTTCCTCCTGTGGATTTCTCGAAGCAAATGGTCCTAGAGATCCGCGACTGGCTCGTCGTTAGCTGCGGTTGCAGCGCTATCATGCCTTCCATTTCGTCGGTCTGTTATTACACCGACCATATCGAGGTGGATTATCAAGAGGGCGGGGCATACTGCCCGCCGCCGGTGGGACCGGTCATCGTCACCTGTAATTCGGTATTTTCTTATGGAGCGGATTATTTCGCGGCGATCCCTCAGTCCAGTCTGCCTGTCACCTGGATCGCCAAGTAAATAACATGGGGTGATATTTCCCTTTAAAAAAACCCATGGATAATTACCAACTCTAATTGTCTTTTTATCCGTGATTTCACTATACTAGACGGCAAATTAAGCGCCCGGGGGCTTATGAGCCGTTCCTTACGACTGATCCCACTCCTCCTTCTATATATAGGCCTGTTTGCCCAGGCTTACGGCCAGACCGCCATCACGGGACGGGTCGTGGATTCCTACCTCCAAACACCCCTTCAGGGTGTGACGGTCGTAGCTGGTGACCGAATGGGAACCACCGACGAGAAGGGCCGATTCAGCTTTCCCATCGATGACGCGACCACCGAGGTCACCTTGGACCGTAGCGGTTACCAAACCCTGTCCCTCCCGGTGAAAGGCTGGACGGGTGAGAAGACCATCACGCTCAAACCTTCCAGTTCCACCCTTCCTGAAGTAACCGTTAAGGCCTACGGGGCACGACAAGACCTGCTGGCCTCACCCGGCAATCTGTCCCTCCTGACTGAACAGGACCTGGACCGGGGCGATAGGGTCAATCTGGCGCCGGTGCTGAACACCTTGGCGGGAGTCAGGGTGGACCAGGCCTTCATGGCCGATTCCCGCATCTCCCTTCGGGGCGAGGGTTTGAGGGCCAGCTACGGCATCCGCAATGTGGGCATCTACGTGGACGGGATCCCCCTGAACGAGGCGGATGGGTACGCCCGCCTGGAAGGCTTGGACCCGGATATCCTGGGCGAGGCCCAGGTCATCAAGGGGCCAGCCTCCAGCCTTTACGGGGCCGGCATCGGCGGGGACATCCTGTTCAACACCCTGAGACCCAACGCGGGCGAGACCGAACTGGAAGCGGCTGGGTTGGCTGGCTCCTATGGGCTCTACCGAGCGGAGGGATCGGTGAAGGCGGACCTGGGGAACGCCGACATCCTGCTCAACTATGGGAGCCAATGGTTCGACGGCTACGTGAGCCACACGGAGGATTACCACAATTTCGCCACGGCCCTGGGCACCTTCTATCCCGGCGACAAGGATACTTTGACGGTACTGGCCAACCAGTCGGATGAGCAGGCCCAGATCGCCTCGCCCGAGACCCTGGCCCAGTTCACCAACGCGCCCAGGGAAGGCATTGCCGCGGACGGCGTCTTCAACCTGCACCATCACCAGCTCTGGACCAGGTTCGGCGCCACCAACATCTACCAGATCAGCGACCAGTGGGAGAACCAGACCTCCCTTTACGCCGGGTCCTTCACCCTGGACCGGGCCTTCGCCGATACCTCGTTCATTCCCGCTTACCTGTTCAAGACCATGCAGAACGCCGGGGGCCGGACCCAGTGGGATCTCAAGACCGACCTGGGTGACCTGCAGACCCGATTCAGCGCCGGCGGGGAACTGATGAACCAATATTCCACCTTCGACTATTATTACAACCACAACGGGGCGGTGAGCCTCATAGGCTACGTGGTGCAGGGCACGGAGCGCCACGTCAACCTGTTCCTGCAGGCCGACGGCGTCCTGGCGGAAAAGACCTTTTTCACCTTGGGGATGAACGTCAACCAGACCGACTACATCATGGACCTGCAGACCGCTAACAAGAACAACGAGGTGGATTTCACGCCCGCCGCCTGTTTCCGGGCCGCGGCGTCCCATGTCTTCAGCGGGGAGTTCGCCGTCTATGGGGATGTCAGCCAGGGTTTCTCCCCACCCGACTTCGACGAAATGAAGAATCCCTTCACAGGGGTCATGCTCACGGGTCTTCAGCCGGAACTGGCCACCCAGTACGAGGTCGGGGCGAGGGGCCGGGGGATGGGGCTGGACTACGACTTGTGTCTTTACGACCTGGACGCCACCCAGGAGTTGATACCCCAGACCACCGGCGGCTTTACCCAATATGTCAACGCGGGGGGCACCAACCACAAAGGAGTAGAACTGACCCTGGCTTACCGGTTAGCGGATGATCCGAACCAATTCCTCGCCCTGGTCAAGCCCTGGCTGAGCTACAGCTACCAGCATTACGTCTTCACCGATTACCAGAACAACGGCGTGAGCTATACGGGCAACCAGGTGACGGGGAACCCGGAGAACCAGGCCAATGCGGGGCTGGATATCCAGACCCAACCGGGTTTTTACCTGAACTCGAATATCCAATTCGTGGATTGGTACCCCATGAACGACGGCAATAGCGCCTGGAATAAGCCCTATGAGCTATTGAGCGCCAAGGCCGGCTTCCGCCGGACCATCGAAAAGACCCTGAAGGTCGATATCTTCGCCGGGGGAGAGAACTTGCTGGACGAGGCTTACTCGGCCTACGCGGCCCTCAACGCCACTAACGGCGCTTATTACGAGCCGGGTGTGGGCCAGAGCTTTTACGGCGGGTTGAACCTGAGCCTGTTGTTGTAGCCTGGAAACGCGCCTAGACCCCAGCGTTCCTGATCAATCCCGCCAGAAGGGAAAGGCCCCGGTCCACCTCTGGGCCGGTCGCGTGGCTGAAATTGAGCCTGAGGAATCCCAAAGGCGGGGGAGTCTGGGCGAAGAAATGCTCCCCTGGCATGAAGGCCACCCCTCGGGCCAAGGCTTTGTTGAACAAGGTCCTGGTATCCAATTTCCGCTTGAGTGACAGCCAAAAGAACAAACCGCCGTTAGGCACGGTCCAGTCCGCCAGTTCCCCGAAGTGTTCCTCGAGCGCCTTGACGAACGCGTCCCGTTTGCGGCGGTAGCAAGAAGCCAGCTTTTCACCCCGGGATTTTCGACCTGCCGTCCTCAAGAAATCCATGGCCAGCCATTGACTGAGCCGATTGCTGTGCAGGTCCGCGGCTTGTTTCAACCGATGCAAATATGGGACAAGCCTCTTGGAAGAGGCGAGATATCCCAGCCTCAAGCCGGGAGCGAAGGTCTTGGAAAAGGAACCTTGGTAGATCCAATCGGTTTTTCTTACAAAGGAAGCGATGGGAGCGCGGTCACAGGGACCGTAGGCCAGTTCGCGGTAAGGGTCGTCCTCGAGGAGCGTGACGCCGCGCTTGTCGCACTCACGGGCGACGGCGCGGCGTTGGGAATGGGAAAGACACCGGCCAGTGGGATTCTGGAAAGTGGGATTGAGATAGACCAGGGCCGGTTTTTCCCGGCCCAAGTCAGGCTCGTTCGGGTCGAGCGGGGTGAACCTAGCGCCGAAGAAGCGGAAGACCTGCAGGGCCGCCAGGTAAGTGGGGGATTCCACCGCCACCCGGGTGCCCCGGTCGATGAAAAGCTTGGCCGCCAGATCGATGCCTTGCTGGGAACCGGACAGGACCAGGACCTGTTGGGCCCCGCAATCCAATCCCTGGGCCCGAAGCTCCCGCGCCAAAAGGTCCCTCAACCCAGCCTCCCCTTCAGTGGGCCCGTATTGAAGGTATCGGCCCGGGATCTTTCCAGCACCCAATAAGGGGAAGGTCCGGGGCGAGGGAAGGCCCCCCGCGAAGGAGACCAGGCCGGGACGCGAGACCATGCGGAGGGTTTCCCGGATGGGGGAACCCTTAAGATCCTGGACCCTGATGGAAAAGGCTTCGCTTTTTTTCATGACCGCGCCGGATATTCGGGTTAATATGTCAATAGAATTGACCTAATAACCTTATCGTGGAAAGGGAGTAATGTCAACATGATTGACCTAAATCGACAGGCCCGTTTACGGCGCTGTATGGAACTGTTCTTCTTCGCTTACCGGTCCTTCACCGCCAGACCGGATAAATTCCTGGATAAAAAGGGGTTCAACCGGGTGCATCACCGGATCATCTATTTCGTCGGCCAGAATCCCGGCCTGTCGGTCAACGCGCTCCTCAAGATACTGGGGGTCAGTAAGCAGGCCCTGAACGCCCCCTTGCGCCAATTGGTGGGCATGAAAATGATCGAGGCGAAAGACCCCGCCCCATGACCGGCGGGTCAAACACTTGCGCCTGACCAGGGAAGGACAAGCTCTCGAGACCCAATTAAGCGGGACCCAAATGGCCCATCTGCAGGAGGTTTTCTCGAAGGCTGGAGCTGCCAAGGAAAAGGCCTGGATGGAAATCATGGAAGGTATTGTCACGGAAGAGAGTGGCAAATAAGGAAGACCCCAACTATTAAGGATATTGGGCATATTTCACCAATGCCTTAACTGAGATTATGTTCCTTGTCATTGTAAGCCCAATAATAAGTGATAAAATTAACGTTAAACAGTTTCCTCGCCATCCTTATTTGGGTCGAATAAGGGGAGCATTTGCGTTCATTCAATCAAAGAAAATCATTTTTCGGAAGTGGAACGCGTTTAAAAGCGGCGTTCTTTTTCATCATTTCCGTTTTGGTCATACCAGTGTTTGGTCAAACCTATTACGGCAATCAGTACACTAAATCCACTGGCCTCTATTTCGGTTTTAACCAGACCAACCAGCAGGTGGCCGAACGTTTCACCATGTTGAACCCCACCAATCAGGTCACGACCCTTTACTTCACGACACAGGTTGTCGGCACAAGCGCCCAATACTTGGTCGGACTCCAAACGGACAACGCCGGGATCCCCAGTGGAACCTGGGTCACAGGCCCGGTCACGACCACCCTGACTGGACTTTGGACCACGGTCCCGGTCACTCCCGCGACCCTGAATCAGAACCAGGTCTACCATATCGTCATCCAATATTATTCCGGGACGATGGACGCAATGGATTACACCCAATGGTCGTTCGATTCGACCTTGAATGGGTTGATCCCTCTTAATCAAACCATCGACCCCCAACTGAATTACCTGACCTACTCGGGGGGAAGTTGGACCGTGGGCGGGGGAACCCCGATCTTCGGGCTGGGTTTCTCCGATTCCAGTTTTTATGGCAACCCTTACGACAGCGGTGGGGAATTGCAAATCTTCGGGAACGATCAAGGTGGACAGAATTTCATCCCCTCGACTCCCGTGACTTTCGACACTGTCGGGGCTTTCATTTACAAGATAGGAACCCCGGTCGATGACGTGAGGTATTACATCGTCGATACCACCCAGGGGATCACCCTGACCTCTGGGACCCTGGCCCAGCAGGCGAATGTTTCCACGAGTAGGCAATGGGTCGATACCTTGGGCAATGAGGAGATACTTTGGCCGGTGACAACTATCGGATGATCCTCGAATCCTCCGGATCGGACCCGAGTAACTACTATTTATGGCCGC
>CAWHOE010000064.1:0-257540 GCA_963830915.1 candidate division FCPU426 bacterium
GACGCATTGCTTCTTGATGGGCCTCACGGAAGCTTACCGCTTCGACCTGCTCGTGACCGGCACGAACGACGCGAAGGTCACGTTCTCGACGCAGCTCGGCGGCAACGCCGACGCGTTCTCGGTCGGGCTGCCGATCGAAACCGAAGACGTCACCGAGAGCGTCGTCAGCACGGGGACCGCGGCCGGCACCGCAACCGTCCCGCTCGACGTCACGCCCGAACAGAAGGGCCCGCTCGGCGGTCTCGAGGTCACGCTCGCGAGCACGCTGCTCGCCGACGCCGCCGAGCCGGCTCGCGTGCTCGAAGCGACGCGGCCGCCGTTCGCCGAGTCGCTGGCGAGCCGCATCGCGATCGCCGCCGATCAGATCGTGCTGGACCGCACGTACGGACGCGCCGAGCGCATCCCCTGCGCTCGAGGCCGAGCTCGGCGGTATTCTCGTAAACCCGGGCCATGTATAAGCCCAGTGGTTTTACGAGGGCCAACAGGACCGCCATGTAAAACAAGATCTGTACCCATTGATTGGTTGTCATTTAAATTCCCCCAATAAAATAATTTTGAAAGGTTTTAAAACAGCTCCGGTTTCAACATGGCGAAAACCAAATAGACCAAAAGGCCCGCTGAAACGATGCCGCTAACGATGTAAACGATGCTCATGATTCCTCTCCCATCAGCCCTTCCAGGGCGTAGATCAACCATATCGAAGACACGGACAGAACCAAGAAAAGAATGACACACCAAAATTCCAGCATGGTTATTCCCTCCCCGATTGAGCAATGACCGTCACCTTCGACAGATCCTTCTCTTCGTTTTTTTTCTTGAGCCACTGAATGGTCTCCCCCAGAAGCAGGCATAGAGCCCCGAAGATCACTGGGGTCAATAGGAACAAGATCGATTGGGTCATGTCATCCTCCTCGCCGTCTTTCACTGTCTGAATTTCCTCTACACGGGAATAGTAGGACGGAAGCCGATAAGGATGCTGTTAAGAGAAAGCTGGAACTTATATGGAAATGATTAAAATGAAGGGATTTTCAACGCCCTTTCATTGCCAAGGTCCGCGGCGCGAGCGTAAAATCTTTCCATGAACGACAAACGTCCTGATCCGGACATCCTTCTTAGTCAGGTCCAAGCCGAGGAAAAGGCCGAGCGGCGCGGCAAGTTGAAGATCTTTTTGGGGCCTCGCCCGGTGTGGGCAAGACCTACTCCATGCTTGAATCCGCTCGCGCCAAAAAGGCGGAGGGTTTGGACGTGGTTGTTGGCCTATTGGAAACCCACGGTCGGAAGGAAACTGCTTCCCTCCTGGAAGGCCTGGAGATCATCCCACCCCAGGAATTGGAATACCGGGGAGCCAAACTCAACGAATTCGATATCGACGCGGCCTTGAAGCGCAAACCCGGCCTCCTATTAGTGGATGAACTGGCCCATACCAACGCCCCCGGATCTCGCCACCTGAAACGTTGGCAAGACGTGCAGGAACTTCTCGACCTGGGCGTGAACGTCTATAGCACCCTGAACGTCCAGCACCTGGAAAGCTTGAACGACATCGTGGCCCAGATCACGGGTGTGGTCGTGAGGGAAACCCTACCGGATAAGGTTCTGGAAACCGCCGATGAGGTGGAACTGGTCGATCTTCCCCCAGACGACCTCCTGAAGCGCTTGCAAGAGGGCAAGGTTTATATGCCAGAAGCGGCCCAAAGGGCCGTCCAGAATTTTTTCAAAAAGGGTAACCTTATCGCCCTTCGGGAAATGGCCTTACGGACCACCGCCGACCGGGTGAACGACCAGGTCCAGGACTACCGTCGTAACAAGGCCATCACCCAGACCTGGGCCACCACCGACCGCATCCTGGTTTGCGTTTCCCCCAGCCCCTCCTCGGCCAATCTGGTACGGGCCGCCCACCGCATGGCCAAATCCCTGAGGGCCGACTGGATCGCCCTTTATGTCGAGATCCCCTCTCGTTCCGGTGATGAAGCTAGGGCTCAAGCCATCAGGCATCTGAGGTTGGCCGAACAGTTGGGAGGCGAAACCGCCACATTGAGCGGCCAGAATTTCGCTGAGGAGGTCATGGATTACGCCCGGGAACGCAACATCACCAAGATCTTCATCGGCAAACCCCCGGCCTATTCCTGGCGAAGCCTATTCAACCATTCTCCCGTGGACCAACTCTTACGGGCGAGCGGGGACATCGACGTTTACGCCACCAAAGGGGAGACTGAAGATATACGGGAAAAAATAAAACCGGCCGGATCTGGTTTGGAGAAAAAAGAATTCGATTGGCAGGGCTATGGGTACGCGCTTCTGACCGTGGCCGCGAGTACGGGCCTTGCCTGGCTTTTCTATCCGGGAGTGGATCTGGCCAATCTCATCATGGTTTATCTCCTGGGTATCCTGGCGGTTTCGTACCGACAAGGTCTGGGGCCCTCCACTCTGGCGTCTTTTTTAAGCGTCTTCGCTTTCGATTTTTTCTTTGTGCCTCCCCGCTTCTCGGTGGCGGTTTCCGATACCCAGTACATCTTCATGTTCCTGGTCATGCTGTTGGTGGGCCTTTCCATCAGCAACCTGACGGTCCGGGTAAGGAACCAGGCCAAGTTGTCCCGCCTCAGGGAGCGCCGCACCGCGGCTCTTTATTCCTTGAGCCGGGAGCTGGCGTCTACCTGGGGGACTGCCCAGCTTTTAGAGATCGCCGTCAAGCACATCTCCGAGGTCTTCGAGAGTTCCGTCGTCGCCTTCCTACCCGACGGGAACGGCCGTCTACAGGCGCAATGCGGGGCTATCCAGGACTTCAATCTCTCACAGAAGGAAATGGCGGTGGCTCACTGGGCCTACGACCTGGGCCAGATCGCCGGCCTGGGTACCGACACCCTGCCCAGCACCGAGAGCCTCTATCTTCCCCTGCTCGCGTCGGGTGAGCCGGTGGGATCATTGGGGGTTAAACCCACCCACTCGGAAAAACTACTGATCCCGGAACAGTTACATCTTCTGGAGGCCTTCGCCCATCAGACCGCCCTGGCCGTGGCGGCGGACAAGCTCTTGCAAAAACAACAACAGACCCAGATGCAAGTGGAGGCCGAGAAACTGAGGAGTTCCCTTTTAAGTTCCGTGTCCCATGACCTGCGCACACCCCTGGCCGCCATCACAGGTTCTTCCAGCAGCCTACTCCAGAATGGGGAGTCACTCCCCCCCTCAACCCGCAAAGACCTTCTGGAAAATATCCATGACGAGGCGGAGCGTCTGGAACGACTGGTCAACAACCTTTTGGAGATGACCAAATTGGAATCAGGATCGATCAAACCCAATAAAGAACTGAACCACCCCGGAGAGGTTATCGGGTCCGCTATAGCACGTTTGGACAAAAAGTCCCAAAGCAGGCCCCTCCATACCCAGATTCCCCACGATCTTCCTTTGGTACCCATGGACAGCCTATTGATCGAGCAGGTGGTGGTAAACCTCCTGGATAACGCTTTTAAATACACCCCTCTAGGACAACCCATAGACGTCTCAGTGAGGCAGGAAAAAGGACATCTGGTAGTTGAAGTGACCGATCAAGGACCGGGATTGCCGGAGGAAGACCTGGGACGGCTTTTTGAGAAATTCTACCGGGGACCTCAGAACGGACGAACGACCGGCGCTGGATTGGGCCTTTCTATATGTAAGGGATTCGTGGAGATCCATGGCGGGACCATCACGGCCGAGAATCGACCCGGCGGCGGGGCACTTTTTCGGTTTACAATACCCTTGGCTGAAAGTCCACAGTCGACAGTCCACAGCTGACAGCCGCCGCAAACATTCGACTGTCGACCGCGAACTGATTTTTTTGAACTGCTATTCAAGGAGTTTATATGGCGGAGAATGGGGTCATTCTACTTATCGAGGACGAACAGCCCATCCGGCGTTTCCTGAAACCTTCCCTGCAAAGCCAGGACTTCAAGGTTCTGGAAGCGGTGACCGCTGAGGAAGGCCTGGCCCTGGCCTCATCCCATAATCCCGACCTTATCCTTTTGGACCTGGGCCTTCCCGACTTGGACGGTCTGGAGGTCCTGCGCCGTTTGAGGGAATGGACCACCACCCCCATCATCATCCTGACGGCCAGGGGGAAGGAAAAGGACAAGATCGCGGGGCTGGACGCGGGAGCGGACGATTATTTGACCAAACCCTTCGATATGGGCGAACTGATGGCCCGTATCCGGGTGGCCCTTCGCCATTCCCAGAGGATGAAACAGGGGCGGGAGGAATCCATCTTCGAGACGCCCGACTTCAAAGTCGATATGGCCGCTAGGGTCGTGACCGTAAGGGGCAAGGAAGTCCACCTGACCCCCAACGAGTACAATCTATTGGCTTATCTCATTCGTTTTGCGGGAAAGGTAGTGACCCAAAAGCAGATCTTGAAGGAAGTCTGGGGCCCCGCCAGCGGGGACCAGGTGCAGTATCTGCGGATCTATGTCTACCAGCTTCGCCAGAAGATCGAGGCCGACCCGGACCGCCCCAAATACATCCTGACCGAATCGGGTGTGGGATACCGTTTAAAAACCGAGTAGCTGAAAACGCCTCTCTATCTCGCGCTCTATTTGAGAACCAGTAATTTCCCCATAGACCGGCCTTTACTGGTCGTTACTGCCACATAGTAGATCCCATCCGCCAGGTTATTCCCTCCCCTATCCTTCAAACTCAAGTTGACCACCGTTCCTGACAGCACCGAAGGTAAAGTCGTGTCCAGCACCTTCCGGAACGCGATGGTATATATCTCTATCCTCACATTCGATATTCCGGAATAAGCCGCGGGGAGGATAGAAACCGTCGGTCCAGTCGCCGGATTGGGGAAAATCACAACCTTGTTCATCCCTGATGCCGGTGTGGGTGTGGAAGTGGGGATCATTGTCTCTGTGCTTGTGACAGTATCCGTTTCGGTGGGAGTCGAGGTCGCCGTTGGGGATGGTGGGATTTGAGTGTAGGTGGCGGTAGGAGGCACAGGAGTATTGGTCAATGTAGGCGGAATTGGAGTGTTCGTGTCGGTTGGAGGGATCGGAGTACCTGTCTTGGTTGAAGTTGAGGAAAGGGGAACGGTGGCGGTCGGTGTGAAAGTCGCGGGGACAGAGGTGTTTGTTACCGTTGGCGGTACTGGTGTATAAGTTCGGGTAGCCGTCGAGGATAGCGTAAGGGTGAAGGTCAAAGTCGCCGTGGCGGTCGATGTGCTCGTAGAGGATGGAGGAACGGGGGTATCGGTGTAAGTCGAGGGCATTGCCGTATTCGTTTTCGTCGGCGAATTCGAAGGGAATGCGGTGAACGAAGGCGTAACCGTAGCCGTGAAAGTATCGGTATTGGTCGGTGGAATTGGGCTATTGGTTGAGGTCGAGGTGGCCGGTGGAGGAGTGAACGTAAAGGTGCTCGTAAATGTCACCGTTGGCGAGGCGGTAGGTGGCACTACCGTATCGGTGGAAGTCGGGGGAACAGGTGTATTGGTTTTTGTAGAAGTGAATGTGGTTGTAGCAGTTGGAGGGATCGGAGTGTTGGTCAGGATCGGTGGAACCAGCGTATGGGTTAAGGTATTTGAGAAAGTTAGAGTTGGGGTGTTGGAAAGTGTGGAAGTAGCGGTTGGAGGTATGGGCGTATTGGTCTTGGTGGTGGTGGATGTAAACGTGGAAGTCGGCGGGATAGGCGTAAAGGTCTTTGTAAAAGTGAAAGTGGTCGTAGGTGTCGGTGGAACCGGGGTATTGGTTTTCGTGGAAGTATTTGTGCCTGTGGAAGTATTGGTAAAAGTCGGTGTGGGTGGATAAGGCGTGTTGGTTTTAGTGGCTGTTGGCACCGAGACCGTGAAAGTCGGCGTAGGAGAGGAACCACAGGCGGGATAAACGATGTCGGCGTCATAGGACCCGATATTGGTCGGCGGCTGGAAGCCGTTCACACGGCAATTACAATTGAAGGTCACGCCCCTGGCATGGTGGATATCAAAGGTGGTCGCCCCGCCGGTACTGGTCACCGTGACCCCGTCGAACAAAACATTGGTAACAGGCGCCTCTGGTACAGCCCAGAATATCCCGGGGCCCTTGGCCCCGCTGGCGGTGGAGGCGGTGATGTTTTGGAGGGTGATATTTTCCCAATAAGGGGTGGTGCTGGTGGTGGCTGCGGCTGTGTCGGATAAGGGAGGTAAGTTGGCCGGATACCAGCTGTTGAGATAGAAGGGATAAGCGAGGATGCCCGTCATGGTGATGTTGGAATAAACCATGTTGCTGTTTGTCCCGCCCCGATCCCTGCCCGATTTCCAACGCAGACCGTATTGGGTCCCATTGAATGTGCAATGGTCGACCAAAAGGTCTTGGACCCCTCCCTGGGTGTATCCGCCGATGGAAAGCCCATGACCTGTCCCGAAAGTGCAATTGCGGATGGTGACGCCCTGGACCGCCTGGGAGCCGCCCAACTGGATCAGGTCATCCCCGTCGCTGATATAACAATTCTCGATCAGGACGTTCTTCCCCCGTAGATCGATTCCATCCGTGTTGGGGGAAGGCCAAGCCGCCGTGATGCTAAGACCCGCGGCGTAAATATTGGAGCCGTTCCCCAGTAACTGTATGTGGAACATTGGGGAATTCTGGACCGTGATTCCAGTCACCGTCACTCCGGTACAATTGGTCAAATAGATCATGGCGGGCGGTCTGGCGGTCGAACTATTGTTGTTAAAAGCGGTCCACCAGGCGGCGCCCTGACCGTCCATCACCCCGCTTCCATCGATCGTGATATTGGTCAGGCTGGAACCGGTCAGGAAATTATCGCTCGCAGGAAATGTTCCCATGGCGGTCATCTGGAGGGTCGCCCCGGCGGACAATTGAAAGGTCATATTGCTTTTAAGAGTGATGGGGCCGCTGAGGAATGTCCCGGCCGGGACCAACACGATCCCTCCGCTCCCCACCGCGTTGATGGCGGACTGGATGGCGGAAGCGTTATCCGCGCTACTGGTCGAGGCATTATAGGGGGAGGAAGTGATGTTGATGGTCTGGGAGAAAGCGGAAGCGCAGAGGAAGAAAAAGAAAAACGAACAGCTCGAAAACGCTTTCACGCATTGATAAAAAAAACCGCCGTGCTTCTTTGGCACAGGGGACATATTCATACTGTTAACGCTGATCATTTTTAACCCCATGATTTTCAGATCAACCCTGCAAGGCTGACCTTCAAACAATGAACGCTACTGATTATTAGTACCGAACGAGAGTGTCTTTATTCCTTGTTCCGAGTCCTGTTTTGTGTGGTTTTACATGCGTTTTTACAATTTTGGCTTTTAAAACGCTCTCTACCTTAATACAAGCATTTTGCCTGTGGATTTCCCCGCTTTGGTCGTCACCACTACGTAAAAAAGCCCGTTCGCCAAGCGACCACCCGATTGATTCGTCAAGTTCACGATGACGGGTGTGCCGGAAGCCACTAAATAGAAAGTCTCGTCCTGCACTTTTCGGAAGGCCACCGTGTAAATTTCAACTCGAACATTGGAAGTACCCCAATATGCCGAAGGTAGGATATTGACCGTCGATCCCGACGCTGGATTCGGGTAGAGGCTCAACATGCCGCCAGCCACCGTCGGGGCGGATGTCGCCGTCGACGTGAAAACCATGGTGGGCGTGGATGATGCGGGCTCTGTGCTTGTGTTCGTCAAGGAAGGGGTAGCGCTGAATGAGTCAGTGGGGGTTGCCGTGAAGGTTGAGGTAAGGGTGTTAGTCGGCGTGAAGGTTTTCGTTAAAGTAACCGTGGTAGTCGAGGTCCACGTACTGGTCGCGGTTGCGCTAGTCGTCGAAGTAATACTAGCCGTGGGCGTAGAACTCAACGTAACGGTGTTGGTCTCAGAAGGGGTATTGGTCGGAGGTTGGGTTCCTGTGGGCGAGAATGTCGATGTTCCGGTAACGGTCGGGCTGTTCGTCTTAGTTTGTGTCGTGGTTGCCGTATTGGAGAATGTAGACGTCGCGCTTGTAGTTGGTGTCATCGAAAGGGTCGAGGTCATGGTGGGAGTCGGCGTTCCAGTGGAAGATAACGTATAGGTCATTGTCGAAGTGGACGTGGAGGTCGAAGTCGTGGTTCGGGTTGGGGTTCCCGTAAAAGTCGCAGACACGGAGGAGGTAACAGTCGGGGTAAAGGAATCGGTCAAAGTGAAGGTTTGAGTTGCGATCATGGCCGGCGTCGACGTAGGAGTGTTGGTGAAAATAGAAGTTGGGGTTTTTGTGGGTGTGGGGGATGGCGTTGTCGACGCGGTGGGAGTATTTGTACCCGTAGAGGAATTGGTACTTGTCGGTGTGGGTGTTAAGGAACTGGTGTGAGTTTCCGTCATCGTTGAGGTCATGGTGGAAGTGTTGGTGTGGGTAATCGTGGAAGTACTTGTCGTCGTAGATGTATTGGTTGAAGTGGGACTGGCTGTCGGCGTTGGCGTCGCGGTTGAAGTCAAGGTATTGGTTCTTGTGGCTGTTGAGGTATCGAAGGGAGTATTGGTCCAGGTTGCCGTTGGGGTGCTTCCTCCCGGCGTCGGTGTGGGCGTGGCGAATCCGGTCAACTCCAGACGAACATAATCGTATTCGAATCCCTCCCCATTGCTGGCGCCACCCGTCGGCCTTAGTCCGATGTCTATCTCGTTCATGCCCGCTTTCAGTTTCGTTCCCGCGAAGTCCAGGTACGCGTCTCCCCAGGCCCCTTGTGAACCCAGGCGGACGATGGAGTCGAAACTGACGTTCGGCGGGTAGAAGCCGGTGGTCGCGTTCGTTATCGTTGTGTAATTACCGTCCGTGGAACCCATGACCGAAGCGGTTTGGATGGTCCCGTTAATCGTGAGGATGCAAGCCGAACTGAAAGCGGACGCGAAGGCGATGTAAAGCCTGGCGGTTTGAGCCGCCGTAGGGGCCGTTGCCAGATTGAAAAAGATCTTGGATGTCGACCCTACATAAGTGGTCCCCGAAAGTACCGTGGGCTGACAATAGTTCCAGTCGGTACCAGGGTCGCTGGTCCCCACCACAAAGCTGACCCCGTTGGGATACTGGGCCGGATAGGCCATGAAGGCGGCCCAAGTCGCCGGTACATCGTAAGGCGGCCCTCCCGCATAGGCCGGCAGGACACCGTTATAGGGCGTTGATTGATGTTCCCCGTTGTTGAATTCATTCGAATTCCTGTCGGGAGTTCCGATCTCCCACACTGTGGGTCCTAGACGCAGGGGCGACCAGATGAGCGCACCCAGATTCAGGGATTGGCCCGCGGTCACCGTAACATTCGTTTGTTCAAAAGTGCCGACCACGCCCGGACCGAAAGCCCAGAGGTTATAAGTACCGGGCAAAACGTTGGGGATTGTGAAACTACCTCCCGTGCCTGTGCGGACCCAGAATTGACAAGTGAGGTATTGCTGCTGGAAATCAACCCCGCCATCCACCGGTGCCAAACCGATCCATAGACTTACAGGGGAGGTTCCAGGATTGTACGGATCATTGATGGCAATGGTTCCGCTCACCGTGGCGCGACCGGAAGCCTGGGGATAGACCGTGCCGGTCGCGCCGGCCACCGGTTGAGGATTGAACCAGGTGTAAGGCCAAGCCGCTTGTTCCGCTTGAGCCTGGGCTTGGGCGTCCGCCCAAAGGACCCGTGCCTTAAGCGATACGGGATCGCTGGAGGAACCGGTGTATTGATTGGCGTAAATGAACGCGGGACCAAAGGTCTTGGAGGAAAAAGTTCCGGCAGGCTGGTCCTGGGTCAGGCCGAAACCGTAGTGCGCGCCTCCGAACATGTTCAACAGTGTGTTGCCGATATGCTCAGTGAGCTCCCGATGCATGGGGCCGCCGTCATATATTTCATGGCTGGGAACGGTCTGCCAGACACCGTAATTCGAGGTCGAGGAAGCCCAACCCCAGGTGTCGACTTGCCCCAATGGAGAGCTGTAGGAATATTTGCAATTCGTGAACCCGTTATAGATCCCGCTGGTCCACTGCATCACTTCCGGAGGCGCGCCGGCCACGGCGGTAGTTCCATCGGAGGGAGAGGCCATTTGCCTGAACCGGTACGGGTCCACACACAACCAATCGAAGGCGGAGCCTACATACATATTGGTTCGCAGTTCAGCGCCGGGGTAGTCGGGATAGCCGGCCTCATGGGTAAAGATTACCGTGTCGTAGATACCCTGCTGTCCACGTAAAAGATCGTAATAGACCGCCATGTCCATGGGGCTGGCTGTCGATTGGAGCCAAACTTCGGCCTGGTCACCGCCATTGTTCGCCGGGTTCACGCTCAACGTATAGACTGGGTTCGTAAGTGTGGGTCCACCGGACCCGTCGAAGTAAAAGTAACCCCCGCCGTCGCCTCCAGCCAAGAGGTTCGTGCCGTTGTAAGTGAAGTTTGTGATGTTGCCATTGGTCGTATTGATGACGAACGAGACGATGCCATTCGCCAATGTGACATTCGTGCCGTTAGTCGTAACTGTGACATTGGCCCCGGTGCCTGTGCCGCCACCCGCAACGTTAGCCCACGTAATTGCTGGTATCAGAGGAAGCGTCATAAAAATAAAAAGTTTTGTAAAAATGGAAAATTTTAAAACGCGGGGTGATAAATAGGTTTTAAAAGATAAAATAGAGAAATGCATTTCTCGTAGCCATCCGATATTTATTCCCCGCTCTTCAAAGCTGGGCAGTAACAGATTCCCTGTTAATTTGATTCATTTCGGGATGGCTTTATTCCCCAACAAAAACATTATCCTTAGAATACAAAGGTTTATCGTTCAAGTCGCTGACGACCTTGGATGTCTGAGCCACTATCCAACTCCGTACTTAAACGGGGTTGGATAGTGGCTAAACCATTCGTGAAAAGTTACATCTACTTCAGGATCAACACTTTGGATAAAGCGGTCGATGATTGGCCCAGGGATTTGACCGTGACCGACACGATGTAAAGTCCGCTGGCCAGGTTCCCTCCCGAGAAGTCCTTCTCATTCCAATAGATGTCGTGGTTGCCCGATGACCCAAAGGAAGAACCAGTCAAGGTCGTGGACCAGATCAATCGCCCCGCGATGGTGTAAACCTTTACGGTAACTAACGCCGAGGGGTCCACCACTACGGAGGAACCGTTGAAGGCCTTGGCGTGCACGGTGCTGCTGGTTGAACTTGTCCCATTACCCATCAAATTGACCGCCAGATTGACACCCGTACCCGTGGAGGGGTTCGGGTAAGCCAACACGCTGGCCGCCTTCAAGGCGGCGGAGGCTGCCGCAGGCTCCTGACCCCAAACCAGCGATCCATTCAAATAACCCGTGATCTTGGTCCATTGCGTGAAGCTGGTGTAAGGGGCGAAACTCCAGTCGTTATCCTGCAGCATGTTGCTCCAATCGCTCTTGTTGAACCGGCTCTGGACCTGGATCATTTGGCCCGGCTGAAGAACCAGATTCCCCGTGAACTTGTAACTCACATAGTTCGTCTGGCCTCCTAGAGTGGTGGGTTGAACCGTGATCTGCACATCAGTAGTAGCTGTGGTCCCAGCAGGCAATAACCCTGCCCAATCCACCCAGGCTTGTTCCGTTTGGTTGGTGCAATCGCAGTTGTACCAATAGCGGGCTTCCACGTTATTCAGGTTCAATGGCCCGGTACCCGTATTCACCACTTCGATCTGGGGATGTGGGCTGTTGGTGGAATCGGTCGTCACGCCAGCCAGGAAATACAGGGCCAAGGAACCAGCGCCTGAAGACGTCGGCGTGAAAGTCGCCGTATTCGACGGCACAGGTGTATCCGTCGCCGTTGGCGGAACCGGTATATGGGTAAAGGTAGAGGTTGGCGACGCAGTCCAGGTGAATGTCTTGGTGGCCGTAAAGGTCGATGTCGCCGTGAAAGTGGGTGGTACAGCCGTATTCGTCCTGGTCACGGTCGCCGTATTGGTGTTCTCCGGCGTAGAGGTGAAAGTCGGTGGTACCGGAGTATTCGTCACCGTTGGAGGCAGCACTGTATTGGTAGCCGTAGGCGGAACAGGCGTGTTGGTGAGGGTCGGCGGCAAAGACGTATCAGTAGCCGTTGGTATGAATGTATTTGTTCGAGTGACAGTAAAGGTAAAAGTGGCTGTAGGCGGTGCCGGAGTGTTAGTTACAGTCGGAGGCAGAGCCGTATTGGTGGCCGTAGGCGGAACGGGCGAATTGGTAGGTGTAGCAGTCCACGTATTCGTTTCCGTGTTTGTGGCGGTACGAGTCGAGGTAAAGGAATTGGTCCAGGTAGTTGTGGGACTATTGGTATGGGTAAGGGTGAATGTATTGGTGGGTGTTGGCGGGACCGGTGTATTGGTCTTGGTGGACGTAAAAGTAAAGGTCGTCGTCCCAGTCAATGTAAATGTTTTGGTTGGGGTCTGAGAGGCTGTCGGACTTGGCGGGATCGGCGTATTGGTGCGGGTGGGGGTGGGATTGGAGCCGTTACCCGGAGGAATGACAAGAAGGAGCATTTCATTGGGCTGAAGGTTCACGGTGAAGCTGGAACCGGTGGCTTGGTTCGTTCCCGCGATGGAGGCGATATTGGCGGGCGCCGGATTTACGGTCCCATTGATCTGAAGTCCAGGCGCTTCCTGGGGAGCTCCCGTAGATGAAGTTCCAGAAGGAAGCATCACCCAGGCTTGCCCTGAAACGGCTGGCGTGAACCCTGATATGGAAACCGTGGCGGGCATGCTGGTCGTGGGATTGTTATTGACCATGAAAAGGGTCAAGTTACCGGAGGCGTCCTTTGCCGCGTATGAACGGACGGTGGCGGCCGAGCTGTTACACGAAACCATGCTCGTGCCGAATTTGCCCGACAGCATGGGGTAGACGTAATAATTCGGGAAGGGAACGTCGGTGCTGGTGTTAATGAATCCAAAATCAGGGGAACCGCCGTTCTTGGTGGCCCAAAGGTTGCAGCCGATCCATCCGTTCTTGGCCGACTCCATCATCCATTGGGAGCAGAACATGGCGTTGATGTACTCGTTCATCAGGATACTGAGGCCGTTATTGATGTTGAATTCATCGTTGTAATATTTGATCTGTCCGACGTAAGAACTGCCCATATAAGTGGAAACGATGGAATCCAAACTGCTTTTCGAACTGCCCGGCAAGGTGAGATTTGCCAAAGAACTGGCGTCGACGGAAGACCCTGTGCCGGAAGGGCCCGGGTACTGGTGGATGATGAGATAATCGGGTACGATCCCGCCGTTCTTACATTGGGTCAACACATCCGGCGTCCAGTTACTGTAATCCCCCGCTCCTGGGGAGGCCACCGCCCCGACTTTGATGGTGGGGTCGACGGCTTTCATCGCCTTGTAATAATCGACGAAATATTGGCCATAGGTCGTGCCATTGGTGTTTCCCTGTTCCCAACTGCCATAATCCTCGTTGCCGACGTCAAAATAGGTTGCCCGGGCCGAACCAGCGTTGGTCATGTTCCAGGTCACCCATGCCGCCGCCAGGCTGACCGCTTGGGCGTGGGTATATTGGGTGCCGCACCAGTTACCGCTAAAATTCACGATGGGATGCATCACACCACCGAATTTCTGGAGGAAAGAAATATATTCGGGCGTGGTGACGTCGTAACTAGCCTGGCATTGGATGTCGTTCCAATTGAGGATGTCAGCCCAGGACCCTCCCGGCCACCGGATGTTCTTGCTTCCGGAAACCTGCATGGCGGTGTTATAGGCAGAATCCGAGCCGTTATTCGTACCGACCCAGGGGGCCATATTGTTGCCGTAAATTTCGGAAGGGACCGTGCTCACCACTGTAGAAGCATTGACCGTGATGTTGGTTTGGGCGTAAAGAGCGGAAAAGTTAGAAAAAAGGAGCAACAGGGCCAGGCCTGGCAGGGCCTTGATGTAATTCCGCATTTTTTCTCCTCTTAATGCTGATTTTCAAACAACAAAACCGCCGGGATTCACTCCGGCGGTTCTTGAATCTCTTTCTACTTCAGGATCAACACTTTGGATAAAGCGGTCGATGATTGGCCCAGGGATTTGACCGTGACCGACACGATGTAAAGTCCGCTGGCCAGGTTCCCTCCCGAGAAGTCCTTCTCGTTCCAATAGACATCATGGTTTCCCGAAGACCCGAAGGATGCCCCGGTAAGCGTCGTTGACCATATCAATCGTCCCGCGATGGTGTAGACCTTCAGGGTAACTATGGCCGAGGGGTCCACCACTGTGGAGGAACCGTTGAAAGATTTGGCGTGCACGGCGCTTCCGGTTGAACTTGTCCCATTACCCGTCAAATTGACCGCCAGATTAACCCCCGTACCCGTGGAGGGGTTCGGGTAAGCCAACACGCTGGCCGCTTTCAAGGAGGCGGTAGCCGCCACTGGTTCCTGGCCCCAAACTAGCGAGCCGTTCAAATAACCCGTGATCTTGGTCCATTGCGTGAAGCTGGTGTAGGCCGCGAAGCTCCAGTCGTTATCCTGGAACATGTTGCTCCAGTCGCTCTTGTTGAACCGGCTCTGGATCTGGATCGACTGTCCCGGCTGCAAGATCAGATTTCCCGTGAACTTGTAACTCACATAGTTCGTCTGGCCACCCAAAGTGGTCGGTTGAACCGTGACCTGCACATCAGTAGTAGCTGTGGTCCCAGCAGGCAATAACCCTGCCCAATCCACCCAGGCTTGTTCCGTTTGGTTGGTGCAATCGCAGTTGTACCAATAGCGGGCTTCCACGTTATTCAGGTTCAATGGCCCCGTACCCGTATTCACCACTTCGATCTGAGGATGGGGACTATTGGTGGAGTCCGTGGTCACACCCGCCAGGAAATACAGGGCCAAGGAGCCAGTTCCCGAAGACGTCGGCGTAAAGGTCGGCGTATTCGTCGGCACTGGGGTGAAGGTATCCGTTGGCGGCACAGGCGTATGGGTAAAGCTAGAAGTCGGCGAGTCAGTCCAGGTGAATGTCTTGGTGGCCGTAAAGGTCGATGTCGCCGTGAAAGTGGGTGGTACAGCCGTATTCGTCCTGGTCACGGTCGCCGTATTGGTGTTCTCCGGCGTAGAGGTGAAAGTCGGTGGTTCCGGAGTATTCGTTACCGTCGGAGGCAGAGCCGTGTTGGTCGCCGTGGGCGGAACCGGACTGCTCGTGCTGGTCGAAGTAAACGGCACCGCCGTATTGGTTAGGGTAGTCGTCGCCGTATTCGTTACCGTCGGGGTGGCGGTCAATGTTGGCGGCACAGGACTATTCGTGCTAGTCGCGGACGGAGGTACCACCGTGTTGGTCCTCGTCAGGGTAGCCGTGCTGGTCGACGAAACAGTCGGCGTATTCGTTGAGGTAGGCGGCACCGCTGTATTGGTCCGCGTCAGGGTTGACGTACTGGTCGACGTTGACGTGGAAGTGAAGGTAAATGTCGATGTCGAAGTTCGGGTGGACGTCGAAGTAGGCGTCCCCGTAGACGTGGAGCTGTTTGTGTGGGTCGGCGTAAAGGTGAAGGTCGCAGTCGGAGGAACCGGGGTGATGGTCTTGGTTGGTGTGGGCGACCCAGAGGCGTTATAACCACTTAACTCCAAACGCACGTAATCATATTCAAAGCCTTGGCCAAGGCTCGCGCCGCCGGTCGGACGCAGGGTGATGTCGATCTCGTTCATGCCTGCCTTCAGGCTAGTGCCTGGGAAGTTCAGGTAAGCGTCGCCCCAGGCCCCATTCGACCCCAGACGTAAGGGAGTGTCGAAACTATGGTTCGGCGGGGTGAATCCATTGGTTGAATTGGCGATAGCGGCGTAGTTGCCGTCCGTAGAACCCATGACCGAAGCGGTTTGGACGACCCCATTGACCGTGAGGATGCAAGCCCCGCTGTTGACGGCCGCGAAGGCGATGTAAAGCCGCGCGGTTTGGGAAGCGGTAGGCGCTGAAGCCAGATTGAAATAGATCTTGGACCCTGAGCCGACATAACTCCCTGAAGAATTGAGCACCGTAGGCTGCACATAATTCCAGTCGGTGGCATAGTTACTGCTTCCCACCACGAAGCTGACCCCGTTGGGGTATTGGCTCGGGTAGTCCATGAACGCGCCCCAATCTGTTGGTACGTCATATGGCGCGCCTCCCGCGTACCCCGGCAGAACACCGCTATAGGGCGTCAATAAATGTTCCCCGTTGTTGAATTTGTTCGAGTTCCTGTTCGGATAGCCGATCTCCCACACCGTGGGTCCTTCACGGGGGGGGGCCCAGGTCACAGTACCCAAATTCAATGCGCCAGAAGCTACGGTGATGTTGGTCTTCTCGAAGGTGCCGGCCGCTCCCGGGCCGAAAGCCCAAAGGTTATAGGTACCGGGTAATACGTTGGGGATCGTGAAAGCTCCGTTCGCTCCTGTCGTGACCCAGAACTGGCAAGTCAAATACTGCTGCTGGAAGTCTATCCCGTTATCAACCGGCGCCAACCCGATCCACATGCTCGCTGGCGAAGCGCTGGGGTTGTAAATGTCGTTGATGGCGAATGTGCCGCTCACCGTGCCCCGGGCAGAGGCCTGGGGATAGGCCGACCCGGTCATGCCAGCCACCGGCTGGGGATTGAACCAGGTATAAGGCCAAGCCGCTTGTTCCGCCGCCGCTTGGGCTTGAGCGTCCGCCCAGAGCGTTTGAGCCTTCAGGGAAACGGGATCGCTGGAAGAACCTGCGTACTTGTTGGCATAAACGAACGCCGGGCCAAAAGTCTTGGAGGAGAAAGTTCCGGCAGGCTGGTCTCCGCTGGAGCCAAAACCGTAGTGTCCACCCGCCGAACATATTCAATAGTGTATTGCCGATATGTTCAGTGAGTTCCCTGTGCATTGGCCCGCCATCGTAATACTCATGGCTGGGCAGGGTCTGCCAGATACCGTAGGGCTCGGTCGTGGAAGCCCAGCCCCAGACGTTTTCCTGGCCCAAGGGGGCGCTATACGCGTATTTGCATTCCGTTAAACCGTTGTAGATACCGCTAGTCCACTGCATCACTTCCTTGGGCGCTCCTGCCACGGCCACAGTGGTGTCGCTCGGTGACGCCATCTCTCGGAAACGGTAGGGATCCACGCACAGCCAATTGAACATGGAGCCTACATAAACGTTCGAGCGGAGTTCGGCACCGGCGTAATCGGGATAGCTGGCCTGGTGGGTAAGGATGAGGGTGTCATAAAAACCCTGCTGGCCGCGGAGCAAGTCAAAATAAGCCGCCGCGTCCATCGGGCTGGCGGTTTGTTGAAGCCATACTTCCGCCTGGTTGCCGCCGTTGTCAGCGGGGTTTACCGTCAAGGTATAGGTAGGGTTGTTGAAGGTCGGTCCGCCGGAGCCATCAAAATAAAAGTGACCTCCGCCGCTGCCCCCGGATAGGAGGTTCGTGCCGTTATAGGTGAAGTTCGTGATATTGGCGTTGGTGGTGTCGATAGTGAAGGAGACGATGCCGTTGGAAAGCACAACGTTCGAGCCGTTCTGTGTTACGGTCACATTTGCGCCGGTACCGGTACCGCCGCCAGCGACATTGGCGAATGAGAGATCAGGTGGTAAAGAAAGAATGGAGATCGCGAAGAATACAGCGAGTAAAGACCTATTCAAAGAACGAAACATTGAACCGTTTTCCGAAGATAAAGAAAGAAATTTCATTTCTCACCGCCACCCGTGATTTTTTTAACCCGCTCGTCAAAGCAGGGCTGTACACAACTTGGATTCAACGGGGGCCGGATTTATTCCATGAACCATTATTTTTTATTAGGGGAAGGTTTATCGTTGAAAGAAAGAAAATAATCGGAATGTGACAATAACAGGGCGGTAATAATTTTTATTTTACGTTTTGAAAATCTGTCGGATAACAGTTAAACGCAATCCTTTTAAGTCAATCCGAGACTAGAAAATCCAGACTTATTTTTGAACCGCAAGAACCTGAGTTCGGTAGCGATCTTCCCTGCCCGAGTCGTATTTCAGGTCGATCTGGTAAAAGTAATGGCCGGGGGCAAAGGTTTGAATATTAAGGACGCTTTGTTGGAAGCCGGAAGTTCTGACATCTTCAAGGCTTGCTGCCAGTACCCCGGAAGCGTTCCAAACCCGTATGTCCGCTTTCCCGTTCTCCACCATGTTATAGACGAAATTTACCGTGGGTCCGCTGGAGGGATTGGAATAAACATAGGGTTTATTGCCTGGAGCGGGCGGCGTTGGGGTGGGACTGCAATCGGCCATTGTAGTGACCGCGTTGGAAGTAACTGAAGCGGAAGGCGCCCCCACGTTCAACTGGGCCGAGTTGGTGAACGTCCCTCCACAATGTTCGGTCGTGGCGACCAATTGGACCGTCGCGGCCGAACCCGCTATCACATTGCCCAGGTTCCAGGTCGCCAATTGTCCGCTGAGAACAGGGCTTCCGGTCGAGGAGTAATAGGTCAAACCGGTCGGTAATGTGTCCGTCAGGTTCACGCCATCCGCGTCCGGCGACTGAACGATCTGCACATTATCAAAGACCACCGAGGAACCGCCCTGGACTTGGATGCCTGGCAATCCTGGTCCCAGGAAAATAGTCGTACTGGCCGCGGCTACCTGGGTCCCATTCACAAAACCGGTCAATGATACAGGGCCCACTCCTGATACCGCTAATCGGACCGTATACCATTGCCCCGCGTTGATGGTCACGCTGGCTGTCGTGAGAATTTGATAGGGGGAATTATCCTGGGCCACCAGGACAACATTACCAGTCGTCCCCTGGTAGACGGTCATTTGATATTGATTGTCCAGCGCGTCAATGCGCCACATCAACGCGGCCCCATTCCCCGCGTTCGGGAAATAAATATCCGCCTGGATCGAACCATCGGTAACCGGCCCAGCGCCCGTGTAGTCCATACGGCCGCAATAAGGGCTGCAGCCATAATTGAAGGTCGCTGAAACAGCCTGGCTCCCTATCGTGGTTGGACCATTGTTCCCCGTGATGACGGTTTCGGTAGTGGTCGTACCCGTGCTACCCCCGTAGGTCACCCATCCAACGGGCTGAGCCCCCACCGTGTCCGCCTCAAAGGTATCCATCGTGGTCACCGGGACTGCCGTGTTTCCGTAGACCAAGTTATAGATCACTGATTGCCCGCCCATCACTTCCGTGATGGGAGTGGTCAGATTCAAATATACCGATTGGGCACCAGCTTGATTCGGGCGCAACCAAGGGCAAAAAAAGGCGCCAAGTAAGAGAACGATTAAGTGTCTTTTCCAAATCATGACTCTTATTCCCTTTCCCTCACTTGGTTTCCGCCGAGTTTTTGTATTGGCTCAGCCAGTCCTTGAGTGCCTGGTTTTCCGGTTTCAACTGGAGTACCTTCTCGAAACACTGGATGGCGTAATCTTTCTTCCCCAGATGATAATAAACGTTGGCCAGGGCCTGCCAAAAGAGGTCATCAGCAGGCTTTTCCTTGATAGCTTCGACGTAAAGTTCGATCGCCTCTTTCCATTTTCCCTCTTTTTCCAAATCCTGACCCTGGGCCAGAGGATCCGTGGATATCTTGAAATGGACTTCCACATCCTTGGTGTCGGGAGGCTGGGGAACGGTTTGAATCACGGTAACGGGCACCTGGACCGGCACATTCACTTGCACTACTTCTTTCTCGATCTGTTTGGGCAGGTCGAACTGGTAGGACAGGCTGATACGGTGAGATTCGCCCAAAGTTCCGAACGGCAGATAGGCGTAATCCAGGGACAGGGATGATAACTTGATGCCAGCGCCAGCGGTCAAACCGGTCAGTCCGGCGATCTGGTTATCATAAAAAGGCAACTGGTATCCCACCCGCAAGGTCCATTGTCGGTTCAGGGTTCCCTCCAATCCAGCTTGGGCGGAGCCGACCCCTCCCGGCGTCCAGTCCCCGGCCAGGGCAGTCAAAAGGGTGCATTGGGGGGTCGCGTTGAAAAGACAAGAGGCTCCGCACTTCAAGTCCCCGGATAGTTGGCTTCCCGCGACAGGCGTGCCGAGGTTGAGATAAGAAAGTCCAAAGCGAAGGTTTTTTTGTGGTAACCAAAGGATGCCGATATCCCCGGCCAGACTGGTATAGAGATCATTGACGACTTTCTGTTGGAGACCCCGCAAGGCCCACCCAGCCGAAAAACCCGAGAGACATTCCACTCCCCACCCGGCGGTGAACCCCACGTCACTATCGGTGTAATTTCCTTGGGAAGCGCCATAGGCGTCCCGGAGGTCCAAGGTGCCCCAGCTCACGTAATCCAGGGAGAAGGCCAGTCCTCCCATGTTACCCGTGTTAAAACCAGCCGAGAGAGTTTCCTGGAAAGTCCCGGCCAGATAACTGTTGTGATGGATCGCGATCTCTGGGTTTTTCAATCCGGAAAGACCGGCTGGATTGAAGTAGAGTGCGGAAGTATCATCGGCGACTCCCACGAAGGCCGAGCCCATGGCCAGGTCCCTAGCTGAACCCTCGAGATTTTCCAGCGGAGCGGCCAGGCTAGCGGATTGAGTGACCGTCTGAGCGGACACTCTTGAATATTGAATTGTCATCACCATTAAAAAACAGAAACAAACACAACCAACCCGCCGACGGATCAATATCCTTAGGTTCAACCACGAAAAATATTTTTCGGAATTATGGAAAAGGGCTGACCCCATGGATGCCTCCGGGGAAATCATAACATTACCCGTGGCGCTATGGACTCATTCAATAAAACAGAAGGACCTAGTTTCCCTTTTCGATACTGACATTTTTTGACATTTCATTGGTCCCCGACTTGACCAGGATGCGGTAATCCCCCGCGGGAGCCTGGGACCCGTTGGACAACAGCCCGTCCCAACGGATCGACCATTTGCCCGTGGGAAGGACGCCTTGGTAAAGGTCCCGAATCTTTTGGTCCTTCGGGTCAAAGATGCTGACCAAGATGGGAGCTGGTTTATCCAATTCCACCACCACGCTGAGCCTGTTCCCCACATCCGAGGTCCCGGTCAAGCGTTGGGGGATCTCAAGGGGAGGCGGGGGCAAGGACGCTTTGGGCCTGGGCAGAGCCGCTGGTATCGATAACTGGGGCGCTGGCAAGGCGGTTTGGATGGTCTTCACCACTGCTTTAGGCCAGAGAACCCAGGCTAATATGCCCGTGGAACAAGCGGCCGCTAACAGGAACAACTTGCCGAAGGATAGGCCAGGATGGGGCAGACCCAAATGCTTCGGCATTACCGGCTCAGGGTAGCCCATGGCCAAGTATTCCAAACGCATTTTTTCTCCCATGCGAAGCGCTTCCTCGGGAGAATTGGACAACAGATCATCGAGGGCCTCGGCCTCAACCTCGGTCAGGTTCCGGGTAAAAAATGTGTCGACCAGGTTCGTCATTTCGTTCCTTCTTCCAGCATCCGTCCAACCAGTTCTTTCAATGACGCCGTACATCTCGCCAGACGGGACATGATGGTTCCCACGGGGATCTTCAACGTCCTCGCCATATCGATGTAACTAGCCTCTTCTTTCATCCTCATTTGGAGCATTCTTTTGCAAGGGTCTCCCATGTTTTCCAAGGCCTTGTCGATGGTTTCCATTTTGGCTTTACGGTCCAAATCCCTATTTGCCTTCTCGGAAACTTCCAGGGCCTTTCCTTGAAGCCGGATTTCCAGGTCTTCTTCCACCTGGACCACCACCCTGCCCCTTTTCCGGAAAAGCCTGTAGCATTTATGGATACGAATCTGGGTGAGCCAGGTATTCAGGCTGGACCGGAACTCGAACTGGCCCAATTTCTGGAAAGCGGTCAGGAACACCTCCTGCAGGATATCTTCGATCTCCGGATCGTTGGCGCCCACAAAGTAGACGCAAAAGCTGTAGAGCTTGGACTGGTGGAGTTCGTAGAACTCTCTTTTGGCCTTTTCATCCCCAGCCAGGACCCGTCGCACCAACAACCGCTCGTCCACTGGTTCTCCTTATACTTAGAGCCGTCTGAGGGGAAAATATTCCCTGAAAGAACGGAATTTGATGTTCAAAGTCTTTGAATGGATTATAAACGGGGCTTTCCGGAACCATGTCGTTTTTTTAGGGACCCTGGAAACGACCGTTTTATTCTTGAAAAAAGGGACAACCTACGTTGTCAGGGATTTTGAGGCGTGGATATCATCGGTGAGGAAAATAGATCCCGGCTCCAGGGGACAAGGCCGTCCCGGATCAAGTCATGGGCCAATAATTGACTGAAGAATTCATGACCATCGTGGTTGAAATGACAAGCTCCTCCCTCTTCGGTCAAGGGATAAAAGGAAAGGCGCAAAGCGGTCATTTCCTTGTTGAGATCCAAAAAGGGGATGTTAAGTTTGCGGGCGACCCCCGCCCATATTTCCTTGTCTTCCGGATAAGGCGCGATGGGACCTGTATTCACGGAACAAAGCACCACGCTAACCGGTTTCCCGGATGTGGATTTCATCCCAGAAAGTGTTTGATTCAGAATATCCAACGGTTTTCCGTATAACTGGATCAATATGTCTTTGAGGTCGGGATCTGAAAACAGGGCGTTATCGAACATGAAGTTATTGCCCTCGATATGAACCAGATTCCGGGACTTACAGAGATCGTAAAACCTCTTGGGGTCTCCCGCCGCGATCCTTTTCATCGGCGGTACCAATAGATATTCCGGGTCGGTATTCTGCGAGGGTATCCCTTCTCGGGTTATGGGTCTCATGAAATACAATCGAAAAGGGAATATGTCGGGGGATGTTGGCGCATGCAGGATCAACACCAGATCGACATCATTCTTCGACACGATATTGGGCAACTCATACCTCGGCCATAGGAAAAGAGGCAGCGAAGCAGAGTGAGGATAGCTCAGGACCTCAAAATTCATGGGAGCGTCCTCAAGCGCCGCGAGTGTATTGAGATACGATTCCATGCGTTTGGCCATGCTGAGTTGACGGGGAAATCGGTCCCTGGTTTGGGTATTGAACGTTGTTTTGATCGAGTAGTTGACGATCATGCTGGACCGGGAATCGCCCACAAGAAGGATCCGAAAGGTCCTGGGGGGTTTGTGGGCCGGATAATCAAAATCGTTCAACCCGTTGACATTGTAATAATCCCCCGTGTACTTGGAATTGGGGTCATCGTAAACGTCCCGAAACGAAGTGATGATGTTGAGGTAAGGATTGACGATATAGAGTTTTTTCTCATCCAACAGGTCCGGTATGAATCCGATCGGTTCCAACGGACCCATTTCATAGGTGGAACTTACGAAAGACGGGAGGAACAAGCCCGGCTCCGATATCTCATCTCCCCAAGGGGACACAAAGGATACCGGCTCGGCATGGGGTAATAAACGTTCCAGGGGAGCCTCCACACCCGCTTGGAGGGCGTAGAGTTGATCGCCCCTTGCCGCCAAGGCCAACACTATGCCTGACGAGGTAGCGGTTAGGGAAGGGGATGAAAACCCATCCGCCTTCCATTCCATTTGGAAGACCATGGGCTTCTCATGATCGGCCATATAAAGTTTATCCCCGGACACACAAAGAGCGGTCGGCCAAACCAGTCCCGTCGGGTCAACCGGGACCGGGGTCGATAGGCTGGTTGGAGCGGACTGCGCTGCGGTCAACTTGACCGAAGTCACCTGGCCGGTTTTTAGATCCAATCTTTTTAGGGCTCTTAAGCCAGGTTGGGTGAAGAGAACGGAATTAGGGGAGGCCAAATAAACCATGTCCCGAATGTCGGCCATGGATATTTCTTGGGCCGGGCCTTCCTCCCGGGAGGATGGCTCCTTTCCCGCGAGGGTGGATACGGTCCCGGACTTCAAGTCCACGAGACGTAGACGCTTGTTGCCGAAATCATTGACCACCAACCGATCCCCCGGCAGATACACGATCGAATGGGGATGATTGAAGCTGGCGGACGCCAAAGGACCATCTTGATTCCCCGCTTTATTCTGGCCGCCCAGGGTCGTGACCAGATTATCCTGGTCCAAATAGATCACCCGGACGCGGTTATTCAAGGAGTCGGCGACGTAAAGCCTGGTCCCATCCGTATTGATGGCCAGTCCCAGGGGCCGCTTGAAATAAGCCGAGGCGAAATCGCCATCTCGAAAACCGCCGGTCCCTTCCCCAGCCACAAAAGCGAAAAAATTGGAGGCCATTGGGCGAAGAGCCCATACAACCCGGGGAAAAGAAAAACCGAGCCCGATCAGAAGCAAGAACGCATATATGGCGAGTGTTTTTAACTTTTTCACGCGTTCCCCTCTCAAGGGCTTGCGGGTAATGAAAACTAATGTTAATGAAGAAAATGGCAGCTAATACCGAATTAATATATATCAATATCAAGGAGCCTGGTTATTAAACACCATAGGCTTTTCCTCAAAACGCTTAAAGCGAAACCGCCCTCAAGTTTCCAAAGTTGATTAGCAAACACAAGCAACAAGGTCGAAATATGCCCGCTTGCAGACGACGAGATATTCGATGAGTCTTTAAGGATGCCGGCGGAAGTCGCTGATCCCGCCGATCCTTAATTCCGGTCTGCCTAAAGAAAACGACCTCGGATAGCTTTACGATCTTCCTTTTCCCTCGATGAACACCTGTATTTCCGTCAGGTAGTTCTTGGGGTTGCCCTTGAAGATCATCCCCGGACCTTTAATGTATATCTCCCGGGAGGGCGTCACGGCCTTGTAGTGTTTATCTTTGATATAGTCCGTGACCTTGGCGTAGGACCGTCCGATCTGTTCGTAAGGTCCTTGATGGATCAGGCTGACGCATCTCCCGCCCGGCAGGGTCTTGACCTCCACGCCTTTCAAACCTTCTCCGTCCCGCACCGGGAAGCAGGATTCCACATCCGCGTCCGTTTCCTTATATTCCTCGTCGTAATAGAGGTTGAAGGGCGTCCCGCTGATCTTCCTTCCGGCCTTTCGGCCGACTTGACCGAAATATTTCCCCGTTTCGGGATAGGAGCCCTTCCACCGGATGGACGCCACCTGGATGGGGTCCACCTTCTTTTCCTCGATATCGAATTGCGATTCCTTCACCATGGCCGCCGCCTCCCTTTCCACCTGAATGAGGTGGTTGATGTCCTTTGAAATGGTCTTGAGCTTCTCGACCTGGGTTTCAATGGCGGAGCGTTTTTTCTGGAGGTAATCGACCGCGTCCGCGTCATCCCGGCAGTCCTGGAGGACTTCCTTGATCTCCTCGAGGGAAAAGGTCAGATCCCTCAGGAAACGGATGGCGCGGGCTTTTTCGATGTTGGCCTGGGTGTAATACCGGTACCCCGATTCAGGATCCACATGGCTCGGCACCAACAACCCTATCTCGTGGTAGTGGCGTAGGGCCTTCACCGTCAGGACCGTGATCGTGGAGAATTCACCGATGGTATACACTTCAGAACCTCCGACAGGCTGCTGAAAAAAAATAGTGCTACAAAGCAGCCTGTTGCCCCAAAGATTCAGCAAGAATCGTGGGGCTACCAAAAATGTCGTAAGCTAAAAAAGTACGTTTTGATGACTTTTTAACTACTTCAACCAGAAATAAGCTCCAAGGAGACTCTCGGCCCTACCCTAAGGGGAGAGTCAAGACTATATTTTGATGCTCGAAACTTTTATTTGTTCTCCAAGTGTTCCCTTGTGGCCTCCGCGGGGGACTTGGGCGGGACGAATGCGATCTTCGCGCCGGACATCTTCCGGTGAAACTCAAGATCGGGCGTGATTTCCTTTACATGGAAAAGGATCATGTTCATCCCTTCCCATAGGGTGAACCATCCCGCAGGCTCCAGAAGTACGACGATAAAGGACGTCAAAAAGGTTTGTTTGAATTCATAAAGGATATAGGTGGCCAGGAACATGAAAGCCACCCCTAAGATGACCATTTTGATCCCGTTCTTGATCTCGCTTTTGCGTTTGAGTCTCAGTAACTTGTGATGGCGTCGAAAATGGTCCCGAAGCCGTTCCAGGATGACCTTTTCATGGTCGGGGACGCTCTTTTCCTTGGGGAGGTACAGGGTCAAGGTCAAACCGCGCTCTTCCTTATAGAGGGCCGCGTGTTTCAGTTCAAAAAGGAAGTCTTCCGAGAGACTGCGTTCTGAATAGGGCCGGGGGTCGAAATCCGAGAAAAGATCCTCGTAATCATCCAGCGCTAGGGTGATGGTGGTCGCCTTGGTAGCGCCGGAAAAGCCGCTTTCGTCCTTGGATGAGATTTGGGTTTCCATTCCCCCAGTTTACACGATTTTTAAAAGTTGGATGCCAGGGCGTGCCCAACAGGAAAAGTTCCTAGCCGAACTTTACCAAATCCTTTGTTTTATTTAATTCTTCAAGGCCTTCTCGATCTTATCCAAGTGATCCCGGCGGTGCAGGCTTCGGCGCAGGTTCCTTTCTAACCCCAACCCCAGCAATTCGTCGGCTTGGGCCTGGGTCAGCTTTTCCACCATTCCATCCGCCATCTCCGCCGCCGCTTTCGTGAATTTGACCACCATCGGGCCAGAGATGGCTTCCGATAGAAGGCTTAAGGGATTGTTCACGGCCAGGGCATCCAGGGAGCCTATCAGCCGCCCCTCGGTCAGGTACCGATTCAAAGCCGTGGCTTGCCGGAAATCCCAAAAAGCCAGGTGGGCCAGGGTCACCGCCACGGTCCAGCCGTTGGGCATACGGCGGGTAAAGTCCCCATCCTTAAGCCCCGACATAAAGTCCAAGAGCCTTTCCCGCTCCTTTTTATTTTCCTGGATGAATGCTTGTAGGTCGGCCATGGTTACCCCTTTTTTTACCCATTTTCGATCGGTATTCTACCAAGAATTTTGTGGCACCTTCCAAATGGGATATTTATCGGACCCAAGTTGGTTTCCGATGCATTCCCAGCGATACGCCCACCGGTATTTGGGGAGCCCACCGACATTCCCGCTGGCACGCCCACTGGCATTTGGGGGTCTCCACCGACATTCCCGCTGGCACGCCCACTGGCATTTGGGGGTCTCCACCGACATTCCCACTGGCACGCCCACTGGCATTTGGGGGTCTCCACCGACATTCCCACTGGCACGCCCACTGGCATTCCCGGTGGCACGCCAACTGGCATTTGGGGATCTCCACCGGCATTCCCACTGGCACGCCCACTGGCATTTGGGGGTCTCCACCGACATTCCCACTGGCACGCCCACTGGCATTTAGGGGTGTCCACTGGCATTCCCGCTGGCACGCCCACTGGCATTTGGGGGTCTCCACCGACATTCCCACTGGCACGCCCACTGGCATTTAGGGGTCTCCACCGACATTCCCACTGGCATTGTGCCACTTCGCCAGCGGACGATCGGTTTCCACCAGCATTAAACAGGCCTTTTAGACCATCGGAAAACCTTGGGTTTCCATCGGAAAGGTCCTCCGGTCCATCGGAAAAGTCGGGTTACCCATCGGAGGGGGTCCTTCAGGCCATCGGAAAAAGGCATTACCGCACCGCGAAATACTCGCATTCGGGGTGGTGAACGATGATGGCGCTGGTGGATTGCTCAGGCACCATCATGAAGGCCTCCGTTAGGGTGACCCCGATGGCCTTGGTGGCGTCCAAAAGCCTGAAATACTTCTCCTGGTCCGACTGCTCGGGGCAGGCGGGATAACCGGGCGAGTAACGCTTCCCTTGCCCGATGGGCAGGCCCCATTCGTTACGGACCCGGCGGTGGATCCATTCCGCCATGGCCTCGGCGGTCTGCACCGCCAACCCATGTAAATAGTAGCTGTCCGTGTATTTCCCGTCCTTGTTCAACTTCTCGATAAGCTCGGTGGCCTTTTCCCCAATGGTCACGACCTGAAAGGACACTACATCCTTCTCGCCAGAAGAGACAGGTTTGAAGTAGTCCGAAAGGCACAGATGCCGTCCTACCCTTTGGCGGGGGAACTTGAAGCGCTCCAATTCCTTTTTGGGGTCATTGCCGTCGTAAATGATCAAGTCGTTACCGTCCGAATTGGCCAGGAAGAACCCATAGACCAGCTTGGGCTCGAACCAGTTCTTGGACAATATCTCGTCCTGCATCTTCAGCCGCATGGGCTGGAATTGGTTCTGGATGAGGGTTCGATACTCATCCCCATCCTTGGCTTTTACCCCCCAATTCAATTTGTAAAGCTGGGTCAGGTCCAAATAGGGCCAGACTTCTCTCAAGGGCACTTTGTTGATGACGGAAGTGCCCGCGAAAGGATTCTTCGGTATGAAAACTGCCGGCTTGACCGTCGGCGGGAAATTCTCAGGTGTGGCTTCTTCCTCTTCCTTTTTCGCCTCGGAAAATCCCAGAGCCTTGGATTTCACCGCTTCATCCTTGATGCGGTTACGGAAAGTCTCCCGGGTGGCTAGGTCCGAAAGAGCGTTCAGGATATCCAGCCCCTCAAAAGCGTCCTTGGCGTAATAAACCCCCGGCTCGTAAAGCTTCTCGTCCACGAAGCTGATACGGTAGCCGTAACGGCGGTTGATGGCGGCTCCCCCCACGACGACCGGGAATTGAAGACCCAGTTTTTCCAGTTCCTGCACGCAAATGGGCATCTGCTTGGAGGTGACGACCAACAGCGCCGACAGGCCGATGGCGTCCGCTTTCACTTCCTGCGCCTTGGCGATGATGGTGGAAACAGGCACCTGCTTGCCCAGGTCGTGTACCGTAAAGCCGTTGTTGGAAAGGATGGTGCGTACCAAGTTCTTGCCGATGTCATGCACGTCCCCGTAAACCGTGGCCAGGACCACCGTGCCTTTGGTGGTGGCGGTCGATTTATCCAGGAACTGTTCCACGTAAGCCACGGCCTTTTTCATGACCTCGGCAGATTGTAATACGAAGGGCAGGATGAGCTCGCCCGAACCGAACTTGTCCCCCACTTCCTTCATAGCGGGCAAAAGCACCTTGTTCAAGGTCTCCACCGCGCTTCTTTCCTTCAGGACCTCGGCCAGGTCGGCCTCGATCTTGTCAGGCTTCCGGTTGACGATCTTCCAATGGACCTTTTGCGCCGGGGTCATGCCCTCGGTCGGGTCGGCGGCGGTCTGGGCCTCCACCGGTCCTTTGCCAGCGAAGTGCTGGATGAAATGGGCCAGGGCCTGAGGGTCCCGGTTGAAGACCAGGTCGTCGGCCAGTTTGCGCTCGTCCTCGGCGATGGACATATAGGGTTTGATGTCCGCCGGGTTCAGGATGGCCATATCCAACCCCGCCTGCACACAGTGGTAAAGGAAAACGGAGTTCAAGACCTCGCGGGCCTGTTTGGAAAGCCCGAAAGAAACGTTGGAAAGCCCCAGCACCGTGCGCACGCCCGGGATGTGCTTCTTGATGAGCTTGATTCCTTCCATGGTCTCGACGGCGGAATTCTTGAACTCCTCCTCGCCGGTGGCCAGGGTGAAGGTAAGGGCGTCGAACACGATGTCCTCGGCCGGGATACCGTACTCTTTCACGCAGATGTCGGTGATCTTTTTCGCCACTTCCAATTTACGGGCGGCGGTCTTCGCCATGCCCTTTTCCTGGGGTTTGGACTTGTCGTAGTAAATGTCGTCGATGGTCATGGCCACCACTGCGGAACCATACTTCTTGATGAGCGGGCAAAGTCTTTTCACCCTTGACCCATCCCCTTCCAGGTTGATGGAATTGACCATCGCCCGGCCCGGATAGATCTTCAACGCCGCCTCGACCACTTCCGCCTCGGTGGAGTCGATCATGAGGGGCGTATCCACGCCCAAGGCAAGCTTTTTGACGATCCTCATCATCTGGTTCTTCTCGTCGGGGCGCTCGGTCAGGGCCACGCAAACATCCAGCACATGGGCGCCGCCCTCGGCCTGTCCCCGGCCCACCTGCACCATGCCCTCGTAGTCGTCGGCCAAAAGCATCGTCTTGATCTTGCGGGAACCCTGGGAATTGACCCGCTCCCCCACGATGAGGGGTTTGGGGTCCTGATCCAGGGAAACGCTCTTGATCATGGAGGACGCCCCGCACAGATGGGTGACCTGGCGTTTCTTGGGTTTTTGGTTCCCTATGGCCGTCACGACCTGACGAAGATGCTCATGGGAGGTTCCGCAGCATCCGCCCACAATGTTGACGCCGAACTCCTCGACGAATTCCTTCAGGGCCACGGCCAGTTGTTCGGGCTTGAGGGGATAGACCGCCTGGCCGCCCCGGTTTTCCGGAAGGCCAGCGTTGGGGATGGTGGAGATGGGAAAGGGTGAATATTGGCTTAGGTAGCGAACCGAGTCCTTCATTTCTTTGGGACCAGTGGAGCAGTTCATGCCGATGACGTCGATGGGAAGGCGGGAGAATGTGGCCAGGACGGAGGATATTTCAGTGCCCAGGAGCATGCGACCCGTGGTATCCAACGTGGTCTGGGCCATAAGTCCGACGGGTGATTTCTTCTCGATCCGGGCTTTATGACATCCAAAGACCGCCGCGCGCATTTCCAATATATCCTGGCTGGTCTCGACCAACAGGGCGTCGACCCCGGCGTCGATCATGATACAGGCCTGCTCGTAATAGATGGCTTCCAACTCGTCCACTGTGATCTTGCCCAGATCAGGGTCTTCAGAGGCTGGCAGCATGCCCGTTGGACCCATGGAGCCCACCACGAAACGGGGATGATCGGGGGTTGCGTATTTGTCCGCCAATTCGCGGGCCAGCTTGACGGCGGCGGTATTGACTTGGACGATCTGGTCGGCGATGCCGTATTCGGAAAGTTTCAGGCGGTTGGAGCCGAAGGTATTGGTCTCCAAACAATCAACTCCCGCCTTCAGGAACCCCTCATGGACTTCCCGGATGACCTGGGGTTTGGTGATGACCAGATAGTCGTTCAATCCCTCTTTGCCGCCGAAGTCCTCCTTGGTCAGGTTATAGACCTGGATGTTGGTGCCCATGGCACCATCAAAAATGAGGACTTTTTCCTTGAGAGCGTCTAAAAAAAGCGGTCGGGCCACTGGGGTTCCTTTCATCAGGCTTTAAGGAGCGACAGTTTAGGACCTTTCGAAAGGGGCTTCAAGGCGATATTCCCGGGCCAGACTGGCATGAATCCGTTGTTTTGGCGAGGGGACCGGATTAACTTGGGAGAGCTATAAATCCACCGAAAGGGGGCCCAGCCCCATGCGGACCATTTTTTTACTCCTAGTTTCCAACCTATTCATGACCTTTGCCTGGTACGGCCATTTGAAATACAAGAACTCCCCCCTATGGCTGGCCGTCCTGGCCAGTTGGGGCATCGCCTTTTTCGAGTATTGTTTCCAGGTTCCGGCCAACCGCATCGGGAGCTATGAGTTCTCCACCGCCCAATTGAAAACCATCCAGGAAGTCATCACCCTGGTGATCTTTTGCGGGTTTTCGATTTTTTATCTGCGAGAGGAAGTGAAATGGAACTACTTGGTGGAATTTGGCTTTATGGCCATCGGGGTATTCTTTGTATTCAAGAAATGGGCCTGATCGAAAACACCTCGTTCTATCGTATTTAAAAGAAGATGAACGTAATCAGTAGAAAAATAGGGATAAGGACAGCGCAGGACCAAACCAAATATCCACCAAAAGACGGCATCTTCACCCCCGCTTTCTCAGCGATGGCTTTGACCATGAAATTCGGACCATTACCGATATAGGTTAGGGCGCCCATGAAAGAAGAACCGCAGGAAATAGCGGCCAGGAACCGCGGAAACTTTTCGGCCAAATCCCCCAGTTGGATGGGCGAAAGACCATGCTGGCTAGCCGCCATGGCCGTGGTCGTCAGATAGGTCGGGGCGTTGTCCAGGAAAGCGCTCAGCACACCGGAAACCCAGAAGTACTGCCAGCTTTGGGAGATGGCCATTTCGGGAGCGCGGGTTTCCAAATAAGCTAACACCGGGAGCATGGCTCCGAAGATGCCGAAGAAAAGGACCGCCACTTCCCAGAGCGGCTCGAAACGGAAGCGGTTTTGGGTATGGATCCCTTTGGATGTGTTTCGATAGGAAAAAACCGCCAATAGGGCCATGAAAATAGTTTGAAGGGCTTTGGTCCAAAGATCTCCCTCCCTCTCGCCCAAGTGTTGGTCGAGAGCGGGATGCAAAACATACCCGATGAGAAGGATGCCTGCGATCAACACCATCAATAGCCACAGGTTCCCCATTCCCTGGACATGTATTTTCCGCTGGGCCAGTTTGACCTCTTCGGCCATACGATCTTTGCTGTTCTTTTCTTCCTTGTTGAACGCACGTTTGTCGAAAAAATAGAAAAGAACAAGAAGCATGCCTACCACTAAAGTACAAGGAGCCGCCAAGCGGAGGGTCCAGAAGAATGGGACGCCGCGCAGATAACCAAGATAAAGCGGCGGACCCAGAGGGATCAAACAAGCCGCGCAGTTGGAAACGATGAATATGAAAAATAGGACAATATGGACCTTATGCTTGCGGTGATGATTAGCGTGAAGAAGGGGACGAATGAGAAGGATACTAGCGCCCAGGGCGCCTAGAAGGTTCGACAACAACGAGCCCAACGCCAGGAAAAGAGCGTTCACCCAGGGATATCCGGCGAACGCGCCAGAGATGTGGATACCGCCCGAGATCGTGAAAAGGGCGCCTAAAAGAACGATGAAAGACAAATAATCAAAATAAGTATCCAGGATCTTGGAGGGGTCAGCGGATGAATAAAGAAAAAGGAGTACACCAGTGGCAGCGCAGACAAAAGACAAAAAAAACTTGTTCCCCATCCTTTCCCACCATCGTGCGGTTATGGGAATGAATGGCAAAAACGCGATACAAGCCAATAGGAATATGAACGGAACAAAAGAGAGGACTGTCATGTGCCTGCCCTTCGTCCTTTGAAAAATGTCAAATCCACTCTTCATCCTTAACGGTTAATTAACTCGCCTGACTTAAAACATAATACCGGGAAAAACACAAAGGGCCCACTCGTTTGGGTGGGCCCTTTGCTTTATACCTTAATTGGTAGAACTAAATCCTCTTGTTAAACCGCCGCGATCCCTGTTTCCCCGGTCCTAACACGGATCGTCTCATCCGTTCGGGTGACGAATATCTTACCGTCTCCCTTGTTACCGGTATTCAGGATCTCCTGCATCACATCCAGGACGTGCGGTACATCCCACTCGTTAACGACCACATCCACCCTGATCTTGGGCAGGAACTTCACCTTGCTCGGAGCGTCATCGGTCTTGGAACCTTTCGTGCGCCCGAAACCCTTGACCTCGGTGATGGTCATCCCTTGCACTAGCTGCTCGCTGTTCAAGGCTTCAGCCAAGTTGTCCAAAGTGTCCGGCTTGATGATGGCCGTGATGGTCTTCATCCCGTGCGATTTCAAGGTCGACGTCGCGAAGACGTATAGGCCCCAGACCGCGAGCCAGCCGCCGGCGATATAGACGAAGATCTTGGCCTCGTTCTGCGAATCGGCGTTACCGATGGTGTAGAGGTAGATGATGGCGGCGCACATCGCGACATTCATCAAAAGCCCCAGGAACGGTATCAAGGCGTGCTTGAAGAGGCTGAAATCCTTGCGTCTTTTGTAGGCGATATAGGTCCAGATACAGACCGCGCCGTAAAGAACGAAAGTGCCGAAGTTCGAAGCCAGAGTGATACCTGTCAAGCCCACGATCGACTGACAGCCGATGGTGGCGATGACGCAGGAAACCACGACCAGCAGCCAGATGGCGGTGTGAGGCGAGGCGTTCTGGCGGTGGATAAAGCCCAGGAATTGGGGAAGTTCCCTATCCTCGGCCATACCGTTCGTCACGCGGACAGCGGTGTTGATACAAGCCAGGGTCGTCCCGATGACAGCGATGGCGACCGTGATGGCCATGGTGATCATCAAGATGAATCCCAAGTGACCGAACAGACTGTTACCCAAGAGAACCGCCATATCGCCGATCGGGGCGCTGGAAGCGACCATCGCGTCCATACCCGTGACGATCTTGGTGGTGGCGGGAGCGGCCGCGACGGCCGCGATGGCCGGCATGGTAACCCCGGCGGAAGTCACTGTAGCCGCCTGAGCCGCGACAGCGGCGACAGCGGGAACAGCGACCGTGCCTGTCAGTTTCTCACTGACCATCATGTTGGCGGCGAAATACTCGTACAGATAGGACAAAAGTCCCTGGACGACGAGAGCCACGATGATGGCTTTCGGGATGTTCTTTTCAGGCTGTTTGGTCTCAGCGGCAAGGGCGGTTGAGCTCTCGAAACCCACCAGGATCAGGATGGCCACGGTCGATTGGACCAGCACCCCTTTGATCGAGTGGAATTTCACGATATCGAAGCCACCGCTGAAAGCCCAGGTGGTAGCGTGATCCGGATTGGCGAAACGATAATAGATAGCCAATGCCCCGAAGATCACCAAGGTCACCCATTGGATGATATTGCCCCAATAGTTGGCGGCCGTGGAACCTTGCACGCCCTTATAGGCGATGATGCCCGTGACCACCGCGAAAGCGTAGGCCACGACCAGTTCCCACATGATGGTCATGGTTTGACCGGTGACGGCGTTGAACACGTAAGCCGCCAGGGTCGCCATGAAGGCCACCATGACACCGGGATAAACCCAGTAGAACAAATGGGCGGCCCAGCCGGTGATCAGCTTGGCGATACGGGCCATGGATGTCGGGCCCGGACGTTTCAAGTTCTGATCATCGATGAAAGCTTTCTCGGCGAAATAGACGCAGCTCGCGAAACCCGCTTCCGGGTATATCTTCGCTAACTCGGCGTAGGAGAAGGCCGTCAGGAAGGCCAGGACCAACGCGACGAGAATGCCTGCCCACATATCGCTGGCGCAGGAAGCTCCATCCGGTGTAGTGGCGGCCGCTTGGACCTGATAAGTGATCCATAAAAAAGCGCCCGGTGCGATCAGCGCCATAGCGTTGATAGCCGCCCCTTTCCAGTCAAGTACCCGGGTGACTAAAGATTGCTGTTCTGTCTTTGCCATTTCATTCCTCCCTAAATCGAATTACTGCTATGAACGAGTAGGGGTTAAAGCAATGGTCGTGCCAGTTTGGAAAATGTTAGGATTTGTTTTTTTATGGGCCTAATCATGCGAAAAACAAAGAAATCCATTTGTAAAAAACGGCTATATTAGTAAATTAAGTCAATATATGTAGGTTAATACAATATTGTAGTCTTTCGTTCGTCTTGGGTTTTTGGCTTTTTTGGAAGTCTTGAAGAACATTCTCCACTTCTAAAATCCTACACAGGATCGGTTCAAAACACTTAATAGGCCCGACAATTATTTGCGTCATTTCCCTTCCCCCGCTAAGCTGTGCCGATGGATCCCAGTTATTTCAACCTGCATATTGACCAGAATCTCTTTTTTATAACTTTCGGCATCATTTTTTTAGCTGAATTGCCCGATAAAACCGCTCTAGCTATCCTGATCATGGCCAGTCAAAAAAATCCGGTCGCGGTTTTCCTGGGAGTATGTGGCGCTTTCTTTATCCAGAACATCATCGCGGTTCTCTTCGGGAGCCTGTTCGGCTTTTTGCCCCCCCAGATAGTCCACGTGTGTTCCGGGATACTTTTTTTGATCTTCGCTTACTTGATGTGGAAACAAAGGGAGGAAAAGCCGAATAAAAAAACCTTACCCGTCAAAGGGTTCTTTTTGAAAACCATATGGTCTTCTTTTATCGTCATCTTCATCGCCGAATGGGGGGACTTGACCCAACTAGCCGCCGCTACCTTGATCGCGAAAACCCATCAACCTGTAACAATATTTTTATCCGCGACCTTAGCGCTTTGGACTACGACCGGTTTCGCTGTTTTAATAGGCACCCAAGTCAAAAAGATCATTCGGCCCCACATCCTACAAACGATCGCCGCTTTCGTTTTCGCAATTGTGGGATTGGTCCTGTTATTCGAGGTTTTTGCTCGGTAATATTCAGGGCTTTTTAGCTGGTGGGATTTTCACTAACTTGGAAATTCAACTCGAAGCAACTTCCAATGAACACCATTATTTTATTTAAATAATGGCGGAGAGGGAGGGATTCGAACCCTCGAGACCCTTTGAATCATTCGCATTAGACATCAGCGAATGATTCATGCCCATTCAGATTGGAATGGGCATTGGAGCTTATCCCCTTTTCGGGGACGCCTTCGACCATTCATTAATTAGTTCCTGTTTAACAATATGCGTTTGTCGTTTCAACCATTTCTCTTTTAACATCGCTTCGGATTGGGTTTTAACAGGGATGGTCAGGACTAATTCAACAGGTAACCGGTTCTTTGTGTATCTTGCGCCACGTCCTGAAGAATGGCGTTCTAGCCGTTCCACAATATCTTCAGTTATACCAGTGTAATAAGATCCATCAGAACACTTTAAAAGATAAACAACCCAAGACAAATGCATTCTCCGTAAATATTGACGATTTGGAATAGGTTTGACTGTTCGTGAGATTTCTTATCTATCCCCTATTCGGGGACACCTTCAACGTTATTTATTATTCAGAGCTCTGCTTCCGCCATTATTCCCTTGGAATAATGGCGGAGAGGGAGGGATTCGAACCCTCGAGACCCTTTTGGAGCCTACACGCTTTCCAGGCGTGCGCCTTCGACCGCTCGGCCACCTCTCCGTAAAAAAACAAAGGCGAGGTTCCCCTCGCCCCAATAAACCCCACTATCGACATGGCATAAAAATTGGTGCCCCAATGGGTCATTGGAAACTTACCAATGTTACCATTGGGACGTACCCATTTCCTTTAACTTTGGAACCCTGCTGGTTCCAACACTAAAGAAAAATTGGTGGAGATGAGCGGGATCGAACCGCTGACCTTCTCGTTGCGAACGAGACGCTCTCCCAACTGAGCTACATCCCCACTAGCGTCAAATTACGGATGCTTTCACAACCCTTCGACTTGCTCAAGGTACCCCCAACCTGCCCTGAGGGGCGCTTCGCGCCATCGAAGGGCTGAGCTACATCCCCACTGGCATCAAAAACTACGAATATCTTCTCAAAACCATCATCTGTCTTTCTGACGTAAAGCCTTAAAAAAACCGCTCAAGATACCCGCGCATTCTTCCTTTAATATACCGCTGAAGACTTTTACCTTGTGATTCAATTTTTCATTGTCCAGAACCCTGGCCGTACTGGCCACCGCGCCCGCCTTAGGGTCTTCTGTACCAAAAACCAGGCGCCGAATCCTTGATAAGGCAATGGCCCCCGCGCACATCGTGCAGGGTTCCAGGGTGACGTAAAGGTCACAATCATTCAAACGCCAGCTTTTAAGCCGTTTGGCGGCTTTGGCCAAGGCCACCATCTCCGCGTGCACTAGGGCGCTTTTTTTTCGTTCGGTCTGGTTATGCCCTCGGGCAAGGACCTTGCCTTCCCGGACCACCACCGCCCCAACCGGCACTTCACTTTCAGCCGAAGCTTTATTCGCTTCCTTTAATGCTAACTTCATGAATTTTTCGTCAATATTGTTCAAAGGTAATTATTTTCCAATTTTACATTCACCGCTGGGACATACCATTTTCCTTTAATTCAGGAACCTTAGGTTCCTGATCCATAGAAAAAATGGTGCGCCCGGAAGGATTCGAACCTTCAACCTTCTGATCCGTAGTCAGATGCTCTATCCAGTTGAGCCACGGGCGCGCTATTTCTATACAACCACAAGACGGGGGAAAAGACAGGTATATTACTCAAAAGGCCAATTTTATCGCAAGTAATAAAGAGCCTTGGCAGGTTCTTTTCGACGTCTTAATAACCCCATTTCCATTATAATCTCACCCCCACCGCTGGATGGAAATCCCATTCCTAATTCGATAGGATGGGGTTACGCGCCCCGGCGTGGAAGTCGGGCCCTATACGGCGAGCCGGCCCCAACTCCGCTAGGTCCGGAAGGAAGCAACGGTCAGGCCTGTGTTCGGGTGTTGTAGGTCACCTGGCTTCCACGACGGGACGCGTGGTTCTATAGAACGAATATCGAGTTTAAGCTGTTGTGTTTTGGGTCGTTCGCTCAAAACCCCGAGATCAAAACTCTTCCGAAGGAAGTTTATGCCGCAAGTCATGGCTCTCAAATGGCGCCCCCAGGTCTTCGCTGATATGGTCGGGCAGGAACATATCACCCGCACCCTTCAGAACGCGATGAGCCTCAACCGGGTGGCCCACGCTTATATCTTCGCAGGACCCCGGGGAGTGGGAAAGACCACGACCGCCCGCATCTTCGCCAAAGCCCTTAACTGCCGGGACCTGAAGAACGGCGAGCCCTGCAACACCTGCGACATCTGCCAGGATGTCAACCAGGGAACCTCCATGGATGTCATCGAGATCGATTCCGCCTCGGTCAACGGGGTGGACGGTATCCGTGCCCTGCAGGAACAAGTCGGGACTTACCCGGCCAAGGGCAAATATAAAGTGTACATCTTCGACGAAGCGCACCGCATCACGCCCCAGGCCTTCGACGCTTTCCTGAAGAACGTTGGAAGAACCTCCCGAGCACGTCATCTTCATCCTGGCCTCTACCGAGATCCATAAGTTCCCGGCGACGGTCCAATCGCGTTGTCAAAGGTTCGAGTTCCGGTCCATGGGGATGGAGACCATCCTCAAACAACTCCATCGCATCAGCGACTCGGAGAAGATCGAGATCGATGATAAGGCTTTATACCAAGTGGCCCGGTCCGCCGGCGGATCCATGCGTGACGCTCAGCGCACCTTAGACCAGGTCGTTGCTTTTTCGGGCAAGAAGGTCACCATCGATGACATCCGTATCGTGTTGGGAACGATTGAAGAGGAAGTCTTCCTCGGTCTGGTCGAGGCCACATTGGCTCAGGACGCCCCGAAGGGCTTGACCGTCTTAAGGAACGTCCTGGATGGAGGCAAGGACCTCGGCCATTTTTACAATGGTCTGCTGGAGACTTTCCGCCACCTGGCTGTCGCCAAAGCTTTTCCATCCTCCGCCGTCGAACTTATTCCCCTCTCCAAAGAAGAAGTGGGGAAACTGTCCGTTCTATCCTCCCAGATGGAGGAGGCCCAGATTCTTTCTTCCCTTCGGCTTTTGATCGAGCAGGAATGGGCCGTCCGTCATTCCAACAATCCTCAGATCGTGATCGAGACCCTGGTGCTGGAGCTTTGCCGGATGAAACAGTTGGTCTCCGTGGGGGACCTACTCGGAAAAATGGAAAGCGGCGCTCCCATCCAAGTCCCGGCCATACCCCGTCCGTCCCCCGCTGTTGCCAAACCTTCTCCCACTCCGGCCCTGGTCGCCGCTTCACCCACTCCACCTGCCCCATTAGCCCAGGAAGGAGAACCGGTCTTCGCGGTCGATGAGATCGAGGATGCGGTCGAAGCCGATAAGAATCCGGACATGGCCCGCTTGAAATCCCAATGGCGGGAGATCATCGAAAAGGCGGGAAAACAAAAAAAGATGCTGGAAGGGATCCTCATGGATACCCATCCCAAGAAGCTCGATGAGGGCACCCTGGTGCTGGTCTGCAAGGGAGCCTTCCATCATGAACAGATCTCCAACCCCGAGAACAAAGCCTTGTTGGAACAGCTTCTGGCCGAGGTGGTTGGCCGCAAAATCACCCTGGTACCGGTCCTTCCGGAAGGCTCTGCCTCTCCGGGACAAGAACGTGCCACGGGGCCGAGAGCACCAAAGCCCCTTTCATCCCCAAAGGTGGACTTGAAAGAATTGGGCGAAAAAGATCCCTTGGTCCTGGCCGCCATCAACATGTTCGGAGCCAAGATCGTGGAAGTTAAAAGGAACAATCCTCAAAAGTAATCCGGACTGGGTCGATCCCGGTCCCTGAAATACACCCTAACGGAGCCAACGATGCAAGATATGATCAGCCTTTTTAGACAAGCCCAGGTCATGAAAGAAAAGATGTCCAAGTTCAAGGATGAGATGGAACACCAATTCTTCACCTCTTCCGCTGGAAACGGGGCAGTCACCGTCACCATCAACGGCAAACACGAGATCCAAAAGGTGGTCATCGACCCCAAGGCCCTGAATGACGCGGAAAAATTGCAGGAATACCTCAAGACCGCCATCAACCAGGCGGGCGATGAGGTGAACAAAAAGCTCAAGGAAGAAGTCAATAAAATGACCGGCGGGCTGGGCATCCCTGGGCTTTTCTGACCATGGCCGAGTATCCCCCCTCCCTGGAAAGGCTCTTTCACGAGTTGGAGAAGCTTCCCGGGATCGGTCCGCGCACGGCCCAACGCCTGGCTTTCCATCTCTTGAAACAACCTTCCGAAACTTCCCAGGCCCTCGCCAGGGGTCTGGTGGAGGCCCGCGCCAAGCTCCATCCCTGCCGGGACTGTTTCAATCTGACCGAGGAAACCCTCTGCCGTATCTGCTCTTCCTCCAATCGTGATACCCATTCCCTTCTCGTCGTGGAAGATCCCAGCGATGTGGTGGCCTTTGAGCGCACCCATGAGTATCACGGGATGTATCACGTCCTGGGCGGTACCCTTTCCCCCCTGGAAGGACGGGGACCGAAGGACCTGACCCTGGATGCCCTGGTCGAGCGCGTAAAAAAGGCGGGTGTGTTCAAGGAAGTCATCGTGGCGACCGACCCGACCGTGGAAGGGGATTCCACCGCCCTCTATATACAACAGCTCTTGAATGATGTTCAGGTCAAGGTCACCCGCCTGGCCCGGGGTCTTCCATCTGGCGGCGATGTGGAATACGCGGACGAATCAACCCTCCTTAAAGCCCTGGAAGGGCGAAGAGAATTATAAAAAGTCGATTCTGTGCCAATTTCCGATGGGTTAACTTTCTTGCGACAGGCAATAAAAAGTCGGAAAATATAAATGTTGGTGATTGTCTATTTGAACCCAACCAGAGTTAATGTCATGGTCAAGCCTATTGCATATATAACTTTTCTTTTGCTTGTTTGCTCTTTCAACCTCCGAGCGGAAACGAACCTTCCGCTCACACCCAATCCTTTTTTAACGCCAACTCCCCAAACTACCGATAAAACCATTCCTGTCATCCCAAAAAGTTCAGTCTTCAAGAAAAGTAAATCCATTCATTCCTCAAACACTTACACTTTGAAAAAAGGTTCGGGATCGGAAACTCCGTTCCTTCTAAGGAGTAAAGACTATTATGAACATTTAAATGATGCTCTTTCCTCTTCGTTGAAATATTCAGCGCCAACCCCTACTTCGGATCAAAAATTATGGGGAACGCTCGCGGGGATAGCTTCCTATTCTTGCGCCGGGATCGCCGCGGCCCAATCATTGGGCGTGATCCCTTCAAGCAAGAACAAGGATAAAAAACAGTAGGATCCCAAGGGTCAAACCCCTTAAACACCTCTGGCTTATCAGTGATCGAACCCGCCACCCGTGACCTGCCCCTCCTTCACCGTGAAGACCTGGTTGAAATGACGGTTGACCTGATCCTTGAAAAAATACGAATAGAACCTCATGTCCCAACAGGTCACCTTGACACTACCATCGGCCAATTTTTCCTCCGACCAGACCGGGACCCTGGAGAACCACAAGAATTTTTTTCCCTGAGGCGATTGAAAGACAGCGTTTATGTCGTTGTTCATTGGCGGAGTGCGCCATTCCTGCCACTCCAGCGGCTGGGCGCTCTTGAGAAAATCCAATCTCGCTCCCCTCAACAGTTCATCCTGCCGGTTGAAGGCTTCCCACCGGAAAGGGGACAGGGGTTGGGGAAAAGCCGCGCGCCAAGCCAGGGGTCTGTCCGTTTCCGCTACCTTCAAGGCCTTGAAGTGATTGTAAGCCGCCAGACCATGGTAGGCTCCGATCACCATTAGCCCTACCGCGCAGATAACCGCCCGCCGCTTATTGAAAAAAACGCTCAAGATGATGAACAACGCCAGACAGGCCGTGTACCAGAGATCGATGATGAACATCGTGTCGCCCGCGAAACGGGTACGGGCGGGCCACAACAACATGGTTCCCCAGGAGGTGCACCAGTCGAGGAACAAATGGGACGCGACCCCCAATCCCGCCATGACGGACAAGGCCCCGAAGGTGGCCCGGTCGGCCTTTCGCTTGATGAAAAGCCAGGCCACCCAGGCCGAAAGAAGCGTGACCGGCAGGAACCCCAGGAAGGAATGGGTAAAACCCCGGTGTTCGGTAATGTAAGTGTCATGGCCCCAGAAAGTGAGGATGATGTCGATATCCGGGGCAAGCGCCCCCAATACGCAGGCCAGGACCAACCCTCTTTTATTCGAGGGGTTCGTCCGACCGATCAGGGTACCGGCAAGGGAATGGGCGACTGGATCCATGAAAGCGATTTTATACATCTTTGTCCTGAAACTCCAACTAAGTCCAACTAAAATGACCGCTGGTCACAAATCCAATATCGGGAGTCCATATGAAAGTTCTCATCATCGGCGGCACCGGCCTCATCTCCACGGCCATCGTGGACCAATTGGTCGAAAGGGGCGACGAGGTGACGGTCTTCAACCGGGGTTACACCGAATGGCGCATCCCGAAGAACGTCAAGGTGATCCACGGGGACCGTTGGAAATATCCCGAGTTCGAGGCCCAGATGAAGGGCCTGTCCTACGACGCGGTTATCGACATGGTGGCCTTCGCGCCCGAGAACGCCGAATCGGTCTTGAGGGCCTTCGCCGGTCGGGTGAAACACATCCTGGTCTGTTCCACGGTCTGCGTTTACGGCGGACCCATGACCAAGCTTCCCGCCACTGACGACGAACCCCATCGGCCTGTGACCGACTACGGCCGGAACAAGTCCAAGATCGAGTCCATCCTTCTCTCCGCCAACGGCAAGGACGGCCTTCAGACCACCGTCCTTCGTCCCTCCTTCACGACCGGCGAGGGCACGACCGCTTCGGGCCTCATGTTCGATGACAGCCTTCCCAACCGCATCCGCAAAGGATTGCCGGTCATCGTCATGGATGACGGCAAGGCGGCTTGGGCCATCGCCCATGTATCCGATGTGGCTCGGGGCTTCGTGAACGCCATCCTGAACCCCAAGGCCTATGGCCAGGCTTATCATCTGACCAGCGACGAACACACCACCTGGGATGGGGTTTTCCAGACCATGGCCCAAGCCATCGGCGGTAAATTCAACCCGGTCCACATCCCCACCGAATGGCTATATGCTCAGGCTCCCCGCCGAAGTATCGGGGTTAAATACATCTATCAATACCCTTCCATCTTCGACAACAGCAAGGCCGCCCGCGACCTGGGGTTTAAAACAACCGTACTTTTGGAGGATACTTTCCGGCGGCAGGTAGCATGGATGGAAAAAAGGGGCAAGATGAAGGATGTGATGGACGAACCCTTTGAGGACATAATGATCGAAGGTTATCAGAAAAACCAAAGGGATTTCCTGGACTCCAAGCTGGATTGGAATCCCTGGGGCAATGGCACCACCAACTAAACGGGTTGGTGATTCAGCCTGTAAACCTTGACTTTTAATCACCCTGATTTAGACTATAGCGCCCGCAGGGCTTATAATGAGTTTTCGATAGTTTTGCGGGTTTAAAAACAAACAAAAACCACCTTATTCCCCGGTAGCTCAATGGTGGAGCATGCGACTGTTAATCGCAGGGTTGTTGGTTCGAGTCCAACCCGGGGAGCCATTAAAAATAAAAGGCCTTCGCCGATTTTCGGCGAGGGCCTTTTTGCTTTTATGCTTTCCCTGGGTTGAGAAGGGGTGCGGGGAGGAACGGAGGTTCCTCCCCGGCCTTTCAATGGGGTACACAGGGGGCACTTCCCCTGTGAGCGCGAAGCGCCAACCCGCAGGAGCCTTTTTGACTTGGACGAGAACCAAAAGGGAAAGTCTGAAAACGGGAGTTTTCAGGCCTTCTTCGGGGTACATAGGGGGATCTCCCTATGAATGCGAAGCATGGTTCGATGTTCACCAGGGGAGCCATTAAAATTAAAAGGCCTTCGCCGATTTTCGGCGAGGGCCTTTTTGCTTTTATGCTTTCCCTGGGTTGAGGAGGGGTGCGGGGAGGAACGGAGGTTCCTTCCCGGACTCTCAATGGGGTACACAGGGGGTATTTGCCCTATCAGCGTAGCGACAGTTCGATATTCACACAGAGAATACTTATTGGTTTTCATCTAGGTCTTCACCCATTGTGATTTACATCAGCCATCCCGTCTCCTCCCGAGCGCTAGAATACGCCCATGTCAACCGAAGGAGCTTCCATGCGCAAGATCAAACCCGACCCGTCCCTGGTGTCCTGTTGCGGCATCTTCTGCGGGGCTTGCGGTTCTTACCTGAACGAGAAATGCGACGGCTGCCACCAAACCGAAAGCCGTTCCTGGTGCAAAGTGCGGGAATGCTGCAATAAGAAAGGCATCTCCACCTGCGCCCAATGCAACGAGTTCGCGGACCCCAATGCTTGCGGAAAGTTCAATAATCTCATTTCTAAAGTTGTTGGTTTCTTCACGAAATCCGACCGTCCGGCCTGCCTCAAACAGATCCACGAGACCGGGCTGGAAGCCTACGCCGTTAAAATGGCGGCCCTAAAAATGCGGGCGATCCGCCGAACCGGGTGATAAACTTCTTTTCAACATGGACCCAATCAAATTCATTCCAGTAACGGGCGAATCCCTTATCTCCTGCGTTGAATCCCTAGCTCAAAAGATCTGGCCCGAACATTACGTGCCCATCATCGGAAAAGCCCAAGTGGATTACATGCTGGGGAAATTCCAATCCAAAGAAGCCATTTCTGCTCAATTGGAAGAGGGCTACTTTTATTACCTGGTCCATTCCCCGCGTGGGGAACCCATCGGGTATCTTTCGGTGATACCCCAGGAATCCGATCTTTTCCTTAGTAAGTTCTATATAGACTCATCCCACCGTGGAAAAGGTTATGGCCGCAAGGCCATAACCTTTGTCCAAGCAATTGCCCAAAAAAGAGGCTTTGCCCGAATCACCCTGACCGTCCATAAGCGAAACCCTTCCGTAGCGGTCTACCAAAAAATGGGATTCACCATCCTTTGTCCCATCATTACGGACATCGGCGAGGGTTATTTTATGGACGATTTTCGAATGGCGCTCCCGCTTTGATCTCATCCCATCGACCGCTCGATCCTTGGCATTGGAATATCCGTAAAAATTCCCCGAAATTGGCGAGGATTTATTCCCTCCTTTCGTTTTAAAATGCAGACCTTCTTGAGACCGTGATAGGATTTGTCCCATGAAAATGATCATTACCGGCGGGGCCGGGTTCATCGGCTCCAATTTCGTCCGCATGGCCCTGAAAGAAGGACATCAGGTTGTGGTTTTGGACCTCTTGACCTACGCGGGCCATGAATCCACCCTTCGGGAGGTCAAAGACCACCCCTCGTTCTCTTTCGTCAAGGGGGACGTGTCAGACCGCGCCCTGGTCCGCCAGCTCATCGGTCAGCACCTTCCCGACGCCATCGTTCATTTCGCCGCCGAGACCCACGTGGACCGTTCTATCGATGATCCCTCGGGGTTCCTCAAGACCAACGTGATGGGCACTTTCGAGTTGATGGAAGCCTGCCGCCATCAGTCGTCCTTGCCGCAAGGATTCCGTTTTCTACTCGTCTCCACGGATGAGGTTTATGGCGCGCTTGGCCCGACCGGATTCTTTTCCGAGACCAGTCCTTATGCCCCCAACTCGCCCTATGCCGCCAGCAAAGCCTCAGCTGACCTCCTGGCCCGGGCTTTCCACGAGACCTTCCGCTTCCCGGTCATTATCACCAATTGCTCGAACAACTACGGGCCCCGTCAGTTCCCCGAAAAACTCATCCCCTTGATGATCCTAAACGCCTTGGAAGGAAAGGACCTTCCCGTCTACGGTGACGGCATGCAGGTTCGGGATTGGATCCATGTGGATGACCATTGTTCAGGCATCCTGGCCGCCCTCAAAACAGGTAAGCCTGGCGCCCATTACCTTTTCGGCGGAAGGTCCGAGCGCGCCAATCTCCAGGTCCTGGAGGCCATCCTCCGGTCCATCGAGGAATTCCAACCCGCCTCCCGAAATCCCGCCCTAAAAGCCAAAGGCGTGGCTGATTACCCATCCTTGCGGAAGTTCGTGAAAGACCGGCCGGGACATGACCGCCGGTACGCCATTGATCCTTCATTCGCCGAGAAAGAACTGGGCTGGAAAATAAGGCGGAACTTTGAGGAAGCCATTCGTGAAACTACCCAGTGGTACCTGAACAACCTGGACTGGTGCCAACTGGTGCAAAAGGACCGTTACGATCGAGAACGTCTGGGCCTGTCAGTGAATCCAGTCAAAGGAGACAACAAATGAAAGGTATCCTTTTGGCGGGAGGGGCGGGGACCCGTCTTCATCCCACGACCCGCGGAGTTTCAAAACAGTTGCTTCCCCTTTACGACAAACCCATGGTCTATTACCCCCTGACCACCCTATTGTGGACCGGGGCGAAAGAGATCCTGATCATCACCACCCCCGAGGACCAATCCTCGTATCAACGCCTTCTGACCGACGGTTCCTGGCTGGGGATCAAGTTCCACTGGGCCGTCCAGGCCGAGCCCAAGGGCATTTCCCAGGCCTTATTGATCGGAAAGGATTTCCTCGCGGGCGAACCCTGCACCCTGGCCCTGGGAGACAACGTGTTCTACGGGCATGGCCTGCCTGAGGCCCTTCAAAAATCCTCAAAGACGGCCAAAAGCGGCGCCACGGTTTTCGTCTACCAGGTCAGCGACCCCCAGCGTTATGGCGTGATGGAATTCGACGGAAAAGGGAACCCGAAAGGTATCGTGGAAAAACCGAAAGATCCCCCTTCCTCCTGGGCCGTCACGGGTCTCTATATGTATGACGGCTCCGCCCCAGAGCGTGCCGCCAAGCTCAAACCCTCGCCCCGAGGCGAATTGGAGATCACCGACCTGAACCTGAGTTATCTTTCCTCCGGGGACCTACGGGTGGAGAAACTTGGCCGAGGGATCGCCTGGCTGGATACGGGCACTCCCACCGCCATGCTTCAGGCCAGTATGTTCATCCAGGCCATCGAGGAAAGGCAGGGATTGAAGGTCTGTTGTCCCGAGGAAGTGGCCTTTCGTCTGGGCTTGATCGGGGAAAAAGATGTACTCCGCCAGGCGGAAACCCTGGGTAAAAGCGCCTATGGCCAATATTTGAAAACCCTCTTGGAGAAGGCTTGATGAATCTGTTGGTGGAAAAAACCCCTCTTGAGGGGCTCCTATGCCTGACACCCCAGGTTTTCGGGGATTCCCGAGGTCATCTGGTAGAAACTTACCATGAGGATAAATACCGTCAGGCCGGGATCACCCGCTCCTTCGTCCAGGACAACCAATCCTATTCCCTTAAGGGCGTCCTTCGGGGACTCCATGCCCAGATCAAGCGCCCCCAGGCCAAACTGGTGCGTTCGGCAGCCGGTGAGATCTTCGACGTGGCCGTGGATGCCAGGCCTTCTTCCCCCACTTTTGGCAAATGGCACGGGGTCCTTTTAACGGGTGAAAATCACAAACAACTTTTCATCCCCGAGGGTTTTCTCCACGGGTTTTGTGTTCTATCCGAATCCGCGGTGATGCATTATAAATGCTCCGACATTTACACGCCCGATGACCAGTGGGGCGTGCTTTGGGATGACCCTCAACTCGGGATTACCTGGCCTAACCAAAAGCCTATTCTTTCTGACAAAGACCTTCGGAACCTTTCTTGGGAAAAATTCATCGAGAACATCAAGTAACAAGCCTTTTTCTTCTGCAACTTTTTTTCCTCCCCCTTCGTCCTATATACGGGAAGCAACTTAAACCCAAAGTAAATCACCCGAAAGGGTACGGAGGATTCAGATGAAAAAGGTAATCGCTACGTTGATGACGGTCTTGTTTTTCGGTTCGATGACTGCCGCGGTGTTCGCTCAGGCTCCCGCGACAACCACTCCCGCTCCGGCGGCCAAGACTATGAAGCACAAGAAACACACCCCTAAAAAGGTGAAGAAAGCCGCGAAGCCAGCCGTTGCGCCGGCCGCTGCCAGCACCCCGGCCGCCAAGTAAGTTTTCTTCTGTAGAAAAGACCGGACCTTAGCCCCGGTCTCACGGAAACCCTTAGGATCTCGGTCCTAAGGGTTTTCTTTTTTCAGCCATCTACTCCCTCCCATTCCAGAACAACTCCCCACCATCTATTTTCAACCTATTCACAGGTCATTCCTTTGAATAAAATAAGCGGGATCTTTTTGAAAGGATATTGATGCTCCATCCCCGGTTATTCTTTTTATTCGCGCTTTACGCCACGCTTTCTTCCTTCTCAATCGCAATGGCCGATGACTGTTCCAACCCTTCCCCCTTGGATAAAAACACCCCCGACTACCGGATCCGGATCACTTATCCCATTCTCTCGACCGCCACGGCCACCTGCCAGATCCATCAATGGTTGGACGGGAATCTATTGATCTTCAATAACGAATTGAAAAAGAAAAATACCGCCCATCACTGGAAAGCCGAATACCTTGCCCAACCATCCACACTCCGCTCACGCAAGACCGAAACTGCGATACTCAATATTTATGAATTCACCGGCGGGGCCAACGGCATGACCCACACCCAGACCTTCACCCTTGACCGGGCTCAAGGTAGATTCATCGGCTGGTTAGGCTTATTCAAACCCGGTTCCGATTGGTACCACGCGGTCTATCCTTATGTCCTAAGCGCGGCCCAACCCTATCACACGGACGCGAAATGGTTCGAGCATGGCGCCGGCCCTAACCCCGATCTCTATCAACGATTCGCCCTGGATCAAAAGGACCTGGTCCTATATTTTGAACCGGTCGCGATCGCTCCCCACTCGGCCGGGACCATCACCGTTCGCATCCCCCTCGTTCAATTGAAGCCCATCCTGAACCCTCTTTACCTTCCTTGACCCCATCTCGGATCGCCCTACTTCTGATCTTGTCCTGTGCCGCCGCCCAAGGATGGGCTCTGGACTATTACCTTTCCCCTTCCGGGAACGACGCCTGGAGCGGCACCCTCTCGCAAGCCACTACCGATAAAACGGATGGACCCTTCGCTTCCATTCCAAGGGCCTTGCAAGTCATCCGGGCGAATGCGTCGAAAAATCCATCCCAACCGGCCCGCGTGCTCTTTCGGGAAGGGACCTATACCATCGACTCCATCCCCTCCCTTTACGCCTGCGATTCCGGCTTGACCCTGGAAGCCTATCCTGGTGAACATCCCATCCTTTCCGGCGGAAAACCCATCACAGGTTGGAAAAAGGACGGCGATAAATTTTGGCGGGCCTCCATCCTGGACCCTTCTGGTATCCCATGGGATTTCCGCGTTCTCTCCGTCAACGGTTCCCTCCGGCCCAGGGCCCGCCTGCCTGAAGAAGGCTACTACACCCATCTGACCCGCTATGACACCCGTTGGATGAGCTCCACAGGAGGTGGGTGGCAGACCGCGCCGACCCAGGAACAGATGACCCATCTCCAATACGATCCCAAGGACCTGGGCTCTTGGCTTGATCTGGCGAACGCCGAGGTGGCCGTCTATCACATGTGGGACATGTCCATGATGAAACCTATCTCCAACGATCCCGATACCCATACTTTGACCTTCGCCTATCCCGGAGAACATCCTCCCGGTGCCTTCGACGTCCACAACTATGTGGTCTATAACGTAAAGGAAGGAATGTTGAAACCAGGTCAATGGTTCCTGGACCACTCCAAGAACGAGGTGGTCTATTGGCCCCTGCCGAATGAGGACATGACCCAAGCGGTGGTCCTAGCGCCCTATAAGGACTGTTTGCTCCGAGTGGATGGGGCCAAGGATCTGCCGGTTAGCGACCTTTCGATAACGGGACTTTCGTTCACTCTAGCTAACGCGCCATTGGTCAAAGGCGGTTTTGGGTGCTACGACCTGGGCGGGGCGTTGGACATGAACCACACCAAGAACTGCCATATCAACGGTCTAAAGGTATTTCGGGTAGCCGGTACTGGCATCAAGGCCCAGGATTCGAAAGATCTGCTGGTTGAAAATTGTGATGTCCGGGAAACGGGCGCCTGCGGTATCAGGGCGACCGGAACGGCCGTCACGATCCTCAACAACCAGATCCAGACCGTAGGAAGGATCTATCCCTCCGCCATCGCCCTTTGGACCGAGGGGGTTTCGGGAGTCAGGATCCTCCACAACTGGATCCATGACTGTCTTTATGACGGCATTACCAACGGCGCCAGCGACACCCTTATCGAAAAGAACCTCATTGAGCGGGTCATGTTGGAAATGCACGACGGCGGCGGGATCTATTCCGGTTTCTGCCACGGGGTCACGATGAGGGGGAATGTGGCGAGGGATATCCCTGACACGGGAGGATACGGTTCCTCTTCCTATTACCTGGACGAACAATCCACCCAATGCCTGGTGGAGGGGAACCTTTCGGTGAACGTAGCTCGGCCTTCCCAGAACCACATGGCCCACGATAACGTCATCCGGAACAACATTTTCGTGACCGAAGGTGATGGCGCCCTGCATTTCGCCAAATGCAAGAATTACTTGGTCGAGAAGAACGTGATCCAGTCCAAGGGCCAGATCGTCTTCAGGGCTCCCTCCGATGGCATCACCACATTCCGGGACAACCTGCTCTCCAGCGGTATCTCCTCCGTGCGGTGGACCACCCTAGTGGATTACAACGACCAGTCCAACAATCCTTATGAAGCCAAGGACGGAAACCTTCTCGCCGATCCCCTATTCCAGGGCAAGGATGACTTCCGGTTCCAACCCGCCTCCCCCGCCCTCAAGCTGGGCATTCCCCAGATCGGAACGAGCGATGCTGGCCTCCTAACGGCGGCTCCGGCCAGGTGATTTTTGGGCGGTAATTCCATCTTCCCTGGGTTATCTTAGTCGCCAAGCGGGGCGAGACCCCTCTTCCAAAGGAATCCCATGAATCCCATCCAAATAGCGGTCTTAGCCGTCATCCAGGGCCTGGCCGAACTTCTTCCCATCTCCAGTTCAGCCCATGTCATCGTGGCCGAGAAACTGATGGGCTTGGACCCAACCAACCCCCAGATGACCCTGCTCCTGGTGGCACTTCACACCGGCACCATGCTGGCGGTCCTTTTCTATTTCTGGAAAGGCTGGAAGGAACAATATTTCCAGACCAAGGAACGGACCTCCTCTTTTTTGAAACAGGTCCTTTTGGCCACCCTGGTCACCCTGGCCGCGGGTGTCGTGTTGATCAAGTTCATTGAGAAGGTCATCCTTCGGGCCGAGCCCAACGCCGAGATCGAGTCGCTTTTTGGCGATCTCAGCCTTGTCTCAGCCGCCCTGGCCGCGGCGGGAGCGCTCATCCTTTACGCCTCCATGCGGGAACCAGCCGCGAAGAACCTTAAAAAGCTGGGACCCGTTGAATCCATGACGATCGGCTTGGTTCAGGGCCTCTGCCTGCCCTTCCGCGGGTTCTCCCGTTCCGGCGCCACCATTTCAACCGGGTTGATCCTGGGCATAGCCCGTCAAAAAGCCGAGGACTTCAGTTTCGCCCTGGCGGTGGCCATCACGCCCTTTGCCCTGGGCAAGGAGATCCTGCGCCTGTGGAAGACCAGGGACATCATCCAATCCTCCGTCGGCTCGGTGTCGCACCTTTTCATTCCCGGCTTATTGGGGATGGTCCTCAGTTTCCTGGCCGGCCTGGTCGCCTTGAAATGGCTCTCCATCTGGCTGGAAAAAGGCCGGTGGAATTATTTTGGTTTTTACTGCGTGGCGGCGGCGATCATCCTCTGGTTGATCAAATCGAGGATCTAAAGCCCGGACGAAGTCATCAAAAAGGGGAAAGAATGAAAATAACCATTTACCAAAAACCCACCTGTACCACCTGTCGGCAGGTGTTCAACGCCCTGAAAGAAAGCGGCGTGGATTTTGACTCGGTGAATTATTACCTCGAGCCCATCCCCAAGGTGAAACTCAAGGAACTTTTGAAGAAGATGGGCATGACCGCCAGGGAACTTCTCAGGACAAAGGAAGAAATTTATAAAGAGCTGGGACTTTCCAAGAAGGAATCGTCAGAAGAAGAACTTTTGGACCTGATGGTCAAACATCCCGACCTCATCCAAAGGCCCATCGTCGAGAAAGGCGCCAAGGCCATCCTCGCCAGGCCCGCCGAACGGCTGAAAGAGATATTGTAACCAGCCGACCTTTTCGAGCCTACTTAAGGGCCGGAGGGACCGTCGTCCGGCTTGGCGAACAGGACTCCGTTCATCTGGACACAGTGACAGGAAAGCGTGTCCCCCCGCGGTGTGGTGAAATTAACCGTATCCCCTTCCGAATGGCCGGAACAAGCTTGAATGGCCTCGGCAGGCGGATGATGCCTCCCTTGCCCCATCTGCCTCGTATTGCCTTTCCCTTCTCCCTGGTTCGCGCCCAAACCGGAAGGCTCTGCGTTCCCAGCTGAACGAGGTTCGTATCGGCCTGATCGATCCGGTCCCTGCCCCGAAACGACCTTGTCTGTCCCACCCCTCACGCAGCGGACAAAATTATCGATCCGTATCACGTCCCCCTGAGGGCCCCGGCCATGGGGATAGAGGGACGGATCACCTGATTTGGGATCGCTTCTCTGGGCTCCGGCCCCATGCACATCCATCAGTTGGTAATTCCCCGAGTCGGGAGGCGTTTGCATGAACCCCAGGGCCCTGCCAAAGGCGATATAAACAGCCCCGCCTTCCAGATGGGTGGTGCTCGTCCAGAAAAAAGGAAAATCCACATTTCCGCCCTCGTTCGTGATGGAGGTACAACGAAACAGAGGGTCGATGGCGGCGGACTGGGTCGTGTCGGGCGACCGGTTATAGTCCACCAGGCTTTGCATCTCCTTGGCGTTGGGAAGCCGCCAGTCCGAGTGGCCCTTGTACTTTTCATCATTCTTCGCCGCCACCCAGGCCAGCGCCGTTTTCCAGTCCATTCCTTTCCCGCTGTCATCCTGGTCCCAAGTAAGATCGGTGGCGCGGTCTATCACCGTGCCGTCGCCGTTGTCGTTCAGATCGTTCTTGCCGTAGCTTGGATTGCCCCGGACATAACGGACGTAATGCGTGCTGGTTTTTCGGTTGGACCTCCGGGAAGATTTCCCATAGCCCTTGATACGCCCGTCAGCGAAGTTGACCCCAAAGGCCGTGGGGTTCCCGTCCATGGTCGCGCTCACATAAGTGGTCGAGGACCAATCCTGGCAGTCGATGAGGCGGTTCCCTATCCCTGTCCCCCCTTCCCCATAGGCGAAATCAAAAACCGCCGCGTCCAGATAGGGGAGGGAATCCCCGGCCGTCCGACCCGAGCGTCCGTTAAAATTGATCAGGGAATAGAGTTCTTTGATGGTAGGCATACGCCAATCGCTGTAGCCCCCGACTCGGCAGGCGGAAGCGCCGGCGACGGCGTCATCCCAGGTCATCTTTTCACCCCGGGCCTTCACCCACATCAGCCCGGTCACCCGGTCGCTTACGGTCCCGTCGCCGTTATCCTGATAAGAGAAGGCATTGCCCTGGTGCTGGGCGTCCTGGCCGTAATAATCCTCCCCGGCCTGGGGACAGGGAATGGATTGACCATCCCCGTAACAATGTTCCTGCCCTGTGTCCACGATGGGAAAAATTAATTCCTGGGAATAAACCGAAACAACTTCTAACGCCAAAATGAGTAAAATTAAAACAATTCTATTTGTCACGATCCAAAAAAATCTCATGTTGTTTCCTTCGTTTAATTTCCTTTCTGTTTTAACCTCGTATTCCCAGCAAAAGTTCGAAGTACATCCTTCTATGATTTTGACTTAACACAAACCGCACTATTTATGACCGCTTTTAAGGCCTTTTCCCTCTCAACAAGTAAGAGTAGTCCGTTCGTGTATTTGTTATTATATAAGCAATAAATACGCATGGGACTTTTCCAATGAAAATACTCATTATTGACGATGAAGAATCCATCGTTAAGATCCTCACCAAATTCCTCGAAAAAGAGGGTCACGAGATCCATTCGGCCAACACCGCCGCTGACGGTCTGACGAAGAACGAACTCATCAAGCCCGAGGTCATCCTCCTTGATTTGAACCTTCCCGACATGAACGGCATGGATGTGCTGGCCAAGCTGAACAAAGGTTTCGCACCTCCTCTCTCATGATCATCACGGGGGCCGGGACCCCAGATACAGCCCTGAAAAGCATGCAAATGGGCGTGGAAGATTTCATCCAGAAACCCATCGAATTGAGCCGGTTGAAATATATGTTGGGAAAGATCGCGGACAAACGCAAAGCCAAGTAACTTAGATATTTAGGATGAAACAAAAAGCCAAACCATTTCTTTGCCACCGATGAACACAAATTAACGCTGATGGCAAAAAACATAATTCTTGGTTTTACAAATATTGAATCTGTGTTTATCGGTGTTAATCGGTGGCTAAGATAAGGAAGTTGTATGAAAATCCTCATCATTGATGACGAAGAATCCTTGGTCAAGATCCTCAGCAAGGTCCTCCAACAAGAGGGCCATGAGGTTTTCCCCGCTTTCACCGCCGCCGAGGGCATCGAGAAGAACCGGCTGGTTGAACCGGACGTTATCCTGCTGGACCTGAATCTACCCGACCTGAACGGCATGAAAGCGTTGGAAAAGATCAACGAAGGTTCCAAACCCGCCTCCGTGGTCATCATGACGGGAGCTGGCACGGTGGATTCGGCGGTCCAGGCCATGCGCCTGGGCGTGGAAGATTACCTGGAAAAACCCGTCAACAACGAAACCCTCAAGCTTTTGATGAAAAGGATCGGCCAAAAACTGGGTCTCCTGAATCAGATCGAGACACTGAAACGCCACCAACTGGAAATGTACCGCAAGGATTATCTCTTCCTGAACGACCCCGAGATGCGCAAGCTCTACGATGAGATCGAGAACGTGGCCCAACAGGATAACTTGAGCGTCTTGATCTTAGGAGAGACAGGAACCGGTAAGGAACATGTAGCCAAGCTGGTCCACGCCTTTTCCGCCCGGGCCTCCAAACCTTTCGTGGAAGTCCACTGCGGGGCCCTGCCCGAGACCATTCTGGAGTCGGAACTTTTCGGCTACGAGCCAGGCGCTTTCACCGACGCGCGAAAACAAAAACCGGGGCTTTTCGAGATGGCCCAGGGCGGAAGTATTTTCCTGGACGAGATCGGGGAATTGTCCCAGGCCGTCCAAACGAAACTTTTGAAAGTGCTTGAGCAAAAATCCTCCCGTCGGTTGGGCGGGGTGAAGGAAATACCCTTGAACGCCCGGGTCATCACCGCCACCCACAGGAACCTGGACAAAGAGGTTGAGGAAGGCCGTTTCCGCGCGGACCTTTTTTACCGTTTGAACGTCATCCCCTTGACCATCCCTCCCCTGCGAAGCCGTCCAGAGGATATCGTCCAACTCTCCAATTTTTTCCTTCAAGAATCTTGCCAGGCATTCAATAAGAAGGTGAGCCTGTTTTCGGAGGATATGCTGAAAGCATTGATGGGTTACACCTGGCCCGGGAACGTCCGGGAATTGAAGCACGTCATCGAGCGGATGGTGGTCATGTCCAAAGGCGGGGTCTTGACCCTGAAGGACCTTCCCAAGGAAGTGCGGGAAGCCAAAAGAGTTCCCGCCCCGGCCAAAGGGGTCCAGACCAAATCGGACGCCGAAAAAGAGAACATCAAAAAAGCCCTGGCCCAGACCAACGATAACCGGTCCAACGCCGCTAAACTATTGGGCATCACCCGCAAAACACTCTTCAACAAGATCAAAAAATACGGCCTAGAATAACAACGGAAAATTTTTAACCACCAAGGGCACCAAGGACACTAAGAACGACAAACTGCCTTAGTTTTATAACAAAATCCCTACTTAGTTTTTGTTGTTGAAAACGGGGCTTTTTAGATGTTCTTAGTTTCCTTATTACCCAATGGGAAATTATTGCTGACCCCTCCCTGACGTTCCTTCACAAAACGAGCCTTTTTCCCTTCATTCCCCCGTCCTTGACTGGCATCCCTTATGCTTTACTTATTCCTGAACGTAGTAAAGAACAGGAGACTTCGACCGTGAACTTCAATTCCCCAGAACTTGGGACTAATCCACCCACATCCTCATTTGTCCCCCATTCCACCGATATCATCGGTCTTTTCGAGGCTTTCGCCCGCTATTGGGATGGCGTTGAGTCCGACTGCCTGGGGGAAGCCAATGAGGAGGAAACCGCGTTAGAATTGGCCGTGCTATGGAAGGGCTCTTTGAAGGGCGTCTTGATGATCCGTTGTTGCCGTAACTTTTTTCGGTGGATGAAAGTGAACCATCTGGGCATGGGACTTCTTGAGAACCTGACCACCCTCTATAGCGTTTATCCCATCCACCACGATTGGTCATTCGAGAAATTCAGCCTGGGGCCCCTGTTGAAACAACCTTCCGGTCCGGAAGACTGGCCTACCCAGGAACCGGACGTTATTTGCCGCCTGCGGGCCGGCGGTTTCACGCCCGAAATCCGCCTCTGGATGGATATCAAAACGCCCCTCGCCGCTTGAAACAACCCTAAATCAACCACCGATTAACACAGATGAACACAGATATGATTTAAAAAATCATCCCCGTTGAAATAAAAGAAACTCAGAGTATCAACAAGGCTAAAAGGTTTTTGTTTTTTTGGGGGGAGAATATTTTAGGTGTTTCCATCCGTGTTAATCTGTGTCCATCTGTGGTGAAAAATTGATTTTGTTTTGATGTTGGTATTCACCTCTCGTCGAGAAGTTCCCTGATCTTCCGGACCAATTCTTCCAACTCAAAGGGCTTTTGGAGCAGATGGATGCCCGAGTGGATCATTCCCTTATCTGAAAGGACTCCCCTGGAATAACCGGACGTGAATAGCACCTTGATATCCGGGCGGTTGCGGGCGATCTCCTCGGCCAGGTCCCTTCCGTTCATCCGAGGCATCACCGTATCGGTCAAAAGAAAATGAATGGTGTCAGGGTATTCCCAGGCCTTCTTGACCGCTTCCAGTCCGTCGGCCGCGTCCAAAACTTTATAGCCGTATTTCTCCAGGTTCCTGACCAACAGTTTCCGGAGTGGTTCCTCATCCTCCGCCAATAGGATCGTTTCTGACCCATGAAGATTCCCCACCGCCGGTTTGGCCTGGGCCGAAACAGCCGCGCCCACGGTCAAGGCCGGGAAATAAACGCTCACAGTGGTTCCCATCCCTAAGGAACTCTCAACGAAAATATGACCGCTCCATTTCTGGACGATGCCATAAACGCTGGCCAGCCCCAAGCCCGTTCCCTTCGCCCCTTTGGTGGTGAAGAAGGGTTCGAACATCTTTTGCTGGACCTCCGGACTCATCCCGATGCCCGCGTCCTTTACCCTTAACTTCACATAGGAACCAGGCGGTATGGAGGGGCGACGTTCCATTTTTAAGGCTTTTTGGTCAAGACTTCTGGTCTCGATCAAAAGCTCCCCGCCCTGGGGCATGGCGTCCCTGGAATTCAACGCCAGGTTCAGGATGACCTGTTGGATCTGGCCCGCGTCGGCGAGTATCCATGGAAGTTTTTCCTGGGTCCTCATCGTCAGGCGGATCGTCGCGTCCATAAGCCGTTGGAGCATCTTCCCGATTTCCCCGCACAACTCGTTCAAATTGACCGGGGTCGCCTGGAAAACATCCTTGTGACCGAACACCAAGAGCTGTTTGGTCAGGTCGCTTCCCCGCTTGGTGGCTTTTTGGATCTCTTCCAATTCTTCCCGGCCTGGTCCATCAGGGGCCAAACCTGAAAGCAGGAATTCCGCGTTCCCACCGATCACGCTCAAAAGGTTGTTGAAATCGTGAGCGACCCCTCCCGCCAATCGTCCTACAGCCTCCATCTTTTGGGCCAGTTTGTTCTGCTCCTCCAGGTTCTTCAGGGCGTTCTCGGCTTTCTTTTGCTCGCTGATATCCCGAACGATGGCCGAGATGGCCGCCACCTTTCCGGTTTCATCCTTGAAGGGGGAAATGGTGATGGATACATCCACCAAACTTCCATCCTTTCGGCGCCTCTGGGTCTCGAAATTGCTGATCACTTTCCCATGCCCCGCCATCTCAATAAGATGGCGGATTTCCTCTTCCTTTCCTTCGGGCGCTAAAAAAGTCACCTTTTGACCTCGCGCTTCAGCGACTGAATAACCGAACATCTTCTCAGCGCCCTTATTCCAATGGAGGATGACCCCGCTCAGGTCGTTGTTGATGATGGCGTCCTGAGTGTTGTTGAGGATGTCGGTCAAACGCTCCTGCGCTTCCCGCGCTTTTTTCATCTCGGTGACATCACGCGTCATGACTGTCAGGCTTTTGATGATTCCATTCGGTTCTTTCAAGGTCGATATGTTGATCGAGGCGTCGAACCAATCGCCATCTTTTCTTTGGCGTTTTGTCTCGAAATTCAGGACGATCCCGTCTCTTCGGACCATTCGGATCAATTCATCGATCTCGTCTTTCAGGTTTTCAGGCTGGAAATCTTTCATGGATTTCCCGATTATTTCATCCGCGGTGTATCCATACATGTTCTCGGCGCCCTTATTCCAACTCAGTATCTTTCCGGCCCTGTCACTACTGATGACCGCGTCAGGCGTATTCTCGAGGATCTCGGCCAAACGTTCCTTTATTTCCATGGCTTTCTTTTGCTCAGTAATATCCTCCATCATCCCAAAAGCCAGTGGAGGCGCGCCATCCGCGGTGTTCAGCTTCGTTACCACCATGTGACCCCAGAACCACTCCCCGTTCCTGCGCCGGTAACGCCTTTCAATCTCGTAGAACCGGGTTTCTCCCCTGAACATTTTCTCGAGATTTTCCCTCGCTTCCGGGAGGTCTTCCGGCGGGATGAAATCCATATAGGAAACTCCGATCAATTCCTCCGCTTCATAGCCGAGCATCTGACAGTACTTCGGGTTGATCATCAACACTTTGGCGTCGCTGGTCACCAGGCCCATACCGATGGGGCTTTCCTCAAAGATCTTCTTGAACCGGGACTGGCTTTCCTCCAAGGCCCTGGCCGCCTCCAGCCTCTCGGTGATATCACGGAAATTCATGATCAAGGCCCGGGAGGGCGGGTTGGCGAACTCATGGGTTCGAACGGACAGCTCCATCTGTCGCCAGCTCCCGTTCTTATGGCGGGCTCGGACCTCGATCCTGTCGCTTGATCCAGGTTCGCGCATGATCCTCTCGAATTGTTCCATGACCCTCGGAAAATCGTCCGGATGGAGGAGCTCAAAGGTGTTGGCCCCGATCCTTTCATCGGGTGAGAAACCCAGGATCCGATATACGGACGGGCTGGTATAACGGACCCTTCCGTCGGTCTCGATGACCGCCAAACCCTCCAGATTGTTCTCGATGACCGCCCGGAAGAAATCCTCGCTTTGGCGCAAGGTATCCTGGGCTTTTTTACGTTCCATCGCGTAGCGGATCGCCCGTTCCAGCCGGTCCGGGTCCAGTTTGGCCTTATGAAGGAAGTCGGCGGCGCCCTGTTTCATGGCTTCCATATCCACCTGGTGGTCGCCTTGTCCCGTCAGGAAAATAACGGGGGTCTTATAACCTTTTTTGTTCGATTCGCTCAAGAATTCCAGGCCCGTCTTTCCCTGAAGACGGAAATCCAAAAGGCAAACATCATAGTTACCCAGGCCAAGCTTTATCATGGCCCCGTCGTAGTTCAAGACATGGTCCATCTCACAGGAAAAGTTCGGGGATGCCTCCAGCATTTTCCGAAGGATAAGAAAATCGTCCGGGTCATCCTCGACGACGAGCAATCGGATCTTAGGTTCAGCCATTTTCCCCTCCTTCTCTAGCCGGGCAACTCGACCGTTTCCAGCCAATAACGTTGTAGATCGGTCGCCATTTTGGTTAGCCCTTCGAAATTCTCAGGTTTGGTGATGAAAGAATTAGCCCCCTGGTCGTAGCTTTTCAAGACGTCCTCCTGGGCCTTGGAGGTCGTCAAAATGATCACCGGTATATTCCTGACAGATGGATCGGTCTTGATCATGGCCAAAACTTCCCGGCCCCCCATCTTGGGCATATTCAAATCCAAGAGGATGAGACAGGGCCGGGGAGAATCCAATGGATCGGAATATTTCCCTTTTCTCCCCAGGTAATCCAACAGCTCCTCGCCGTCGAAAAACGAGCGGACAGGCCTAGACACTTTTATCTTTTTGAAGGCTTTTTCTATCATCTCTTGGTCATCCCGGTCATCATCCACGACCAGGATGGGTGGGTTCTTGAACTCTTGGCTCATGCTTTCTCCCCTCTTGGCGCTTGTTTCAAAGGCAACGTGATCGAGAAAACGCAGCCGTTCCCCGGTCTCCCCTCGGCGGTGATGGTCCCCCCATGCCGTTCGACGACCTTTCGGCAAATAGCCAAACCGATGCCCGTTCCCTGGTATTCGTCCCGGCCATGGAGCCTTTCGAAGACCTTGAATATCTGGTCCTTGTATTGGTTGTCAAAACCGATGCCGTTGTCCTCGATCGATATTCGACACAAATCCCGCGTGGACGGATCCATGATACGAGCCTTGATCTTGATAAGGGGGTTGACATCCGCTCGGCGGAATTTAAGCGCGTTGCCTAAGAGATTCTGGAAAAGCTGTCTCATCTGGGTCGGGTCCGCTTCCAGGACAGGAAGGGGATCCAGATCGACGGTCGCGCCGCATTCCTGGATCCTGGTCTCCATATCGGAGAGGACCTCCCGAATGCTCTGGTTCAGGTCCGTCATGACGAATGGCCGGGCTTTCGAGGTGACCCGGGTCAGATCCAACAGGTCGGTGATCAAGGTTTGCATCCGATGGGCGGCGTTCTGCATCCGGTCGATATAACCCGCGCCTTCCTCGCCCAGTTTTTCCGCGTAACCGTCTTTTAGTAATGCCCCAAAGGACAGGACCTTGCGGAGGGGTTCCTGAAGGTCATGGGAAGCCACGAAGGTGAAATCCTGCATTTCTTGGTTGCTGGCCTCCAATGCCTTGTTCCGGATCCGGATCTCTTCATCTTTCTTCTTTTGGGTGACATCCCGGAAAACGACGATGCCACCCATTAAATTCCCCTTAGAATCCCTAAGTGGACGGCCCAGGACGCTGATCGTGATCCCATCCGGGTTTTTTTCGTTCCGGATGATCTGTTCCATATCGTCTGTATTCTCGCCATGGACAGCCCGCCAGGTGGCCATTTTTTCCTTCGGGTATGGCGTAACACCGTCCATCTCAAAAATACCATATTCTTTTTGCCACTGGTCAGGGGTTCCCCCTCTCACATCGCCCAGTATTTCCTCGGCTTTTTTGTTGATAACGACCAAATTGCCTTGTTCATCGGAGACATGGACCCCCTCGCCCATGTTATCCAGGATGGAAAACAAGGTAATATCTTTTTGTTCCAGAGCCTGTTCCGCATTCATAACCGCGGTCATGTCCTTGGTGATCTTCACGAACCCCCGTGTTTTCCCTTGGTCATCCTTAAGGCTTGTCAAGACACAATCGACTTGAAGCCGGGTCCCATCCTTTCGGACCCGCCAACCCCGGTCCTCGACCCGGCCGTCCTGATCCGCCAGTCCCAAAAGACGCTGGGGTTTATTATCGGCGATGTCCTCAGAGGTAAAGAAAAGCCTGAAGTTCTTGCCGATGATCTCGGAGGCTTGATAGCCTTTGATTTTTTCCGCTCCCTTATTCCAGCTCATGACATTCCCCTGGGGGTCCAGCAAGTAAATGGCGTAATCCTTGACCGCGTTCACGAATTTGCTGAAATTTTCCTCGCTTTCCACGAAGGATTGTTCGGCCCTCTTTCGCTCGCCGACTTCTTTTTTGTAAAAGAAAAACACGCCCAGGAAAAGGATCAAGACCACGGAAAAACGCAGGATGATCACGCCAACAAATGAACGATACGTTTCTTTTAGCTTTGATTGCTCCGAATCCAGCAGGACCGTTTCATCCCTCAATAGACCGTCCAGCAATGTCCTCATTTCGACTTTTTCATGGGCCCCCAACCCAGACCGGACCACCCGAAGGGCGCGAGCTTCTTTTCCCACTTTGTTCAACTTGAGCGATTCATCCAACTCAACCAACCGGTTTTGGACGAATCCCTCAAGTGTAGATATCTTGTTCTCCATTTCGGGGGTAAGATCGGTCAGTCCATGGATGGCCCGGAACTTGACGCCGATATCGGATTTGGCCTTCACGCCGTCGTTCAAAAGATCCCGTCTGCCTGTGAGAAGATATCCCAGCTGTCCATTTTCGATGTCCTGCAAGTCGGACAATATCCCTTGGAATATCTCGATCGAGCGATGGGTTTGATCGACCTGGCGCACCAAACCCGATACTCCGTTAAAACTATGGTAGGAAATTCCACCGATGAGGAAGAGAGTGGCGAGTACGATCGTGAACCCGACATAAACGTTAAGGAGGATGGATGTAGGTTTGGAACTCATCGAACTTTCCTTTGCGAAGGATGGGTAATGGATGTTCGTTGGTTGAGCTTTCTTTATTATAAAATATTTGCGACATTAACTGTGCGGTATCAGGACCAACCCGGCCGAATTGTTCGATCCTGGGTAAAATTTACCCAATTTCAAAAAGCAAAACATAATTAAAGGTTTTGGGGCCGGCGTAAAAAGGACAATAAATCAGCGTTTTCTGAAATGTCGGTTTGCACGCCCCCATTGGGTTTCCCGAAGGAAACATAAAAAAGGACCCTGGAAAGAATTCCCCCCTCCTTTTTACCACCGTCATTCCGTAACAATAAGGAAAGGGAGGACGACCATGGAAAACATCAGGGATGTCTCGACCGTCATCAAAGGACAAATGACTTCCGACGGGGCCGGCGTGAAATTGAAACGCGTCCTGGGCAGCCAGGAGTTGACGCAATGGGACCCCTTCTTGTTGCTCGACGAGTTCAAGAACGATGATCCCGACCATTACATGGCTGGCTTCCCGGACCACCCCCACCGGGGTTTCGAGACCATTACCTACCTTTTGGCCGGGGCCTTTACACACCGTGATTCCCGGGGCAACGAGGGACATCTGAAAGCCGGGTCGGTCCAATGGATGACCGCGGGCAAGGGCGTTATCCACAGTGAAATGCCGGAGCAATCTGACGGTTTATCCTGGGGTTACCAGCTCTGGCTGAACCTTCCGGCGAAACTGAAGATGGTCGAACCCCGCTACCAGGATGTCCCATCCGAGGATATCCCGGTGGTCGAAAAGGACGGGGTGAAGGCCAAGATCATCGCGGGAGAATATGGCGGCAAGAAAAGCGGGACCAAGACCTGGTACCCGGTCACTTATTTCGACCTTCATCTCGCCTCAGGCGCTGTCTTCGAGCATCCCGCGCCGGCCGACCAGAACGCTTTCATTTACGTCATCGAGGGAAAGGTCAAATCCGGGCCGGAAGGAAAAGTTTCATCCATTTCCCAGGGACATCTTGGCGTCTTCGGTCCTGGCGACCGTGTGAAAGTGGAAGCCGAGGGCGGGAAACCAGCCCGCCTGCTTTTCGCTTCCGCCCAAAGGTTGGAAGAACCCATCGTCCGGGGCGGTCCCTTCGTGATGAACACCATGGGAGAGCTGAAACAGGCCTTCCTGGATTATCAGACCGGCAAGCTCGGTTGAAACTTTTAACTAGCCGAATTAAAACCTCAGCTTGCTCGATAAAACGATCGGTTCTTTTTTTGTTTCCAACTTTTTCCCGACATTTCAAGGAAGTTTTTCGACCTCTCCCGTCAAAAGGGTTGTCCGAGCTTTTGGTTTGACGTAGGCTACTTGGAATTCAAGAAACCACCTCGAAGCGCTTCTCATTTTGACCCGATGGCAGAGGATAATTCATGGAAGAATATCGTTTGGCCGGACACCATGTCCGCATCGTCTGGAAAGAACTGGCTCCCAAGACAAGCAACAAACCGGAACAGACCGTTTTCAGGGGACAGGTTTCCCATCAGGACATCTCCGGTCTCTGGCTCTGGGGGAATTTTTTCGTGGAAAAGGTCGACACCATTTCGGTGCGGGAAATGCCCAAGGACAAGGAAGCTGAGGCTCGGCTCTATTTCGCGCCCTGGTCTTCCATCGAGGTCGTCCAGATCGTCCTGGAGAACACCCGCGACTTCGACGTTCACAAGCTCGTGCTATCCCGGCGGGGCGATAATCCCAAGGAAACCCACCCCCGCTGACTTCAAATTTTCCGGTAGCCCCAAAATAAAAAACCCGGCGGTCATTTGACTGTCGGGTTTTTAGTTTTTATGCCCCGCTTATTGTTAAAGCTCTTCTTGCCTGTCGATCAGGTCCTGAACGCTCTTGACGGTGATCTTGCCCCTGGCGCTGGAGACCAACCCTTCCTTCTCCAGTCCGGAAAAGGTACGGATACAGGTTTCCACGGTCGTTCCGGTCATTTCAGCGATCTCCCTGCGGGTCAAGGGAATGGTATTGCCGAACTCCGCCACCAGATTCACCAGGATATGGAGGATCCGTTTTTCCACGCTCTCCTGCTCGAAGGATTGCATATCCTTGGACTGACGAAAACGTTTGGAAAGGTGCTGAACGACCGCTTTGGAGACCTCGGGGTACTTGTCCAGGAGGGTCAAGAAATCCGGCATGGGGAACGCCACCACCACCGTTTCGGTCTCGGCCACGCTGTGGCAGGGATATTCGCCCCCGCCGAAGCAGCAGCAGGTGCCGAAAAGGCTGTTGGCCCCGACCATGCAAAGGGTCAGGTCCCGTCCGTTGGCCGTGTGGATAACCGCCTTGACGTGGCCTTCCTTGACGAACCAGACAAACTCGGCCGGATCGCCTTCCAGAAAGAGGGATTCTCCCTTGGCGAACTTCCGCTCGACCATTTTCTTTTCGATCTCGCTCAGTTGAGAGGCCGGGATTTTCTTGAAAATTTCCAGGGTGGAGATGAATGACTTCGACGCCATGTTGCTGTGTCTCCCCCGGCGGTTTTCTGGAATTGCATTTCGATTTCCTTCCCTTTCCCGCTGCAAAAAAACGACCTTGATAAAGGCCAGGTTAGAGCGGGTCCAACGCTTATGGGAATGTTTAATGTTATATTACCGTGGCCCTTATCGATAATACAAGATATGGGAGAAATTATGACACCTGTCATACAAACTTTTTTGGGAAGGACGATGATAAGGGTCGTCGCGCGTCTTAAAACCATTGAAATAAAAGGAATTTGAAAGGCAAGCTCCCATGGATATTCTTCAGACTTCTTCCCTGCAAAAACTTCAGGATCCCTCCCACGATTTCTTAAAAGGACAGCCCGGACCTCTCGACGCTTTGTTGAAACCCAAGAGCGTGGCCATCATCGGAGCCACCGATCGCATCGGCAGCGTGGGCCGTTCCATCGTCCTGAACCTGACCCGCTCCACCTATCAGGGGAAGATCTATCCCATCAACCCGAACCGCGCTGAGGTTTTGGGAGCGAAAGCCTACCCCACTATTCAAGCGACGCCGGAAGCGCCCGAGATGGCCATCATCATCACCCCCGCGGCGACCGTGCCCGGGCTCATTGGCGACTGCGTGGCCAAGGGCGTGAAAAGCGCCATCATCATCTCCGCCGGTTTCAAGGAAAGGGGCCCGGAAGGCGCGGCCCTGGAAAAACAGATCATGGACAAGATCAAGGGCACCAATTTCCGCATCGTCGGTCCCAACTGTTTGGGGCTCATGAGCCCCCACATCGGCATGAACGCCAGCTTCGCGCCCGAGATGGCGCTTCCCGGGTCTGTCGCCTTCTTGAGCCAGAGCGGCGCGCTGGGAACGGCCATCCTGGAATGGAGCATTTCCTCGAAGGTCGGTTTGAGTTCCTTCGTCTCCATCGGTTCCATGATGGACGTGGATTGGGGCGATCTGATCGACGCCCTAGGCAATGACCCCTACACCCGCAGTATCCTTATCTATATGGAGTCGGTCGGCAACGCCCAGTCCTTCCTTTCCGCCGCCCGCGAGGTTTCCTATTCCAAACCCATCATCGTCCTGAAAACCGGACGTTCGGAAGTGGCCGCCAAGGCCGCCGTCTCCCATACCGGCTCCCTGACGGGCAGCGACAAGGTCCTGCGGGCCGCTTTCAAACGCTGCGGCGTCCTCTGGGTGGACCAGATCGAGGACCTCTTCTACATGGCCGAGGCTTTGGCCAAACAGCCCCGCCCCAAGGGACCGCGCCTGACCATCGTCACTAACGCCGGCGGCCCCGGCGTTCTGGCCACCGACGCCCTGGTGGAAGGCAAAGGCGTCATGGCGGAAGTGGATCCCGACACCTTGAAGGCCCTGGACGCTTTCTTACCGGCCAGCTGGAGTCACGGCAACCCCGTGGATGTGCTGGGCGACGCCGATCCGGACCGTTACGCCAAGGGCATGGAGATCGCCCTAAAGAACAAGGAGAGCGACGGCTTGCTGGCCATCGTCACCCCTCAGACCGTCACCCAACCTGTCATTTTGGCCGAAAAACTGAAGGTTTTCGGCACTGGCACCGACAAGCCGGTCCTGGCCTGCTTCATGGGCGGGGACCAGATGGGGAATCTGCGGGACGTGCTGCAGAACGCCGGTATCCCTTCCTTCGCCTTCCCTGACACCGCTGCCCGGGTCTTCAACCACATGTGGCATTACAGTTCCAACCTCAAGAGCCTCTATGAGACTCCCGCCACCTCCGGTGAGGTCGACTTCAAGAAACCTCCCAGAAGGACGTGGCCGACATGTTGGCCAAGATCCAGGGGACCGGACGGACGCTCCTGACCGAGTACGAGGCCAAGCAGGTCCTGGACTTCTACGGGATCCCCGGTTCCACCACCAAGCTGGCCGCCACCCCCGAGGAGGCCGTCAAGGCCGCCGACGCGATCGGCTATCCGGTGGTCGTGAAACTGAACTCCCAGACCATCACCCACAAGTCGGACATGGGTGGGGTATTGTTGAACATCCAGAACGCGGACGCCGTCAAGGCCGCCTTCGAGAAGATCAAGGCCTCCATCACCCAGAAAGCGAAAGCTTCCGATTTCCAGGGCGTGACGGTCCAACCCATGGTGAAACTGGACGGCTTCGAGTTGATCCTCGGCGCCAGCCCCGACCCACAGTTTGGGCCGGTCATCCTCTTCGGGATGGGCGGTACCCTGGTCGAGGTCTTCCGGGACAGCTCCTTGGGATTGCCTCCCCTGACCACCACCCTCGCCCGCCGGATGATGGAGGAGACCATCATCTACAAGGCCCTCAAGGGCGTGCGCGGCAAACCGCCGGTGGACATGGCGCTCCTAGAAAGCGTGCTGGTCAAGTTCAGCCAGTTGATCGCCGAACAGCCGGCCATCAAGGAAATGGACCTGAACCCCTTGATCGCCGCCGGGGACAAGGTCATCGCCCTGGACGCCCGTATCGTCCTGAATGACCCCAAGGCCGATAAGTCGACCTGGCCCAAGCCGGTCATCCGACCCTATCCCATCCAGTACGTGAGCCCCTTCACCATGAAGAACGGCTCGGCCGTCACCATCCGGCCCATCCGGCCGGAGGATGAGCCCTTGATGGTCGATTTCCACCAGGGCCTTTCGGACTTCAGCGTCTACATGCGCTACTTCGCGCCGGTGAAGCTGACCGAGCGGGTCGCCCATGACCGCCTGATCCGTTTGTGCTTCCTGGATTACCAACGGGAGATCGCCCTGGTGGCCGACTACCAGGACCCCAAGACGGGCAAGCATCAGATCCAGGGTGTGGCCCGTTTGAGCCATCTGGTGAACGAGGAAGAAAAAGAGTTCGCCATTGTGGTGAGCGATTCCTGCCAACACCAGGGATTGGGTTATGAGCTATTGAGCCGGCTGGTCGAGATCGGCCGGAAGGAAGGCTACAAGAGGATCGTGGGTTACCTCTTGGCGGAGAACGCGGCCATGCAAAAGATGGCCAAGGAACTGGGCTTCGAGCTCACTTTCTCTGACGACCACAAATCGGTCTTCGCGGCTTATAACTATAAAAAATAATTCGACAAGTTTTTGATCCAGAGCGGCCCCGGATTTTTCCTGGGCCGCTTTTTTTATCGGCGGATCTTCCTTTTCCCTGTTTTCATCTTCGGTTGGGAGGGTATGACGATAGTCATACCCTTTCGGCCCGCTTGGTTTTATAAAAGTTTTCCGATCGATCGACGGAACTATGGAGCGGAAAATATGAAGGATGCTTTCAAGGACTATTTCTTGAAGATGGGTTTAACGGACGGCCCCCAGCTGCGTAGGCTGGAGGATATCGTGAATGTCGCCCAGGGACTTTTTCCCGATGAGATGGAAGAGGTTTTCATTTCCCAGTCCAGCGAGGAAAATGGGAATGTCACCGAATGGGACAGTCTTTGGTTCTTTTCAAGCAAATACTGCCTGGAAGCCCGCCAGTTCACCGTTCACAACGACTTTGAGATCCATCGTTTGGAAGGCATCCAGAACCTGCGGTTGATCGTGGAAAATTGCGCGCTGGGGAAATTCCCCACCGCCGAGTCGCTGGGTCCCAAATCCACCATGACGACGGAGTTCACCCCCCAGAGGGGTGGGCGATGCCAGCTTTACGCCTTCAGTCACAATTGTGAAAAACTGGCTTCCATCGCGAAAAAATACCTTCAGACCAATCTATAAAAAGGACCCCGCTTTAGTCCGATTGGGTTAACGCTGGGGTTCATCCGGGTCCAGCAGGGGCCACCAGGTCTCGACCCTGGTCCCTTTCTTCGGTTCGCTGGTCAGATGCACCCTTCCCCCATGCCATTGCAATATCTGTTTAACGATGGAAAGCCCCAGGCCCGTCCCGAATTTTTCCGCGGTCCTCGCGTTGCTGGCCCTGAAGAATTCCTCGAACAGGCTTTTTTGCTGTTTGGGAGGGATGCCGATCCCCTGGTCCTCGACGGCTAGGATCAACCAATCACCCTGGGTCTTGAACTCCACCAAAATAGGACTTCGTCCTTCCGGGGTGTACTTGACCGCGTTGGAAAGAAGGTTGTCTACCACCCGGCCCATCGCGTCCTTGTCCGCCTTCAACCTTACCTGCGGGTCGCCGTGCAATTGGAAGAGTAGCTCTTTCTTCTTCGCCTCGCCTTCCATGGATTGGACCCGTTTCAAAAGAAGCTGATAGAGTTCCAGCGATTCCCTCTTCATCGGCATTTCCAGGACCTGGGTCCGTGACAACCAAACCAGGTCATCAATGAGTTCCAGCAGGGACCAAACCCTTTTCTTGGCCGTTTGGATCGCCTGAGTGGTCTTCTCGTTCTTTTTGGGGATGGCCTTATCCACCGCCGAAAGATCGAAATCCATCTCGATGGCGGGGTTCTTCAGTTGATGCACCACTTGCCGCAGGAATTTGTTCTTATAGACATCCAATTGCTTCAGTTCCTCGTTGGCCTGGAGGAGCTGTTCGCCCGTCTCTTTCAAGGCTTTTTGCTGGGCCCGCAGGTCCCGGGCCAAACGGGAAAGGAAATACCAAAGACCAACCACGGTGATGGAATAAGCCAAGAGGATAGAACGTTCCGCCATATCCCAGCTATCCGAGGTTCCCTTCCAGAGATCGCCTCCCGATGCGTGGATAGAGGGTTCCAGGAAATACAGAAGCCAGGGCAAACACAGGGCCAAGATCGCGTACCCCAGGCTTTTGGAAGTGGGAAAAACGATGGAACTGATGGTCAGGTGGAATAGATAGAAAAGCAGCAGCGGGTTATCGGCCCCGCCGTTGAAATAAAGCATTAAAGTCATGATGATCAGGTCGGCGATCATTTGAACATGGAAAAACTTCTCGACCTGGGACGCGATTACCGGAAGGGAGGCGGTCGATCTTTTCAATCGCCCGACCCAGGCTATGTAAAAAACGTTCAGGACCGCCAGTAATAAGAAGCAACAAGAGATCTTAAGCCATTGGATCTGGACGGGCGCGATCATCGGTCCCAGCCATAGGATCACGCCACCCATGACGATGGCCGCCCATCGCAATCGGATGAACCAGTTCAGGCGTTCGAACGGGATCTCTTCGTTCAATTTTTGCGTCATGTGGTTTCCTTTGAGTAACCGCGATTCCTAAACTTCAACCGTATCATCTCCAAATAGAAACAACCCACTATGATAGTTGTCATAAAGATTACATTTCCTCGTCGTTAGGATTCCTCTGATATGATTTGTCGTCTGGGTCATAAAAATTTTTAAGGGGGAGTTTGATGACATCCGATCGAATGAAGCTCAGTGGTTTCTTTTTGATGTTCGCCTCGTTGGCCGCCGTATTCACTTTCAGTATGACGTTGGCTTACGCCGCCGCTGATGACGTGAAGGACGCTTGGGTCGCCCCAGCGGACGCCGCCAAGGTGGCCAATCCAGTCGCCGCCGATCAAAAGTCGGCCGATCAAGGGAAGAAGATCTATACGGGCAAATGCCTGTCCTGCCATGGTTCTCAAGGCAAAGGCGATGGTCCCATGATGAAGGTCTTGAAGAAAAAACCCAGCGACCTGACTTCCGCCGATGTGGCCGCCGAGACCGATGGCGCCCTCTTTTATAAGATCACCAAGGGCCAGAAACCCATGCCCACCTTCGCCAAGAGCCTCACCGACAAAGAGCGTTGGACCGTGGTGAATTACATCCGTTCATTGAATAAATCGGCTGATAAGAAGTAATTAAACAAAAAGGGGGAGTTCATGCGACAAAGTTCCATGAAGTCGTTGATATTTAGCGGGAGGTCTTTCGCCCTTCTGCTGATCGCTTTTCTTTTCGTCGGTCTTTCTTCAAAAGCCCAGGCTGTTCCCAGCTTTTCCCGTCAGACCGGGATGACCTGTCTGGCCTGCCACACCGCTTTTCCCGAGCTGACGCCTTACGGCCGTTGGTTCAAGCTCAATGGCTATGTTTCCGGCGAGGCCGATAAGGTGACCGAGAAGAGCGATGCCGGCGATGTGTCGCTGGACATCCTCAAGGGCGCTCCCCTTTCCGCCATGATCCAAGTGACGGACACCTTCGTTCAGAAACCCACGGTCACCGGTCCCGCCCCTGGGGACGACGGCATGGGCGTTCTTGGTTTCCCTGAGCAGATGAGCCTCTTTTACGCCGGGGAGATCACCCCGAACGTAGGCGCCTTCGCCCAGATGACCTATGACTTCCAGAGCGGGGTCCTGCACTCGGACAATACCGACATCCGTTACACCACCCATTTCGACGCGGGCGGACGGGACGCTATCTGGGGCTTCACCTTGAACAACAACCCTACCGTCCAGGACGTTTATAACTCCACGCCGGCCTGGGGTTTCCCCTATTCAGCTTCCGCCACAACCCCGAAGCCAGGCGCCTCGGTCCAGATCACTTCCATGGGAGGTTCGGTCGGCGGTTTGGGAACTTATTTATCCTTGGATAAGCTTTTGTACGCTGAGGTCGCGGCCTATCGCGACGCTCCCCAGGGCGGTTCTAATCCCTCCGAGGTTATCCAAGGCTACGCGCCTTACTGGCGTCTCGCCCTCAGCCAGGAAGTGGATGACCACTCCTTCGAGATCGGTGGATTCGGATTGTTTGAGAACGGCGAACCTACATTTACAAATGGTGTAAGTGTGGTAATGTCTGGTATTCCCACTCCAGGAAAGGCCGATTACTTCGAGGATTGGGGTGCGGACGCTCAATACCAGTACACCACTAAAGACCACCAATTATCCGCCCAGGCAAGCTGGATTCGAGAATATCAAACTTGGAATTCCACCTTTAATACTTCGGATGGTATTAACTCCGGGTCACAAAACCTTAAGGATCAGTTGGAACAACTGAAGGTCAACCTGACCTACTACTACCAACGGAAGATTGGCGCGACTGTGGGTTACTTTGGTCTAGGTGGGACCTACGATTCCAGCCTTTATGGAACGGCGACCAACGGCAATCCGGAGACCCAGGGCATGGTCTATGAGCTCAACTATCTACCCTGGCTGAACACCAAGTTCACCCTCCAATACACCCAGTATTTCAAGTATAACGGCGGGGCGACCGACCCTTACGACGGCGGCACCCGGATGGCCAGCGACAACAACACGGTCATGGCCATGGCTTGGTTCGCGTATTAACAGGTTGCAAAAATAAAAATAGGGCCACAAAGCAACCTGAAACCCCAAAGATTCCGCAGGAATCGTGGGGTTACCACTTAAGCATTAACTAAAAAAGTCCGCTCTGGGGACTTTTTCAGTTGTCAGCAAAAATTAATATAACGGGGTTGGCTTGAGTTCCTGATCGACCCCGGCATACACTCAAAAGGCCCTCCGGTCCGCCGGGGGGCCTTTTTTTATTCATCCCATCACACGTGAAAGCGGTCATGGCCAATCCCATTCCCCATCATCATCACCACGAGACCCATCGAGGTTCCACTCTGGCCCTTCGGGATATCGTGGTGGGACTATCGGACGGTCTAACCGTTCCCTTCGCCCTTTCCGCGGGCCTAAGCGGGGCCGTTTCCAGCAACCACCTGATCCTGATCGCCGGTATCGCTGAGATCGTGGCCGGGACCATTTCCATGGGGCTGGGCGGGTATCTGGCCGGTCGGACCGAGATCGAGCATTACGAGGGAGAGCAAAAACGCGAGGCCCGGGAGGTCAAGGAGATCCCCCACGAGGAGGAAGATGAGGTAAAGGCCCTTCTGGAAGCCTACGGTATCTCGCCCACGATCCAGCAGGCCGTGGCCGGGGAACTGGCCAAGGACCACACCAAATGGGTGGATTTCATGATGCGCTTCGAGCTGGGGCTGGAAAAACCCGACCCCCAACAAGCCCTGCGGAGCGCCTGGCGCATCGGCCTTTCCTACGCCGTCGGCGGGTTGGTCCCCCTCTCGGCCTATTTATTCTCTGACAATCCCCTGACCGGCCTGGAATATTCTTTCCTCATCACGGTGGCTTGCCTGATGGTCTTTGGTTATTTCAAGGCCCTCCTGACCAGCCAGAACCCCTGGAAAGGCGCTCTCACCGTGACCCTCACGGGTATCCTCTCCGCCGCCGCGGCTTTCGGCCTCACCCGCCTGATCAACCGCTGAACCAGCCGCCCTCCCAGTCGAACCTCATGGAAACTCGCGTCAGGATGACGGCAGTCATAATTGCCTCCACCCTCAGGTCCTAGGATAGGATCAAATTCAAGGGTACCGCATACCCTGGTCGAGGGAGGCCGAACATGCCCGCCTATCAAATACGTTTCTCTTCCGGTTTGCCGTTGAAGGAATGGATCCATCAAATGTCCATTCGCCTCGAGTCGAAGATCCCCGTCCATCTCTGGCCCAAGGTCTATTTCACCAAAGGCATCCGCATCCTCATCCTGGGCAAGGCCTTGAAAGAGGGACTGCTATGCCATATCCGTACCACTGATGTGTGCGGGAACCAGGCTGAATGCGAGGAGACCTGCCAACCCGCGCCCGAGAACAAGAGCACGGGGATGTTCCTGGAAAGCCAGGGGGGAGGCCCCATCGAGATGTACCAGCTCATCGGCGTCCGAGACCATAAGGACCTGGCGAACAAGCTCATGGATCATATCCTGACCCGCCTCCCCGAAGCTTCCGTTCTGTGGGAAAAACTAACCGAAGACATAGCGTCCGAGATCAGTTATCACTTATTCATCAATGAGCTTTGCGGATTGACCGACCTGTGCCAGAAAGCCACACCCAGGAATCTGGCGGAGGAACTGGTCCGCGATCCCGGCCCGGACGAAGTCCCGGCGAATACATAAACCATTTGAACCACCAAGACACCAAGGCACCTAGTGATCTTAATCGTGGAACAAACTCGTCATAAAGAAACTTTGTCGATATTTTGAAATAATCCCATTAAATCCAAAAAATGTTCCTATTTTCAAAACAAATCGTTGATCAAGCCTTTCTTTGTGCCTTGGTGTCTTGGTGGTTGATCGATTTTCTGTCTGAAAGGAGAAGGTAAATGGGTGGATGGTCCTGTCCTTATCAAACCAAGGACATGCAATGCCAAAGGGTGAAGATCGAATGCGATCCGGGCATGAAAGGTTGCGTGCTACGGGGCAAGGTGGTTTCGCCGAGGATGATCCGCCTCTTGATCCCCCTAAAAAATCCTCCAAACCCCGAAAAACCAAAAGAAAACCCTCAAAGTAATCGGACCTTATTTCCCCCGATGTAATACAATTCCCCCGTGAAAAAAATACCCCAGGCCGTGCTCATCCTTGGATTCGCCAGCCTCCTGACTGATGTCGCCAGCGAGGGCATCTACCCCGTCCTTCCCCTTTTCCTTTCCCAGGTCTTGGGCGCCGGCCCATTGGCTCTGGGCGTGATCGAGGGCGTGGCCGAAACCACCGCTTCCCTGTTGAAAGTTTTCTCTGGTTTTTGGGCCGATCGTCTGAAGAAACGCAAACCCCTTATCGTCCTGGGCTACGGTCTTTCCAGTTTCCTTCGCCCCTTGATCGGCATCGCCCAGACCTGGCCGATGGTGTTGTTCTTTCGATTCATGGACCGGGTCGGCAAGGGGATCCGTTCTTCGCCCAGGGACGCCCTCATCGCGGACGTCACCACACCCGCCAATCGGGGACTCTCCTATGGCATCCACAGCGCCATGGACAGCGCCGGCGCCCTGATGGGGCCCCTCATCGCGGCGACCTTGGTCTATTCCTTGAAAATGGGTTTCGAAAGATCATCCTTCTTTCCGCCATTCCCAGCCTGGCCGCCTGGCTGACCCTTTGGCTTCTTAAGGAAAAATCCCGTTCCGCCCCCAAGAAAATCTCACCCTTCAATCCCTTGAGGGATTGGAAAAAATTGAACCTTTCCTTCAAGGGACTTCTAGCCATCCTTCTCATTTTCACTCTCGGGAATTCCACCGACGCGTTCCTGTTGATCCGCTTGTCTCAAGTCGGTGTGACCGCCGTTGGGGTCATGGTGCTTTGGGCGTGTTTTAGCGGAGTGAAGATGATATCGGCTTATTACGGCGGTAAACTTTCTGACTCGTTGGGCCGCAAACCGCTCATCGTTTCCGGCTGGTTCTATTACGCCCTGGTCTACCTGGCTTTCGCCCTTGTGTCGGGAACCTTCGCCACCATCGCCATCTTCCTGGCCTACGGCGTCTATTACGGCCTCTGCGAACCCTCTGAAAAGGCCTTTGTGGCGGACCTGGTCCCGAAGGATCTCCGAGGAACCTCCTTCGGCTACTACAACCTGGTCATCGGGCTGGGCGCCCTTCCAGCCAGCCTGCTCTTCGGATCCATCGGCCAGCTTTGGGGCTACCCCGTCGCTTTCGCGGTAGGCGCTGGGCTGGCGGGCCTGGCCGCCAGCCTTTTACTTTTCATCAAACCCCGTCGAACTTCTTGATCCAAAAGCCAATAGTTCTTTCGATAAAAGGTCGGTAGGTTTCTTCGAAGAAATCTAGTAACTTTCTTTCCGCTTATCGTTGACGACACGACAAATTATGAGGGTAGTCATACTGACAAATTTTTTCGGTCCATAAGATGTAACAACTTTCAGGGGAGGAAGTCACACTATGCAAGAAACCAACAGGACCGGTTCCGGGCCGGAAAATCCACGCCGCCGCACATTCCTGGTCGGCCTCATCAGCGTCATGGGAGGGTTCATCACCCTCGTCCTGGGCGGGTCGGGCCTTTTCTATTTCCTGTCGCCGGCCTGGCGCGGGAAAAAAGAGGACTGGGTCGAACTGGGCCCCGTCGCCAATCTCAAGGAGGATGAACCTGTCAAGGTGGACTACCTCCAGCGCAAATCGGACGGTTGGGAAGTCATCGAAAGTCCCGATACCGTCTGGATCCTGAAGAGCAAGAATGACCTGGTTGCCTACGACCCCCATTGCACCCACCTGGGCTGTCACTACCGCTGGGATACGGATAAAGGCGCCTTCCTTTGCCCCTGCCATGGAGGCACCTTCAACAAACAAGGCGAGGTGGTTTCCGGGCCTCCCCCCCGGCCCCTACGCCGCTTCACGACGAAAGTGGAGAATGGTTCGCTCTTCCTTCTCCCGGAGGATAAAAAATCATGAAAAAGATCCTCGATTGGCTCGATGAGCGTACCGGCTGGCGCAAGGTCAAGGAAGTGGTCCTGGACCGCCACGTTCCCCAGGGCATCGACTGGCGCTATACCTTCGGCAGTATCACCATCTTCTTCTTCGTGGTGCAGGTGGTTACCGGCATCCTGCTGGCGATGCATTATTCCCCTTCCCCGGACCACGCTTATGATTCGGTGAAGTACCTTTCCACCAGCGTCCCCATGGGCAATTTCCTCAGGGGCCTGCACAAATGGGGCGCCACCGGCATGGTGGTATTCGTGTCCCTCCATTTATTGCGGGTCTTTTTCATGGCTTCCTATAAGTACCCCCGGGAAGTCACCTGGTTCACCGGCGTGGCCCTCTTTTTCCTGGTCATCGGCTTCGGCTTCACCGGCTACCTGCTTCCCTGGGACCAGAAGGCCTACTGGGCCACCACGGTGGGCGCCAAGATGGTCGAGCAAGTCCCCTTCATCGGAGGGGCCCTTTCCCAGATCATGAAAGGCGGTACGGACCTGGGGGCCATCACCCTGGCCCGTTTCTACGCCATCCATGTGCTTGTTTTCCCGGCCATTGCCCTTCTCTTCTTAGGGCTTCATTTGTTCCTCGTGGTCTGGCATGGCATCTCCAACCCTCCTGAAAAGAACGACCCCCTCACGGGCCAGGAAGCGGACTGGAAACAACGCCTCAAGACCCATTACCAGGAACTCAAGGCCAAGGGACCGACCTTCTGGCCAGATATCATCTTCAAGGACACCACCGCCGCCTTCCTGGTCTTCCTCGCCCTCATTGGCATGGCCCTCTGGAAAGGCGCCCAGATGGAGGACTTGGCCAACCCCACCGATACCAACTACAACCCCCGGCCCGAGTGGTACTTCCTCTCGGTTTTCCAGATCCTGAAATATTTCCCGGGCAAGTCGGAGACTTTCGCCATTGTGCTTCTTCCGGCCATCGCGGTGCTGGTACTGGTCGCCCTGCCCTTCTTGGACCGAAGCCCCAAGCGCCATTTCAAGGACCGCAAGTGGCTGGTCCTGGCCGGATGGATGTCGGTCCTGGGCGTCGTGTTCTTCACCATCCAGGGCGCCCGCACCCCCCTGACCAACCCGGTCGTGGAAAAAGACCCCCTCATCACCGAGGGCAAGAGGCTCTTCGGCGACCTTCATTGCGTGTATTGCCACAGCTTGAACGGACAGGGGGGGCAGGTCGGCCCGGCCCTGGACCAGGTGGGATTGCGCCGCAACCGCGATTGGCTGGCCGCCCACTTCCGCAATCCCAAGAAGGTCACCCCCGGCACCAAGATGCCCAATTTCAACCTGCTCGATTCTGAAGTCGAGGCGCTGGTGGCTTACATGAGCAGTCTGGGAGGCGGGACTTTCACGCCCCAGGCTCCCCGTTTGTTCGAGGATAACTGTTCCTCTTGCCATAAGTTCCATGGGGTGGGCGAAGAGATCGCCACGGACCTTTCCCACATCGGGGAAGCCCGGGACGCGGCCTATATCGCCGCCTACATCAAGAACCCGACCAAGCTGAACCCGGATGGGGCCATGCAGGCCTTTGACGGCCAGTTGACGGACGCCCAGATCAACGATCTGGCCCAGTACCTGTACCAACAGGGGAAATAAGACGGCAGGAGACTTCGGCATGACATCCTTCGCTCCCCAAACCTTGCTGGAATTGAACCATATCCACCAACAGATGGACGACCTGTTCGAGAAGCACCAGGTCGCCATCCTGAAGGGTGAATATACCCAGGCCAAGGCCATGCTGAAGGTCTTCGAGCGGGCGCTCATGAACCACATGAAGGAAGAGGACGAGATACTCCTACCTCTTTACCGGCAACGGGCGGCCCAGATCAGGGGCGGTGACGCGGATGTTTTCTCGGAAGAGCACAAGAAGATCACGGAGTGGATGAGCCGCCTCAACCTGAGGTCATCCCGCTTGAGCCGAAGCGATTCCAACTGGAAAGAGATCATCGCCCTGCTGGACGACGAGGCCCAGTTCAAGAAGTATATGGAGCACCATTCAGTCCGGGAGGACCGCATCTTCTATCCCGAAGTGGACCGCGTCGTAGATGATAAGGAAAAGGCCCAGTTATTCAGGCTTTTGACCTTCTCCATTGATGAAGTCGACAATCCCCCTGCCGACTCTAAAAGCTCGTCTTAAATCCTCTTAAAAAAACCTAATCCCATAGGAACAAATTCCTGATCGTCCCCTCTCTGAACCGACTGATTTTTCTTATGTCCTGGTTTTAGAAGGTCCAGGTCGTCCCCGCTTCCACATACCGTCCCGGCATGGGCAAACCCTGGAGAGTGGCGTAAGTCTGGTTGAAAAGGTTGGTCCCGTTCAGGAACAGCCTCATGTTTCGGTCGACTTGCGCTCTTAACCCCGTGTTCCAGATCCAATAGGACAAGGTGGTGATGAGGGGAGGTTCCTCGTCATAGTCACCCTGGTAGAGGACCGGGTTATGTTCCACATATTGGGTATGGAAGTCCCATTCGACCCCGGGAGCGAAGTCGGACCCGAACCCGGCTGTGAATTTGACCCTCACCCGGTCCGGGATTAGTTCTTGGGTTTGTCGGTCCCGGGAATCGACGAATAGAAAGTTCCCGTAAGGGGAAAACTCCGGGGCCGGTTCCCAACGCAGGTCCGCTTCCGCCCCCAGCAAGGCGGCCTGGGGGATATTCACGAATGTCCAGAATCCCGTGGCGTCCTGGGCCGGAGTGATGAGGTTGGTATAAAGGTCGGCGAATCCGTCCGCCTGAAGGGTCAAACCCTTCCATTTCAGGTTCGTCCCCACTTCCCAATTCATCGAGCTTTCGGGCGATAAGCCCGGATTGCCTGTTTCCCCAGCCCCGAATTCCTGGGGACTGCCTGGCGCGAAGGGGATGTTGGGGTGGAAAAGCTCGTCGAAAGTCCCCCGGCGGTAGCCCGTTCCGGCTTGGGCGTAGAGGGAAAGGCCCGGTTCCCATTCGTAGCGCAGGGTCCCAACGGGGTTGAAGACCGCCGTGTTGTAATTATTGAATGCGTCGAGCCTTCCGCTCCAGTCCAGCGTCAGCCCCGACACGGGTCGCAGGGTCCCCCGGGCGTCCAGGGAAAGCACGTTGTTCACTCGGGCGCCCCCGCCATCCAGCCCCTCGGTCCCCTGAACCTGTTCGGACCGGAATCCCAAACCCAGGGTCATGCCGCCGAACCATCCGCTCTCCTTCAGCGACGCCGAGGCGGACCCGTCGAAAGTGTCATAGTTGTTCTGGTCCACGGGAGGAACCCCCGAGGCGTTGTCCGCCTGCAAGGGGCTCAAGCGGTACACATAGGCGTGGTCATAGGCGAAGGAGCTGTCCAGGGTCCAAATCCCCACCGGGTGCTCATCCCGAAGAACCATCCCGAAGGTTTGTTTTTGGCCCCGGTCGTCCGTGTCAAACTCGCCGATATCCTGGGCCGCCAGGCTGTCGCCGTTGGGGGCGCCCCCGTTCCGATAGGTGTATTGGGCCGTCAGGGACAGTCGACCCTGGCCCAATTGAACCAGGGAGCTATGGTCGATCTCGCCGGAAACCTGGTCGGTATTGACGGTGTACCCGTTGGTTTGGTTCCAGTTGCCCCCCAGGGAGCCCTCCCAGGGACCGGCTTTCCAGGTGCCGGTGGAGGCGCGAAGTACGTAGGTGCCGAAATCACCATAAGAGGCGCCGACCAATCCCTGGGAACCCTGGGTCTGGGTGAGTATGTTCAAGACCCCTCCGGTGGCGTCGGGGGCGTAGGCGAGCGCCCCGGGCCCCTTGATCAGCTCGATGCTTTGAATGTCGTCCGTGGGCAAGGTACCCAGGTCGAACCCCTGGTCGACCCTTTGCCCGTTCACCAGGATGACCGTTTGGTTCGCGTCCCCTCCCCGGATCGAGGGTTGGCTGAAACTCTTGGCCCCGCCCAAGCCCTGGGATTCCACGGACGGGATATTATCCAGCAGGTCCCCCAATCGGCCGTCCGCGTCCAGCGATCCCAGGTCCTTCCCTTCCAATAGCTTGTTCCCCATTTTTTCCCCGTAAACGACCACTTCATTGATCTGGTAAACAGCCGGGCCTGTCGAGGGTGATGGGGTTGGGATTTCCTGGGAATAAGCCCAGCGGCTGACCAGGATGAAAACGACAAAAAACCAATAACGCATTTCTTCCACCAAATGGGATTTAACGACGGGAGATTATGGAACCAAAAGGATAAACCAAGGTTGAGGGAATGTTAAAAAAATCCGCCAATCCGAAGCCGCTCATTGGTTCAAGGTACGGTTTTGTCCCGAACGATCTTGATCATCCTAGTCCCCAGGGAATATCGCCCTTTGGTCTGTTTCTCCCACCTAAGAACGGGTCTTGGTAGGTACGGGCGTGGGGTCGGGGTTGGTCTGGGGCCGGGGGTTGAAGTCGGCCGGGATGGGATTGGGCAACCCCATCGTCTGGTCCACCGGAACGATACCGATCGCCTTCAAACCGAAGCCGCTTTTTTGCGGAAGCTCTCCCACGATAGTCTCAGGGATGGAGGCGTAGTCGGGCGGAAGGATCGAAACCGCCCCGCTGAGCCTGGCCGGGTCGAAGGCCGTCACCAGGTCGGAGACGTCCGGGGTCAAGGCGTCGTCCGGCCCCCAGTTATCCTGCCCCAGCTTCTTCTTGCCGAGTTTCCGGCCTTTCATCTCATCGGGCAGCTTGGCCAGGGGCGTGAGCCCGAAAACCGTATCCACGAACTTCACGACCGAACCATGGTCCCCCGTCTCATGCACGACCGAGTGGGCCCTGGCGTAGGGGGAGATGAGAATGAAAGGGATCCGGGGACCGTCGTTGATGGCTTCCTTATCCGGACCGAAGACCCGCAGGGGCGGAGGCACGTGGTCATAGAACCCCCCTTCGTCGTCCCAGGCGATGATGATGGCGCAGTTATTCCAATACTGGCTGCTGGCGATGGTGTTGACGACCTTGGCCAACAAGGCCTCGCTGATCTGGGAATCCGAACCTCCCGGATGGTCGTCATCCCCCAGGTACTTTTTCTGGACCTCCGTGTCGGGGTCCGCTGGTTTCATACCTAAGAGGTTCCAGTGGCCTCCCTTCACGTAATAGACGCCCCCATCGGGGGAAAGGGTTCCCTTGGCGAGGGCTGGCATGAATTCCTTCAGGTCATGGAGGCTTGAGGCCATAGCCGGGCTGTGGACGATGTACCCGAAATACTGCGGGCCGTTATGGTGGGTGACATAGGACATATGGACCCCCTCGGCGTCGGTCGGATCCTCGCCTCCCGGGGTGGGCTCGCCATAACCTTCCTGGTACCAACCCCAGGAAATGGGTTTGCTCCCTTTTTGGGTCAGGTAGGCCACGTCATCCCCCAGATCCTCCAGGTCGGAGTCCTTATCCGGGTCGGCGGAGGTCTGGCTTTCAGCCTCCGAACCAGCTAAGGAAAGCGGAAGGGTCGCGTAGGTCTGGTTGTAGGCGACCTCGTGCGCCTTGTCTTTATTCGCGAAGTCCTTCGGGTTCACGGGCATCTTGGGGTTGGACTTGTCCTCCGGAGAACCCCAGAAGGGATCGGAACTGTTCAGGACCGGCTCACCCGCGCCTTTCTTCCCATAATCCTTTTCCATTTCATCCGGATGGAGGGCGGCCTGGGTCTGACCGCTCTGGGCGGCGATGATGGACAGGTTGCCGGGCGTGGAGGGGCCGACCATCAGTTGGAAGAAACGGTCGAAAATGACGAATCGGTTGGCCCAGCGCCAGAGGAAGGGGATGGTCTGCCCATCTAGATGGGACATGGTGATCTCCCCGAATTGCTTGGCCTTTAGGTCGGGAAGGCCGTCCGGGACTTTTTTCATCTCTTCCGACAGGGCGAACTTGTCCATCAAGGGCTTGCCATCCGTCACATCCATCTTTTGGTCGATCAACAAGTGGCCGTGGCCCACGTCATCCAGGTCCGCGGCGTATTCTTTGGGCCCGATGAGAAAAGGCTGTAACTGGGAGGTAGTCCCGTCGGTGTTCTTGATGTCCTGGGTAAAACCTGGGGTCAGGCTGGCCGGGTGGGAATAAATGCCCTCCACGCCGGGGAAAGTGCCGAAGTAGGAATCGAACGAGCGGTTTTCCTGGTAAAGGATGAAGACGTATTTGACATTTTTTTGCAGGAGAGCGACCAACTGCTTCTTGCTGAGGTGTGGTTCCTTATCCTTGGGGACTTCGTAAGAGGCGACCTGGTCGTCACCCGTGGGGGGCAGGGATTGGACAACGGGTTTGGATTGGGCCGGGGAATTTAGTCCAAGAACCCCCAGAATTCCTAACGTGAAAAGAACGCTTAAGAAAGTTTGAAAAAATTTCACTTTTCCCCCCCCTTTTTTCATTTCAATGACTTTGACCACTCGGCGTTACCTCGGTGTTAACGATTCATATCCTGATGGTTGCGATTGGATTAAGGAATCTTAATCCAAACCCTTTATGCATATTCGCAAAGAGCACTTTAAGTTGAAATTTTGCCAATTCGCTGGTTGCACCCTCTCCCCCTCTGTGCTAAAGCACTATACTGTTCTCATTATTTTAATTTCATATGAGGAACAGCATGAAAGAGGGGAAACAAGGGGGAGTTAGCCTTGCTACACTGCTCCGAATAACGACTAATACCCCCTACCCCCCTTTTTCAAAGGGGGTACAACCATCTGTAAGATGTGCTTTGCGGATAGGCGATCGAGGTTTCTATTCTTCCCCCGGGAAGGTCCATCGATAGGCCAAAAATCCCGTGAAATGGTTCCCGCTCTGGAGCAGGTCCCTCCCCGCGGAGAAAACCAGGTGGTTCACCGGGTCGAAATTGATGATCCCCCCCACATTGAACCCCATATTGTCGCTCAAGCCATTGGCGCTGGCGCTGTGGTAAAAGATCTCGCCACCCAGGGAGAAGCGGGAGGAAAGGTCCCGTTGGATAGCCCAACCCAGGAAAACCCAATTCTTATTCCCAGGTCCCGGATCGATCCAATAGCCCCCACCCCCGAAACTGGTCCAGGGCCCCCAGCTTTTTTGGAGCCAGAGGGGCAGTAAGAACTGGACTTGCCCCGCGCCCAACCCCTTCCCGGAGTCGCCCGTAGGCAGATCGACCTGGGGAAAAACGGCCGCCTGAGGCGTCCCCTCGGTTTCATGGAGGAACCGGTATTTCACGCTCAGTTGGGTATCCCCATAACCGTAAGCGGAGTTGAGACCAGCGGGAGAATTAAAGGCGGCCTGTTCGGTCAGGCTGAATTGGGTATCGGGCAACCCTCCCCAATTCACCGCCAAAAAAGGGGCGGTGCCGGAGAGGTCATTCTGGACCTGAAGGGCGGTGGCTCCCAAGAATATCTCCCAATGGCCAAGTTCAGGCGGCTCCGGATCGTCCGTCTCGAATGGCGGTCCCGCCCAACCCAAAGTGGTCCATCCCAGGCTGATCAACAGAAAAAGGACCCATCGAAATAAACGCCAGTTGTTCATCTCGAACGGGGCAACCAAAACACTCATATCACTTGGGCGATGGCATTCTTTTTTTAAGTTCATTCAGATTATCCCTGCCATCCGAATTGTCCTGATCGGCCGATTTTTGGAACCAGATCATCGCCTGTTGTTTGTCCTGGGCGACTCCCTGCCCGTACTCATAAAGAATACCTAGCAAATTTTCCCCTCTCGCGTTGCCCTGGTCCGCCGATTTCTTGAACCATTGATAGGCCCGTGAGTAGTCCCGGGGTACCCCTTCGCCCATGTAGTACATCAAGCCGAGGGAGTTGCATCCGTCCGAGTTTCCTTTGTCCGCTGAATGTTGAAAATACTTGAAGGCTAGCGGATAGTCCTGGGTAACGCCCTGCCCGAGGACATAAAAGGAACCCAGTAAATTCTCGCTGGTGGGGTCGCCCTGGTTCGCTGATTTTTTGAACCATACTATAGCCTGCTGATAGTCCGAGGCCACCCCCTCCCCGTTGGCGTACATCTTCCCGATGGAGTTATAGGCGCTCACGCTTCCCCGCTTCGCGCCCTCCTGGTAATAAGCCATCGCTTTGGGGTAACTCCTATGGCGTCCCAGACCATTCTCGTACAGCAGACCGATACAGACAAAGGCATCGGCGTTCCCCAGTTCAGCGGCTTTTTTGTACCAATGATAGGCGCTGCTATAGCTCTGATGATCGCCCTGACCCTTTTCGTACAGGACGCCCACGCATCGGGCCGCGTCCGAATAACCCCAATGGGCCGAGATCTTGAACCATTTCATGGCCTTGACATAATCGTGATCGACCAGGGCTTGGGCCCCTTTGTCATACTCTGGGGAACCGGGCACCGATCCCAATACCCCCCGAGCGAAGACTAAATTCCCAGGGGCCAGTAATATAATGAATGTCAAAAATATTCCAACTGGGTTCTTGACCATATAAAACCCTCCTGCGCAAATATCAAACTCTGCCCATCCATATCTTAAGCCCATGGCCTTCATTGTTTGCAAATCTCAATGGGATCGACAGGACCTCTTTGGGTTAATTCAGAGCTAGATCAATGGCTTTTTTTGGCCGCCCGATGCTCGAAGAAACGCACGCAGGCCAGGATAAATAGGAACAGGACAGCCGTGGCCGTGTAACGGCTGAAGTTCAATCCCCCGTGATCAAGCGGCTTGTCCAGAAAGTCTCCCAGGACCGCCCCGAGGGGACGGGTGAGGATGAAGGCCGACCAGAAAAGAATGGTGCGCGAGATCTTGGTCCACTTGTAAAGGGCGAATACCACAGCCAGTAAGATCACGAAAAGGGTCGCTCCCCCCAGGTAACCCATACCCTCGGAGTCGGCGGTCCAATCCCCCAGGGCGGTTCCCAGGGTCTGGGAGAACATGATGGTGACCCAATAGAATATCTCCGATTTCGGCTCGGAAACCGAATCCACGGCTACCGTACCCAGGGTCTTGTACCAGGTGAATAACGAGGCCATCAGCAGGATGAAAAGGATCGAGGACCCGCCCGCGTAGCCGATACCAAGCGACCGGTCGCAGAAATCCGCCAGGGTGGTTCCCACGGAAGTGGTGGCGATGATGGTGAACCAATAGATATAAGGATGGAAGGCCTTGGCCCTCATTTGGATGACGACGGCGATGAGAAAAATGAAGGCGAAAATGGCCGTGCCCACCAGGTAGCCCAGGTTCATGGACATGGAGACCATGTCCCCGCCAGTCTCTCCCAGGGTGGTGGCGGCGATCTTGATGATCCAAAAGAGAAGGGTTACCTCGGGAACTTTGCTCAAGATACTTTCGGCCGTTTTCTTTTTTATATTGGGTTTATTTTTAACTTTTTTGGTCGGCAAAAGATTCTCCCGATCGGATTTGAAAAAAGGGCCGCCCTTTGATAGGACGGCCCTTTCAACGAAAAATTACTTCCCTACGACCAGCAAATGGAATGTCCCGGGTATGGTCTTGCCGCGGGGTTTGGGGTCCTCTTTCGTAGGCGTGGGCGGCGCTGACCGCTTGGCCACGGTGAGGAACACCCGCCCTGTCTTGGCGTCCAGGGCGAGGGTTTTGGCTCCCGGCTCGGTTGGAAGCTGTTCCAGGACCGTGTACTTATTCGGGGAATCCTCATGGATGATCGTCAAGGTCCCGTCGCCGTTGGAGCTGAACACGTTCTGGGAATCCGGATCGAAAGCCGTACCGTCCACATGGTCGCCGATGGGCAGGGCCTGGATGACCTTGCCGGTCTTGGCGTTCATCACCACCAGGTTCTTGTTATGGCAGCCGCTGAAGAGGCGGTTGTTCTTGACGTCCATGGAAAGGCCCGAGGGGGATTCGCCCGGGGCCAAGGGCCAGGTTTTCAGGACCTTCATGGTCTTGGCGTCAATCTTGAGGACCTCGCTCGCGCTTTCCAGGTTGTCGAAGATCAGGCCCTTGCCGTTGGAAACCGCCACTTCCGGCCCCCCGTCCAGGGCGACCGTATTGACCAGCTTATCCGTGGTGGGGTCGATGACCGAGGCGTTATGGCTGTCGCCGTTGAAGGTCAGGACCTTTCCCGTAGGCTTGTCGTAGAGGATGACGTCGCAATCCTTAGAGGTCGGGATCTCCGCCAAATGCTTGAAGGTCGTCAGGTCGAAGACCACCACGCTTCCCGGGTCACCGCTGCTGGCGTAACCCTTGTTCAGGTCGGACAGGACCACCACGCCGTGGGGATGGGGAACGTTCTCGACGGTGCCGATCAGCTTCAAGGTGTCGGCGTCGACCACTTGAACGCTGTTGTTATGGGTGATATAGACCCGGCGGTTCTGGCTGTCCACGGTGAGAAAATCGTATCCGCCGTCTCCCGGCAGGGGGACGCTTTGCAATATCTTGTACCCGCTCTTGCCGGCTTCCTGCGCGTATAGACCGCCAACCCAGACCAGCGAGATGCCCAGCACCAATAAAGCCATTATTTTCCGCATCATTTACCCCCTCTTTTTTAACATCATCCGCTCGACATTCTGACGATTCATCCGCCTTTTTCAACCTGCTTTATAATCCCCTATCCGCAAAACGCATCTTACGGATGGTTCCCCCTTTGAAAAAGGGGGGTAGGGGGTATTAGTCATTGCTGAAATAGTCAGGAAAAACTAACTCCCCCTTGTTCCCCCTCTTTCAGAGGGGGAGACGATGCGACCAACCAACTGACGAAAGTCCGGATCAAAGTACGCTTTGCGAATAGGCAGACGCTTCATTCAAACATCGCTCCTGGAAACTCGACAATAAGACACTCAATTCAGTTTAAAAGAGATCGGTATCCGCACTCGGCAGTTCATGGGCTGGCCGTATTTATCCAGGGCCGGCTGGAACCGCGCCGTTCTTCAGCTTTTCAAGCACCACCGCGTCAAACGAGGGGTCGGCCCCCTGCATGATGCTGACCGCTCTCACGTATCCCGCGACATCGATAAGCAGCTCCGCGATGACCCGGCCTTCCTTCCTCTCTTTCCTCATCTGGACCGGATAATCTTCCTCGCCGATCATGCCACCCACCCAGGATGGCTGGCGGCTGGCGGTGACCGCTCCCTCCGGCTCGGGAGTGGGCGTGGGCTGGACCGGCGGAGGGGGACTCTTTCCCTTTTTAGCCAGCACCCAGGGCTCGGGTGGGGGCGGAAGCTTGGCGACCAAAGTCAAAAGAGGGGCGCTGCTTTGCTCCACATCCATGCGGAACTCAGCGTGGGCTTCCCCCCAGGCGATGATGCCCATCGCGACCCCAAAAACGGAGAGGTGAAAAATGGTCGATATCAGCATGCCGCCGGAAAGGCGGTTTTCCCGCAGCCATTTGAAAAGACGTTCCACTATTTGCGTTCCATGGCCAGGGCGACCTTTTGGACCCCGCCCAGCTTGACCGCGTCCAGGACCCGCGCCAGATTCTCGTAGGTGATCGACTTGTCCGCCTTGACGATGACCTTCACTTCCGGGTCCACGCCCGACTCGACCGCCATTTGCCGGGTCAGGTCCCCCAGTTCGATGTCATTGCGGTTGTACTTGAGCTCTCCCTTGGGGCCCACGGTCACCACGAGGGCGGGATGGGGGGCCTTTTCCTCCTTGACCACCTTGGGCAGGTTCACCTGAAAGGCCTGCTCGCTGATGAAGGTGGCCGTCACCATGAAAATGATCAATAGCACCAAAGTGATATCCACCAGGGGGGTGACATTGATGCCCGTGACCAGGTTGCTGTTGTTGGAGCCCGGCAGCATTACTTGGCCTTTTCTTGCTTGAGGTAAGCCAGGAGTACTCGGGAAAGACTGTCCGTGTTGGTCTGGATCTCGCCCAAGCGGGTCAAGAAAAAGTTGTTGGCGATGACCGCCGGGATGGCCACCAGGATACCGAAGGCCGTGGCGATCAAGGCCGCCGAGATACCGGACATGACCACCGAGACGCCGCTTTGGCCCGTGAGTCCCAGGTCGTTGAAGGCCTTGATGACGCCCAGGACCGTCCCGAAAAGGCCGACGAAAGGCGCGTTATTACCCATGGTGCCCAAGATGATCAGGTATTTCTCGTGCTCCAGCTTTTCCCTCAGCCAACGGGAGGCCATGACCTCTTCCACGGCCGCCGCGCCCTTCGGAAAGCTCTTCAAACCCGCCAATGCCACCCGGGCCTCGACCCTTGGGCTTTTTTCAGCTATCTCCACCGCCCCGGGCACATCATGTTTTTCCAGGCATTCGGCCAAGCCGTCCATCAAGGTGGCCACGTCGCCCCGGTTCTTCCGGAAGACCAGCCAACGCTCGATCATGACCCCGATGGAAACCACGCTGGCGATGATCAATAAAAGAATGACCCAGGTGTCACCCACCAGGGCCATATGCATGAATATCGTGTTCATCTAAAACTCCCCTTTTTAATTATTGGATTTTTGAAGCGATAACACTTTCACATAAATGGCCAAAACCCGGACACGGTTTCGGTCCCTGAAACCGAAACCGTGCTGGGTTGGCCGGGGGTCTAGATCAAATCCCCCTAACGACTGTTACCAATTACCTCGCACCTTGCTGAAAAAGTCCCTAGAACGGACTTTTTCAGCTGAAGGCATTTGCGGTAACCCCACGATTCCTGCGGAATCTTTGGGGTCGCAGGCTGCTTTGTGGCCCTTTTTACACCAGCCTGCTAGAAGTCGACCACCAAGCCGCCATCAAAGGTCGGCCCGTAGTACTCGTTCTGGATCGGAAGGTTGGAACTCCCCTGGTAATAACGGAGCGGCTCGTTATTCAGGTTATCCCCTTCGGCGTAAACCGTGACGTCCTTGGAGATGGCGTATTTGACCTTCGCGTCGATCTGGAAGTAATCGTCATAGTAAACGTTCGGCACCGGTCCGCCCAAGGAACCCGGCAGGGCCGCGTCCCCGACCAAGGACAGGTTCTTGCCCGTGAAGGAACCACCGACATCGATCGTAAAACCGTACTTTTTGTAAAAGATACCGGTGTTGAAGATGAGGTCGGACTGACTGGGGAGTTCGGTATTGACCCCGGGAGACGTCTCGCCCTGGGACCACATCCTGGAAACGGAACCCCGGAAACCCAGGCCATCCAATGGATCGGGCAGCATGGTGTATTGCTGTTGATATTGGAATTCGATCCCATAGATATACGAATTGGGAATGTTCGAATAGGTGATGTTATTGGTCACCCCGCCCGAGTTGACGAGTTGGGTGTAATCCGCCTCGAAGTAGTTCGTGAGGCTTTTGTAGAACCCATCAACCGCCAGGATGGCGGCCTTCTGGGGATAGAGTTCCCAAGAGAGGTCGATGTTATCCGAGACCATCGGTTTCAGGTTCGGATTGCCATAAGTATTGTTGACGACCGGGTCCGCCGAGGAAGTACCCCCGTTTTGATTCTGGCCCAGCGTGGGCGAAGGAATGTACTGGTTGTAGGTCGGTCGGGCCAGGGTCTCCGAATAGTTGAGACGGGCTGTCATCGAAGGATCGAACACATACTTCAATCCCAAACTCGGCAGGATGTTGGTATAGTCGATGGTCCCCGTCGAAACAGCCGCGGAAGCCGCTTCGTGTTTATCGGTTGGATAATCCGTGAACGAATTATACCAGTCGTACTTGATGTGGGTGCCCTCGATCCTCGCTCCGCCCATTACCGTCAATTTGTCCAGGTTGAGGGTATACATGGCGTAACCCGCGATCACGTTCTCATACGAATCCCAATCCAAAGCTTGGTCCGCCACTGGATCGGTCTGGGTCATGGGGCCGGCATAGGGGCTTGTGCTGGCGTTAAGCAGATTCAACAACGCCGTCATGCTTGGGACTGGCCCCATGTTATAGATATCCCCCGGATAGAAGTTCGGGAGAGTGGTGGGGCTAAACGCAGCCATTGTCGGTTTCAGCAACGAGGTTGGTGAGAAGTTCATATCGGTGTAATTGGCGTAGCTGAAATTCCCGCGGGCCCCGAATTGAAGGGTGCCTTTGTCGCCGCCGCCCAAGTCCATATCGGTTTTGCCGTCGGCTTTGAGCCCATAGAGATTCACGTTGTAGACCCATTGTTCATCCGTAAAGCTCTTCAAGGTGAATTGGGTCGGATCGTTCTGCCCGGTCACTTGGCTGGCGTCGAACGACGGGCTATCGCCGTTGTTCGTGGAGTTGTTATAGGTCAGCAATCCCGAGAGATTACCGTTCTTGAATTTGTAACCGTAGTGCCAGGGCACGTTGGAGTCGGCGAAGGAATAGGTGGCTTTATAATCCAGGTCGAAACCGCCGAGGTTGTTATCGCCCCCGACCCCCAGGCCCAGGGTGCGGTACTGGGTCAACTCATAGCTGACCTTATCATCCACTTCCCCGTTGACACTGGTATCGATCGTGAAGCTTCCGTTGGCGTTCAAGGTGGCGTTATTGCCCGGGACGGCGTCGAGACCTGACCAGGCAGTGGTGTATTTGGGCCTGCGGTACTCGTCATAACCGCTGTACATCATGTTCACGAAATACTTGTTGTCCTTATCGGCCGAGAGGTCGATGTTGGCGCCGATCCCCGCGCGGTCACGCTCGTAGTCGTAATATTGGAAGTCATACTCGTTGATGGAGTTCAACCCCAATTGTCCCGAACCGGCCGGAGTGTAGGTCTCTTCCAGGTCGTCGATGCCGAATCTCTCATACTCATAGGAGCCCGTCACGAGGAACCCCAGCTTGGCTTGGCCCCCCAGGCTCATGGTCTCGCCCCAGGTCAATTGCCCCATGGCGGTGGGTTCATTGCGCTCCGGAACATAGCCCCCTTGGGCCTTGATCTCGTGGAAGCTGCCGGGATAATCGAAGGCCGATTTCGGGATGAGGTTCATCTGGCCGCCGACGCCTTGGGCGTCCATGTTCGGCAGGATGGTCTTGAAAACTTCTTCCTCGCCTACCAAAGCGACCGGGATGTCGTCCAGGTCCACCGACCTGGTGGAGTCGTCATAAGAAGGGATGAGCGTGTCATTGAAGGTGATGATATCCAGGGTCGAGTCCGTCCCGCGGATCGAGATGTAGCGGGGCTCACCCGTGTCATGCTGGACCCCGACGCCCGGCAATTGCTGGGCCGCCTGGGCGACGGTCTTGGCCGGCGTCTGGTCGATCTGGTCCTGGGAAAGGATGTTCACTTTATTGAGTGAGTTGTGCATCTCATCGAAGGACTGGGCCTGGTCGATGCCGTGGGCCTTGACCGTGACCTCCGGGAGTTCGGAAACGCCCGTCACGGAAGCCGACAGAGTGTTGGATTGCGCGTCGGCGGGAGCGGTCGTCGCCATGTCCGCTTTCGCGATGGGAGCGAACATCAAAAAGAAAAGGGTGAACAACACCTGCGTTGAAAGAATGGAGCCGAACCTCTTGATCCGCATAAACACTTCCTTTCTCGAACTGAAAAAAATAGAACCCCTTTCGAGGTCCCACGCGCAAGGGCTCTTTGGGGAACCCTCACTGAACGCCGGGAGTTTAATGGTTTTTAATTCTTTAGTTGTTGCGGAGAAATAAAATGAACGTAACGATACGATGAAGAAATCGTCATCTTGCCGTCATTGTCATGTCATTTCCACGAACGAAAAAATTTCCAAAGTTTATAACGCTGATCGCTTTCGCCCGGACAGTTACCAAGAGTAACTTTGGAGTTCCGTTTATTTTTCAACGACTTATCCGGAAAGCGAAAAAAATGATCTGAATTTGTCGGGGACGGATATCGTAAAATTCTGGAACAAACAAAGTGTTTGTCTCTTGGATTGTTCCCTCTTTCCTAGTTTCGATCGCCCTTTTTTATTAATCCGCATTTAACTTGCTACTTCCCTCCATATGAAATTACATACACCCATGAAAATTTTGATCATCGAGGACGAGCCCAAGACCATGGCCTATCTGGCCAAGGGTTTGACCGAGAACGGATATGCGGTCAACGGCGCGGAGAACGGCGAGGAAGGTTTTCATATGGCCAAGGTGGGAGGTTACGACCTGCTCATCCTGGATGTCATGCTTCCGGGCAAGGACGGCTGGTCCATCCTGGAGGACCTGCGAAATTCAGGACACCGATTCCCCATCCTTTTCTTGACCGCTCGTGACGCCGTGGAGGACCGGGTGAAAGGTCTGGAATCGGGAGCGGACGATTATCTGGTGAAGCCCTTCGCCTTCGTGGAACTCCTGGCCCGGGTGCGTACCCTCTTGAGAAGGGGCCAATCCCAAGCTTCGGAATTCCTCAAGATCGCCGACCTGGACATCGACCCCCTCCGTCACAAGACCCAAAGGTCCGGCAAGCGTATCGACCTCACCCCCAAGGAATTTTCCCTTCTATATCTGCTCGCTTCCCGCACCGGGGATGTCCTTTCCCGGACCCACCTGGCGGAACAAGTTTGGGACATGAATTTTGACAGCGGCACCAATGTGGTGGATGTCCATGTCCGCCGCCTTCGCTCCAAGGTGGATGATCCCTTCAAGCGGAAGCTGATCCATACGGTCCGGGGGGTAGGCTATGTCCTCGAAGATCGTGGTTAAAAAAGAAAAAATGGTTTGGCTCGATTCTCTCGCGGCCCGCATGACCCTCTGGTACACCCTGTCCGCCTTCCTATTGCTCTTGACAGCCTCCGGTTTTCTTTACCGAGCCCTTTCCGACGGTCTGGACCACGAGAATGACCATCTTCTTTCCGAGAATTTCCAAAGTTTGACCGCCTATATGAAAAAGAACCCTGATGACCTGAATGACCTCCAGCAGTTCGTGGGGGAAACACCCAAGTGGTACCGGACGACCTCTTTCTGGACTCGTATCTTGGACGGGGACAAGGTCTTGACCGAGACTCCCGGGATGTCACAAACCTTGCCCATCACTTTATTTTCCACAGGTTCCCCAACCAGTTGGAATTCAACGATCCATTCCCAGGACGGACGACCCTTCCGGCTTTTATCGGCTCAAGGTCTTTGGCCTGGATATATCCGCCCGAACGTCAATGTCCAGATGGCCATCGACATGGAATCGGATGAGGATATCCTTAGAAAATTCCGGAAAAAACTTTTCAAAGTACTTGGGTTTTGCCTTTTAGCCTGCGCCTTGGTCGGTTATTGGATCGCCCATCGGGGCATCCGGCCCGTCCGGAAGATCGCCGATACCGCCGCGCGGATCGGGTCCAGCACCCTCTATGAGCGCCTGGACCGGTCCGGGCTTCCCTCAGAACTTTCCGACCTGGCCGGTACTTTCAACGACATGCTGGACCGTCTGGAGGATTCCTTTGCCCGACTTTCCCGTTTCAGCTCCGACATCGCCCACGAGCTTCGCACACCCCTCCAGAACCTGCGGGGCGAGGCGGAAGTGGTCCTGAGCAAGGAACGTCCGCCAAGCGAATATCAGGACCTGCTGGGTTCCTCCCTGGAAGAATACCAGCGTCTTTCCAACCTCATCGACAGCCTTCTGTTCCTGGCCAGGGCGGAAGACCCCCAGACCCAGATCCGGCGGGAAGAGCTGGACCTCAAGAAAGAATTGGGCCTGCTCCATGACTTTTACGGCCTTTCGGCGGGAGAATCGGGCATCGTCTTGCGGGTGGAGGCGCCGGATGATTTACGGGCGAACTTGGACCGTTCCCTATTCCAAAGGGCGGTGGGCAACCTGGTGGAGAATTCCCTGAAACATACCCCTTCCGGCGGGACGATCCTTTTAAAGGCCGCGTCCGCCGCGGGAAAAGCCGTCATCGAGGTTTCGGACACCGGAAGGGGCATTCCCCCGGACCAGCTTTCCCGGGTCTTCGACCGTTTCTACCGGGTGGATCCCTCGCGCGCTCCCTCGTCCGGCGGGACGGGGTTGGGGCTTTCCATCGTGAAGAGCATCATGGACCTGCATGGCGGGACCGTGGAGATCCTCAGCGTTCCCTCCCAGGGGACCACCGTCACCCTTTTCTTCCCTTCTGTCTAATATAGAGACCTAAAACCCAGACCGGACGACACTATCGCCCGATCCTTTCGTCCAATGGACCGGAATCGATCGACGGTATACTGACAGCATGAAGGATATCCACATGGAAACTCGCAAACTCTATCAAAGCCTATCATTCTGGACAGCCCTGGTTCTGGCGGGCCTGATCGCCGGACTTTTGCTTTTTTCCCCGAAGGCCTTCGGCGGCAAGGTGGAAACCTGTGCCCGTTATCAAGGCGTGACCGTCGGGAATTACATCGTCCAGACCGACTATTGGAACCAGGACAAGTGCCCCGGCGCCCAATGCTTGAGCGTGGACGACCAGACCGGTTCCTACACCGTGACCAAGGGAACCTTCGACTGCGGCTATTCGGTGGCGTCCTACCCTTCGATACTCTACGGCAGCGCCTTCGGGAGCGTCAGTCCCAACAGCGACCTGCCGGCCCAGGTCAGCTCGCTGAAATGCGTGAATAGCAGCTGGAGTTTCCAGCCCACCAACACCGGGGCTTGGGACGCGGCCTATGACATTTGGTTCTGTCCCGATAACACCTGCGGGCCCAGCGGGTTCAAGGGCGGGCTTGAGCTGATGATCTGGATCGATTACCGGAACACCAACGGATGGAAGAACGACCTGGGCCCTGTGACGATCGACGGGATGGATTGGGAAGTTTGGCAATTCATGGACGAAGCCGGGGATCATCATCAATACGTCGCGTACCTGCCCAACCCGCCCATGACCTCGGTCGAGAACCTGGACCTCAAGCCCTTTTTCGACGATTCCCAGGCCCGGGGTTATTTGAAGCCTTCCTGGTACCTATACGCGGTCGAGGTGGGCAACGAAATGAAGAAAGACGGCGTCCCCTTCACCAGCAAGAGCTTCTCGGTCTCGGTGAACAAGGATTGCGGGGCCAAACCCATCTTTACCGCTCTGCCCACCTTCACGCCCACCGCCACACCCGACACGTCCCCGCTGGTGATCCCGCCCCCACCTTGAGGCTTACACTTTTTTTCCTAAACTAACCGGGTCGAGGTTTATTAAAAACACCTCAACACGGTTCTGTATCACTAACCTGCCAAATCTTCACCTCGCGAGAAGATTTTTAGGCCGCAAACCTGTAACTTGCCGCGAAGATAGTTGTTCCCCCCTTTGAAAAAGGGGGGTATTAGTCGTTGCCGAGGTAGTCCAAAAATCTAACTCCCCCTCACTCCCCCTCTTTCATGCTGTTCCTCATATGAAATTAAAATAATGAGAACGGTATAGTGCTTTAGCACAGAGGGGGATATATGGGTGTCATCCACAATTTTCAAATATCCCATTCATCCCATGAATCTGTGGCTAATTTTTGATTTTTTTCGAATGGCAAAAACAATTGGTCACGTGGTCGTTCACCATGCCGACCGCCTGCATGTGGGCATAGATGACGGTCGGGCCGAGGAACTTGAACCCGCGTTTTTTCAGGTCTTTCGCCCAGGCTTCCGCCTCCGGGATCACGGCGGGGATGTCCCTCATGGTCTTGATCTTGTGGTCGATGGTCCGGTTCTTGACCCAACCCCACATATAGGAAGCGAAGGACCCGAATTCCTTTTGGACTTCCATGAACCGGGCCGCGTTGTTGATGGCCGCCTTGATCTTGGCCCTATTGCGTACGATGCCAGCGTCCTTCATCAGCCTGGCCACATCCTTCGCCTTGAACCGCGCGACCTTTTTATAGTCGAAGCGGGCGAAGTCCTTCCTGAAATTCTCCCTTTTACGAAGCACAACGCGCCAGGAAAGCCCCGCCTGGAAGGATTCCAGGATGAGGAACTCGAATAGCTTCCGATCGTCATGGACCGGGACGCCCCATTCCTTATCGTGGTAGTCGATCATTAGGCGGTCTTCGGTCCCGGGCCAGGGACATCTTTTGACGGTTCGAACGGTCACGCTAAGGCTCCCTTTTGCTTGGCTATTTCTTGGCGTCCAACTTTTCCAGGAACAGATAACGGTCCCGGTGGTTGTCCGGCTTCACCTGGGGATCGGCGCTTAAATGCATCACTTGGTAATGGGTCTTCGCTTTATAGACCGGCCATTGGGGCAATCCGGGGCCGTTGGGGTCTCCCGTCTTGGCGAAGTTGGTCCAATAGGTCATCATCAGGTCGGACAGGGTTTGGTTTTCCGGCCTCCAGGGAAGCTTCTTGGACGCCAGGACCCCGAAAACGAACTCGATCTCGGAAGAATGGTAAGCGCCCGGCGATTCTTTCTTTCCTTCCGCCGGAGGCAAGGCCTGGTCGAACTCGTAACGGTAAACGGGTTTCTTGCCTGTGGCCCTCTGCGCCTCGATCCATTTCCAGGTGGAAAAGGCGATGAACTGGTCCCCCGCCCAATCCCCGACGGCCCGCTTGATCTCGGTCTCCGTTTCACCGCCATAGAGTCCCAGGAAAGCCTGGGCCTTGTCCCCGAAACGTTCCTTCGCCAATTTTTCCAGATTTTCTTTCGTCGGCTCGCCCTTCAAGACCCAGGAATAGTTCCCCTCGTCAGCGTTCCAACCCGCCAGGAGCGGGACATGGCTTTGTTGACCAGCGCCGTAGATCTTATCCAAACCCTCAGGCAGGAATGTCCCGTCGATATCCGCCCCGAACTGGATGTGCCCCGGTTTCAGGCTGGCTTTCAGCAATTCATCGGCCGTTTTGGCCCTGAGTTCCTTCAGGCTCTTAGCGCCCAACGATCGCGCGAACTGGACGCCCTCCTCCTCGGCTTTTGCCAGGGGTTTTCCCTCGCGGTTGGCGCCGAACAGGGCCCCGCTCTCGCCGATGGCCCTCAGGAACAGCCCCTTCGCCAGGGGCGACCCCATGAGCGCGGAAACGGAGAAAGAACCAGCCGACTCCCCGAAGATGGTCACCTGACCCGGATCACCGCCGAAAGCGGCGATGTTCTGTTTCACCCACTTCAGGGCCGCAACCTGGTCCAATAGACCGTAGTTGCCCGAGGAACCGCCCGCTTCAGCGGTCAATTCCGGATGGGCCAGGAAGCCGAAGACACCCAGCCGATAGTTGAAACTGACCACCACAACGCCTTTGTGGGCCAGGTTCTCGCCGTTCTGCCGGGCCTCGGAAGTGCCTCCGGCGATCAGTCCCCCGCCGTAGATCCAAACCATGACCGGAAGTTTCTCGTCAGGTTTTTCCGCGGGCGTCCAGACGTTCAGGGTCAGGCAATCCTCGCTGGGGCCCGGGTCGTGGAAGATCATGTCATCCCAAATGTGCCCCTGCATGGGGCGGTGGCCGAACTGGGTGGCCTTCAGCACACCCTTCCAGTTGTCGGCAGGTTGGGGCGCTTTCCATCGAAGATCGCCCACGGGCGGCGCGGCGTAAGGGATGCCCAGGAAGATTCGGATCTTGGAATCCGCGCTGGTCTTGCCCTCAACGATTCCTTTGTCAGTTAATACTTTGTTTTCAGTCTTATCCGAAATAGCCACAGCGGTACCAGACGACATCCACACCGAAGACAGTAAGACCACAAAAGTTAGCATTAATTGTTTCCACAGTTTCATAAGGACTCCTAAAGTTGGATCAAATGGGATTTCTTAAACCCGTATTGTGGGCCGACTTAGTTTACTACCGTGGAATGTGGGGTGTTCGAACTAAAAATTACTAACTCAACTTTGGCAAATTCGAAAAGGTACGTCGCCTGCGACTATTCCCCCTTTGAAAAAGGGGAGAAGGGGGTATTAGGCGTTGGTGATGCGGTTTAAAAAGACTAACTCCCCCTTAGTCCCCCTCTTTCATGCTGTTCCTCATATGAAATTAAAATAATGAGAACAGTATAGTGCTTTAGCACAGAGGGGGAAATAGGACGACACCAAAAGTTGCCAAAGTTAAATTACTAAGACTTATCTACTTTTTCATTCTCTTGTTCCCGCACGAATCCGATGTAATCGGTCGAAACGGGTGTCCCGCCCGCTTTCTTGATCAAGCTGGCGATCTGGCCGCGGTGGTAAGGTCCATGGGTCATCAATTGAGTCAATATGTCGGAAAGGAACGATTCATAACCCTCGCCTTTGAGATTTTTATAGGCGATCTTTCCGGATAATTTTTCTTCCGTCAGGCCGGCGAAATAGCCATCGAATATCGCCTTGAGTTCCCCGTTCAATTTTCGGCACTCGGGTATGGTCAGCATCTTGTTCAGTTCGGGCGTGAACCCGATGGCCGTTAACCGGGACAACCATACGGATTTAGCCATCAGGATATGGCTTATCTTCTTCATGGCTTCTTCCGGGGGCTCAGGCATCGCCTCCAAGGCGGCCAAGACCTTTTCATTGGCCCAATGGTCGTATTCGAACACTTTTTTGAAATAAACGATATCCATGCCGGCTCCTCCCTACTGCGAGTTTAGGAACCGAACTTAACACGATGCCCAGGCGAAAACCCAGAGGGCCTTGAATTTAATGAACTTTCTGGGTTTTGACTTCCTTCCCTATATCTTCATCATTTCAAAAACCTTATAAATCAACACAGCAGGCCATACCATCGCCTTCAGAACCCCTAGTGCCCCCATCCAGAAGCCTGTCGCCTGCTGGATGAAATAGACCGCCGCCCCGATGAAGCCCATCCCATAAATGGTCCCGTTGTGCATCCCGCCCCTCCCTTTGCAATGATGCTTTTCCTCGTTACCCATAACAACTCCTTTCAAGTTTCAGATCTCCCCCCAACCACCATCTATATTAGTCCCCCTGGGCCGGACCCTTGGTAAGAAGTCCATTAATTGTCGGGTGCGTTAGCATTTGTCCAGCGGCTGGACAAAATGGGTACCCCTTATTCCGTTGTTCTCCCAGTGTCCGCACCGGGCCTTAACATCTATGGCCCGGTACCATTAAACAAGTGTTTCGGCTTGAGGCCTCAACACAAATGCTGGCGGACAAACCCCTTCCGCCGGGCTGATTAGAATTTTTAATATTTATGACCTGCCGCCCGCCATTGGGGGATAATAGCTGGCAGGGGAGAAACGGGGAGAATCCAGTCCAAGGAAGTGCCCTATGAGTATCCTCTGTTCGAATTGCCAAAAATTGATCGGTTGCGAGTCCTTCCATACCGACCCCGACCTTGGACCCACCCTTTGCCCCGAATGCGGCGACCAGTACATCGCTGAATATGGAGGGGTCTCCTTAAGCGAACACCTGGACCGTTTCGAGGAACCAATCATGGTCTTCAACGGGGATGTCCGGGTGGTGGCCTGTAATAGGCCGGCCCGCCGGACGGTGGAGATGTCCAATATCCGCCCCTATGGCTTGCTCAGCGGGGAATTTTTGGATTGCCGGAACGCCAGCCTGGGCGAGGGATGCGGGGAAACCCCTTACTGTTCCCAATGCGTCATCCGTAACTCCGTCAACCAAACTCTTCAAACTGGAAAACCAGTGGAGAATGTTCCGGGACTTTTTACCGGCTCGGGCGAGAACGGCACTTGCACCTATCGGTGGAATATCTCCACCCGCAAGGTGGGGGAAACGGTGCATTTAAGCATCCATCAACCTGCCACAAAAAAAGCCTTTTCCTATAAATAACTAAATAATCCAATATCCGGCCAGGCCTTTACCGCCCCGCCCTAAACGGGCGGAGCGAGAAGGCGATGTTCTTTCAATACTATTAATTACAGGTCGTATCCAATAGGATCGCCCTGGGAGCGCCGGAGGTATTGATCGTGCCGGCGGGCATGGTCAAGGGAGGAATCCCATAGGTATAGGGTGCCTGGAAACTCCTGATAGCTTGGCTGCCCCCGGGAGCCATGCTGTCCGTATTTTGATTCTCCACCGCCAGCCAATAGACTCCCGCCGAGAGTGACTGACCGGTTAATGACGCGACATTCCAGCTATTGGCCGTAGGTGAGGTAATAGCTCCGCCGTCCATGAAGGTATTGGGTGAACCGCCGCTATCGCTATAGACCATCAGGTCAATGTTCCCACTCACCGTCCCCCCCAGATAGATCGCCATATCCAGCGTCTTGGAGGCGACCGCCAAGGTGACCGCGTAGGCCTCGATATAACCGGAGCCCTGGCTGTAACCCGACCCAACCGTTACATAACCCAATTGTCCCCCGCAAACAGGCGTCGGCGGTTGGGTGATCGTGACTGTTACTGGCGCTGGACTGGTTGAATTACTGCTTCCACATCCCGTTAAGAAGGCGCTGACAGCCGTTACACCAACGACCAGTCCAAAACAAACAACGATAAATTTGTTCATACTTCTCCCCCTTTTGATCCCGAGTGTTTTTCGGTCCTTCAAGACCGTTCCACCCGGGTCGCGACAATGACCAAGTGGTCATTTTCATTTTTGGGGAAGCAGGCACAATCCACTTTTAGTGTAATTCTTAAGTTACCGAACGTAACTGGACATTCCCTAGGGGTTCAGGCTCGCGTCCCTTTTTTCAACCGCTGGGAGGCTGGCAGATAAGGACGAAGCTCTTCCGGATGATTCCGCAGATATTCCAACAAGTACCGCCGGCGCTGGCGTTGAGGCCCGCCCTCGGACCGATAGGCTTCTGGCAGATCGGTCAAAAGATCCGGGTCCGTCTTCATCACCTTGTCGTAGAGGGTCTGCCAACGCTTCTTGACCGTCCAGGAGGAAACATGAAGGGACAGACCGATCTCCTCGTCCGTCTCGCCCAAGAGGGCGCGCCCCAGGACTTCCTTTTCGCTAGGCAGGAAAAAGAACCTGGGCGGGATGGCGTGGCAGCAAAAATAGGCCGCTCGGGTTCCAGGATGGTTAAGAGCCTCGGCGAATGTGGTACCCACCAGATGGGGATGGATCTTGGCCGCGATCTTGGCCGGAAGGGCCGGGGTACCCAGGCATTCCCGGTAATCCCTCCGCAGGGTAAATCCGCTGTTGTCGAAGAGCTTCTTCCATTCCTGGCCGTAATACTGGTTCAAGAGTTCCTTGATCTGGTAACCCGCGTGGTATTGGACCGCCAGCATCTGGAGCATCTGGATGGCCCGGAACACATCCTCTTTCGACAAACGGGTGCCATCCAATCCGTAATGGATAATGGCCGCGTTCAGCCCTTCCCCGGCGTTGGCCCTAGCGATCTCTTCCCTTTCCAGGAAAGCCTTCTCCCCTTTCTTCCATTTCTCCATAAGTTGGAGGCCCAGGAAGGGCGGCAGATCCTTTCGGGCTTCTTTAACGAAACTGTCGGTAACGAAAACGGATAAACCGAATACCACCTGTCTTTTTCCCTTAGGGAGATCTCGGTCCTCAATGACTACCGTCACGCAGGACCCACTTTCCATCAGCGAACGCCAGAAACGCAGGGTTTCTTTTTTGGACGTCTCGTTATAAAGGACCCTTTCCGAAAGATTTTCGAAAGCGTTTTCAAGGTCGTTCAATTGAGCGGGACGATGGATGAAATACAAACTGATCCTCTTTTTCGGTCAAGTCATACAAACACAGGACAGAAGGTAACGAATGGAAAGGGGCATTGCTAGGGAGGAAACCAAATTAAACCAGCTGTTCAACGCTTAAAATCACGCTACTTTTCATCCAAAACTTCCCTGACCTTGGCCGCCAGATCCTCAAAGGTGAAGGGCTTGCCGATGTAATGGATGCCTTCGCCTAACACTCCCTTGCTGGTCAGCTCAGTGCCCGAATAACCCGACATGAAGAGGACTTTGGCGCGGGGTTGTATCTTCGCCAGTTCCTGGGTGAGCGCTTTGCCGCTCATCTTAGGCATGGCCACATCAGTGAGAAGCAGATGGATCTCCTCCTTGTACCGCTTGCACAGGTCGATAGCTTCCACCCCGTCCCCCGCGGTGAGGACCTTGTAACCGTCGTTTTCCAGGATGGTCTTTAGGATGTTCCGGATCGACGCCTCATCCTCGGCCAAAAGGATGGTCTCGGTCCCAAAGGAGAACTTTCCGGGTCTTTCCTTCTCCGGGGCCTTCGGAACCGCCGCCCCGATACGGGGCAGATAGATCTTAAAGGTCGTTCCTTTTTCAGGTTCACTTTCCACCGCGATGCTTCCCCCGCTTTGTTTGACGATGCCGTAGACGGTCGAAAGGCCCAGACCCGTTCCCTGTCCCACATCCTTGGTGGTGAAGAAGGGTTCGAATATCTTGGCTTTGACCTTTTCATCCATCCCCATGCCCGTATCCGTGACCGAAAGCATGACCCAGGCCCCGAACCCCATGGCCGGGTGTTCGGCGGCATTCTCCGTGTTATTCTCCAGGTTCGAAGTCGAAAGGGTAAGCTTGCCCCCTTTGGGCATGGCGTCCCTGGCGTTGACCACCAGGTTCATGAGCACCTGCTCGATCTGGCTGGGGTCGGCCAGGACCTGGGAAAGATCCAGCGCCAGCTTCAGTTCCAGTTCGATCTCAGCTCCCAGGACCTGCCGGAGCATGGTCTGGAAATCCGCGATGACCAGGTTCAGGTCCAATGGTACGGGCCTCAAGACCTGTTTACGGCCGAAAGCCAGTATTTGTTTGGTCAGGTTTGCCGCTCGCTTGGCCGCTTTCATGACCTCCGTCAGGTTCTCCTGTTGGGGATCCCCCAATTGGGTTTCCTTGAGCATCATTTCCGTATAGCCCATGATGACCACCAGCAGGTTATTGAAGTCGTGGGCGATTCCTCCCGCCAGCCTGCCGATGGCTTCCATCTTTTGCGAAACCCGCAATTGTTCTTCCAGCGACTTTCGTTCCTCCTCCGCTTGTTTGCGGCTGGTGACATCCCTTCCATTGACCACGATCCCCCGGACCGCGGGGTTATCCAGCCAGTTGGTGACGTATATCTCGCAATCAATGGGCGTCCCATCCTTCCGGATGGCCTTTAATTCCCCGTAGATGGGTTTTCCCGGATTCGCCAGGGCCTCTCGAAAAGCGGGTTGGGACAACAGGACGTCCTCGGGCGGGTGATTATCGAATGTCGTTCCAAACCTTTCACCCGGCTTGAATCCCAGGACCCGCTTGACGCTGGGGCCCTCGTAGATCCTGCGGCCTTCCCTATCCATCAGGGTGATGATGTCATGAGAGTTCTCGATCAAGCCCCGGAACCTGGCCTCGGACAATCTCAGTGCTTCACCGGCTTTTTTGACCTCGGTGATGTCCCGGAAATACCACACCCGCCCGAAGTTCTTCCCGTCCCCGTCGATCATGGGGGCTGAGTAGCGTTCGAAGGTCCGGCCATCCTTGAGAAGTATCTCATCGTTGCTTTTCGCTTCGGGCGTTTCGTAGATCTCCTTGATTTTTCGCAGGAAGGACTCCCGGTCCGCTACCTGTTCCGCCGCCCAACCCAGGGTTTTCTCCCTGGAATGAGTGTCCAGCAGGTCCTTTGGGATACCCCACATCTCGGGATACTTGTGGTTGTAGGACACGATCTGGCCGTTACTATCCACGATCAGGATGCCGTCCAGGGAAGTCTCCTGTTGGGTGGATAGGATGAGATGCTGGAAACGAAGATCTTTTTCCATCAGTTTCCGCGCTTCCAACTCCGCCCGCAATTGGGTTTGTTGGAGAAGGCTGTCCAGCGCGGTGGAGATCGCCTGCCCTATCTCGACCAGGAGCGCTTCTTCCTCCGCCTCGAAGGTCTGGGTTTCCCCCGCGTAGACCGTGAGGGCGCCGATCACCTTCCCATTCTGGCGGAAAGGGACCGCGGCGGAAGCCCGATACCCTCGTTGCAAGGCCCTCTCCCGCCAGGGGGCCATATGGGGATCGGTCGCGATATCCTGGCAAAGATAACAACGTTCCTCTCGGATAGCCGTCCCTGTGGGACCCGCTCCCAGTTGCGGGTCCAGATACTCGATCTTGAGACCCACCAGGTAGCCCTGCTCCTCTCCCGCGAAAGCGGCGGGAATCACATGGTCGCTGATGGGATGGATCAATCCTATCCAAGCGAAACGGAACCGCCCATGTTCGACAGCGAGTCGACAGGTTTCCTGGAAGAGCGCTTCCCGGTCGGTAGCCTTGGCGAAGGTTTGGTTGAGTTTGCTGAGGGTGGCGTACAGGCGGTTCAGACGGATCAGCCGGGTTTCGGCCATTTCCCCTTTGGTGACATCCAATCCGATCCGGGGGCCGGTGATGCTTCCGGTGGTGGGCGCGGTAATTTCATCTGAGGAGAGGATACGATTCTTGGAACGGAACCCTGGCAGGTCCACCTGTTCAGCTTTTGAGGAGGGCTTCTTCGGCTTTTTCATAATGAGCCGCCCGCGATGAACACGATATGATTTTTCAATTAACCCGATCGAACCGTATAACTCTAGGATATGCCAAATTTTGTCATTCGAAAAAGAATATTTTCATCCTCGAATTGGCTGTTTTACGTCATAACCTTCCAGGCCCCCATCACCAAGATCAGATAAACCAGCGAGTGGATCATTTCCCTCACGCCCAGACGCATGATGGGTAGGTCTGGTTTTCCTCCCATGACGCCGGCCAGGACCCGACCCAAGGCCCAGAGAGGCCCCAGCGCCATCCAGGGGTTGGCCCAGTAGACTGCCCCCACAAAAAGAGCGTGTAACAGTAAAGGTGCCGCCCCATCCTCCATCCTCAAGTCCAGACTCGAGTGTATGCCGTCCTTCATGAGCGCCACCCACTTCTGGCGGACCTTGATATAGAAGATCGCCAGGATGAAATAACCTCCGAACAATCCATAAAGCCAAAAAGCCTTGGACAAAGGAATGAGGGGTGAGCAAAGAGCCAGCACAGGCGCTAATAAACAAATCCCCGCGAAACCCAGGACTTCCACTATCACCAATCTTAGGTTTCTTCGGATGACGGCGATACCGCAGATGAGAACGCCGATGGGCAGGCCGAGAAAAAGAACCAGGCTCAGAGCGGTCTGGGGAGCGTTCCGAAAGAAATAGAGGGTTGAAAAGGCCAGGGCCACAAGAAGGAGGATGGCGAAAACCAGGGCCTTGCGGGCTTTGGCCTGGTCGGCTTTGCGGTATTGGAGGAAGGTCAGGGTAGGCGCCCGAAGGACGAAACCTGAAAACCAGATCAGGGTAGCGGCCAAAGCGACGGGGTTCCATTGGTCCAGCCCGATCCATCCCGCGAAAAGGGAGACCAGCAGGGCGTTCCACGCGCCGTGTTCCTTAGGAAACATAAGAACCTTTCACAAAGAACAACTTCAATTAACCACAGATGAACACTGATAGACACAGATGGAAAAAAAGAAAGAATTATTGGAATTTCACATTTACAGACGTTTGCTTTATCTGTGTTTATCCGTGTTCATCTGTGGCTAAATATTTATTAGGTCTTTTCAGTGTTCTTGGGGCGGTTGTTTGGGACGGGCGCGGTAAAGCGTGACGGCGAAGAAGCTGACGATCGTGATGGGCAGGAGAACCATGATCAGGTAGGCCAAGAAATATCCCCGGACCAATTGACCGCCGTTGATGCGTTTAAGCGCCTCGGCGCAAAGGGGACAGGCCCAGAGGGACTGGGTGGTGAGCCAGAGGGCGGCCGCTCCGAAAAAGGCGCGCGCCGTTCTCATAGCAGATACAGGGTGGTGAAGAGGCATATCCAGACGATATCGACGAAATGCCAGTACATCCCCACGTTCTCCACGAAGGCGTGGTTCTTGGTCGAGAGGTTCTTGGCGTTGCCCCTCCAAAAGACGATGTTCATCAGCAGGACGCCCACGAACACGTGGAAGCCGTGGAAACCGGTGAGGGTGAAGAAGACCGAACCGTAGGTGCTGGAAGAAAGGCTTAGGCCTTCCTTGATCAGGTTGGTGTACTCATAGGCCTGGATGCTAAGGAAGAGGACACCCAGCAGGATGGTCAGCCCCAGCCAGCCCAGGAATTTGCCCAGCAATCCCTTCTTGTACTGCATTTCAGCGATATGGAAAGTGAAACTGCTGGAGATAAGGAAAAAGGTGTTGATGGCGGTCAAGGTCACGTTCAAGGCTGGCTGGTTCGGGGGCGGCCACATGGTCTGGCTGGACCGGAGGACCAGGTAGGAAGCGATGAGGGTGGTGAACATCATGGCTTCGGAGGACAGGAAGATCAGCATCCCCAGCCGGGCCGAGGGGAACCCGGTGGAAGTGGTTTCGGTGTGCGGGGCTAGTGTTTCACTGCTCATTTTCTTCTCCTTAGAACATTCAAGACTTTTTAACCACCAAGGGCACCAAGTTCACCAAGAAAGGCGCAACTTAGAGATTGGGTTTTAAAAACATCTTTCACCATCAATTAAACTAAAAATACTTATCGTCTTTTGAAAACCTAAGCATTAGGGGCGTTTTTATCCTTCTTGGTGCCCTTGGTGAACTTGGTGGTTCAAATTGCCTTTTCCGTCTGCATGATGAAATCCTTCCCCTGGGACAGGGGGTTGCCGTACTCGTGTGGCCCGCATTGGACGACCGGCAATGGGCCCTCGAAATTCTCATGGGGCGGGGGTGACGGCACGATCCATTCCAATGTGGTAGCTTCCCACGGGTTGTCGCTAGCCTTCTTGCCTTTGAAGATGCTGTAGAAGAAATTAAAGATGAAGATCAGCTGGGCCGTCCCCAAAACCATGACCCCGTAGGTGATGATCTGGTTCAGGGGCTGGAGGGGCTTGAAAACCTCGTAAGCCGAGGGGTCCGCCACCCGGCGCATCAACCCGGCCAGGCCTACCCGGAACATGACCAAAAAGACCACGTTGACCGCGATGAAGGTGATCCAGAAATGGATCTTGCCCAGGGTCTCGTTCATCATGCGCCCGAAGATCTTGGGGAACCAGAAATAGACCGCCGCGAAGGAACCCAGGAACACCGACATGGCCATGGTGTAGTGGAAGTGGGCCACCACGAAATAGGTGCCGTGCAGATAGATATCCATGGTGCGGGAAGCCAGCAGGATGCCCGTCAACCCCCCGATGGCGAACACGAAAATGACGCCGATACAGTAAAGCATGGGCGTGGTGAAGCGCAGGTTGCCCCGCCAGAGGGTGGCCAGCCAGTTGAAGAAGAACACCGACGAGGGGATGGAGATGAGCATGGTGAGGGACTGGAAGGTCTTCCCCATGGCCGGGCTCATGCCGGAAATGAACATGTGATGGCCCCAGACCACCGCGCTTAAAAGGGTGATGAGGCACATGGAAAGGGCGGTCAATTTATAGCCGAAGGCCGGTTTGCGGGAGAAGGTGGACAGCAGGTCCGAGACCATGCCCCAGACCGGCAGGATGAGGATATAGACTTCTGGATGGCCGAAAGCCCAGAAGATGTGCTGGTACAAGAGGGGCTGACCCGCCTGGGCGGTGTTTATGGCCACGCCCGTGAAGAAGTGGGTGGTGAAGGTTCGGTCCAACAGGAGCATGATGAGCCCCACCGCGATGACCGGCACGAAGGCCAGGTTGAGGATGGCCGTGAGGAACAGGCCCCAGATGGTCAGGGGCAGTTTGAACATGCCCATGCCCTTGGCCCGAAGGTTGAGGACCGTGGTGACGTAGTTGATACCGCCCATGATGGAGGACGTCCCCAGAAGGACGACCGCCAGGGCCCAGCAGGATTCCCCGGCGCCTGGGTTATAGGTGGCCGAGCTTAAGGGTGGGTAACCGGTCCAGCCAGCCGCCGCCGATTGCTCCGTGAAGAAAGCTACCAGTAGGAAGGCGCCCGCGATGGGCATCAACCAGAAGGAAAGCATGTTGAGTACCGGGAAGGCCATGTCCCTCGCCCCAACCTGTAGCGGGATGAGGAAATTGCCGAAGGCCCCGATGACCAGGGGCGTGATGGCGAAGAAGATCATGATGGTGCCGTGCAGGGTGATGAGGGTGGTGTAGATCTCAGGCGTGGCCGCCCCGCCCGAGGAGGGGAAGAAAAGTTTGCCGAAGACCGGCGCCGGCGTCCAGGGGAAGGCCAACTGCCAGCGGATCAGGTAGGCCATGATGCCGCCCAACAACAGGAAGCTCAATCCGTAGAACAGGAACTGCCGCCCAATGACCTTATGGTCCAGGGAAAAGATATATTTGGTGATGAAAGATTTCGGCCCCTCATGCATATGTTCCTCGCTCATTATCTCTCCTCCCAGGCCCAGCCCCAATTATTGGCAGGGTCCGTATCGGTGGTCTTGGCCGCGTCGGCCAGGAATTTCTCGAAATCCGCCTCGTCCTCGACCGTCACATAACCCTTCATGCGGTAATGGCCCAGCCCGCAAAGCTCCGAACAGGCCAGGGTATATTGGCCCTTCTCCTTGCCCATGAATGCCACCTGGTTGACCAGTCCGGGCAATACGTCCTGCCGGACCCGGAAGTTGGGAAGGTAAAAGCTGTGAACCACGTCATTGGATGTCAACTGCACGAAGATGGGCCGGTCGACCGGCAAATGGAGCTGGTTCAGGGAGGTGATGTCCTTGGCGGTGCCGAAGGTCTTGTTGTCGGCGGAGTAGCGAACCCGCCACTCGAACTGCCTTGCCTGCACTTCCACCCTCAGGGCCTTGGAGCGGTCCAGATTCTTTCCCATCAAGAACTCGAAATCCTCGTTGGAGCGATGGATGACGTTCATGTCGATGACCCCGAAACCGTCATGGCCAAGATGAGCGTGATGATCCTTTCGATCTTGCCGGTGCCATGGGTGTAATAGGCCTTGGAGCCGGGACGCTCGCGGTAGCGGAAGGTGAAATAGATGAGGGCGATGACCACCAGGGCGAAGAAGAAACCCGTGACCCAGAAGGAAAAAATGACCAATTTATCGATGCGTTCGCCCTCGGCGGAAACATTGTGGGGGAACCAGGGGCCTGTTTCGGCGAAGAGGGATTGGGCTGTCAGATACAAAAATAAAGCGATACCGGGTTTATAGAAACGCTTCAAAACACAACCTCCCCTTGAATTGTTAAGCGGCTCATAAGGTATATGGATTGAGAAAGCCTTTCAATACTACCAGAACACTAAATTTGCTGACAATACCTATGTTTATTTCATGCGCTGGGCCAAGAATCCGGTGACTTAAGTCACGGCGCACTTTCCCGCCGGGAAAGATGATAAGGGCTGTCGAAGGTTTGTGGAGGAGCGCCCCAAGGGGAGGGAGGCGCTCCTTTTTTGTTTAGGGGCTACTGGAAACTTGAACTTGAAGCGTGCCAATATGTTGGCGTTTCAGGGGAGACTTCCCGTAATAAACTATTGAGGTTACTTATGAGCACAAGCCAGAAGAACTATCGAGTTTCCCATGGCGGAAGCCAAGCGGATCTGCCAGGACCTTTTCGAGGCTAAGCCGTCCATCTATTGGCCTGACTTCCTTTTTTTCGACCTGCTGGGCTGGGCCGCCTTCGTGGTCGCGGTGCAGACGCCGAATTTTTCCCCGCTCCAGATCGGGGCCTTCATCGTCGCGGGGCTCTCCCTCTACCGGGCGGTCATCTTCGTCCATGAGTTGACCCATTTGAAGAAAGGCACCTTCCGGCTTTTTCATATCGTCTGGAACCTGCTTTGCGGTTTCCCCCTGATGGTCCCTTCCATGCTGTACATGGGCATCCACATCGACCACCACAAGCAAAGCTATTACGGGACCAGCGAGGACAAGGAATACTTCCCCTTCGCCATCTCCAAACCCTACCGCATCCTCCTCTTCCTGTTCACCATGTTCCTGGCGCCGTTGGTTTTCCTCGTTCGTTTCGCCATCCTCACCCCGCTCTCCTATATCATCCAGCCCCTGCGCAAACCCCTCTGGGAAATGGCTTCCTCCCTCGCCGTCGGGTCCGGTTATAAACGTCCCTCGCCCGGTAACCGGGAGAAATATATCTGGTGGGCCCAGGAATTCATGGCGTTCGCCTATTCGGCCACGGGACTGACCCTGATCTATCTGAAGTTACTGCCCGTCAAGGTCTTGGTGCTCTGGTACCTGGCCGCCACCTTCATCCTGGTGACCAACGGCCTTCGGACCCTGGTGGCCCATTGTTACCGCAACCCGCCCGATCGGGAAATGCCTTTTGGCGAGCAGTTCCTGGATTCCATCGATATCCCCGGCAACTTTTTCACCACGCCCCTCTGGGCGCCCGTGGGCCTCAGGTACCACGCCACCCACCACCTGTTCCCCGGTATGCCCTACCACAGCCTGGGTACGGCCCACAAAAGACTGATGAAGGAACTGCCCCCGGGCAATCCCTACCCCTTGGCCACGCGCAAGAGTCTGTTGAGCGCGTTGGCGCAGTTGTGGAACGAGGCGAAAGCCAACACGGCAAGCAAGGACTAACGGGGCTTCGACAGACAAAAAAGGGGGGCTTCCCTTACGGGAAGTCCCCCGAACAAACTTCCTTTCAATTTTGAAACCCTAGGATCTAGCGGTGCCGGGTGGACCCAGTCTTACCCGACATCCCAGCTCGGTCCATTCAATAAACGGGGCAACCTACAAACAGGTAATTACAACCGTTGTCCGTGATGGAAGCGGTCTCGATCTCGTTTGAATAAACAAAAATAGAACAGCTGGTCCCTGTCGTCGTAACAGGGTTACTGGACCCGGCGTTCAGGATGAATTGGCAGGACAACACGCTCCCACAGGTCACGGGGACTCCCGAATTGATGGTCAGGGTGTGGGGGCCTTCGGCCACGCTTGAAAAGTTATAGACAGTGCCACCGGATATGGTAATTGGTCCCGTCCCATCCAGCCAAACGCGGACCATGCAGGCGCCGGTAGCGGCGTCGTTCACGACAACCGTTCCTGTTCCGTTGTTATAAGGTGTGGGGGTCGGAGGAGGGGAGGTATAACCCGTCGGTGTTCCAGAACCGCAGCCATTCATGGACCAAACCGTAAACAGCCCAGCCAATCCCAGTGCCATCAGCCCCAAGTTCCGTTTCATCGTTCGTCCCTCATAAACCTTCGAGTCGATATCTGGGCGTATTTTACCGTCTTTCCCACCACCCGTCTTGCGGTTTATTTCCGGCTCAATTCACAGGACACAGGCCCTGGTTTTTCCCTTGCTGGGAACCAGCGCCATGAAAGACAATGAATGAGTCTTAATGAAGTTCAAAACATCCCGAGAGTTGATCGATATGAAAAAATATTTCTTCGTCGCCGGTTTGATGGTCCTTTTGATACCTGGCTTCGTCCTGGGAAAACAAACCGATCCATCCAGTGATTCTGCCGAGCAAGAAAACGCCATTGACGCTACCCCTTCCCCCACACCGTCCGCGACTCCCCTTTCCCAGACATTCTCTCCCGACCATCTCAAAGGCCGCTGGGCGGTCGGGGTTTCCTCTGTTTCCGGAACCACCCTGGCTCTGCGTTATTGGTGCGCCGAGGATGAGGCTCTCGACCTTTTGGTGGGCGGGTCGGATTCCCCATTGTCAGGAACGGATCCCAACAATAATTATATCTCCACCCCGAACTGGAGCTACGGGTTAAGCTTGGGATTGAGGCACAACCTTGAAAAACCTGCCGAAAATGTCTACGTGCAGTGGCTGGAACGGATCACTTATTACCAAACGTTCAGCCAGAGTGACTATTCAGGCGATCTTTCCACCAATCAATCCCAGGACCTGACCTTTTTCACCGGTCCAAGCTTCGAGGCTTTCGTGCCCTTCTGGAAGAACCTCTCGATCGAGGGGAATATCGGACTGGCCGTGGATTCCCACTGGGTTCAATCCGCCCAATCCGGAACCTCAACCTTTCCATCGTCAGGAAGTTCCACCACCAGCCATTGGACCTTATCTTTTGGTTGGAACAACACCATCACTTCCATCCTGAACGCCGCCGTCCATATTTATTTTTAGATCGACTCAGCCGTTCGCTTTCTGTATTCCCAGCCCACAAATAGGAATTATTTGCCGATTGAAGTTATAATTACCTCTCTATGAACCATCCCCAACCATCCACCCATTCTCCCGCTCAGGGTTTCTTCAGGATTTTCGCCGTCGGGCTGGTGGGGTTCTGCGCCTTCCTGGGTCTCTACGCCACCCAACCCCTTCTGCCCATGCTTCAATCGGCTTTCCAGGCTTCCAAGCTGGCGGTCAGCCTGACCGTTTCTTCCGCCACCTTGGCGATCGCCCTGGCCGCGCCCTTGGCCGGCATACTGGCGGACATGAGGGGCCGCAAGAAGGTCATCATTCCTTCCCTCTTTTTGTTGAGCCTGGTTTACCTGCTCACCGCTACCTCGGCCGGTCTTTCCGCCCTGGTCTTCTGGCGTTTCCTACAGGGTCTGCTCACTCCCGCCGTCTTCGTGGTGGCCGTGGCCTACATCAACGAGGAATGGCCCAGGTCCGAGACAGGCTTCGTCACTTCCATCTACGTGACCGGCACGGTGGTGGGCGGCTTCTGCGGACGGTTCCTTTCCGGTTGGGTGGCGGCGCGGTGGGGCTGGCACTGGGTCTTCATCGTCCTGGGGATCTTGAACCTGGCCTTGACCTTCGCGGTCGTCCAATGGCTTCCCCTGGCCAAGACCTTCAAGAAAATACCCGGCTACGGTACGGGTTTGCGCAACACCCTGGAGCACCTGAGGAACCCTTCCCTGCTGGCGATCTACGCCGTGGGCTTCACCATCCTCTTCGCCCTGGTGGGTACCTTCACCTACGTCACTTTCTACCTGGCCGAGCCGCCCTTCGGGTTGGACACGGCGGCCCTGGGCGCCATCTTCGCGGTCTACCTGGTCGGGGCCCTCATCACCCCCGTGGCGGGCCGTTGGTCCAACCGATGGGCCGGATGGAAGATCCTTTCCACCGCGCTCCTGGCCTCGGCGGCTGGCATCCTTTTGACCCTGTCCCATCAATTACCCCTGGTCATCCTGGGCATCACCCTTTGTTCCTCCGGGGTCTTCGTCTGCCAGACCGTGACCAACCGGACCATCGGCGTGGTGGCGGGAAAATCCCGGGCCTCGGCGGTGGGATTATACGTGACCTTCTATTATCTTGGCGGTTTCGTGGGGTCGGTGGTGCCGGGGTTCCTCTGGGGCTGGGGCGGTTGGACCGCCTGCGCCTTTTTCATCTTCGGGATCCTGGGCCTTTCGGCCCTATTCACCCTGAGGGTCTGGAAAAAGCTGGAGCCCAAGAAGGTCAAGACCGGTCAGGATGGTTTCGAGGGAGTCAGTTAAAGGAAGCGGGGAGGGTTATTCCATCACCTTCAGCAGAAGCATGACGCCTACCCCGGCCAGGATGGCCAGGAACTGGATGAGAGCACGGAGGGATTTCACGTCCTTGTGAAGCTGGGGTACTAGGTCCGAACCGGCGATATAGATGAAGCTTCCCGCCGTCAGAGGAGCCAGCACCCGCAGGAATCCTTCCGTACCAGAGCCGATCCACCAGGCCAAGAGCCCGCCCAGGATGGCCGTCAGGGCCGTCAGAAAATTGAAAAAAAGCGCCCGCCCCCTCGAGAACCCTGATTTCACCAGGATGCCGAAATTGCTGAACTCGTGCGGGACCTCGTGTAAGAAGACTGCCAGGGTCGTGGCCAATCCCAGCTTCACCCCCAGAAGGTAGGAACCCCCGATGATCATCCCGTCGATGGCGTTATGGGCCAAGTCGGCGATGAGGTTCAGGTAGCCGAAGGGCTGGATCTCCTCGACCTCGTCCGAGTGCTGGTGGCGCCAGTGCAGGAAATTCTCCAACATGAAGAACAACAGGATGCCCGCGATGACCCAAAGGGAAGTCGAGGTCGTTCGGGTCAGGTCCTTATAGGCCTCGGGAAGAAGATGGAGGAAACAATCGCCGAACAAGGCCCCGACCGCCAGGGCGACCAGCCCGGACAGGATCTCGTGCAGGGCTTTATGGCTGACGGAGATCAGGGAGATGCCGATGAGCGAGAGCAGGCTCACCACCACCAGACTGACCATCATGGCTAGGAAGGCTGGATTCATTGAAAAAACAAAATATCCGTCTTTGGGGCGGGAATCAACCATTACTTGGAACATACCCTAAACCGATTGAACCACCAAGACACTAAGACACCAAGAAAACCGAAAACAACACCTTGTTTTGAAATAAATCATCTTTAATCCAACTTTGCGACTTGGTGGTTGATGGATTTCGGCGTTCTTATCGGTAGGCCACCGATGATTTCTCCAGGAAGGCCCGGAGGCATCTCATCTCCTCGTCCTTCATCATCAGGAAGCGCAGACCCGCGCCCATATTGTTGGCCCACATCACCTCGGCGTAGATGGTCACGGAGGCCTTTTCATCGAGCAGGTAAAGTTCGAAACACAGGACCTCGCCCACGGACAGGGGCTGGTCCACCACCACGCTCATCCCTCCCAGGCTCATGTCCAGGGTGAAACAATTCAGCTCCGAATGGCGCCATTCCTCGATGGTTCGAAGGACCTTTTTCTCTTTTTCAAGCCGGTATTTGACCGGGACCTTGATCGAGACCCTGGGGGTGGTCCTGCGTTCCATCGACAATTTCGCGTCCGGCATGTTTCCCTTTTCTTGGCCCCGAACCTTCCGGGCCCTTGGAATGGTCGAACAAAATCGTTCGAGCGGATCTTTAGGGATCGAACCAAACGAATCCCGCGGATCGCGCAGGGGAAATAGATACACTTTTTGTCCGTATGCCGTCAATGAAATTGGGAAGGATTGAGCGCTAATATCGTTCTCAATGACAACCTTAACGTTTTAAAAAGAACGTAATCGTTTTTAGTTGGCAGTTAGAACAGAATTTGACCCGGATGGATCATTGAATAAGACATGATTGGGAAGAGGTGTTTTTTTCAGGAAGTTCTACAAAAGCCGCTTCATAAGAATTGAAGCGGTGCCGTCTTACTCGTCGTAATCCTGGTAGGTCGCCGTTCGTCCGCGGGTAATGGTCTCGACTGGAATGGCGGACGGGACCTCGCGTAGGATCTTCGCCGCTTCCTCATCCTTCGATTCGGGATAGTCCTCGAAGTTCACATGGATATCGGTCAGGTCGTCCTTTATCATCAACGCCACGGTCTCATCCGCTTCCGCTTTGACCCTGTCCAGGCCGTCCTTGCGGGCGACCGCGACCGCCGCCACGATCTTGGCCGGATGTTGCCCGTCCACCTCTCGGATGGCGGCCAGCATGGTGGAGCCGGTGATCAGGCCCGTGTCCAGGACCAACACGACCCGGTTGGCGTGGCTTAAGGGGCCCCGTTCCGGGGTGCAGACCTTTCGGCGTTCGGTAAGTTTTTCCAGGCGTTTGCGGTTCTCTTCCAGATCCAGGTGCCGGGGAGTCCAAAGGTTCTTGGAATTTGGGTCGGCGTAAAGGGTCCCGCCCTCGGTCAAGGCGCCGATGGTCACCTCCGGGCTTCCGAAGGAAAGGATACGGTCCACCAACAGCACATCCATGTCGCCCCTAAGATAGGTGGCCAGCAGACGGGCCATGGCGACAGCCTCGCTGGAGACCGCCAGCACGAGCGGATGCAATCCCCGATAGGGGAACAGTTTCTCGCAAAGGACCCGAGCCGCTTCCTCACGGCTGTGGAACGGGTATTTTTTCTTGTTACGGACGGCCATTGGCCTCTCCTGGCTGGTTCAGAAAACCCATCTGGACCGCTTTCTTTAAAAGTATGTTGTTCTCCAGATGGATGTGGCGGCGGGTGTCCTTTTCCAGGGCCTTGAGGGCCTCGTACAAGGGCTGATAAAGCTTCCGCTCATCCTCCGGCGGTTGGAAATGGTGGGTCAAACTGTGGATCTCCCGCCATTCCTTCCCTAATAGACCGTGCTCCCACATAAGCACCCTCAACGGGTGGTTGAAAAAATTGCTGTCCTTGAACGGCTGAGGGATGGGCTCGCCCCTGTCGAACGCCTGCTCGGCCCGGACCAGGAAGGGGAAAACCACCTCTTCCTCCATCTTCAAGTGCTCCCTCGTCTCCTCGGCCATCTTCACGAAAAGTCTCTGGAGCGCCCCCATGTCCGCGTTCTGGGCGCCCTGGTTCGCCGCCATGCGGTCGATGATGTTCTCGATGCGGTTGAGCTGGGACCGGGTGTAAGTGTGGTGGATCCGCACGATGTATTCCACCATCCCGGCCAGGGACTCATGGATCCAGTCCTTGCCCCCTTCCCAACCATCCGGCGGTCGGGAAGGCGCGTGTTGGATGTCCTCCAGCACATCGGCCAGCTCGACGTCCGCCAATCGGCAGGCTTCCCGAAGGCTCTTGGAACTGTCGCAGCTGTAATCGATGTGGTACCGCTCGAAGACGGCGATGGCTTGGATATGGTCCACCGCGATCTGTCCAACGGCTTGGGATGGATCTAATTTCATGACTTCCCCTTGCCCGACTTGCCATTCATTATGGTTTCAAGTCGAAGAAGGGTGCATGATGATGGTCATAAAAAAAGCCCTCCGAGCGGTCCTCGGAAGGCTTGGGTGATTGCTGGATTTTTCTCAGCGCTCTATGACATGACTCATAGAGCGGACCTTCAGGCGATGGCCGGCGTGAATCCTCCCGTCGGCAATGCGCTCATCAGGTAATGGATCACGTCCGTGGCGCTGTAGGAAAGGCTCTCCCCTTTCAGGAAGGAGATCACTTTCCCCAGGTCGTCGCCCGAGGTGACCAGCGGTTGCTCTTGGTAACCGGTCCTTTGGTTCTGTTCCAGGCCGATGTTGGCCATCAGGCCGTTGCACAGGCACTTGCGGCCGACGGTCTCTTCCTCGTTGCCTTCCTTTTGCAGGAAGCTTTTGACCGGCTCGCTGGGACAGCGATAGCCCACCGTGCCATCCTTGCGTTTGTAAGCCGAGCGAAGATAGCTCAGGTCGCAGATGCGGGGTCTTTTTTCGTACTCTTCTTTTTCCGACAGCGTGTTTTCCAGCTTCACGACCTTGAAGGGGAACCCGGTCGGCGAGGCGACGGGATCGGTGAATACCTCTTCCGTTCCTTTTTTCGCCCTGGCGAACACACCCTTCTTGATGATATCGGCCAAACCCGATTCGCGGCAGTAGGCAAAGACCGTCCCCACCTGGATGCCGGCGGCGCCCGACTTCAGGGCCTCCATCAGGCGGTGCGGATCGGCGTAGGAACCGGCCAGCCAGAAAGGCAGTCCGATTTCCTTGATCTTCGCCGGGTTGACTTCGTCCTTGACCCCGTAAACAGGCTCACCCTTATCGTTAAACGTCTTTTCCCCCCGGGGCGGGGCGTTGTGCCCTCCGGCGGTGGGTCCCTCGACCACGAATCCGTCCACATGGCCGGAGGATTTCTTGGCCAGGGTCAGGGCCAGGACCTCGGAGGCTACGATGGCGATGAATTTAGGCCTTTTCAAGGCCGGGAGTTTCACCCCCATGACCTCCAGGGGCCTGAAGAACATGCGGACATCGTCGTCCGGACCCGCTCCGTGGACATTGATCTTCTGGAAAACTTCCTCGTGGTTCACCAATTGGTCGATGATGCCGGGGATGGCCCGCGGGATGCCCGCGCCCATCAGGACGTAATCCACTCCCGCCAGCATGGAACCGTAAAGGGCCGACAGGGTCGGCATCTGGATCTTCTCCAGGTAATTGATGCCCACCACGCCGTCATGGCCTTCCTTGGCCAGGAATACCTCGGCGAAATTGGCGGCGATATTGAGTTCCAACAGTTCCTTGGAAGGGGTCATGGTGAAGGCCGGAATGGTCTTGTAGGGGTCTTTTTCCGGTTTGCCCCCAGGAACGTAGTAAGCGGCCAGGATCCTTTCGGCGATGGCCTGGTCCGGGAAGTGCTTCAGGGCACGGCGCATGGCGCCGTCCTCGTCGCCGGATTGGAGCCGGCGCGACATGATGCTGTCCAGCGCGGTGCCGGAAACCACGCCCATTTGTCCGGCCTTGGAGACCGCGTTCGCGAGCTTCCAATTGGAAACCCCCGCGCCCATGCCCCCCTGAATGATGACTGGTTCGCTCATTTTAAAAAATCTCCTTAATAAAACCGAAACGCCGGTCTCCCGGTGGGAGCCGGCGTTCTGACTTTTTTTGATTGTGCACAGGCCGCAAGGGCCCATGAATGGGGACTGATTCTTTCCGTCGTCCATAGTACCGGACGCCTTGCCTCATTGTACACCCCTCGGTTGTCGATTGTCAGCCTTGGTCCTCCGATAAAGCCGGACTTTTCAAGGGAAGGGACAGGGACCATTGGGGAAATAGGCTTTAGATTTAACCCTTTGTGTGAAGGACCGGTTACTTTTTCCAGACCAGTATCTTGAAGTCGGCCCCGCTTATCTCGCGGCAGAGGGTCTCAAAGCCCTGCGCCCGGAGCTTGTCGAGCAGTTGGAAGGGTTCCCGATTGTGGTGGACGTAAAGCACTCCCCTCTCGGCGATGGCGGGCAGGGACTCGAGGATGCGCATCAGTGGCTGGGGTGTCGGCAGGCCCCGCACATCCAGCTCGACCCTGGGATTCTGTTCCATCATCCGATCGAAAAGATCGGCCGGTGGAGGTGGAAGGATCTCCTCGCCCTTCTTGAAATAAACATTCCAAGCCCCGTCGGCGAATTCCGTATAGCTCCTGTAACCCATCCTGCCCAGGGCGCCGTAAAGGGATTCGGGATCGGAGGAGTTGACCAAATGGAAATGCTGTCCCGGCTTGAGTTCCTGTACGGTCTTCATGATGACATGGAAGGGATCCAACCCGTTCTCGTTCATGGGCCGTACATCCAGGAATATCTCGCAAGCGGCGTTAAGGTCCTTGGCCCATTCGGGTTTGGCTTGGGCCTTGCCTTTGACCGGAGGCAGATGGGCATCGTCCGCCAGTTCACCCATTCCGTGAGGGACCTTCACCAATAAGGCCTTCCAGACCTCCGGCCCCTGCTCTTTATATTCCCAGCGGAAACGTCTTTCCCGCTCATTCAGGAGCTGATAATAGAGGGGGTGGGGATCATGGTCGAAAAGGATCTGAAGGGCTTCCCCATCCTTCAAACCATCGAAGGATTGGAGCAGGCGGCCGTAGCGGTCCTTGGGGGCCAAACTTCTCAGGTCCAACGCGTTATTGGAATTCATATCCTATCCTTGTGAGCCGGGAGGGTCCGGACCTTTCAGTCCAGGATCCCTTCCTCGGTGATCCGCTGGAAGAGGATGTTGTTTTCCAAATGGATATGCAGGTGCAAGTCATCCTCCAGCTCTTTCAGACCCCGGTAATAGGCGCGGAAAGAGGGGTCGGCCTCGGCCGGGGTCGTGAAATCACGCGTCAATCGATGTATCTCCAGCCATTCCTCCCCCGTCATCCCGTGCTCCCACATCAGCACCTGGATGGGGTGTTCTTTTTCCTTATCAGCCTTGAAGGGATCCATGAATTTCTCGCCTTTGGTTTTGGCTTCCTCGAACCGCTTGAGATAGGGAAAAACGACCTCTTCTTCCTTGGTCAAATGCCCTTCCAGTTCCCCGGCCATTTCCTTGAGCAGGATATCCAACCGTAACAGTTCCGGGTGCCGGGTGCCGTGGGCCCAGAGGACCTTTTCGGATAACTCCTGGAGGCGGACCAACTGGGTCCGGGTAAAAGCGTGATGTCTTTCCAGGATATGGTCGATCAACTCCCGGATGGGTTTGCGGCTCCAAAGGATGGGAGCGTCCGGGTTGCTCATATCCTTGGCCTTTAATTTACTCAGGGATGTCATCGCCTTTTCCAGCGGAACACCCGCCAGGTCGCAGGCTTCCTTGAGGGTGCGCTGGCCCCCGCAGCAATAGTCGATCTTCAGGGAATCGAAGAGGGGGATGGCCGCTTGGATCTCGGTGGCGATATCCCCGATCGGGGTGCTCTCTTTGATCTTCATGCTCTCTCCTTGGATGGTTTCGACCCGACCATCCTAAACATCCCCGGACCGGTCCCTGATGATTTAAGTCATAAGCATGTATTTTGGGCATTCCCGCCTGACCGTTCAAACAACGCTTTGAAGGTAGCGGACCCCCGCACTATGATGAGGCCCATGAACAAGATCGAAGCCCTGAAAAAAACCGAACTGTTCGGCTCCCTGACCGCCGAGGAATTGAAAGCCCTGGCCGATTGCTGCGTCGAACATCGGTTGTCCAAGGGCGAGATACTCTTCACCGCCGGGGATGAGGCCAAGGGTCTGTACGTCATCGCCAAGGGGGCCCTAAGGGCCTATCGGGAGAACACCGAAGGCCGGGAACAGATCATCCATGTGGAAAAGGCGGGCACGACCATCGCCGAGATCCCGGTCTTCGATGACCGGCCCTACCCTTCCACGGTCATGGCCGAGGAGGAAAGCGAGGTCCTCTATATAGGGAAACATGACGTTAAAAAGCTATGTTTGAAGTACCCCACCATCGCCCTGTCCGCCCTGAAACTGCTTTCCGCCCGTTTGAGAAAGACCGCCGCCCTGGTGGAGTCCCTCTCCCTAAGGGAAGTAGACCAGCGCCTGGCCGCTTTCCTGCTCCAGGAGTTCAAGAGCCGGGGGAAGAAAGTGGCCTTACCGACCAACACCGTCATTGCCTCACGGGTCGGCTCGGTTCGGGAAGTGGTTTCCCGCAGTTTCGCCAAGCTGGAGGAGGAGAAGCTTATCTCGGTCGATGACCACCACATGGCGACGCTTTTGAACGAGGAAGGCCTGAGGGATTACGCGGGCGGATAGTCTCTCGGATCCTACGACAACAACTTTTCAGTTCGAGTTTAAACCGGGGAGCTATTAATATTTTGAATCTGATTTACTTCTTGCCGAATTTCCCGAAAGCCCGCCAGCCGATAGAAACCACCGCTAATCCCAATGCAATCCCCCAATCCGAAAGTCTCAAAGGGACCACCTGGAAGATGGAAGCCAGGAAAGGGACCTCGATGATGACCGGCAAGCTCACCGCCACCAGCACCCACACCACCCAGAACCTAAGGGTGCGGGGGAAAGGCATGGAGAACCAGGGCTTGTCCACCGCCCTCTCCGACCAGACCAATAAAAGGCTCCCGATGATCAGGGCCGCCAACCCGGCGCTGCGGGCGTATGGGACACCCTCCGAAAGACGGGCGTGGTAAAAGGCCAGGACCGCCACGGTCAAAAGACCTCCCGACAGGGCCGAGTACCAAACATCCCCGCCAGGCAAAAGGGCGGCCTTGGGGTCGCGGGGAGGACGGCGCATCACGTCCGGTGGGGCCGGCTCCGCCTCGAAGACCAGGGCCGACACAGGATGGATGATGAGTTCCAACCACACCAGGTGGACGGGCAGAAGGAGCAAGGGCAGATCCGCCATGGGGCACAATAGCGCCAGCCCTACGATGGGGATATGGAAAGCCAGCAGAAAAAAGAAGGACCGTTGGATGTTGGCGAAGATGCGGCGGCCTTCCCTTACGGTGGATACGATGGCCGTGAAACTGTCGTGAAGTAGGACGATCTGGGCCGAGGACCTGGCCACTTCCGTGCCCTTCTTGCCCATAGCGATGCCGATATCGGCCAGTTTCAGGGCCGGCGCGTCGTTGATGCCGTCCCCCGCCATGGCCACGATCTCCCCCGCCGATTTCAGCGCCCCCACGATGGCGTGTTTCTGGTCGGGCCGGACGCGCGCGAAGATGGCGCCGTGGTTCACCTTCCGGGCGAATTCCTCTTTCGAGAGGTGGTCCAGATCCGGGCCGTTCAACAGGTCCTCCGGACCGTGGGCGATGCCGGCCGCGTCGGCGATGGCGTGGGCGGTCATGAGATGGTCGCCTGAGAGGACCTTGATCTTGATGCCGGCCCTCTGGCATTCCTCCACCGCTTCCGGCACGTCGGTCCGCAGGGGATCGCGGAAACCTAGGAAGCCGTAGAGCTTGAGCTTGGACTCATCCTTGACCCGGTCCCCGGTGAAGGACTCAGCGTCCCGGCCCGCCACCGCCAAGACCCTCATCCCTTGGGTCGCCAGCAGGGTGTTCTGTTTTTCCGCCTCTTCCCTCTCGCCTGGCGCGAACTCGCAATGTTCCAGGATGCCCTCGAAGGCACCCTTGGCCACCAGGCGCCAATGCTTGGCGCTGGTCTTCATCTTCCAGACGTGGGACATGTGTTTGCCCACATAGTCGAAATCGAAATCATGGACCAGTTCCCACCGGTCCAGGATGTGGGGCACGTTCACTTTCGATTCCAGCGCGTGTTCCAGGATGGCCTTTTCCATCCTGTCCTGGGGGTTAGGCTCGCAGGCCAGCACGGAAGCTTCCAGGATGGCGTTCTCGGTGAAATGGGCGGCGAAGGGCTCGTGGAAATCCAGCTGGAACTTGCCGTAGGTGAGGGTGCCCGTCTTGTCCACGCAGATGACAGTGGTGGAACCCAAGGTCTCCACACTGGCCAACCGGCGTACCAGGACCCCCTGGCTGGAAAGGCGCCAGGCGCCCAGGCTCAAGAAGAGGGTGAAAACCAGGGGAAATTCTTCCGGTACGGCCGCGATGCTCAAACTTACCGCGCTTAAGAGCGATTTATAGAAGGACATCCCCCGGAGCAGTTCCAATCCCAGGACCCCCACGGCCACGATAAGGGCCACGAAGGCCAGCTTCTTCACCAGGTCCTCGGTCTTTTTCTGGAGGGGGGTGGGCTCGGCTTCCGATTCGGAGATCAATTTGGCGATCTTGCCCAGACGGGTCCGTAATCCCGTGTTCAGGACCTCCCCGACCGCCTGGCCGGAAAGGACGGTGGAGCCCGCGAAGAATTGCTGTTCTTCTTTCCAACCCTTCTTGGGCATATGTTCCGAGGCCTTCTTGGCCACCGGCTCGGACTCACCCGTCAGTTGGGACTCATCCACGGAGAAATTGGCGCATTCCCGGATAACCCCGTCGGCGTGCACCTTATCCCCTTCCTTAAGTAAGAGCAGGTCCCCGGGGACCAGTTGCTCGGAGGGGATCCGGATCTCCATGCTGTTCCTGATGACCTGGGCTGTGGGCGAAAGGGTTTGGGCGAGTTTTTTTAGGGCTTCCCGGGACTTGGATTCAAGCAACACATCCACGCCCAACACGGGAACCAGGGCGATGAGAAGGATGATCCCGTCCCGGGTCTCTCCCAGAAGGAAATAGGTGGCCGAGGCCAGCACCAGCATGATGGCCATGGGGTCGGCCAGGGAACCGAGCGCTTCCTTGAGGCGGGTGTGTTTTTCCTCTTTTTTGAGGTGGTTAGGCCCGTAGACGCCCAGTCGATGGGCGGCCTCAGCGGAGAGTAATCCCCGCCATTGACCTGACGCGTTTTTTGTTGTCGCGACCAAAGTCGCCTCGATGTTCAAGGAGTTGAATGGGTCATTATTCCAACGCTTTTACCGCTCCTTGGAAATGACCCCTGTCATACAAGGATCTAGCGTAAATGGAAAAAGAGGAGGCCGTTAGTAAATTCAGGGTTACTCTTGGCTTATAAATAAAGTATCCCGAGATGATCGCCTTATAAACATCTCGATGGGAATTCCTTGCCAGGTCCTTGGTTTCCAGTGGGAAACTTTTTATTGCCGTGAAGCGAGCCGCCTTATGACTGTTGTCATAGATGATATTGACGCCGATGGATACATTGCGTTCGTTCCGTTGGATATGTATACATGGAAACAAAGGGGAGAAAGATGGAAGGCTCAAGCATGCGCGATCACGAAAAATTCCCGCAGAACCTGTACGCCGACCGGCCCTTCCTGGCCATCTGGGAAGTCACCCGCGCCTGCGACCTGGCCTGCGTCCATTGCCGGGCCTCGGCCGAATCCAAACGCTTCCCCGAGGAGCTGGATACCCAACAGGCCCTGGACCTGATCCGCCAGGTCGCCGAATGGAAAGTGCCTCTCTTCGTCATGACCGGCGGGGATCCCATGAAACGGGACGATATCAACCTGCTGGTCGCTGAGTGCGCCAATCGCAAGATGAATTTCGCCATGGCCCCCTCCGTAACTCCCCTCTTGACCTTGGACCGCTTGAAGGAACTTCGGGACGCCGGCGTGCATCGTATTTCCCTTTCGCTGGACGGCGCCGACGCCGCCACCCATGACGCCTTTCGGGGCATTCCCGGCACTTACGCCAGGTTCCTGGAGGCTTCCCAGCAGATCCGGGACTTAGGCATCCATCTTCAGATCAACACCACCATCGCCCGCCACAACATGGGCCAGATCCGCGAGATGGCCCAGGTCATCCGGGATTTTTCCATCGACCTCTGGTCGGTCTTCTTCCTGGTGCCCACGGGCAGAGCCGTCAAGAACCAGGCCTTGAACGCCGTGGAGACCGAGGCCGCCTTGAACCAGTTGTTCGATATCCTTCAAGAAGGCTGGTTCGACATCAAGACCACCGAGGCCCATCATTTCCGCCGGATCATCCTCCAGCGCAACGGGGTCACCCCGGAACAACTCTATAGCGGGGCCATCCAGAACCCGGCCCCCAGCCTGATCCGGGCGGCCAGGGGGGTCAGCGATGGTCGGGGTTTCGTGTTCATCTCCCATACCGGGGATGTCTGCCCCAGCGGGTTCCTGCCCATCCCCGCCGGGAGTGTCAAACAACGTCCCTTGGCCGATATCTACCAGAACAGCGAGTTGTTCAAGACTCTCAGGAACGCCGACGCCCTCCAGGGCAAATGCGGAAGATGCGAATACCGTTTCCTTTGCGGCGGGTCCAGGGCCAGGGGATACGCCATGACGGGAAATGTCATGGGGGCTGACCCCTTCTGCGCCTACCAACCAGCCTAAATCAAACTATTTTTGAACGGGTTTATGGAATAAGGCCTTATTGTTTTTTGTCTCAGTGGAAGCCAGCGAAAAAAAGGGGGGAAATAAAAAAGCCCTGGGTAGGGGAGCCACCCAGGGCGTGGAGGCGATTCTTTTCTTACCACGCCGGGTTTGACCCCGCTGACACCTCATTGGTGCCATGTAAAGAACCACCTGCCGAATGTGAATATACGGCCACCTAGTGCCGTTTTATATGATTTAAATCACCTTTCAAAAAAATTAGGCCCGTGATGTTTTTGGCTATTTACCTAACATTTAACAATCCCGTTGAGAGTCAGGCTCAACAAACGGAGTGGTAAAAAAAGAACCCAAAAAAGAGACGGAGAGAAATTTTATTTTCCCTTCAGATGCTTTTCCGCCTCGATCCAATCGGCCATGGGATCGCCATGAGGGCATCCCCGCTCCAGCCATTTGTAATAAGCCGCCATCTCAAGTTCTTCCTGGGTCAATTCTTTCTTCCCCTTGGGAGCAACTTCCTTTTCCTTCTTCTTGATAGCCATAGGTCCTCCTGAATGATCACGAACTGATTTTTAATTTACTCTGGAGGTATGGCGTTCCTTATGACCTAGCTCAGGTTACATCCTTACCCTTAGCCGCCCCTCGGCGTTTTAAGCCTTATTTTGTGCTAATTATCGGTAAAAACCACTTCCTACCCTTGTTTCCCAAACATCCCTTTCCCATGATGGCGTTCGTACATTCATTTCCATCAAGGAGCAAAAACATGATCCTGGTCATCGGCGGTACGGGGAAAATCGGTCGAGAAGTAGTGCAAAAACTGGCGCAAGCGAAAGCCAAGACCAGGGTCCTGGGCCGAAGCGCCCAGAAGCTCGATGAGGCCCGGTCGTTAGGGTTGGAGACAGCCCTGGGAGACTATCTGGATATCCCCTCGGTGGAAAAAGCCCTGGCAGGAGCGGACCATCTGTTCCTCCTGACGGTCGCCACGCCTTCCCAAGGCTCGGAGGATATCGCCGTAATGGATGCCGCGAAAAGATCCGGAGTGAAACACATCGTTTATCTTTCCGCCATCGGCGCCGATATCCATTCCCCCCTTACCCTGGGACAACAGCACGGTAAGGCCGAGGAGCATTTGAAATCCATGGGCTTGGGTTACACCATCCTCCAGCCCCATTCCTTCATGCAGAACCTCCTGGGCCAGGCCGGTTCCATCAAGGCGCAGGGTTCGTTGTACGGTAATTTCAAGGATGGCAAGGTCGCCATGGTGGACGCCCGAGATATCGCCTCCGTCGCAGTGGCCTGTTTGACCCAGCCAGGTCATGAGGGGAAGACCTACGCCATTACAGGCGGCGAGGCGCTCAGTTATGCCCAGGTCGCGGAGAAATTCTCGACCCATTTGGTCAAGAAGGTGGCCTATGTGGATGTACCCTCGGAAGGACTGGTGAAGTCCATGACCGGCATGGGTTTCCCCGAATGGCTGGCTGGGGACCTGGCCAAGCTGGGGGAGGTTTTCGCGGCGGGCCATGGTTCGACTGTCTCGGATGTGGTGGAAAAGGTCACCCATCAAAAACCTATTACCCTGGACCAATTCATCCAGGACAACCTTCCCGCCTTCCGATAAACGAGGATCGGCCCGATCCCCGGACGATTTTTTGTTTTCCGGGGATTGAATCATCCCCTTCCCTCTTCCCATTATCCCCAAAAGGACCTATAGGAATCGAAAGGGGCTTTCATGGATCTATTCACTTTTCTCAGCGGCCGCACCTCCGCTTTATCACAGGAAACCCCTGGAAACGGCCCAAATATCCCTGATACGGACTTGTTGGACGCCTATTCCCAGGCCGTCATCCGTTCCTCCCAAAGGGTCAGTCCCTCGGTGGTGAAGATCGATGTTTATTCTAAATCCGCTGGTGAGAGTTCTCCTCGTCCCGCTGGAAGCGGTTCCGGTTTTATATTCACGCCCGACGGTTTCATCCTGACCAACAGCCATGTGGTCCACAACGGCGGGGACCTGGAAGCGACCGATTCGGACGGCCAGGTCCGTAAGGCCAGGCTCATCGGCGACGATCCCGATACCGACCTGGCGGTCATCCGGGTGGACGCGGTCGGGCTGAAGCCGGCCGTCCTGGGTTCTTCACGTCATTTACAGGTCGGTCAATTGGTGGTGGCCATTGGCAATCCATTGGGATTCCAAACGACCGTCACAGCCGGCGTGGTCAGCGCCTTGGGCCGGTCCCTGAGGGCCCGGTCCGGGCGGCTCATGGACAACATCATCCAGACCGACGCGGCCCTGAACCCGGGCAACTCGGGTGGACCGCTGGTGGATTCGCGGGGCGAGGTGGTGGGCGTCAACACCGCCACCATCCTGTCAGCCCAGGGACTTTGTTTCGCCATCGCCATCGACACGGCCAAAAGGGTCGCCAGCCAGTTGATCCGTCATGGGAAAGTACGGCGCAGTTATATCGGCATCGGCGGCCAGAACATCGACCTATCCCGCCGGCTGACACGCCACTTCGACCTGTCCGTCGGAAAGGGTGTGCTGGTAACCGCCGTGGAGGAAGGAAGCCCGGCCAAGGGCGCGGACCTTCGGGAGGGGGACGTCATCGTGGGGTTCGAGGGTTCGCCCGTGGAGACCCTGGATGACCTGCACCGTCTGCTGGGCGAGGAAAAAGTCGGGGCCGCGTCGGTCTTGATGGTCATCCGCCGTTCGGAAAAACTTTACCTGAGGATCATCCCGGCGGAACGGCGGCCCCAGGAGTTGCCCCAATAAAAAAAGCCCCGCCCCCGCGTGGGGACAGGGCTTTCGTTCTTCTTGTAAGATCTTAAGCGCTCAAAGCTTCGGCTTTTTCCAGCGGTTGATCTTTCTGGATGTCCTCTCCCTCTGTCAAGGTCAGTTCCTTGCCGACTTCGGCGATGGCCTTGAGGATGGGTCCCAGTTGTTTTCCCAGATCGGTGAGGGCGTATTCGACGGTGGGTGGTGATGTGTGCATGACGGTCCTGGTGATCACCCCGCGATTTTCCAACTCGCGCAAACGGGTGGTCAAGACTTTCGCCGAGATCCTTCCCAGGTCCCTTTTCAGGTCCCCGAATCTCCTGGCTTCAGATTGAAGATACCAAAGGATCTTGGGGGTCCAGGCACCCGCCAAGAGTTTGAGACTTTCTTCTAAGGGACAGCCCTTTGGAACCGGCCCTGACTTATTAGCTCGATGTGTTATCATCGCTTTCCTCCCCTTTGAAATCGATGCAAGGCTAGACATAACACGGTTACTTTGACGTAACCAAAATTTTATTGGTTTCCCTTCGGCACCTACTTTCTTTTAGTAATCAACATGACTATATATAAGTCCAAGTTGTTTGGAAAATCAACCCTGTGGGCTTAGGTCTTTCGTCATAACAAAGACGGTAACAGGGGACTAAAAATCCGGTTTAAAACCCCGCATTTAAGGGTTTTCAACCATTCAAGATTAAGAAAGGATGAATAAGACATGAAGAAACTTTCGGTCTTTTTTGCGGTCGCCGCTCTTTTGTTGGCTTCCACGGCGAAAGCCACGGAATATGGTTTTGACAAAGCTCATTCCCACATCGGATTCTCGGTGAAACATATCCTCAGTAAGGTTCCGGGAGAGTTCAAGGATTACGATGGGACATTCAGTTTCGACCCGGCCAATCCTGAGAATGGCAAGGTCAATGTCACCATCCAGACCGCCAGCATCAGCACGGATAACGAGATGCGGGACCATCACCTGCAATCGCCCGATTTTTTTGACGCAGCCAAGTTCCCGACCTTGACTTTCGTCAGCACCAAGGTCAGCAAAGGGGATGGGGATAATCAATACAAGGTCGAAGGAGACCTGACCATTCACGGGGTCACCAAATCGGTCGTGTTGAACGTTGATTATCTTGGGGCCGATACCATGCCCATGGGCAAGGACGGTAAGATGACCGCCAATATCGTGGGTTTTTCCGCCACCACCAAGATCGACCGCAGGGATTACGGTTTGACTTTCAACAAAACCCTCGCCAGCGGTAACCTGATGGTCAGCAATGACGTGGATATCACCCTGGATATCGCCGGGATGGACAAAGCCAGCTTGGACAAGATGATGAAAATGATGAAAGCTAGCGCCCCAGCCAAGAAGGATGAGAAGGCCGACGACAAGAAATAAGGATAAAACAGGGAAAAGGGCCGGAGCGAAAGCTTCGGTCCTTTTTTTTGCCCCGGGCGTGACTTCCCGGTGTCTTTACTACCCGAATCATGCCAATGCTAGTAAAATAGTCCTGGTGAGTAAAAGGGAGGAAGTATGGATAACTTCGAGTATGAGCCGAATGACGAGGTGTTCAATATCTTGACCCGCAAGGTGGGCAGCGTCCTGAATGTCAAAGAGATCGGTTCCCACATTTCCTCGCAGAAAAGGTACGTTCGGGTCTTCATCGGTTCCGATTTCCCCGACGAGATCTGGGCCACTGACGAGATCGCTCTTTGGGTGCGCCCCAAGAAAATGATGCAGAACCGCTGACCGGATGGGTAAAAGCTACTTCACCCCAGCCGTCTTCAAGTTCCTGAAAGAACTGAAGAAGAACAATAACCGCCCCTGGTTCCAAGCCAACAAGGAACGCTACGAGAAGATCGTCCGCAACCCGTTGCTCGATTTCATCGGGGACCTGGGTCCGCACCTTCGCAAGATCAGTCCCCATATCGTCGTGGACAACAGCCCTTCAGGCGGGTCCATGTTCCGCATCTACCGGGACACCCGTTTCGCCAAGGACAAGACCCCCTATAAGACCCACGTCGCGGCGCAATTCCGCACCAACCGCAGCAAGGATGTCCACTCCCCGGGCTACTACCTGCATCTGGCGCCCGGCGAGGTTTACGCCGGAGGCGGCATCTGGCACCCTGAGGCCCCCGTCCTGGCCCAGATCCGCGACCACCTGGCCAGCCACCCGGCCGCCTGGAAAGCCATCCTGAAGGACAAGACCTTCAACCGGCTTTGTTCCCTGGAAGGGGAAAAGCTACAGCGCCCTCCCAAGGGTTATCCTCCCGACCACGAGCTGATCGAATACTTGAAGTACAAGGATTTCATCTTCTTCACCCAGTTCGGCGAAAGGGACGCCTGCGCCCCGGACTTCATGGAAAGGTACGTGGCCTGCTGCGCAGCCGCCGCTCCCGTGATGAAATTCCTGGCCGACGCCTTGAACCAACCCTGGTAACCCTCCGGTCCTGACCCTCTCCTTGTCCCATTTCGAAAGCTGTCTTTAAAACAATCTTCTGGAGCCATTCGTGAGCAAGCCTAAAAGAAATTTACCCGAACCCTTCCTCAACAAGCTCCGCCAGGTCCTGCCGACGAACTATTGGGACAAGGCGCTCAAGACCTTCTCCCAGGAAAAACCGACGACCTTCCGGGTCAACACGTTGAAGCTCTCCCCCTCTCAAGTACGACAGGAGTTGGAACCCCTGGGTCTCAAGATCGAGAGCGTGCCCTGGTACCGGGACGCCTTCATCCTGCGCAAAGGCCGCCAGAGGGACCTGGAGGACGCCGATTGTTACGGCAAGGGGGGTATCTATATACAGGGTCTTTCCAGCATGATCCCTCCCCTTGTCCTCCAACCCCAGCCGGGGGAAGAGGTCCTGGACCTGACCGCCGCGCCCGGCAGCAAGACCACCCAATCGGGCCGTCCTGATGAGGAACGAGGGATTCATCACCGCCAATGACGAGAACTCCGTAAGGCTGGAAAAACTGAAGGCTAACGCCGAAAAACAGGGCGTCAAGAACCTCGAACTCCTGCCCGCGGGCGACGGGGGAATGGTCTGGAAGGAACATTACGAAAGGTTCGACCGGGTGTTATTGGACGCGCCCTGCAGTTCGGAAGGTCGGTTCCTCCTGGACACCCCATCCACCTTCGGTTATTGGAAAGAGGACACCAACCGTAAAATGGCGAAGGAACAGCGGCGGCTTTTCAAGTCCGCCTACCTTTCCCTGAAACCCGGCGGAACCATGGTCTATTCCACTTGTACTTTCGCACCCGAGGAGAACGAGGGGGTCCTTCAATGGGCTGTGGAGACCTATCCTGATACCTTGGAATTGGAGGACATATCCGTTACCCTTCCTTACCACAGCCGGGGATTGACTTCCTGGGGGGGCGTGAAATTCCATCCCTCGGTGGCCAAGTCGGTCCGGATCCTGCCCGGACCCGACATCGAGGGTTTTTTTGTGGCTCGTTTGCGCAAGACCAAAAGCCAGCCCAAGCCGGTGAATGAATTCGAAATGAATGAGAAAACCAAAGGAGATTGACCATGGGGACAAGACGCGAACTAAGGTTCAAGACATTGGCCGATGCCAGGGCCGAGCTGGACCGCCTGGAGAAGGGTCCGGTCGCCACGACCGGCAATTGGTCCTATTACCAAATCCTCACCCACCTGGAAAAGGGGTCCAAATCCAGCATGACCGCATTCCCGACCTTAAAGGGCTGGTGGCTGCGCCGGTTGATCGGACCCATCGGTTTAAAAAAAGTATTCAAACAAGGTTTCATCCCGCCGGGGGTTGGGGCGAAAAAAGGCGCGAAGGTCGAGCGGGTTGAGGGGGACGAGAAAACCGCTTTGGCGTCGTTGCGCAAGACCTTGGACGCCTTCGAGAAACATGAGGGACCCTGGGCCGAGCATCCCTTCTTCGGAAAGATGGACAAGCAGAAGTGGACCACCTTGACCACCCTGCATCTGGCCAATCATCTGGGCTGGGCCAAGCTCAGGGACGAATAGCCTTTTCCCCATCTGGTTTCCGGAACATCTGCCATAGCTCCCTGCGCCCGAAGATGCCTTTGGGCCTGAGCAGCATCATGAGGATCAACAGGAGCGAGTAGATCACCATGCGCAGGTCCACGCCCGTCCATTGCTGAAGGGGCCGCAAAGCCTCCGGCAGGAAGGTCAGGATGAAGGCCGCCAGGATGGACCCGGACACAGACCCCATCCCTCCCAGCACCACCATGATGACGATCTCCACCGATTTCATGAAATCGAACGAGCTGGGGTTGATGAAGGAAAGGTAATGGGCGAATAACCCGCCGGCCACACCCGCCACCGCCGAGGACACCACAAAGGCCTGCACCTTGTAATGGGTCGTATTGACCCCCATAGCCTCCGCCGCGATCTCATTCTCCCGGATAGCCAAAAGTGCCCGCCGTGGGTGGAAAGGATGAACCGGTGGGTCGCAAGGACGCAGGCCGCCAGGACAAAGGCCACCAGAAAGGCTGTGGTGGTATTGGGGATGCCGATGAAACCCCTCGCTCCCCCGACCGCCTGGATGTTCAGGATGACCACCCGGATGATCTCCCCAAAACCCAGGGTCACGATGGCCAGATAATCTCCCTTCAGGCGCAAGGACGGCAATCCCACCAAATAGCCCACCAAACCGCTGGCGAAAGCGGCCGCCAACAGGGAGATGATCAGAGCGGCCTGATCGCCCAGGAAAGTCCCATGCATGGGCCCCATAAGGAAAACATCCACTGAGGCGGAAGTATAGGCCCCGACCGCCATGAACCCCGCGTGGCCCAGGGAAAATTGGCCTGAGAGTCCGTTCACCAGGTTCAGGGAAACGGCTAGGATGGCGTTGATGAGGGCGAAAATGAAAAGCTCCGTGAAGTAGGGTGGAAGAAGAATGGCGGCCAATTGCGCTAAACCCGCCACTCCCAGTAGGATCAATGAACCGTTCAGGTTCGACTTCATGCTGTTTCCCCCTAATTTTTCAATACCACAAAAACATAAACAAAAAATTACCACAGAGGCACAGAGAAGCGGCTAAATCTGATTTAATAAATTTTAAGCTGTGCCTCTGTGGTGAAATCTTTCTTTGTTGTCACCTATTCAAACAACCCGGTTATAACCGCCCAAAATGGTCGAATTGAGAACGGACGGTTTAAAGAACTTGTCCCGGACCTGTTTGTAGTCGGGGTCGGCGAAGAAAGCGTCATGGGCTTCCTTATCCTTGAAGGACAGGAAGAAAACCCGGTTGATCGGAGCGGGGGTCTCGGACTTCAGGACTTCGCAGACCTTGAAGTCATACCGGAAAGTCCCGCCGTGCTTGACCAGGATCGGCGTCATGGCCTCCCGGTACTGCTGGTACAAGGCCTCATTGCCGATCTCCAACCCGACGCATCTTTCGAATGACATGGTATTTCCTCTGTTAGACTTTTTCCGGCTGGTATTTGCCGAAGATGCCGGCCGGTTTGAACACCAAAATGAGGATGAGGATGGCGAAAGCCAGGGCGTCCCGGTATGTGGAGCCCCCGTAACCCGCCACCATGGATTCAGCGATGCCCATCACGAACCCTCCCACGACCGCGCCCCGGATGCTCCCGATGCCTCCCAGGACCGCCGCCACGAACGCCTTGATGCCGATCATGACCCCCATCAAGGGGTCCACCCGGGGATAGGAAATACCCACCAGGATGCCCGCCGCGGCCGCCAGGGCCGAACCGATGACGAAGGTGATGGAAACGATTCGCCCGGTCGGGATGCCCACCAGCGAGGCGATCTCGTGGGAGTGGGAGACGGCCCTCATGGCCCGGCCCAGCTTGGTCTTCAGCACGATCCATTCCAGGGCGATCATCAAGCATAGGGCTGTCACGAAAACGGTCACCTGCTGGTTGGTGACGGCCACCTGCCCCGATTGGAAAAGGACCTGCTGGGGCATGATCTCGGGGAAGACCCGGGGCGTGGCCCCGAAGACCACCTGACCCAGGTTTTCCAAAAGGAGGGAAACACCCACCGCTGTGATGAGCAGATTCAGCCGGGGAACGTGCATCAGGGGACGATAGGCAAGCCTTTCGATCAGGTAGCCCAGGAGCCCGGCGACCGCCATGGCGGCGAACATCACGACGAGAAAATGGCCGAAGGTGGGGTTCTGCCCGGCACCAATGGCCGTGGCCGTGAACAACCCGGCGTAGGCGCCCACCATGACGATGTCCCCATGGGCGAAATTGATGAGCTTCAGGATGCCGTACACCATGGTATAGCCCAGGGCGATGAGGGCGTAGATGGATCCTAGGGCCGCGCCATTGAGCAATAGTTGAAAGAAGCCTTCCATGTTTTTCCTTCTGGGTGGAACGTCGTGTTGAAATTTTACAGTCGAACCAATCTACACTAAATAGAAAAACAATGGATTTTCAACGGGTCGGCCCTTGACAACGTCCGTTCTAGATCGAATAGTGGAAGAAAGACCTGCCGGAGGTATTTTTTTGGCGTCCAAACGAACCGTACTGATCGTCAATCTGGTCCTGAGCCTGTTCTTCCTGATGAACGCCACGGCCATCACGACCGGCCTGACCCTCTATCCCAGCCTTTGGCGCTATGTCTTGCTCGCCGCCGTCCTGGGCAACCTGCTTTGGCTTCTCGTGCCGCTCATCTTCAAGCGTCATTCCTCCTCCTTCTTCCGGGTGAGCCGGGCGATCTTGGCGCCCTTCTGGGTGCTTTGGAACTTCTTCATCTTCCTCTATACCATCCTGATCCTGTCGCTTGGCGCCCTTTGGCTGGTCACCTTCAAGTGGGGAGGAACCCCCTTCCCTCTCTTCGTGCGTTATCCCTCGGACGTCTTCTTTGGGATCATCACCTTCATTTGTTTGGTGGGCCTCATCCAATGCCTGTTCTTCGTGAAGCTGGAACGGGTTCCTGTCCGTATCCCCAACCTCCCCGTTGAGTTCGTGGGTTTCAAGATCGCCATGGTGTCCGACCTGCACGTGGGCCACTTCACCCGATTGTCCCGCCTGCGCCAATTCAGCCGGGTGGCGCGGGAAGCCCAGCCCGACCTTTTCTTCGTTTGCGGGGACATCACCGACGACGACCCCCATTACCTGCGCAAGTTCCTCCTGGGGCTGGACCCTCTGGACCCGTCCCTGCCTCTTGTGGGCGTGTTGGGCAACCACGATGTCTACGCCGACCCGGAAAAGACCCTGAGGATGCTGAAACATTCCCATGTGAGGATGCTGGTGAACGAGGGGTTCGAGATCAAGCGGGGCAAGGCTTCCCTTTGGATCGCTGGCGTGGGCGACCAAGGGGCCCGGCGGTTCGGCAAGTGGGGTTCGGTGGCTCCTGATTTCGACAAGGCCCTGGCGGGCAAACCCCAGAACGCCGTGACCATCCTGATGGCCCACCAACCCCAGGGTTTCCTGGAGTCGGCCAAGCGGGGCGTGGAGTTGACCTTGAGCGGCCATACTCACGGCGGTCAGTTCGGCTTCAAGTCCCTCAAATGGTCCTTGGCCAAACTTTTCTTGAGATTCCACATGGGTCTTTTTCAACAAGGGAAAAGCCAGCTCTATGTAACGCCCGGCACGGGCTATTGGGGCTTGCCGGTGAGGTTCGGCCTCTCGCCCGAGGTGACCTTGATCGAGCTTCGTCCCTCGGCTTAAGGATCAGGGATTCACGGTCGTGACGTAGGAAGCCTTGCCGTCCTGGATCTTCAAGACCACCGCCGCCTTCACCGCGTTGCGGTCGGCGTTAAGGCTGATTCGGCCCGTCACGCCGGGATAATCCTTTGTACTCGCGATAGCGTCTCGGATATCGGCGGAAGACAGGCTCTTGGCCTGTTTCAAGGCCGCCACCAGCACTCCCGTCGCGTCATAAGCCAGCGTGGCCAAGGCGTCCGGCACGTGCTTGTAGCGGTCCTGGTACTTCTTGATGAAGGCCTGCACCTTGGGGTCCACCGAATCGGTCGTGAAATGGTCCGAGCGGTAGCACCCGTCCAAGGCCTTCCCGCCGATCTCATAAAGTTTGGGGGAATCCCACCCGTCGCCGCCCATCAAGGGTACCTTGATCCCCAGTTCCCGGGCCTGCTTGGCCATCAGCCCCACCTCGGTGTAATAGCCCGGCACGAAGATGACGTCCGGGGCCTTCTCCCGGATGGTGGTCAATTGGGACTTGAAGTCGATGTCCCCCTGCACGTAGCTCTGGTCGGTCACGATGGTCCCGCCCTTTTCCTGGAACCGTTTGATGAAGTAATCGGCCAGGCCCATGCTGTAGTCGCTCTTCTGGTCGCGGAATACCGCCGCCGTCTTGGCCTTCAGGTTGGTGAGCGCGAAGTCGGCCATGACCTGGCCCTGGAAGGGATCGATGAAGCAGACCCGGAAGATGTAATCCCCCACCTGGGTGACCTTGGGGTTGGTGGAAGAGGGGGAGATCATGGGGATCTGCCGGGATTGACAAATGGGCGCCGCCGCCAAAGAAAGGGAGCTGGCCACCTCGCCGATGACCACCTGGACCTGGTCCTGGGTGATGAGCTTGGTCACTCCGACCGCCGCGACCTCGGGCTTGCCCTGATCATCCACGCTGGTCACGACCAATTTCTTGCCGTTCACCCCTCCCGCCGCGTTGGCCTCATCCAGCGCCAGTCGCATACCCTCATCGTTGGAGATGCCGAAGGTGGCCTGGGAGCCGGTCAGGGAAGCGAATTCCCCGATGCGTATCTCATTGGGGTTGATCTTGGGACCGCAGGAAAGACTGAGGATGGCGATGGTGGAAAGGACGAAAAGGGTTCGGCGCATGGAGGACTCCTTCGAGATATTTAAGTCGGCGCTAGGATAGGTAAGAACAGGAAGAGCGTCAAGACGAGGAATGGTCGGCGGAACCGTCAAAAAACTAGAACTTTTTCCCGTAAAGCCTCAGGGCGTTCAGGACCACCGCGATGGAGGAGAAGGACATGGACAGAGCGGCTACCGAGGGCGGGACCTGGGCCAGGACCGCCAAGGGAATGGCCAGCAGGTTATAGCCGAAGGCCCAATAGAGGTTCTGGCGGATGACCTGGAAGGTTCCCCGCGAGATGCGCAGAGCCTCGATGACCTTGCTCAGGTCCCCTTGCATCAGCACCATGTCGCCCGCTTCCTTGGTCACGTCCGCTCCGCCGCCCATGGCGATACCCAGGTTGGCGGTCGACAAGGCCGCCGCGTCGTTGAACCCGTCCCCCACCATGACGACCTTCTTGCCGTGCATCTGCAGGGCCTTGATGTAATCCACCTTCTCCAAGGGGTTCATGCTGGCCTTCACGATATCCACGCCGACCCGATGACCCAGCCTCTGGGCCACCACTTCCCCGTCGCCCGTGAGCAAATGCACCTGGATGCCCATCTTCTTCAGGTCCAGGATGACATCCTTGGAATTGGCCCGGGGCGGGTCTTCCATCACCAGGATGGCCGCGATCTTTCCTTCCAGGGCCATGAGCGAGACGGTCTGTCCCCCCTGACGGTAGGCTTCCACGTTGGCCCTGACCTGGGCCGAGGACACGATCGATTCCATTGATTCGATGAAGGCCTTGGTGCCGATGGCCACCTCATGGCCCTCCACCATGCCGGTCAGTCCCGCGCCAGGAACTTCCACGACCCTTTCCGCTTTAGGGATGATGAGGTCCAACACCATGGCTTCCCTCAGGACCGCCGAGGCCAGGGGATGATTGGTCCTTAATTCCAGCGAGGCCGCGTAGCGCAATATCTTTTCCTCGTCCAAACCGTCCATCACCAGGATATCCACCAGCCGGGGTCGGCCCTCGGTCAGGGTGCCTGTCTTATCGAAAACGATCGTGTCGATCTTGCTGGAACTCTCCAATACCCCCGCCCTGCGGATGAGGATGCTGCGTTTGGCCGCCACGCCGATCCCCACCATCAGGGCGATGGGTGTGGCCAATCCCAGGGCGCAGGGACAGGCGATGACCAAGACCGCGATGGCGTGGGAAAGCCCGATGTTGAAAGCCTTGTCCCCGATATCCATCCAACCCAGAACGGTCAGGATGGCGACGACGAGCACGAAAGGCACGAAGAGGGCCGCGGCGATGTCTGCGTTGCGCTGGATAGGGGCTTTGGAACCTTGGGCTTCCTCGACCAAGCGGATGACGCCCGCCAGGGCCGTTCCCTCGCCCACGGCCAGGGCGGCAATGGTGAAACTGTTGTGCTGGTTGACGGTCCCGGCGAATACCTTGTGGCCCACTTTCTTTTCCACCGGCATGGACTCCCCGGTCATGAGGGACTCGTCCACCTTCCCCTTGCCCTCGATCACTTCCCCATCCACCGGGATGGTCTCCCCCGGGTTCACGCATAGGATGTCACCAGGCGCCACCATCTCCACCGGCATATCCTCCAGGCTGTTGGCCTTGACCACGTGGGCCATTCGGGGTTTCAGGTCCATCATCATTTCCATGGCCCGGTTGGCTCGGCGCTTGGTCAATATCTCCAGGTAACGTCCCAGGCTGACGAAGAAAATGATCAGACTGGCCGCGTCGAAATAAAGGGGGACTTGGACACCAAAAAGGGCAGGCACGGACGCGAAGAAAGCCGTGGAGGAACCCAGGGAGATGAGCGTATCCATCGTCACCTCGCCCCGTCTCAAGCCTTTCAAGGCCGCCTGGTGGAAAGGCCAACCCACCACCGCGTAGACCGGGAGGGACAGGAGGAACTGAGGCCAGAGGGCAAGGTGGAATTTCATGAAAGGCATCAGCAGATGTTGCAGAAGGAGGGGCGCCGCCAACAGCCCGCCCAAGACCAGCCGCCAGCGAAGGCGCATGGCCTCTTCCCGGTACATCTCGACGGCCCGCCGATCGGAGGTGTAAGGCGTCAGACCGTACCCCGCCTTTTCGATCACGCCCTGGAGCGCGGGTATTTCGGGTTGGACCGGATCCATTTGAATGTAGGCTTTTTGGGAAGCGAAATTGACCGCCGCTTTTTTGACCCCGGGGATTTGCCTGAGTTTTCGTTCGATGCGGGTGGCGCAAGAAGCGCAGGTCATGCCGCTGACCGTCATGATGACTGAACGGTCGGTGTTTTCCGGCTTGATCTCAGGGCGAGGCAGGGTGGCTTCCATGGAGGTTCTCATTATAGTAGGTTCGGGGAAAGTAAACCCCGGGGTATCTAGAGACTAGCTTTAAAACCTTCCTGTTCCACCGCCTGGATGGCCGCCTTCGGGTCCAGGGTGTCCTCGTGGGTCACCACCGCCTTCTTCTCTTCCAGGCTAACCTCAGCCTGGACCACGCCCTTGACCGAAGTCAGGGCTTCCCGGACCGTCTTCAGGCAATGCTGGCAGGTCATCCCATCGATCTTGATCGTTGTTTGGGTCATGGCGGAGTCCTCTTTGGCTAGGTCTTTACTTGCTTTGATTATGTTGTTTCTAAGATTTTTATTTCAAGCTTTCTATATATAAGGCCGAAAGGCGAATAAAACGAATTTTACTGCCTGTATTAAAACGGGAAACTAAGGGGATTAATTCAATATTCACATATTTCGTTATTTTCCCAGGCATTGTTTAGGGTTGAATTGGGTCCCAGTGCCGAACCATAATGGGCACTCGTTTTTTAGCGGTCACCACAACCCGGATCATTCAGACTCCAGCGAATCCAACGAACTCACTAATCATTACGGAGGAAATCATGTCGGCAAATACCCCACGGTTGAACTTGGTACAAAAGATCATCAACGCCCACCTGGTCACGGGTAAACCCGTCGCCGGGGAGGAGATCGGCATCCGGATCGACCAGACCCTCACCCAGGACGCTACCGGCACCATGGCTTACCTGCAATTCGAGGCCATGGGCATCCCCAAGGTCCAAACCAAGCTTTCCGTCTCCTATGTGGACCATAACATGCTCCAGACCGGCTTCGAGAACGCCGACGACCATCGCTACCTGCAGACCATCGCCTCCAAATACGGAATTTACTTCTCCCGGCCTGGCAACGGCATCTGCCACCAGGTCCACCTGGAACGCTTCGGTGTCCCGGGCCAGACCCTTTTAGGCTCCGATTCCCACACCCCCACCTGCGGGGGCCTGGGCCAGTTGGCCATAGGCGCCGGCGGGTTGGACGTGGCTGTCGCCATGGGCGGTGGACCTTTCTTCATGACCATGCCCAAGGTATTGCGGGTGGAGCTGAAAGGTAAACTCCAGCCCTGGGTGACCGCCAAGGACATCATCCTGGAAGTCCTCAGGCGCCTGACTGTCAAGGGCGGGGTTGGCAAGATCCTGGAATATACCGGCCCCGGCGTGAAGAGCCTTTCCCTGACCGAGCGGGCCACCATTACCAATATGGGGGCTGAGCTAGGGGCCACTACCTCGGTCTTCCCCTCTGACGAGAATACCCGGGAATATATGCAGGCCCAGGGAAGGGTCAAGTCCTGGACTCCCTTGGCCGCCGATACGGGCGCCGCTTATGACGAGGAACTCATCATCGACCTGAACAAGCTGGAGCCCCTCATCGCCCAGCCCCACGGGCCGGACAACGTTATCGAGGCCGGCAAGCTGAAGGACGTGGCCGTGGCCCAGGTTTGCGTGGGTTCCTGCACCAACAGCTCCTACCGGGACCTGATGATGGTCGCCAAGATATTGAAGGGTAAGCACGTGCATCCCGGGGTCTCCATGACCGTCACCCCGGGCTCCAAGCAGGTATTCGAGATGATCGCCCAGAACGGGGCCCTGGCCGATATCATCGCCGCCGGCGCCCGTATCCTGGAATCGGCTTGCGGACCTTGCATCGGCATGGGCCAGGCTCCCCCCTCGGGCGCTGTCTCCATCCGAAGCTTCAACCGCAACTTCGAGGGCCGGTCCGGGACCCGCGACGCCAAGGTCTACCTGGCCTCCCCGGAGCTCTGCGCGGCCTGCGCGTTGGAAGGCAAGATCATCGATCCCCGCAAATTGGGGAAATTGCCCAAGGTTACCGTCCCCGAGAAGTTCATGCTCGATGACGAAGGCATCATCGCCCCCGCCCAGGACCCCAAGAAGGTCGAGGTCCTCCGGGGCCCGAACATCAAACCCTTGCCGGTCAACGCGCCCCTGGGCGACAAGATGGCGGGGCCGGTCCTTTTGAAGGTTCAGGACAACATCACCACCGACCACATCATGCCGGCGGGGTCCAAGGTATTGCCCTTAAGGTCCAATATCCCGGCCATTTCCGAGTATGTGTTCAATATCATCGATTCCACCTTCCCCAAACGCGCCAAGGAGGCCGGTGGCGGCTTCGTGGTGGGCGGGGAGAATTACGGACAGGGTTCCTCTAGGGAACACGCGGCCCTGGCCCCCATGTACTTGGGCCTGAAGGCGGTGCTGGTGAAGAGCTTCGCCCGCATCCACCGGGCCAACCTGATCAACTTCGGCATCCTGCCCCTGACCTTCGTCACCCCGGCCGATTATGACACCGTCAACCAGGGCGACCAGTTCGAGATCCCGGACCTGAAGCAGGTCATCAAGGTGGACCATCCCTTCCCGGTGAAGGACCTGACCACCGAGAAGTCCATCCAGGTGGTGCATAACCTGACCGAGCGCCAGAAGGACATCATCCTGGCGGGAGGCTTGTTGAATTACACCAAGCAGAAGAACGCCGAGGCGGCCGCCGCCGCGGTGAAACCCGCCAAGGCCCCCAAGGCCGCGGCGAAAGCCAAGAAGAAGTAAGCACACCCGGGAGGGTTGAGGATGTCCTTGGAAACATTGCCGTCTGGCACGCCTTTCGATCCGGCGGCCCATCCCAGGATGAACATCGACATTTCCGCCCGGAAGCCTGGTGACGTGGTCCTTTATACCGGACCGCATCTTTGTGTCACATGCGCCCAGGCTAACCGTATTACCAACCCCTATCTGAAGGCAGGGGATAGGGCTCCCGAGTGCCCCCATTGCGGCGCCCATGCCCGGTGGGAACCCTGATTTTTCCCCCCATTGGACGGTTTCTAACCTCCTAAATCGTTGCTTATTGGTCTGATTTTATAAATAATGGAACGTTGTTTCGTTCATTCTTTCAAGTTCAGGGGTTGAATTGGCGCACGATTTTACAATTACCTTCCGGGGGGTTCGGGGAAGCTTTCCCGTTCCAGGCCCGACAACGCTCAAGATCGGCGGAAATTCCTCCTGCGTCCAGGTGAATGTCCTGGACCATACGATCTTCCTGGACGCGGGCACCGGCCTGATCGGCGCGGGCCAGCAGATGGTCCGTAACTTCTTCGCCAACCGCGAAAAGCTCAAGCGTCTTTACGCGACCATCCTCATCTCCCACACCCATCACGACCACATCATGGGTCTTCCCTTCTTTTCACCTCTTTATCTTGGCGACGCGCACATCTCCATTTTCGGCCCTTCCGTCTACGGCCCAGTAGAATCCAAGACCGACTTGCAGTACGTCCTGGAAATGATGATGGATCAGATGTTCTATCCCATCGACTTGAAGGAGACCAACTCGGTCAAGAACATTCAAACGCTGAAACCTTTCGACCAGGTCCTGCTTGCCGAGGGTGAGGCTGAGCCTGAGCTGGTGAATATCCAATCCGAGGTTAAGACCACTTTCAAGGATAAGGTCATCGTCAGCCAGTACCGGGCCTACAACCACCCGAAGAACGGCACCCTGGTCTATAAGCTCCAATACGCGGGGAAATCCATCGTATACGCCACCGACATCGAGGGTTACGTCGATGGCGACCGCCGGCTCATCCAGTTCTCACGCGGCGCGGACCTTCTCATCCATGACGCCCAGTACACCCATGAACAATACACCGGTCCGGTCCCGACCCAGGGATTCGGCCATTCCACTCCCGAGATGGCCTGCGCCGTGGCCCGGGAAGCGGGGGTCAAGCAGTTGGTCCTCTACCATCACGATCCAGGCCATGACGACGCTTTCGTCTCCGAAAAGGAAGCTAACGCTAAAAAACTTTTCACCAATACCATCGTGGCATATGAGGGATTAACTATCCCGGTTTGATTAAAAATCCTTGAATCCCTGTCGTAAGGGGACGAAGGTCTCACCATCCCCGTTTATTTCCAGACAAAGCTCCGCCCTCAGTTGTGATCACTCATTTAAATCTTTGGGTGTTTCAGTTGGTTTTGTATTTTTCGATCTTGGCTTCCAGGTCGGCCAGCTCATCCTCGGTAGGTTCCACGCTCATTTCCAGCATATCCGACATCTGGCTGAAAATATCGAACAGGACCGACCAGAGTTCCTCCCGCGAGAGGTTCTCCTGACAGATGAAATAACGCAGGAATAATTGGAACCGGATGCTGTTCTCGAACAGGTTGAGGCACTGCACGCCCAGCAGGTCCGTCGAGACCAGTGAGAAGGTCTTCAGGACCACCTCAACCTCGTCGAAGATGGTCTTGAGCATGTCGCGGATGTCGATGCCCTGGATGGCGTCGTAATAGACCGTGTCGAAATCCTCACGGACCAATCCCGGGCGGGACAGTTCGTCGAACCGGCGGAAAACGTCCTGGAATTTCCGTCCGCTGTCCTGGACCGCCTCCACCAGCCCCACCAGCTCCGCCACCTGGGGCAGGAAGTTCTTTTTGTTCAATTCTCGGTTGGTCGCCAGCTCGTTGATGAATTGGATGTAATGGTAGGTACTGTTGGAGCAAAGCTCGAAAGCCTCGCCCAGGTCGTGGATCATCCCCTCGGGGGCCTTGCCTTGCTTCAGTTGTTTTTCGACGCGCTGCCGGAAATTGTCCTCCGGCTTCCAGCCTTTGACGCTCTCGAGAAATTGTTCGGGTGTGATCTGGTCCATGACGGGGTTATTTCACCATTAAGCCGGGGCTTTTTCCATTAAGAAACCAACGAAAACCAATTAACCACCAAGGTCACCAAGACCACCAAGAAAGACAAAGAGGGCCTTTTTCAAATACTTTAGAGAATCATTGGTTTTAATTTATTCTTGGTGAACTTGGTGCCCTTGGTGGTAAAAATTATCTTTGCTTTTGTCTGATGGTTTTTATCCGGTCCCGGAGTTTCTCCAGGAATTGGTAAGGCGGGCGCCCCTGCCCCAACTGGATGCCGGGCTTGTGGTCCCCATGGAAGTCGCTTCCTCCCGTGGTCAGCAACCCGAACTCCTTGGCCAAAGCCGCGTAGGTCCTTTGGTTCTCCGGGTTGTGGTCCGGATGGACCACTTCCAATCCGTCCATCCCCAGGGCGGCCAATTCCTTGACCATCCGGCGTAGGTCCTCGCCCTTCAATTTCATCTGTACCGGGTGGGCGACGACCGCCGCTCCCCCCGACCCATGGATCATCTCGACGCATTCCTCGACCGACCAGGCCGCCTTGGACACATAGGCCGGAGCGCCCTTGGTCAGGTATTTATGGAAAGCTTCCTCATAGGAGGCCACGTATCCCTTGGAGTGCAGAGCCCGGGCGATATGAGGCCGGCCGATCTGTCCTTTGGCCTGGCTTATCTGCTGGACCTCCAGCAGGGTCAGGTCCATGCCCAACTCCTTAAGCTTCTCCAGGATGCGGGGATTGCGTTCCGCCCTGGCCTTTTGGAACTTTTTCAGTTTATCCCTCATGGGGCCGTCCTGGTCGAAACCGTAACCCAGGATATGAAGGGTGCCTGGCTGGAATTGGGCTGAGAGCTCTACCCCGGCGATGACTTCCAGACCGAGCTTGTTCATTTCCTCGACCAACTGGGGAATGCCGTCGATGGTGTCATGGTCCGTCAGGGCGACCGCGTCAACAGCCTGGGCCTTCGCCAGGTTGGCCAACTCGACCGGGTTCAGTGTCCCGTCCGAATGGTTGGTATGCATGTGCAGGTCCGCGACGGTTTTCATCTTCTCCCCTTAAAAACTATTAACCACAGATGCACACAGATTTGGCTAAAGACGAATTCGGATCAAACCTCACAGATTCTTTTAACCCTTTTAATTTGTATTTGCTGAATCTAAATCCGTATCTGTGTTTATCTGTGTCCATCTGTGGTTACTGAACTTTGGTGGCGGTATTATTCGGGAAAGGACCTCTCGAAAGCTATCCCTGGGCCTTCAAAAATCGGATATTTCCCCATCCCAAAAGGCCCAGAAGGATGAAAAACACCCAGGACAGGATCGATATCCACTTCCCCGCTTCCAGACCCCGGGGGCTGTATTCCAGGATGAAATGGTGGTTTCCCGCGGTAAGGGGGATCCCCCTTTGGAAACCATTGGCAGGCAGGACCTCATAAGAGGTTTGGGCGGTGGGGTCAAGGGGCGAGACTTTCCAACCCTTGCTGTAGTTATCGCTTATTACCAACAGCGCCGGTTGGGTCGTCTGGGCCGTGACCTCGATCCGATCGGACGATAGGTCCTTCACTTCGACCTGGCCAGAAGCCCCCAGATCGTTCGACTTGAATCCCGGATCGGTCTCCAGGTAAGCGGTCTTTTTAAAATCAAAGGCCGGGTCCTTGAGGCGGTCATTGATCATCTCGGGCGGGCATATCTCCCAATGGCCCACCAACAGCGCCCTGGGCATGGGGTCGAACGGCATTTTCTCCGCTTCCAGCAGGTCACCCTTCTCACGAAAGACCACTTTCAACCGGGTCAAAGCCAGGGCGTTCGGGTAGGTCCAGAAGAGGGGTTTATCCAAGATGTGGGAAAAAACTTCTTTGCCCTGGGTAAAGGCGACGAAGCCGGCGTATCGCAGGGGGATCATGGGGTCGTTACCCCAGATATCCCCGCCGGTCGTGCCCAGGGTGATATTGGACGCGTCCAGCAATACCCGGTAATCGCCCGGGTCCTGGTCATAGACCTTCTGGATCTGGGCGACCTTTCCCTTCAGGTCCTGATAACTGAATGAGATAAGGTTCCCGCCAGCGAAGCAAAGCAATTCGACCAACGCCAGCGCCAGGAACCCGTATTTGGCGTTGGGAAATTTTTCACTCGCTCGGCAAAGGATAAAGAGGACTGCCAGTACAAACGCGCATAGCAGGAAACTCCAGGCCATCTCGCCCGAGTGTCCGCCGAACTTTCCCAAGCCCTTGCCATGGCCCCAATTCACCAATATCCAAACCAAGCCTGAGAGAGCACCAAAAACCAGTGAGCCGATCAAAGTTCCTTTCGCCAAACCCTTCAGGCTGGTCCCCTTCATGACCTCGTCCATCCCCATGGCGGCCAGGGCGACCAGGCAAAGGGTGATGAGGATGTTAAGCTTCCCCACTCCCCGGAAGTTGGCGAACATGGGCAGATGGTCCAAAAGGAAACCGAATAGGGGCGTGCGTTTCCCCACGGCGACGAGGGTGATCAAGATAGCCATCCCCCCGAATATTTTCTTTTCAGGATGGGGGGAAACCTTCAGGGCAAAGAGCGCCAGCACGAAAGCCGTCACGCTCACGAACATGGCGCCTTCCCAATACATGCCGCCGCCCCAATAACCGCCCTCCTGCCAATGGCCGAAGAAGTTCGGCATCAAGAGGCACCACAATCTTTCGGGGGTCATGTCCGCCGTGTCCAGGATATCCATCGAGAGGCGTTTACCCCTCACGCTCTCCCACGCCGCGTCCCAACCGGCCAGCAGCTGGACAGCGGTCAACAAACCCGCCCCCAGATACATCACTCCCCAGCCTACGAAACAGGAAATCTTTTTTTCCGTCCTGGGCCAGCCCAGCAAAAGGTACAAACCCAGGAACAGGGTCATGTAGTAGACATACTGCACATGTCCCGCCAGGATCATCATGGCGATGGCGAAAGCTCCCAGCCAAATCCAGCGGATCTTCCGATGGTCCCGCCATTTTTCCACCGCCGCCAGGACCAAGGGTATCCAAGCCATGGAAGAAAGGTTGGGCAGGTGTCCGGGAATGAGATGGAGGAAATAAGCCGCGCCGAACATGACCATGAAGGAGCCCATCAGGGCGGAGGCTTCGTGATTGCCCCTTCTTCTCAGCCAATAGCGGGTGAACCAGCCAGCCAGAAAAACGTGAAGGGCGATGCTCAGGTTCAGGGCGAAGGCCAGGGGAAGGACCATGAAAAGCCAGTTGGGCGGATAAAGAAGGGCAGATTGGAAACCGCCGAAGAAGGGCGCCCCGCAGAAGAGATGGGGGTTCCAGAGGGCCAGGTGGCCTTTTTTCAGTTCCTCAAAACCGAACTGCCTCCACCAGACGAACTGGTCCGAAAGGTCCAGCCCCATATCGGACAGAATTCGGTCAGTATGGGGATTTAGATAAGGAAAGAAGAGGCCGGCGGTGATCAGGAGAAGGAAAAAGACGGGAGCGGAACCCTTGAAATAAAGGTCCCAGGAGAACAACGAAGGTCGGTCTTTATTCGTCACTTTTGGACAGGTATCCCAGTTCTTCGAGCTTCGCGATGACCTTATCGACGCATTCGTCGATCGATTCCTTGTTCGTATAGCAGACCACTTCGGGTTTCAAAGGAGGCTCATAAGGGTCGCTGACACCGGTGAAATTCTTGATCTCGCCCGCCACGGCCTTCTGGTAGAGGCCCTTGATATCCCTCTGGGCGCAAACTTCCACGGGACACTCGGTGTAGACCTCGACGAACCGGCGGATCTTCCGTCGGTTATAGTCCCGCATCTCGCGGTAGGGGGAAATGACCGAAGCGATGGCTCCCACGCCGTGACGGGTCAGGAGCTGGCAGACGAACCCCACCCTTTTGACGTTCTCGTCCCGGTCCTCCCGGGAGAAGGTGAGACCCTTGGAAAGGTTGGTCCTGACGACGTCCCCGTCCAGCAGTTCGTGGGGGATGCCCATGTGTTCCAGGCGCATGGAAACCCGCTCAGAGATGGTCGATTTACCCGACCCTGAGAGTCCCGTGAACCAGAGTGTGAAACCCTTGTATTTTCCCTCACCCGCCATTGGCTAGCCTTTTGATTGGGATAACATCAAATTAGTTTGGCACTTAGTATAAATCAAGACTGAGAGGATACCCGTAAAATATGCCGCTCAGGCCTCGTAGACAGCCAAAAGGGCTTTGGGTAGACTAACCAAGCTAATCCATCAATGAATCAGGGGGAGATTTATGTCAAGTCAACGTCCGAAGATCACGGTAGTCGGGGCCGGTAACGTCGGGGCGTCCTGCGCGGCCTGGATGGCCGAAAGGGCCCTGGGGGATATCGTCCTTCTGGACATTCCCGCCACCAAGGACATGCCCAAAGGCAAGGCCCTGGACCTTCAGCAAGTGGGCCCCATCTCGGGCTACAACACCCACCTGACCGGCACCACCGATTACGCCGATACCGCCCATTCGGATGTCTGCGTCATTACCGCCGGCGTTCCCCGCAAGCCCGGCATGAGCCGTGAAAACCTGGTCGCCATCAACCAGGGCATCGTGGCGGAAGTTTCCAAGAAATTGGTCTCTCTGTCACCCGACACTATCCTCATCGTTGTCACCAACCCGCTGGATACCATGTGCTATGTGGCCTATAAGGCCGCGGGCTTGCCTAAGCACCGGGTCATGGGCCAAGCCGGCATGTTGGACTCGGCCCGCATGAGGACTTTCTTAGCCATGGCCGCGGAAGTGGCGGTCGAGAACGTGACAGCCGGTGTCATCGGCGGCCACGGGGATGAGATGGTCCCGTTGGTTCGTTATTCCACCATCGCTGGCGTTCCTGTTTCCAACATCTTGAAAGCCGACCAGATCACTGCCATCGTCGAGCGCACCCGCAAGGGCGGAGGCGAATTGGTGAATTTGTTGGGTATCTCCGCCTGGTACGCGCCCGGCGCCGCCGCCGGTTCCATGGTGGAAGCCATCTTGAAGGATAAGAAACTGGTCGTTCCCTGCTCCGCTTACCTGGAAGGCGAATACGGCTTGAAAAACATGTATTTCGGGGTCTATTGCAAGCTGGGCCGCAAGGGATTGGAGCAGATCATCGAGGTTCCGTTGAACGATGAGGAAAAGGCGATGGTGAATAAATCAGCGTCCCTCATCCAGGACACGATGAAAGCCTTAAAATAAAAAGCAAGACTGTTTCATAGCCACAGATGCATGGGATGCACGCAGATTGTTAAAGGAAAGATCTTTAAATATTTGTGTATTTGAAATCCAATGAATCCCATGAATCTGTGGCCAATTGTTGTTTTTGGCTGAAAGGTTTCTATGGCCTCTGGTATGAAAAACGAATCCAAGTCCATTCACCTCCCCACCCGCGGGGGAAGCCAGATCATCGATGTGACCGCTGAAGTCCAATCCTTCCTATCCTCCATCAAGGCCCGTCAGGGTATCGTCAACGTTTCGGTCGTCGGTTCTACCGCCGGTATCACCACCATGGAATTTGAGCCGGGTTTGGTGAAAGACATCCCCCAGATGTTGGATAAGCTTGCGCCCGAAGGCCGTTATCACCATGACGACACCTGGAACGACGGCAATGGTCATTCTCACCTGAGGTCTTCCCTCATCGGCACCAGCCAAACCTTTCCCGTTCTGGAAGGCCAAGCCGCGCTTGGCACCTGGCAGCAAATCGTGCTTATCGATTTCGATAACCGCGCCAGAAAACGTCAGGTCGTCATTCAGTATTTGGGAGATTGAAATCAATTTGCTCTTATAACAAAAGGAGAAAAAATGTTTTCTAAACCAGGCCATCTATTTTGGATTTTGTTATTCGTAAATCTTTTATTTTTTTATACAACTTCTTATGCCGTACCTGCGTTAGTTCCTGATATTAATTCAGTTTGTTCCGTCAAACTGATAAACGGTCAAATAATTAATGGCTATATTAGAATTGCAATAGGTGGCGAACGTAATCATTTTGCAAGTAATGGATTTCTATTTTTAAGAGATGGCCAAATTGTTGGCGTTTCTATTTTTAATTGGGATTATCAAGGGGATCAATTAAATAAAAAGAAACAACTTATTCAAACATTTTTCCTTTTATCAAATATGGGAAGTTCAGAAGAAAGAGAGCCGGGGGAGAACTTTACCGGTCACTTGGATTTGGATAAAAAAACATTAGATAGAACAATAGAGTTTAGAAAATCGTACCGTATTCAAGACTATATAGATGTTTACAAGAAACTCCCCAAGTATGGTGTTTTAAATTCGGATGAAAAAGACAAAGGCTTAATCGAACGCATACCTGTTAATCAGATTGAAAAATTTGATCTCATTAGAAAACCAAATCAAAATCAAAAAAAAGAAATCGAAGAGGCTGAAAAAGAGTGCGGCGCCTTAGCTGATGATGACGATTATGGATTCAATCCTATTATGTGGCTAAAGGAAGGAAGTTGGTACCCAGAAATGCCTTTTTCAATGGATTTGTACGACCCTAACAATAAAATTCACGAAGGCTGGTATAGAGATCAACAATAGATAATTTTTTCGTCTTCTTAACAGCCGCAATTTATTACAAATGGTGTCCTATTCTCGGCATATCTCAAATTTAACAGTTCGCAAATCGTTCGGAATGGAGAGCCATTTATACTCATTTGTGGGCCGTCGATAAACTCACAGCAAACTCGTATGTAATATAAAATGCCTTTAGTAAATCCTGATAAAACCACTTCAGAAATGAGCGACTTGCCGAACGAACCCATCCACCTAGTCATCGGTACCCCCTGCTACGGCAGACCATCAACTTCGAACAAAATCCAATAGCAACTTAAAGTCTCCCTTATCCGCCGCCTTGAGCGCCGCTAAATATTCATCCCGGGTTGTTCCCGCTGTGTCGATGGGACCGCTTTCCGATTTTCCACCCCAAGTGAAAACCTTTTGGCCATTGGTTCTCATCAGAATATCCGTCGCCAACCGGGCGTGCCGGCCATTGCCATTGGGGAACGGATGTATCGCAACAAGCCGATGATGAAACCGAACTCCTATTTCATCCCACGGGTAGGTCTTATTCTTGATCCAAAATTGGGTGTCCTCACAAAGTTTTTTGATCTCCACAGGGATTTGTTCCGCTGACACACCCAGATTCTTCAGGCTCTTTCGGTACTTCCCCGCCCATTTCCAAACATCCTTGAACATCCTCTTATGGAGTTCCCGTAAGAAAGCATCGGTCAGAAGATCCGGTTGAGAGCGACCCATAACCCAGGTCATGGCTTCCAATATATTGGCCTGTTCAACTTGGTTCAGTTCGCTTTGTGTTGTGACGTAACGGGGTATTAGCTCAGCCATTTCATCTGGGTCTAAAGGTGTATTGCCAGGTGTCGGATTCTCAATCATCAGATTCCCCATCCAAAGGTTCCCATATCCCACGATCAACATTACGTATCAGTTCCATGGCCAATTCTTCGATCTGTTGTTTCAAAGTTTCTGGAGAAACTCCCTGAGCCTCGAGTTTCATGGTCTTGTCCGTGTCCTTCACTAGCTTGGCGGCGAGCTTCCTGGCTCGTCTTTCCACTATCTCGGATAATGAGTTAAAACCTTCCTCAGGGACGATCGTCCAAACGAGACGGCAGTTCATGGCTTGAGCGGCACGGTCAAGGGAGGCCAATGTGGCAGACTTAGAGGATTCTCTTTTCTCTAGATGCAAAACATCAGAAGTTTGAAGTTTCATTCTTTTGGCTAGTTGGGAAGCCGTTAAGCCTAAAGCAACTCGAATGGCTTTCAACCAACCATCTAGAGGCATATTTATATTTCGCAACTCCAATAACGGAACAAGCTTTGCATCTATCAATTGGCGTTGAAATGTAGTCTTTTTTCGATTAGTTTTCATGTCATAATTATGTAATATATTGCATAATAAAACAACTTAATATGTAATATATTACATAAAATATAACGGATATATGCCTCAAATTAAACAGCAAAACTCACAGCAAACCTGCATGTAATATAAAATGCCTTTGAAAACCTTATAAAAACCTCACATAGAAAGAGCGACTTGCCGAACGAACCCATCCACCTAGTCATCGGTACCCCCTGCTACGGCGGGCAGATCACCGTTTCCAACTTCCTCTCGGCCTTGAGGCTCAGGGAATATTGCTCGAAGAACGGCATCCGCGTCACCTTCGCCATGCCCTGGGGCGACGCCCTAGTCACCCGGAGCCGGCAAAGCATCGCCGCCTATTTCCTCGAAGACCCAACCGCCACCCACCTGCTCTATATCGACGCGGATATCAGCTATGACACCAACCAGGTCATCCGGCTCCTCAAGTTCAACAAGGACGTTTGCGCCGGCATATACCCCCTCAAGCGCTACGACTGGGAAAAGGTCCGCAAGAACGTATCGGCGGGTTACGAGCACCTGGAATCATCTGGGCTTTCCTACGTCATCAAGCTGGATGAAAATTACGAAACTATCGACGGCTTCGGCAAAGTCACCGAGGCTGGGACAGGCTTCTTGCTGGTCAAACGGGTCGTCTTCGAGGACCTGTCCAAACGCTACCCCGAGTTGAGATATAAGGTGGCTAGTCCCCAGGGCGAAAAGGACCATTACGCTTTCTTCAACTGCCTGATCGACGAAAAGGGCGTTTATCTTTCGGAAGATTACAGCTTTTGCAAACGCTGGATAGATATGGGCGGGGAGATCTGGGCGGACCTGCAAAGCCGCCTGAACCACACGGGCCCCGAGACCTTCAAGGGGGATGTGGGCCGCAATTTCATCCCGGCCCCTCCGAAGGAGCCGTCATGAAACCAGGCCAAAAAGCCTATCTGATGATCGGCACCCCCGCCTACGGGGGACAGCTTTCGGCGGTTTACGCCTCCTCGGTCCTGCGGTTCATGGAAGTCTGCGACAAGGTCGGCAACCTGCAGGTGGAAGTGGCGGTCCAATGGGGCGACGCCCTCATCTCCCGGGCCAGGCAGGACCTGGTCACCCGCTTTCTGGAGACTCCCCAGGCGACCCACCTGCTCTTCATCGATTCGGATATCGGCTTCCCCCCCGAACAGGTCTTGCGTTTGATGGAATTCGAGGCCGAGATGGTAGCCGGTGTTTACCCTTACAAACGTTTGGACCTGGAGAAGATGCGCCGGATCCATGAGAAAAAACAACCTGTCCGGACTTCGGAGCTTTGGTCCTACGGGGTGGAATTCGAGAGCGCCGGAAATATTAGCGTGCGGGACGGTTTCGCCAGGGCCCTCTACGCCGGAATGGGTTTCGTCCTGTTCCAAAAATCCGTATTCCTGAAGATGATCGAAAAATATCCCGAACTCAAATACACGGGCGGTTTCCTGCCCACCGACCCCTTCCCCCATAGCGAGAAACGCTACGCCCTGTTCAACGAGTTCATCGACGGGACGACGGGCCGTTATCTGCCGGAGGACCTGAGCTTCTGCCGGCGTTGGACCAGGATGGGCGGGGAGCTGTGGGTGGATACCCAAAGCAAGCTCCAGCACGTGGGCCCTACGGTATTTGACGGGGATTTTTCGACCCAATTCACCTCGAGCCCATAACCACTACTGTCCAATAAAGGCATGATCCCAAAGCCAAAGATGGCCGATCAAAAGATTTATTGTTTAAGTCAAAAGACACAACTAAGACTTTAATCAGCCACAGATGCATGGGATGCACAGGATGGAATAGACTTTTAAAAATACGACGATTTAAAAATCTCATGAATCCCATGAATCTGTGGCAAATATTTTTTTAATAGGTTTGCTTCGTAACTTGTCTTTAAGTTTTCTCACAGCGATGAGAAAATATTTTCATTCTTCCAAAGGATGTCCCCTTGGCTAATTCGCCGAAAAGCAGTTCCCTCTTTCATGACCGGCCAACTCCTTCCGGGCAAAGCCAGGAACGGTTATGGCGGATGGCCCTTATCCCCGTCTTGCTCGCCTTCGCGGCCTATCTGCCCGTGTTCAACAACGAGTTCGTTTGGGATGATCTCGCTTATATCCGGGACAACCCCAATCTGAGAAGCTTCACCGGCTCCCACATCCAATGGATGCTCACCTCCTTCTTGGGGGGCAACTGGATGCCCCTGACCCGCCTTTCCCTGGCGTTCGATTATTTACTGGGGGGCGCCAGTCCCAAGATCTACCACTTCACCAACCTTCTTCTGCATGGCGCCAATACCTACCTGGTTTTCTTCCTCTCTCTGGCGGTCCTGAGACTGGCCAGTAAGAACCTATCCTTGGGGATGGAAAAGGCGGGGGCCGGTTGGATGAAAGGCGCGGCCTGGATGACCGCCGTCCTCTTCGCCCTGCACCCCACCCAGGTGGAAACGACGGCCTGGGCCGTGGAGCGCAGCAACCTGCTTTGCGCCCTGTTCTTTTTCCTGAGCATTCGAACCTATCTGGATTACGCCAACGGGGTAGGCTCACGGAGGAAAAAGTACATGGCCTGCCTGGGTTATTTCTGCCTGGCCATAACGGCCAAACCCTTCGCCGTCACCCTGCCGGTGGTATTGCTTCTTCTGGATCATTGGCCCCTGGGAAGGATGAAAAAAGGTTTGCGAAGCGTCTTGGCGGAAAAGATACCCTTCTTGGCCGTTTCCTTCATCGCGGGTTTGGTGGCCATCGCGGCCCAATCCGAAGCCAGCGCCCTGATCCCCCTTCAAACCTTGCCCCCCGACGCGCGCTTTTGGAACGCCTTTCATGCCGTGGCCTTCTATCTTTGGAAATTGGTTTGGCCGGCGAACTTGGCGGTCTTTTACCCCGTGACCCTCAAGACCGAAAGCCCGTCCCTGGAAAATGTCCTGGCGTTGCTTCTTTTCTTTTCGATCTCCTATCTTTGTTATCGCCAGCGAAAAGTCCGGCCCTATCTTTCCGTCGTGTGGCTTTATTTCCTGGTGACCTTGGCCCCGGTCCTGGGCATCTTCCAGATCGGCAGTCAAGTCGCGGCGGACCGTTATCTATATTTCTCAAGCTTCGCCTTTTATCTGCTTTTCGCCGCGGCCCTGGCCATCTTCCTGGCCCGCCGGGGCACTTCCTGGATGCCTTCGGCCGCGATCCTGGCGGGGGTCCTTGGCTACGCCACCCTTTTGCAGGTGGGGACTTGGAGCGATTCGATCACCTTATGGGAGAAGGCCGTGGAAGTCTCCCCTCACGCGTCCGGATTGGCCTACGCCAATCTGGCCCAGGCCTATGAAGACCGACAGCTGTTGGACGAGGCCCTCAAGGCCTGGGACGAAGCCCTCGCCATCGGCCCGGTGGATTCCATCAAGCTGGAGGGAAAGGGCCTCACCCTTCTGCAAAAAGGCCGGGCGGAGGAGGCCGCGAAGATATTCAGGTCCGATCTCGTCCTTGATCCCAAGAACCCCATCGCCCACCGTTGCATGTTCCTGGCCCTTCAGAGCGTTGGAAAACTTCAGGAAGCCCTGCCCGAAGCCCAGGAAGCGGTCCGGTTATCCCCTTCTTTCCCGCTAGGCTATAACTATTTGGGCACCTGTTATTTCGGATTGAATCAAACCGACCTGGCCGCCGAGAATTTCCAGAAAGCCGTTTCCCTGGACCCGCAAAACACCATCTACCTTGGGAACCTGGCTTCGGCCTATATGTCTTTGGACCGTTACCGGGACGCGGTCCAGATCTACCAGGAAGCCTTGTCCTACAAACCCCAAGACCCTGGCCTTTCCCAAAGTCTGGAAAAAGCCCTAGAAAAACTGAATGAAGTGAAGGACCTGCGACATTAACCGGGAAGGAAGAAAGCATGCATCTTAAAGTCGTGATGGGTACAGCTCTAGTGATTTTAGGACTGCTGGTGCTGGTCTACGTCAAGGATACCCCTAGGGCTAAGGAGGGGTTGGAATTGGGCCAATCCTCCGCCCCCCAAAACCCGCTACGGTCCTTCAAGTTCTTCCTGGCTTTCCTTCTCATCTGGGCCGGGGTATTCCTGCTTATCCATACTTTTTAATACCATTACCGCCGGACATTAAATTCGATCCAACTATCCATGATCCACTCTCGACCCTTCGTTCAAAAAAGGGTTTAGAATTTATTAAATCATTTCTGTTTGATCAGCAAGATGGCCGAACCGCCTGAGACCTTATAGTTGTTGTCGGTCTTGAAGGCTTCCACGCTCTCGAAGTAAACCTTCGCCTTCACCTTTTGGTTCTCGAATTCCACCGACAGGTCCTCTTGGGGAATGTCCCTTTGGAAAACCTCGCTGTAATCATGGGCCTTGAGGGCCTGCTCGATCTTCGCCAAGGGAATATCGGCCACATAATCCCCGTTGAATTGCACCATCAACAACTCGTTCTGGCCCGAAAGGCTCACGATGTACTTGTCCCGGTTTTCCTTGGTCAGGATGGGGCAGGTAGCCGATAGATAAAAACGCTGGAACTGGTCATAACCGGCCACGTTGAATATCCCCTCCCGTTTCGCCATGAAATTCTTCGGTTGATTGGTGGCCACGACGATGTCGCATTGCTGAACGCCGATCATTTGAAGCAGTCTTTCCACGTTCTGGGGGCCGCTCGAACCGGCGCCGTAGGGGTTTTCCGCCCTCGCCAGTTCGGAAAGGTCCTGCGTGAACCAGCCCTGAAGACGGTCGAGGCCGAAATTGGTGGCGATGGCGATCAAGTCGTTTTCCAGCGCCCCGTATTTTTTGGAGTCCAGCGGGCTTGGGGGTTTGACCACCTTACCGTTTTGAAGCATCCCGTTCTCGGCCAATTTCTGGCCCAGGCTGGAGCGGTGGTGCTGAAAGGATAGTTCCCCCACGCTCAAGGGGCCGCCCCAGGACAGGGCCATGAGCGCCAGCAATAAAAAGGCGGGCCAGGCCATCCCGGCCTTGGGTTTGAGAAAAGAATAAGCGAACACCAAGGCGAACCAGACCAGGGCATAGGCGAAATAATAGCTGGGTATTTCCCCGTAATTGGCGCCCTTGAAAAGAACCCAGCCCGCGAAAACCAGGATGAGGATGGAAACCCCCGACATGATCTTTTGATATTGGGTGATCCAGGCCTGGTCTTCCTTCAATCTCACGGGGATCATGAGCAGGAAGGAGCCGTAAGCCAGGACGAAGGTGGTAAAGATGGCGTAGAGGAACTCGTCCGATTCCTCGGACAGGGAGGCCAGGTCATTGGCGGCCATCAAGCCGTCCATGAAGTAGCCAGCCAGGACCAGGAACATGGCCCCATAAAGGGTCGCGCGCCCGATCGCCAAACCCTCCTCATTTTCCGCCTCGCCGCTTTCCAGGGCCCGATGAACGACCCCGACCAGGTACCAGGGAAAAACCAGGGTAAGCACCATGCTGTTGCCCAGGACACTGCCATAGGAGTCATCCTGAAGGAAATAGGAAATATAGCGCCAGGGGATATGGGCCAGGACCCTTTGCAGGAAAAAGCTGACGGCCAGGGTGAGCAGGATGGCGCCCCCCAGGCCCATCAACAGCTTGGACAGGTAGACCCATTGCCGGCGGGGTGAATTGATCATGCCCAAAAGGGGCAGGCAGAGGGCGGCGCCCACCAGCAATAAATAAAGATGCTCAAAAGCCGCGGAGGTGTCCAAGTATTCCCGGTTGAAAAAATAGTTGAAGCAGAAATAAAGGATCACGAAACCCAGGGCATGCACGACCGCGGGGGTCTTGATCCATTTCGGCCGGGGACTTTCGAGCAAAAGACTCAACAGGGCGAAAAGCGGGATGCCCAGCTGGCAACAGCGGATGATGGTGGCCGATCCGGTCACGGGCATATCCACCCTTTGCCCCAGGAAAATATGGGCCAGCGTTCCCAGGGCAAGCGAAAAGGCGCTCAGGAAGCTGAAGAAAAACACGAAGGGGTATTTTTTGATGTAGGCGAGGAGGTCGATTTCGGGAAAGAGCCAGGCGGTCTTGGACTGCATAAGGTCTCCTTTATAGGAATTCAACATCGGTCAGATGCTTTAGTTTACAATAAATGTCCGGTTGGGTATCGCGCCGTTGAGGAAATAACCGCAATTTAACCTGTTGCCGGGCCAAAAAAAGTTCAAAATAATAGGGTTATGCCGAATCTCTTGATATAGACAGGAGTCATCTATGAACAGCGATTCTTTTAAAAAACCCCTCCCCTTCCCTTTCGTTTTATTCTTGGGTTTTGGCCTGATCTTTTTCAATATTTTCGAGAAGATCCATCCCTTCCATCCCGCGGTCTATACCCCTTTATATTTGCTTCTGGTGAATATCGTTCCTTCGTTCGTGATCCTCGCGACCATTCTTTACGGATTTACCAATCCCGCCTACCGAAAGCCAGCCCAAATCTTTCTTTTGATCTTCTCCATGTGGGATATGACCGGCGCTATCCTGAACACCTTGGACCTTTGGAACCTCAGCCAAGAACAGGTCTTCGCTGTGTTGAAAAGCTGGTCGATCCCCCGTTCTATACTCAAGGGAGAGCTTCAAAACCTCGGCAACTGGGTGTTGGATTTTTTGATCGGCTGGTCTTTTCTGAAAAAAAGGCCCCTGGGTTATGAATACCCGGAGGTGAACCCGTTCCAGGAAGTTTTCATTAAATTCACCGGGGTCATTTGGATCATCGACTCGGTTTATCTGTTCGGCCTGCATCTGGCGGTCTTGTTATATAAGCTGATGCGGATGTTGTGATGGGGCACTGTTGAACAAAGCTTGTCCACGATGGGTCCCCTTGTAGTAGACCCTTGGTCACTACAGGGCATGTCCTAAAGTGTGATGCGAAGGCATCTCTACTTTAGGGCACGGCCGTCGTGGACAGATCCGAATGCCTGATTTCAATATTCCTTAATTTCAAACGAGATATATTCATTTGAAGGTCACTAATTCAGCTCGGGTTTGATACTCCACTAAAGTACCGGCAATTCCCTGTGCGATTTGATCCGCCTCTTTCTTTTCCTCATTCGCCAATTTCCCCTGGTACTCCGCGCCAGAAGGTTCCGAAAAGGGGTAGAATTTCACTCCCTTGACTAAAAATTCTTTCTTTTGATTTGAATACAAAATTTCGGTTTCATAGTAGCCCTCGTTTTCATATCGAACAGACTTTGCTTTCATCGTTTTGATATCAAAATGGAAAATCGGCAAATCGGTCAATTTTTTCATCACGCTATTTTTCAATGAAAAGGAGAAAGCGCCCCCTGAATTATCCAAATTGCCCTCGCCGCCTTCCCCACGGTCGTCAACGACGAGCCACCCATATCCAGTGAGGGTTTCATCTTTTATCAAAAGATGGTCCGCAAACCTTACTGGAAGTGGATAAAGGCTTGCTTTACCTTTTTCCGTATCGTAAACGCTTAAGGAGCCGCTCAATATATAAAGCTTATTTCCAACCGCCAGAATATCCCCTCGCCCGTCCTTTGGCCCCGGCCCGAAGGATGTATTTTGGATTTTGTGGTTGTCCAGGAAAAATAAACCTTCGCTGTTTAAAAAATATATTATTTTATTCACTTTAGCGTAGTGGATCGGGAACAAGGGCCAGGTCACATAATAGGTTGTTTCGCGGGAATTTAGGTTTAGGCACACTATTTTGGATAGATCGAAATCCCAAAACCAGGCATGCTTTCGGAAGATGATGAATTTATCAAGGTAACTGCCGACCGGCAGGTTGTATTTTTTCCCGGTTGTCGAATTGGACAATTCATAAGATAAAATATCCGTTTCTTGACTGTTGGCAACTGGTTTCAGGTGCCAAATCGTGGTCACGCCCTGGTCCGATTGGGAAGGGCAAATATCTTCTTTGTTTCTGGAAGACGAATTGTATTTTTCTGGAAAAGGGCCCGGTGGGGTAAATACTTTGTAATCCCAAGTCTTTTGAACCGTGTCGTAGATCTTTTCGCCATGGGTGGTTTCAAAAATAACTTTTGTCCCCTCGCCACGGATGCCGGTAATTTGATTTTGATCCACGAAAGGATAGGCTGGCGCGCCAAAAAGCGGTGTCACGATCAGGAATAAAAAAAGGAATGAGAATTTCAAAATTATAAAACCCCCAAATAGAGATAACTTTTCAATTCCGTTAATCCAATCAATTTTAAGTATCCACGACGGGTCCCCATAAGGAACAATCTTTTTTCGCTAAAAGGACATGACTCAAAAGATGCCGAATAACTTCTGATTTTTTTGAATTCTAGATAGTCCCATCAAACTCAAAAATAAACCCAAAATAAAAAGAATTCCCTCAATAGATTGCTGATCATTAACAATTAACAAACTAGACACTCTCGAATCTTCAGGGTTATATAAAACATCAAAAGAGTCACCAACAGCATGTGCTTCAGATGTATGAAAGCCATAAAGTTGCTCGCGGGAATCAGGCAATAAAACTCTCACAGATAAAGAAAACGGGTTTTTTTCCTGCGCTGTATAACTTACGGAAACAATTTTTCCTTGGAGGTGAATGCCCTTATTGAGAAGTACAGTATTTTGCCAATATCCAAAAATAGCAAAAAGAATAAAAAATACCCCCATAATCAAACAAAGCCATCCTTCCGCCTTTTGTGATATTTGATAGATGGGCACTATTTACTCCTTGCTTCCATTGGCTCTTTGGCAATAAAGGATGTCCATTACACCTCCCCGTCGTGGACAACATCTAACGCAGTTCAAAATTATTTTTTGCTGTCGGCGCGGGTCTTAAGCTTGGCTTTAGGTAATTTCACAAAGCAATTATTCTTTTTATCCCATCTAGCCATTACATCTACACATTTCAACTTTCCATTTATCAAACCAACTTCATTATTGGGGTCGTCACCGTGATGGTCATCCTGGCCTTGAAATTTTTGGTAAAAAACACGTTTCCATTTACCGTCAATGAAAGAATAAAAAAACCACTCATAGGACCAATTATATGACATAAGAACCATATCTTTGGCCATTGGAACTTTCGTGATTTTTTCAAACCAAAAACAATAAGGTCCATTTTGATAGATTCGGCCAAAATGAATATCGTCATCAGAGCCGATATCTATTTCCGAATCGTTTTTCAAAACATGCAAGACTTTTAGATTATTGGGATTCAAAATTAAGAGTTTGTCCTCGCCAAAAACTATGACTTCATCCTGACCCTTCCCTTCCAAGTCGAGATAATAGGGCCAAACAATATTTTCTTGTTGGTGGGTCACCTTAATAAATATTTCTTTGAAATCAGCTGTAACGGACTTATTGGGATTATCAATATCTTTTACGACATCAATATCAAATGGATTTGCCTCAGTGGAAGGCGTTGATGTTATTGCCCATAATTGCGAGCACAACAAAATAAAAACCATTGTGATTAATTTGTGTTTCATTCAATCTTCATCCCTAAAAACGTACTTTTTAAACATTCCCTGTCCACGACGGGTCCCCGTCGTGGACAACCCCTATCCCATAATCCGCAAGGATTCATTAGAATTTATTGCTGAATTCCAAATCACGAAATATTATTTTCCGGAAATATATCCAGATGACTTATCACTTAATTGTTTGAGTAAGTTCGCTCTTAAAGATCTAGAGGTCTTATCGGCTAATTCCCGCCCGAGCTTTGTAAGTAGAAAATCGGGCATAAAAACAAGAACGCCTGATTCAATCAAGTGTTTCCGTATTGGGCTTAATTCGTATTCCGGTTCTACCCAGTTCTTCATATAAAGACCGGGAATAACCCCATCTCTTTTGCTCTCGTCCCAAGCGGCTAATAGTACTTTTTCCCCAGATGACAATTCATCGTATTCCATCCGACACTCCCGAGGAGAATATATTAAAAAGTATTAGAATTAAAATCTCCATTACCGCCGTCAGAACAGTGACACGAACCACACGAACTGTTACAACCGTTTCCCCCATTAACAGAATACGTTCCTGAAAATGTATTCGAAGTGTGAGAAGAAAGTAAAATTATTCCTCCACCTCCACCGCCACCTGTCCCATAATTGGCACCTACCGCCGATAAACTTCCAGTCCCTGAAATAAAATCCGACATTACATAAATTGTGCCCCCGGCCCCACCTTGAGCACCACCATCCATTTGAACAGACCCATTTAAAGACACACTAGCATTCAATGATTGAATCATAATCAATGCCCCACCATTGCCTTGCCACGAAGCGCTCCCCATTAAGATTGGATTTAAAGGGTTATCATTAGCAGAACCACCAGCATCGCCCAAATCGTCCTGCCCTCCCGGGCCACCGTGTCCACCCCCACCACAACATTTAACAGGAAATCCTGATCCTGCTGTTGGGGATAAACCACTTCCGTAAATAGTTCCACCCGAATCCAAAGAAAAACCATTAATTGCATTTATTGTTACTGAACCATCAATCCACAATGTTCCACCGGATAGGATATGGCAATTTCCATATGTGAATTGCCCCGTGGAGAAAGTTATAGCTCCACTCACAATCAGATTTGATGGTGTACTTGTAGCCGTTTGAGTAAAAGTAACTGTTGGAGTATTAGTAAAAGTTGGTGTGCTTTTAGGTAGGGATGAAGGGGACGAAGGTGACGTTGTGTTAGTCCCGCAAGCAATAGGGAAAATCCATAAAAACGATAAAAGTAGGATTGCAATAATAAATAGATAAAAGAATTGGCGCATAATCACCACCTACGGAAGAAACTTTAAAAAGGTTTAAATAGCTTACCACCACCGCCGCGATGGTTGGGTCGTGTTTTTCCGAGGCATTTAAGCTGTTTATCCTTGTCCACGATGGCTCCCCGTCGTGGATATCCTTATTTTCTAACTTTACTTGCGTAATACAGCCCTCCGCCAATAATAAAAACGAAAAGCCAAATTCTCACAACAGGGCCAAATACGGAGACACCTAAAAACCAAGAAAGCAAACCCGCGCCGCCAAAAAGGATCCCAAATAAAAAGAGTTTTTCTTTTGTTGATGTTTTTGAAGTCTTGGATATTTTGGGCGGCTTTTTCATTCGATGTCTCTCGACAAAAGTTTGTTCGCGACGGGTCCCCGTCGTGGATAAATCAGACCTTCAGTTCCGAAAAGAAGAACTATTGCATAATTTGCTGACAGGCCTTTGCTCTATGCGCAATCCTCAAAGAACGAATTTTTTGTCCGTCCCCAATCCGCCCGGTTGCTTGCACTCTCGGCCGATCCCAACGAATATTTTTCCTTTTTTTCACCCACGAGAACTAAAACATTAGAAAATTTAGGTTCGTTTTTTATCTCCTTTATACTTAAACGGGAATATTTGAAAGTCTTTAAAAGTGTAACAACTTCAATTGAATCGGCGGTGATACGGATTTCAACAACAACTTTTAATAGATTTTTGATTTGAAAAACGAAAAAGGCTGCCATTATGATTCCACACCACATATTCATGCCTTGCAAAAATAGACCCGAAGATAACGGACTGTTTAAAACAGCGATAATAATTGAAAACACTAAAGCGATTATTGAAAGGCCAATAACAGAACGAAGTCGTTTAGGCGACGCGAACGAATATGAATTCTCTTTAACTGTATCTCGCATTTTTAACACCTCCGATTTATTGTGTTTAATCAACAGTCGTTTTAAATACCTTAGTAGAGTTGCTATTCATGCTTTTCGCCTTGTTCACGATGGGTCCCCGTCGTGGACACTGAAATTTGGTCAATTACAGCTTTTGACGAAAGTTCCTGTTTGTGCTTCGTTCCCGAAGAACAATGTCCAGCTCAAATCCAAGCTGGCCACGCAAACATCCTTACCTCTTAAATTTATTCCCATTAATAATTTCCATGAAGGCAATGGTCCCTTTTCCACCTCATAAGCACTAGTACCGATGTGATCCAAGATCAAAAAGTAACCCGGAACATTGCCCAGGTTTTCATATTGTTCTTTTGCATCGTTGTCATGCAAAACAGGAAAACGGTCATGATTAAAATTGTCCAATAGACAAGAACCTGCTTCCTGTGACCCTTTTCCATAAACCTTGATCCAGCTTTTTAATAAGCCGTTTCTTTTCTCCGAACTAAGCGTAGATAGTTCGATATTTTCGTCCTTAAACAAAACAGACATTTATTTAGATTTTTTCTCTTTCTTCACAAACCCCTCTTTGCATCCTGAAATGGCTTTACTTTAGTTGTCCACGGCGGGTCCCCAGATTAGACAACTAATAATTCGCCCTGAGTTCATCGAAGGGGTCCCCATCGTGGACATCTATTTTATTCACCCCAAGTGACTTCAACATCCTCCATGCCGGTTGTAAGCCGAGTTGGAGTCGATAACCCAAAGGTGAATTCCCAAAGACTCCAGGCCAATTCCTCACCATCCTTCGTCGCGCACATAACAATAGATTTCCGATCCGGCGAAAGGGCAATGAAATCTCTGAGGGATAGACCAGGAATAACTACTTTATGAGTCGTTCCATCGTCTGCGTTTAGTTGCCAAAGATATGCGGAGTCTCCCTCTTTTGTCCTTCCCACAAAAAGCAAATCATTTTCATCAAGCCACACCGACTCCGCGATATAAACAAAACCCTTAGAAAAACACTTCTCAAAAGTGAATTTATTATCATTAACTCGTGCCAAAATGAGCTGGTTGAATTCTAAATTGAGTAAGGCGACGCGGCGACCCGAGGGACTAAAAGAAATCATTTGGTAATCCCCTGGCTTACCAGGTTGTCCCGTCACTGGTACGATTTGGAAATGGGTCCCATCCGAATTCCACCGCCCCAACTTCGGTCCAAGGTCATATTGAAGGGCGTAAATGTATTTTCCATCAGGGTTCCAAATTGGTCTCATAAAGCCAACGGAATGTTCTAGAGCCTTTATCTTTTGGCCTCGGTTGTTCAACAACACCAAACCATTCTCCTGCCCCTCGTCAACATAGGGTTTGGCCACTAGGATATTGCCGTGAGGTTTCCAAGCCGCTTCACAATAAAACAAATCTAAGCAGGAACCCTGTTTGTTTTTTGGGGAGACGCTACATAGTTGGCCACCAGAACTATAAACCACCGCCTGCAGTTCCCCAGCAAAAGCAAATCTCGCAAAAAAAGAAATTATAATTAGAGGCAATAATTTATTTTTCAAAATAAGATCTCCGATATTTATTTGGCCAAAGACACCAGGGGTTCAAACCATTTTTTAATGTTCACTCTGCCTCCCCGTCGCAGACAATAATTCATTCTGTTTTTTCCGCATGCGCTATACAAACCAGATACCAATTGGAATCGACTGCCTTTTCAAAAACAAGATAAAGGGATTTCCAGTCCATTCCTTCCCGTTTGGGATCAATCCCTGGAAAATGGTATTCAGCGATGATGCTTTCCGGGAAAAACGAGAAAAGGTTATTTCCCTCACTGCCTCGGGAGATGGTGCGATTAAAGTTGACCTCAGGGGCTTTTGAATAATCGTGGTCAAAAATATACCGGTTGTAAAATTCGTTGAAAGTTAAATCTTCGCTATTCCCTGATTCTCCCAACAGCACGTTAAGGAATCTTTTTTGGTTCGAGGATAGTTTGGTAATTTCACGGCGTCTCAATACCACGCCGTTTTTCCACAAAAAGGAATACTGCGAAAGCCTAAGCCCTTTATCTGGATGGACGAGCCTAGAAAGGTGATAGAAATCCTTGTTTTTGAGAACTTCGATAGTTTCATCGGCTCTTTTCCGAATGATCGCTTCGGCATCCTCGGAAGTAATCTTGGAAGTAGAAGCCAGAATATTTCCAACATTACCTAATAGAAGAACAGCCAAAACCGCAGAGATTAATAACCACTTCATATTATTTCTTTCATTTTGCGCACTAAAAATTTCACTTTTTTATTGTCCACGACGGGTCCCCGTCGTGGACAAGGTATTTGGAGTATCACTTTAACTAATCACAGATTCGAATGTCCTGTTTATCTTCATCCTGTCGCGGATCAAAATTTTTCCAAATCAAACGATAACTGTTACCACTTGTCTTTTGCCATTCTTTCTTGGACGGCCAAAAAACATAATCAGTACCGACGACATCTTTCCCCAAAATTAAATCAGCTCTTAATTCCCCGATTTTTCCATACCAACCTCCACCAGTATGAACGATATATTCAAATGTGGTTCCTCCCTGGTTATCCCCATTTGCACACTCGTACCGTCTTTCAATCGTCGTCTTTCCGCCAGGGGGTAAAATCATTTTGATGACATACCAAGCAATGAGACTTCCCGTTTCTTCTGTATCAGGTGCCCAATTTTCATTATCCACATAGCTATATTCGAGTTTGGAAGATACTTTTATTCCATTTAATAAAGTTTCAAGATTTTTTATTGGTTCATTGGGCAATCCCAAATTGAAATAAAGGGGACTTTTAACTGGGTAAACATTTTTCCCTTAGCATGCTTCATCCCCAAAGCTACGTCCGGAAAGCCTGTTAATTGGGTTACCGCATGTTGGGTATCGGTATTTTGGAAAAAGAAAGTGGCATCTACCTTTGTCTCATCATGGCTGAAATTAAATGTCAAATATTCTTTTACCATACGAATACAACTTTTTTGATTAAGCGCCAAAGGATAAACCATGGGTCCTAAAGATCCGTCGTTTTGATAAAGGGGTCCATCATCAGCCCAACAATTAGGCATCAAAGAGAACGGAGCGAGAACAAATAGGACAATCAACCAAATAGGTATTAATTTCATAATTCCATACCCTCTCCAAAGTAAAATATTTTGTCCACTCTGGGTCCCCGTCGTGGACAAACCAACTGTTCAAATATTCTATCCCTCTCCCGTCACACCAGCGTCCAATTTCATGACACTAAATCGGTCTTAAATCTGGGCTTTCCCAATTAAGGGTTTGCCGCCGGGGAAGTTTCCGTGACTTTGACGATGCCGCCGTTCGCGGAGGGGCGGTCGTCGAAATCGATGATCAGGCCGACCGGTCTTTCAGAAATGAACTTTTTGGTTTTGCCCTTTTCGCTGATGGTCGTCGCGACCCCTTCCACCAAATACTCACCCGAATCCTTATCCACCTTCAAGACTTTCGCCGGCTTGGAGGGCTGAAAGAAAAGGGTAAGTTTTTGAGACCTTATCTCCCTTAACTTTTCCTTGGGATAGAATTCCTTGAAAAAGGCATCGGTGTAATGGTCGTTCGTAAAGTCATCCAGGTATTTCAACTGGGTGGAGGGGGTGTCATAGGAAACCCCGTAGAAGTTCACGGCAAAAGCCATGGCGATACCGGCGTCATTGGCCACCCTTCCCTTCAGTTCTTCTGGGACGACAACTTCTCCTTTTGATATTAGTGCGCTCACCGCTTGGTTCTGGGTACTAATATTAGAACCAAGATTCGACGAATTCTGTCGCCCTTGGACCGAAGGTCCAATGGGTGACTGTACTGGTTCGGGCAAGCTGGCATCGGTTGTCTTGAGTAAGGTGTCCCGGTAATTCCACAAAACCAAAACCGCCGCCACCCCAACCATCACCAGTCCTTTTTTGTACTTCGCCGCCCATACACGGACCCCTTCAACGGCCCCATCGAGCCTTTGGCCGACGGACTGCCCTTTAAGGCTGGCCACTTCTTTGACCGGAGTTACTTCTTCCGTGTCCAATTCAGGTTCCGCTATGGGCGAGGTTATTTGCCGTTTGCTCTGTTGTTTAAGTGGATCAAACTCCGCGGCGGGATGGCCCGCGATCACCCAATCAACCAGGTTCTCAATGTGCCTGGTTTTAAACCGGCGGGAAATGATCACGTCCAGGATGGGGTGGAATGAACCAGGGAGACCATCGATCTTGCCGTTCAGACCAGCTAAGATCTTGGCGTTGTTGAAAGACAAAAGGTAAGGATTTTTACCCTCGGCGGCTTGCTGGATCTTGTCTTCCGCCGCTTGGTCCAGGATGTCCTTGAGGGCGTATAGATGGGATACCGTTGGTCGTTGAAGGTCCAAAGCCTTAGCCAATTCCCCATGGGTAGCTGAGGGCGTTTTTTTGACCTGGGCCCGTAGACCGGTCAATTTGTCCAACCATTCCAAATTCTTCTGATTAGATTCGCTCATAGTGTTCTCCAATAGTTGATTCAAACCCGGGTAAATTAATATTGGCTCATTGTCGGGTATATGATTTTTGTCACCAGAAAACGGTATTAGTAATCACTTTTTTAACCGGTTTTCAGGGTTTGGTAACTGGTTACCGGACTTGGTAATCGGTTTTGTAACCAGTTATCGGGGTTTGGTAACTGGTTACAGGGCTTGGTAACCGGTTTTGTAATCGGTTTTGGGGGGGTGGTAACTGGTTACCGGACTTGGTAATCGGTTTTGTAACCGGTTTTCAGGGTTTGGTAACTGGTTACAGGACTTGGTAACCGGTTTTGTAATCGGTTTTGGGGCTTTGGTAACTGGTTACAGGGCTTGGTAACCGGTTTTGTAACCGGTTATTGGGGGTTGGTAACTGGTTACAGACCTTGGTAATCACTTTTGTAACCAGTTACCGGGGGTTTGTCCCCGTTGCACCGATATGAGCAGGAGAGATACCTTTCAGTACCTTAAAAGCAGGTCTAGCATCTTCCGATCGAGGCCGTGGCCTTTGAAATCCTCATAGGCCACATCGGCCCGGTTGCTGTCCATGACCCCGAAATTACCCTTCAGGTTCCAGAGAGCCCAGCCCCAACCAGCCTCTTTCCAAAGCTGTAGCTGGTCCTCCATCCAGGCCAGGACCACCCCGTGAGGCGTCTTGCTATGGCATCCCCATTCCCCCACGACCACCCCGACCCCCTGGGCTTCCAGGGCTTTCCAGGGCTCGATGGTGTTCTTCCTCAGCCAGGCCTTGTCATAGACCACGCCCTCATGGCGCAAAGGCCAGGCCGGCGGGGGGAAATGAGCGGCGGGCGGGAACCAGGAAGCCTGATGGTGGCTGATAGGCATGGGCTGGTAGCCCCTGGCGCCCTGGGCGACCTCGAAGGGAATAAGTTCCGGGACAGGCGTCGCCCCGGCGTCCAAACCATCCGCGATGATGAGCCTCTGAGGGTCTTCCGCCCGGATAGCCTCCACCAGCACCTGGACCACTTTGGCGTAAGCGGCGCTATCCACCCCGTTGGGTTCGTTGAGTAGGTCGAAGCTCAATTCGTCGTTGGGGATGCCTTGGTAACGCCTGGCGAAAAAGTCCCAGTGCTTGGCGAAAACATCCTGGACTTCCCTTTCCGTCCAGAGGTCCCGGGATTCCTTAGGCAGGTTGATGCAATAGCCCGGCGCCCGGTGGACATTCAGGCAGATATGAAGCCCGTACTTCTTGCCCCAGCCCACCGCCCGGTCGATATCCTTGAAGATGGCCTCGTCGATGACGTTCCAATCGCCGTTCTTGCTCCAGATACGGTAATCCATGGGCAAGCGGGCGAAGTTGAACCCCCAATCAGAGATGAGTTGGAACTCGTCCTCTTGGAAGCCTGGGTTGCTGTGCTGGAGGGAATAACGTCCCAGGAGATTGAACCCCCGCCATCGGGGCAGACGCGAATGGGTCGCCGGCGGCAGGGCCGCCCGGGGCTGGGTCATCGGAACCCGTCGGTCATTTGGACATCTGGGAGATGAGGTACTGGTTGATCTTTTCCAGGTCTTCCTGGTTGATGGCCATGGTCCGCACGCCCGCTCGGTGGATGACCCGGCCCATTTCCTTGAACGACTCGGTATGGACCACTTCGGCCAGGAACTTCAGCACCGACTTGTATTTGGGAAGATGCAGGCCGATCTCCACCACCCCGCCCATGGGGAAGGGCTGTTCGCCCACCAGCGCCAAACCGCCCATCGAGATGTCCTTGGTGACCGCGTGATAAAGGGAGGACGTCTTGGAAAGCTCGGGGAGCTGATCCACCGTGGTGTTCTTGTAGTTGGTATTCTCCAATATCTTCTTGGAGTCCTTGGGGTCCACCAGGCGGTAGTCGGCCTTCAAGGTGGCGACGACCCGCTCGAACTGACGTTTCTCGACCCAGCCTGATTTGGTGGCCATAAGTTCCCCCATTCCCGTGAGCTTTATCTTTTTCTATTTTAGGCGATAAAGGGGGTTCCCATTTGGAATTTTGCCCCTATGTAAAAAGCGAATGACCCGATTATGGCAGGAAAGACACCGCCGACTTCGCGGACTATCATTCCCCCTTTGAAAAAGGGGGTTAGGGGGTATTAGACATTTCCGATCTGTACGACAAGGCTAACTCCCCCTTGATCCCCCTCTTTCATGCTGTTCCTCATATGAAATTAAAATAATGAGAACAGTATAGTGCTTTAGCACAGAGGGGGAAAACGCTGTGCCTCACAAGAATTGAATAAATCACAAGCGCTTTGTACATAGATATGTGGATTTTTGTGAGGAGATGGCCAAAAAAGCCCCGGTCTTACAGATACTTCAATATCTTTCCCAGGTCCCGTCCGGTCAATTCCACATCGGCCAGGCCCTTGAGGAATCCGTCATGGTTCATGGCGATACGGAAACCGGCGATCTTGAAAACTTCCCGGTCCGAACGGCTGTCGCCCACCGCGACCGTGCGGGAAAGGGGGACGCCATGTTCCTTCGCCAACTTCCTGAGGAAAAGCGCCTTCTCGTGTTCCTGGTAAATTTTCATGCCCCGGCCCGTGATGACGCCCTTTTTGATCTCCAAGGTGGTACCCCGGACCTGGTCGAAGCCGTAACGCTCCTGGAAGAACCTGGCCGAAAGCTCGTAACCCAGGGTGGAAAGGACCACGTAAAAGCCCCGCTTCTTCAGGGCCCGGACGGTCTTGCCGATATTGCGCATCTTGGGGATGGCCCCCAGGGCCTTTTCGATGTCCTTGAGCTTCCAGCCCTTCATGCGGCCCGTGACCTGGCGGGCCAGGGTGAGATGGTCTGTCTTGTCCGCCAGCCATTCCAGCTCCAGCTTCCTGAAAAAAGCCTCCTCGCCCATCTTTCGGAAGATGAAGCGGGTGGTGGAAACCCCATAGGTGAGGGTCCCATCAAGGTCGAAAAGGATGAGGCGGTCAGGTTTGGTGGAGGGTTTGGTCATGGAGCGTTCCTTTGATCATTCCGCGCCGGGATCGCCAATTTCCTTTTAGCGTCCAATTGAGCCAAATATAATTTAGCCGGCGTGAGGTCCAATGACGAACTAGCGGCCTTTTGAAAATATGGCCGGGCATCAGCGGAATCTGCCTTCATCCATCAGCAAAACTCCCGCGGCCGTCAAGGCTTGAGGAAGCGGGTATCCCTTTTTTAGTCCCTCTTGGATGATCCCAAGGGCTTCCTGGTCGTTCCGGCAGGTCAATTTGGAAAAAAACAATTTTTCCATGACGCAGGACCCCAAAAAAGGGTCGCCCTCCGTCAAACTTCCGGCCTTGACCATGTCCCTGGCGATCAATCCCGGCTCGTCCCCTTTCAAGGCGTTCATGGCGCGGATCCGCAATCCATGGAAATAGTCCTCCAATTTGATCCATCGCCCCAAAGCCGGGCTGTTCTCCGGGGTGACCGGAATGATCCCCAAGGTCAACCCTCCATAACGCCAGAAGATATCCTCCCCCAGATCTACCCACCGAGCCTGGGGAAAACGCTTCTCCAAAAAAGGACGGTAATGGACATTCACGAACACCGCCGCCCACTTGGCTTCCGGCGCGGCGGAACCCAATTCCAGGCGATCGAAAGGTTGGACCGCGACATCCAGGGTTTCATCCCATAAATTGGGCCGCAAGTTCAAGAAAATTTCGCCGGGGCCTGACCGCGCGTTCTGGTCCCTCAAGACGCCATAGGCTTTCGAAAATACGTCCGCCTGCGGGGAATCGTTCATGAACATCCGGCTGAGATTCCTGGCGTCCAACGAGAAGGAAAGGATGAGGACCGCCCCCACGATCCACCACCTTCCTTGGGTCGGCAGCCGGGCGGCCAGCGTCACCGCGCCCAGAACAATGACCATCAAAAGCAACGGCAGGGTCTGTAAGATCCTAAAAACATCGAAATCCTTCGTGAGAAACCCTGGGAGGAATAACAACACCAAGCCTAAAACCAGCCAGCGGACGAAGGGTTCGCTTCTTCTTCTCCAGCATTCCAACAGGCCCAGGAAAAAGAAGGAACCCAGAAGGGGGTTCAGCATCCCGCCCCAAGCCGGGCCGTAACTGCCTCCCTGGTCCCTGCCCCAAAACAGACAACTCATATAGGAAAAAGAATTCAGGAAACGGGAGAGAGGTTCGTTCCCCCAATCGCCCAAAAGGAACTTTATATGGGCTCCGTTCCCTTCCCTCAACGAAACCAGCATAAAGAATCCAAGGAAAACCAAGACCGGGATCAAAAACATGATCTTCGATCCCCATTCCCCTGGATGTTTTGAGGCGATCCCGGATAAAACCGCGATCCCGACCACCAGCGCCACCACTCCCCAGGGAATGGCGATGAAAAAACCGATCCCGATGGCCAAACCTAATAGCGCAGCCGCTTGTTTCCTCCGCTTTTCATCCCGTGCCTCGGCCCATTCCGCGAGGAGGAACAAGGTCAGGAATTCCCAGGCCATGAACAGGGTCAAACTTAAGCAAAAAAATCCAGCGTACAAAGGCCAAAGTCCCAACGCCGTGAACGAAAGGAAAAAGAAAGCGAACGAACCGGAAAATATCTTCCGGACCCCGAAAAAGGCCAGAAATAGACACACTAACCCGACAATGAATGGGACCAGACGCATGGTGAAAATCGAGGCGGGGACCAGCTTGAAAAACATGGCCAAGAGCCAATAAAAAACCGGGGGGATCTGAACCTGGCTGAAAAAAAAGCGCCACTCCCATCGACGGGAAAGATCCAGCGCGTAAGTGGCCCCAAGAGCGTCATCCAAAGCCGGCCATCGGTTCATAAGATCCTGAAGATAATAAACCCGTACCAGGATACCGATCAAAAGCACCACCCCAAGCGGCTTGGAAAAAGAGCCCCCGAGGAACTCTTCCCGATAGAAAGGGGTACCATCGGCTTGGGGTTTTCTCGACTCGATCCCGGCCAGGATCAGTGGAAGTACCAGACCCATGAGGCCAATGGTCAGTTTTGGGATGAGCCCCAATGGGAAGTAGGACAAAAGGATGTTGGAGATCAGGAAAAGCAGGAAACAAAGCGAAGGGTTGAGACGGACCTGATCTTTAAATACCCGTGAAAAGGATGGGTTCATGCCTGGGATTCTAACATACTCCCATAGTTCCACCCATGTCCGCCGGGCCCCCCCAAAAAAAGGGGCCAAGAAAAGATGGATTTTCTTAGCCCCTGTTTCAAACGAAGGTTTCAGCTCAGCCCATGTTCCCGATGACGGCGGTGGCGAACTCGGAGCACTTCACCTCTTTCGCCCCCTCGGTCAAACGCGCGAAGTCGTAAGTGACGACCTTTTGCCCGATGGTCTTGTCCAGCGATTTCACGATGAGCTCGGCCGCCTCTTTCCAACCCATGTACTCGAACATCATGACGCCCGACAGCACCACCGAGCCCGGGTTCACCTTGTCCAGGTTGGCGTACTTGGGGGCCGTGCCGTGGGTCGCCTCGAAGATGGCGTGGCCCGAGACGTAGTTGATGTTGCCTCCGGGAGCGATGCCGATGCCCCCGACCTGGGCAGCCAGGGCGTCCGACAGGTAGTCGCCGTTCAGGTTCAAGGTCGCGATGACGTCGAACTCGTCCGGACGGGTCAGGACCTGCTGAAGGGTGATGTCGGCGATGGAGTCCTTGATGACCAGGCCGGCCCCGGGCTTGCCCTCGGGGATCTTGCACCACGGCCCGCCGTCCAGCTCCACCGCGCCGAATTCCTTCTTGGCCAAGGCGTAGCCCCAGTCACGGAAGGCCCCTTCCGTGTACTTCATGATGTTGCCCTTGTGGACGAAATTGACGCTCTTGCGTTTCTCGCGGATGGCGTACTGGATGGCGGCCCGCACCAGCCGCTCGGTGCCTTCCCGGGAAACGGGCTTGATGCCGATGCCGGAGGTCTGGGGGAAACGGATCTTCTTGACCCCCATCTCTTTCTGGAGGAAGTCGATGATCTTTTTCGCCTCGGGCGATTCGGCGGCCCACTCGATGCCGGCGTAGATATCCTCAGTATTCTCCCGGAAGATCACCATGTCCACTTTTTCCGGGCGCTTGACCGGCGAGGGGACGCCCTGGAAATAACGGACCGGGCGCAGGCAGACGTAAAGGTCCAACAGCTGGCGCAGGGCCACGTTGAGGGAGCGGATGCCGCCGCCCACGGGGGTCGTCAGGGGGCCCTTGATGCCCACCAGGTATTCCTTGAAGGCCTCGACGGTGTCGTCGGGCAGCCAGTTCTGGAACTTGTCGAAGGCCGTCTGGCCGGCGAAAACCTCGAACCAGGAGATCTTCCTTTTTCCGCCGTAGGCTTTCTGCACCGCCGCGTCGAATACTCGCACCGAGGCGCGCCAAATATCCGGGCCCGTCCCGTCTCCCTCGATGAAAGGCATGATCGGATGATCGGGTACTTTCAATATCCCATTGTTAATGGTGATCTTTTCGCCCGAGGGCGGTTTCACATTCTGGTAGGTGTATGACACGAGGCTCCCCTTTCAAACATAATTTCCCCTCCGCCCGGCGGATCCTTTGGACCGGTCCCTGGAAATGTCCTGGATTTTAAAGAGCTTTTCAAAGGACAAGGAACTGAGGAAAGGACTGCGCCCGCTCAAAAAACAAGGAGCGGAAAGACTTCCATATAAGGACGCAGTTTAAAGCGGGGCTGGGGGAGCGTCAAGAAAGGGAATAGAAAATCTCAGCTTTCGGACGGGGAAATGTTACGGAAATCCTTTGGTTTCAAACCATACCGGCGCATCTTGCGCTGAAGGGTCTTGAGGCTCAACCCGGCGAGTTCGGAAGCGTCCTTCAGACAGCCGTTCGTTTTCGTCAGGGCGTCCACCAGGTAAGCCTGTTCCGTGATGTTCATCAGGTCGCCCAGCCTGGCGGTCTGGGGCGGGGTAATGGCGATATCCAGTTTTTCGATCTCAGGACCTGTCGCCAACAGGCAGGCCCGCTCGATCTGGGATTCCAGCTCCCGGATATTCCCCGGCCAACCGTAGGTCATGAGCTGGCAAAGGGCTTCCTTCCCCAGTTTTTCCGCTGGGGAGCCGGTCAAGACCTTGAAGGTCTCGATGAAATGATGAGCGAGGAACGGCAGGTCCTGGCGTCTTTCCCGAAGGGCCGGGAGCCTCAAGAGATGGGAGGCGAAGCGGTTGTACAGGTCGAGCCGGAAAATTTCCTGCTGGACCATGCCGTACACATCCAGGGTGGTGGCGCCGATGACGCGGGGCCGGTCCTTGTCCCCCGACCCGGCGAGCTTGGAGGCCAGGGTCTTCTGCCCCGTCTCGCCCAGACGGCAGATATCGTCCAGGTAGAGGGTTCCCCCTTGGGTTTTCTCCCAGGCCCCTCCCGCCCCGAACAACCCGTCCGAACTATCCCCGTTGGAACCGGCCACACAATGGAAAATGCGGAAGGGCCCGTTGGCCCGGGGACTGCGTTGATGCAGGGCCTTGGCGAAGGATTTCTTGCCAGTCCCTTTCTCGCCCTGGAGAAGCACGGGATGATCGTCATCGGACCATTGGGCCATCTGGTCGAAGACCAGGCCGAAGGCCTTGTCGCGGCTGGATATCTTACCCGCGGTCTGGGGCAGGGGGGCGCCTTTGGATATCTGGGTGATATCCTTCACCACTTCCACCGCGTACTCGACCTTCTTGTTGGCGCCGAAAATGGGAAAGACGGAGACCTGGAAATTGCGGGTGACACCCTTCTGGGCGAAGGTGGTGTAGCTGACCAGTTCCTCTCCCCGCTCGAAGACCTTGGTCATGTTGCAGAAGACGCATCTTTCCTTGAAGCCGTAAAAGGATTGGTAACAGGCCTTGCCCCGGACCTCGTTCAGGTCCATGTCCAGGTTCTTGCGGGACATCTCGTTGACGAAGACCACACGGTACTGCGGATCGATGATCTTCACCGACTCGGGCATACCATCCAGGACGCTTCTCAGGAAGGGGGCTTTGGTATAAAGGGCGGGAGGGCGGAAACGCCGGGGGCTCATAGGACCCGGCATGCCCTCTCGCGGATTGAACGGCTCAATGTCGACCTCAGTTTTTGGAGATCGAAGACGACTGGGTTCCCTGCGCCGGGGCGGCGTTCTCCGCCTTCTCGACGGCCGGGCCAGGAACGAAATGCTTCATGCGCTTCTTCATTTCCAACAGGTCCTTGCGGATGACCGTGAGCTTCTCGGCCAATTCCTGCTCCTCGCCGAAGACCTCGATGGCCTTTTCCAACAGCTTGAGGGATTCCTGCTGAAGGGCGGACTCGCCCTGGACGATGGCGGAAAAGTCATGGCCCGCGTTGTCCACGGCCCCATCCAGGGTCAGGGTGACCGGGATGCCGGTCAGGTCGAACAGGGTCTTGACCAGGGTCTGGTAATGGCGTTGGGCCAGGGAAAGCATCTGCCAGACGGCCTTGATCGACTCCTCGTCGTCATGCCCCACATTGGAGGTGGCGGAAGCCAGGATCAAAACACGCTTGTAGGACACCTGGAGGATCTGGAAAAGGATCGCCGCTTTGCGAAGGGTGATCTTGCTGATGTGGGTCTTGTTATTGAGTAGGACCTTGACCTCGTTGAGCTTGGACTCGCATTGCTCGAGAAGCTCACGATTCGCCCTGGCGTCCCTGGGACTGATACGAAGGGCCCGGCTGGCGAGATGCTGCACGTTCTGGCTCAAATACTCGACCGTTTCGATAAGCTGGAACAACGAAAAATAGAAATTCATGACCTGCCTCCCCTAACTTTTAGACCTTACTTTTGAAGCATTGAAAGGCTTTGAATTGTAGGCTAAAAGCGATTGAGTGGAGTGTACCTCTTGTACCTGTCCAAGTACACAAAAAAATGCTGATATGCCGGGAAAACGTTGTAAATAAAGGGTAAATTCGATGTTACAAATTACTACCAGGTATTCTTTATAACCTTAAAAACGGTCATTATTGTCTTTTTAATGTCATAATTTTAACTACCATTTAACCCCCAAATCTTTTCGTTTTAAATACCCAGTCTGGACTTGAAACCCAAACCCTTTCGAACGAATGATGGGCCACCAAAAAAAACGCGAGGTCGACCATGATCAAAGAAGGACAAAAAGCGCCGGACTTTATTTTGAACGACGACCAGGGGAAAAAAGTTTCCTTGAAGGACCTGAAGGGAAAAGAGATCGTGCTCTACTTCTATCCCAAGGACATGACCCCGGGATGCACCCAGGAAGCCTGCGACTTCCGCGATAACTGGGGAGCGGTCAAGAAGAAGGGCGCGGTGGTGCTGGGGGTCAGCGCCGACCCGGTGAAGAAGCACGAGGCCTTCAAGGAAAAATACGAACTTCCCTTCACGCTCCTTTCCGACGAGGACAAAGGGATGCTGAAGAAATACGGCGTCTGGAAGAAGAAAAAATTCATGGGGCGGGAATTCATGGGCATCGTCCGTACCACCCTGATCATCGGCAAGGATGGAAAGATCCGAAAGATATGGTCACCCGTGAGTGTCAAAGATCACGTCAAGGAAGTGCTGGAGAATCTCTAAAACCAAAAAGGCATTTAGCCACCGATTAACACAGATAAACACTGATATTGAATATTTTGATCAAAAGTATCGGCATGATACCGGGCTCTTATATTTTTTTCCGGGAGTTCATCCTGTGTCTCTGTGCCTCTGTGCCGATTAACCATAAAGAATCATTGAAATCGGTACTATACCGACCTCATACTCGATGTTTGGAATGTCGGCATGTGGTGAATTATTAGACGTTTCCTAATGAATCTCTTTTTGAACCCGACGGCGGGGATCCTGTAGGGGGATGTAGTCGATCTCCACATCACCGGTCACCGAACATTGGCAGGCCAGCCGATAATTCCCCTTGGCCTGGGCCCTCTTCAGGGTCTGCGTTTCACGGTCCGAGGGTTCGGACAAGTTTTCCTGTCCCTTCAATACCTCGATGAGACAAGTGGTACACACCGCCCTCTCGCATCGGTACCGGATGGGCAGTTCGTAACGGAAGGTGGCGTCCACCAGGGTGTCGTCATGGTCCACCTGGCAGGACTGGCCCGTCCTGGGAAAATGGATGTTTATCTTTGGGTCCGGCTCGGCCATGGCCCCCCCTTTCAAGACCATGATAACCTTCACCATCCTAAAACCAACAGTTGAAATCCAAAAACCAGTTAAATGTTTTATTCCGATAAGAATTTTCAACTGTTCTCCGGTTCACCCAAAGGGCCATTCATCATTTCGGGATTTTTTATTGGATTTTCTTGGTGCCCTTGGTGCCCTTGCCCTTCGAGTGCCTCAGGGCCCTGAGTTTATCGAAGGGGTGGTTCAATCGCCGTTTTTAGGTTTATTGATAAAAGGCCATCAAGCCCGGTACAATGGTCCCATTCCATATCGAGGTGGCTATGGCCTTCCTGCGTTTCATCCATCTGTTCACGTTCGTCTTTTGGTACGGTACCCTGCTTTATTTCACCTTTGTCCAGGCGCCCATCCTTCACAAAAACTTGCCGCGCGAATTATTCGGCCTGGTCCAGAGCAAGCTCTTCCCCGCCTATTACCTCATCAGTTACATTTGCGGCGCCCTATTGGTCGTCACCTATCACCTGCTTCATCCCCTCAAGGATTATGTCAGCCAGGACTGCGTGAAGATCACGGCCCTTTGCTTGATGCTGATTTTCTCCCTCGGGCAGGGTCTTTGGATCGGCCCCCAAGTCGCGGCCCTTCGCCTTTCCCGACTGGCGGCCGAGGAAGCGAAGAACACGGCGAAGAAAGAAGCCTTAGCTCTCGAGTTCAGGAAAGCCCACGGGATCTCCAGTCTTTTGAATCTCCTCACCATCCTCTCGGGCTTGGTCTATCTGATCTATTTGGCCCAGGAAACCAGGTCCCATTCCTTCTTCCATGATCTTTTCCAATGAGGTTCGGGGCCTCCCCGGGAAATAACCGACCTTTCCTCGCGGTCCTATTCCTCCTTTCGCTCCCTGGCCTGTCCCGCGCCGTTGATTATCGGCAGGATTTCTACGCCCAGATGGCCCGTCACGATAGGTCCGCCATGGATCGGACCCTGAAGGATTGGAAAAACAAGAGGCCGGATGATGTGGAATGGCTCATCGCGAACGGCCATTATTTCCACGAGAAAGCCCGGTTATCCCCTAAAAAAAGCAAACCGATCGACCGGTCCGCCCAGGGGATCGTCCGAAGCCCTTCCTCGGACTTTCCCAAGGAGGAATTCAAATGGGACCCCAAATACCTGCGGCAGGCCGCCCAATCGTGGAATGAGGCCCTGGAACGGTCGCCTGAGAGGCTGGACCTGTCTTTTTCCCTGGCCGACCTTTATCTGGAAGGGAACAATTACGAGGCCCTCTACGGGACATTGCAGAAGACCCTGCAATACGCCGAAAAAAACCAGGCCAAGCTTCGCTGGACCAACGGAACGGACCTGACCGAACCGCCGTCGGCTTTCATCCCCTCGAAAACACAGGCCTATATCTCCTATTACTTCGGGCCCCTGGAGGCGAAAAGCGCGGTCAAGGCCCTGCGGTTGGCCCGTTTGATCATGACCTATTACCCCGATAACGCTGATTCCTATAACTCGGTTGGGATTTATTATTCCATCAAGAAGGATTGGCCCAAGTCCTTGAAGTATTTGATCATCGCCAGCCGCAAGGAACCGGGCAACAGCCTCTACCTATGCAACATCGGACAGACCTTGAGGTTGTTGAACAAGAAAAGGGAGGCCCGGATCTATTTCCAGAAGGTGTTGGAACTGAATAATGATCCGGAAAACATGGCTGAGGCGAGGAAACAAATGGGGGAGATGAAAGACTAGCGGGCGGGATTTCCCTCGTTCCGCTTTTTTTCCCTCTCGATATATTCGTCCGCCGCCTTGAACGCGTGGACCGGCCCCGAGGAAAGGGCGTTCAGGTCGTTCGTCTTGCCGATCCCGCCGTAGAATTCCATCAAACCGGCCAGCGTGAGGATCAGATAGAACAGGGAGGGCTCTCCCAGGTTTCGGATGAGATATTGAAGGAAGAATAGGATCGAGGCGGGATAAAAATGCCCCTCCTCGCCGACCGGCAGGACCAGGTCGACCGAACGGCCGTCCTCGTTCTGGATCAATCGCAGGGTCATCGAGTATTCGGAAGCCTGGGGTTCCTCGGCCAGCAGGTCCTGGCCCTTGGCCGTGATGGTCGGCCGTTTCAAACCCTGGGGGGTGACCGTGTCGCCCATGGCCTGTTGGATGAATTGGAGGAGGAGGGGAGCTTGCTTGTTCTCTCCCAAAAGGAAAAGCACCCTGGTCAGGGAGAGAATGAAGACCTGGATCAGGTCCCGTTCCCTCGAGAGGGGGTTCTCCTCGGGGCTTTGATAGCCCACGAAGGCCCGGAACCGGCCCTCGAAGGCGATCCTGGCCACGCCGATCTCTTTTTTGATCCCTTCAGAGGTCATATTCACCACGGTATGGAATGGCGATCAGTACTTCGGGACCTTGGGGTCGACCTGGTCGCTCCAACCCAGGATGCCGCCCGCCAGGTTCACCAGCCCCTCGTATCCCTGTTGTTTCAGGAAGGCGATGGCTTTCTTGCTGCGCGCCCCGCTCTTGCAGTGGACGATGACCTCCTTGCCCTTGAACTGGTCGAATTCGGTGTATCGGTTCTGGATCTGGGAAAGAGGGATCAGTTTGGAACCCTCGATATGTGCGATGTCGTACTCATTGGGCTCCCTTACGTCCACCAGCACGAAATCCCTTTTCTCGTCCCTCATGACCTTGAGTTCCAGGGGCGTGATCTCGTCCTTCCCGCTGGTGGCGACCTCCTTGGTCTGGGTGTCCTCGACCTTCATGCCGCAGAACATCTCATAGTCGATCAGGGCCTTGATCGTGGGGTTCTTCCCGCAGACCGGGCATTCCGGGTCCTTGTGGAGCTTCAGGGTGCGGAAGTTCATGTCCAGGGAGTTATAGATGACGAACTTGCCGATGGCCGGCTTGCCCGCTCCCGTGATGAGCTTGATGGCCTCGGTGGCCTGGATGGCGCCCACCGTCCCCACCATGGCGCCCATGACGCCTCCCTCCGCGCAGGACGGGACCTCGCCCGGGGGCGGGGGTTCGGGATAGAGGCAGCGGTAGCAGGGGCCCTCGGGCGTCTTGAAAACCGTGACCTGGCCCTCGAACCGGAAGATGGAACCGTACACGTTGGGTTTGCCCTGCAGGACGGCCGCGTCATTGGTGAGGTAGCGGGTGGGGAAATTGTCCGTCCCGTCGATGATCATGTCGTAGTTATCCAGGATGCCCATGATGTTGTCGCTCTTGAGGGCCACCGGGTAGGTGTTCACGGTGACATCGGGGTTCAGGGCCTTGAGCCGGAGGGCCGCCACCTCGACCTTGGACTTGCCCACGTCCGCGGTGGTGAAAAGCACCTGGCGCTGGAGATTGCTGGCGTCCACCGTGTCGAAATCCACCAGGCCGATGGTCCCCACCCCGGCGGCGGCGAGGTAAAGGGAGATGGGACAGCCCAATCCGCCCGCCCCGACCACCAGCACCCTGGCGTTCAGGAGTTTTTTCTGGCCTTCCACGCCCACTTCGGGCAGGAGGATATGGCGGGTATAGCGCTTGATCTGGTCTTGGTTCAAATTCATCGTGGTGCTCCCCTTTGGCCCGAAGGCTCTTTTGGCGGCGATAGGAAAGGTATGATAAGAGGTGAAGAACGGCTAAATCAACCCTTTCGCCCTTCCCCGCCCGGGGCGGGCCGTCGTTTTTCCCCTCCCACTTGATTTCAAGAACGGGAGTCTGTACTTTACGGATAAATGAAAACAATTATCAAAGACTGCCATGGGAAGGAACGGATGAACCCCTCCGACCCCTCCTCCTTGAAAACCCGCGAACTGATCTGCGAGCTTTGCCGTCATTTCTACGACCTGGGCTGGGCCTCCGGCACCGGCGGCGGCATCTCGATCAAAGAGGGCTCCCGCATCTACATGGCGCCCAGTTCGGTCCCCAAAGAGCGTTTGTGTCCCGTGGACATGTTCACCTTGGACGAGGACGGCCGGGTTTTGAGCGAACCGGGCGGGGGTTTGAAATTGTCCCAGTGCGCCCCCCTCTTCCTGCACGCCTATAAGATCCGCAACGCCGGGGCGGTGCTCCACAGCCATTCCATCAACGCCGTCACCGCGACCCTGCTGTTCGACAAGGCCTTCCGGATCAAGAACATGGAGATGCAAAAGGGACTGACCGGTTACGGCGCTTTCGACACCGTCGAGGTGCCGATCATCGAGAACACCGCCCTGGAATGCGACCTGGCCGACTCCTTGGGCGAGGCCATCCGGAACCATCCCAAGTCCCACGCGGTGCTGGTCCGCCGGCACGGGGTTTACGTCTGGGGCAAGGACTGGCAGGAAGCCAAGACCCACGCCGAATGCTATGACTATCTGTTCGAGGTTTCGGCGCGGATGAAACAGCTGGGCATCGATACGGGATTTTGAACATTAGGTAACATCAGGGGAGGTCGATATGAAGGCCATTTGGACGGATACGGGAGAGGGCATTTCGGCGGGAGAGCTCAATGCCCAAGGCGTCACTTACGAGCGGTTCGAGACCGACGAGGCCGTCTATAAAGCGCCCCTGGAAAAGGTCATGAGGGAACGGGGATATGTCACCATGGACCAGGTGAAGATGTGGCCCGAGATGCCCAATTTCGACGTCCTCTGCCAGAAGTTCGTGGGGGAACATCTCCACACGGACGACGAGGTGCGATTCGTCCTGGCCGGCTCGGGGGTTTTCGAGATCCGAAGCAAGGATGACCGCTGGATGAAGGTCACGGTGGAACCGAGCGATTTCATCCTGGTGCCGGCCAACCGCTTTCACCGCTTCTACCTGACCGACGAGAAGACCATCCACTGCGTCCGCCTGTTCAAGGACGCCTCGGGCTGGACCCCTCTCTACCGGAAGGACCTGGAAACAGCGGCCAAGTAAAACGAAGCCTTAAAGAGGTGTTAAGGGGCGGTGGGCGACCATCGCCCTTTTTTTATGCTTCCCGGCCTTTCACGGATAAGGCGGTTTAGGGTCCTTGGGTTTATAATCTCATGGACCGGAAAACCCGGGTCCATACCCCGGATCATCGAAGGACGCCATGGCCGAGTTCCACATCAAGCCTGATTCTAAAAAGATACCTTCCGCCCCCCATTTGATGGAGGAACTGCACCGGGTCGGCGTCCCGGTCGAGATCAACGTGAAGGGCAAAGCCGATCAATGGGACGCGGTGCGTTTTTACGAGCCGGGCCCGCCCGAGATCGAATGCTTCGCTTCCTTCGACCCTGAGGACGGGACCTTCACCGTTTCCCTTCCGCACGACGCCCCCCTGGCCGCCAGGGAACTCCAGCTCTTCATCACCAACGAGATCCTCAAGGAGGTCGGCGGCCAGGTGGATAACACCACGACCCGGGAACATTTCTCCGCCGCCCAATTCGCCGCCATGGTCCGCGACCATCACCTGTCCAAGAACGATCCCTGGGACCGTTTTTGGCTGGTCTTTTCTTGGGCCGTCGTCCTGTTCGGTTTGTTCCTTTATTTTTCCCTCTCCTCCTCCCTGCGGACGATGGACCTGACCATCGTCGGGCTTGCCCTGATCAGCGCCATCGGCCTGACCTTCGCCAAACTTAGATCCTGATGGACCCGGCCGGTCTGACCCATTTCCTCAAGGAAAAAGCCAAGGCCTTGGGTTTTGAGCTCTTTGGAGCGACCCCCGCCCGTCCGCCCGCCGATTACGACCTCTTCCTGGATTGGCTGAAAAAAGGTTACGCCGGGGAAATGGGATATCTGGAACGCCGCAAGGCGGAAAGGGGCGACCCCTCCCTGCTCCTGCCGGGGGCCCGTTCGGTCGTGAGTTTAGGGATGAGTTATAACCCTTCTCCTGAGCATTATCCCCTTTTGGAAAAACACCCCGTCTCCTGCTACGCCTGGGGACAGGATTATCACGAGGTCTTGGGTGAAAAACTCCGTTCCCTTTGCCAGGCTCTTCTCGGGGCGAACCCGGGGGCTGCCGCCAAGTGGTACGTGGACACGGGGCCGATATTGGAGCGGAGCTTCGCGGCCCAGGCCGGGCTGGGTTGGATCGGCAAGAACACCCTGTTGCTGAACAAGGAATACGGGTCTTTTTTGTTCCTGGGCGAGATCCTCACGGACCTGGAGCTTGATTATGACCAGCCGACGGACAATTCATGCGGGACCTGCTCCTGCTGTGTGGACGCCTGCCCGGTCGGCGCCCTGGAAGAACCCGGCGTCCTGAACGCCAACAAGTGCATCAGCTACCTGACCCTGGAACGCCGTTCGGATTTCACCGGTCCCACCGACCTTCACGGCTACCTGGCGGGTTGCGACCTGTGCCAGACCGCCTGTCCCTATAACACCAACGCTCCCGCCGGCCAGGAGAAAGCCTTCACGCCGAGGGCCGAGATCCTGGCGTTGAGCGGGGAAAAGGCCGTCTCAATGACGGAGGATGATTTTAAGGGATTCACGCGCAATAGCGCCTTGGAGAGGATCAAATACCCGATGTGGAGAAGGAACAACAAAGGCTGACCGTTCCAAGGGGGAACCGGTTTGGGTGTTGATGTTTATTGGGCGAGTAACCCCACAGGGACTTCGGGGCTGGAAACAGCGAGATCTAAAAACTTCTCATTCAGGTAACGGGATGACGGGAACCTCCCCGCCATACCCTTTGCCCGTCTGGGAGGCGCCGGACGCCTTGACCTTACCGAAGAAAAGGGCGAAACGTTCCTTGAGTTCGCTCAGGTTCAATCCCAAATAGGTCCCGGGCAATTGGTCCCATTTTTCCTTGGCCTTTTCATAGAGCCCAAAGGCTCCCGGTCCATTCCCGTTCTGGAGATGATGGACCGCCACGGCGGCCTGGATCAGGGCCTGATAATGGACCTTATCCAGCCCCTCCGCCTTCATCCAGAGATGTTCGATCATCTCATGGCACTCGAAATAAGCCCCTTGATTGAACAGCCGGATGCCCTCCAGGTACTCGTGACGGAATTTGGAGGTCTTTTCCTTCTCCCAATCCTTCACCGCCAACTCCCCGATCAGGGTCTGGTCCGCCTCGGGGAAATTGTATTTGGACAGGTCCCCGGGGTTGGCCCAGGCGAAATCGGCCACCTCGATCTTCTGGGGCGTCCCGCTCTTGAGGCCGCAAAGGAAGATGTTCAGCCTCACTGACCGGGTGGAGTAATGGTAGGTGATGATCTTATAGAACAACTTGACCTCCACCTCGACGGCCAATTCCTCTCTCAATTCGCGGATGACGCATTCCTCCAGGGATTCGGTGGGTTCTTTCTTCCCTCCCGGAAGTTCCCAAAAACCCCCGAAAGAATCATCGGGCATCCTCTGGGTGATGAGGTATCGGCCGTTCTCATAAATGAGGGCCGCGCCCACCTCGAGGGGGGATGGGGTCATTTGTTCCTCTTTCGGATATTCGCCTGCCGGCGGTTCTTCTTCCTTTGTTTCCTGGCAAAGGACATCTTGGCTTTTTCGGAGGGTTGGTCCAGGCTTTCCCCGGCGATCAGGCTGGTCTTTCGTTCCTTGGGAAGGCTTTTGACCTGGTATTCCCGCCGAAGGGCCGCTGAGTAGTCCGCCTGGGTCTCCTGGTAGACCAATCGGACGGGGGCGTGGGCGGCCGCGTACTTGCTGCCCTTCCCCTCGTTATGCGTGGCGATCCTTTTTTCCACGTCCTTGGTGATGCCCGTGTAATAGGACCCGTCCGCGCACTCCGCGATATAAAGATTCCATTGTTCCTTCGGGTCTTGTCTCACGGAATCCTCGTGTCTTTTAATTCACGAACAGGATCTCCCCCACGGGGGGGATCAGCTTATGGATCTCGCCCTGGCGGAGGAACTCCCGAACGGCTTTCCGTCCTTCCTCTCCCATGTCGACCGTGCGCTCGTTCACCCACATGCCGACGAAGCGGTCCGCCACGTCCCTGGAAAGGCCTCGGCCGAAAGCCAGGGCGTAATCCAAGGCCGCGTCCCGGTGGGCCAGGGAATATTGGATGGATTGTTTCAAGTGCTTGGACACCTTCTCTTTCACATCCTTCGGCAGGTCCTTGCGGATGGCGTTCAACCCCATCGGCAGCACCAGCCCCGTCTTTTGGAACCACCACTCCCCCAGTTCCAGGACGTTGAAAAGGCCTTTTTCCTGATAGGTCAATTGACCCTCGTGGATGATCAATCCCGCTTCCACCTTGCCCTGGATCACCTCATCCATGATCCGGTCGAAATCCATGACCACTTCCTTGAATTCAGGCAGGCACAAACGCAGGGCCAGGTAGGCGCTGGTAAGCTTGCCCGGGACCGCGATGGTCTTGCCCTTGAGTTCCTCGATGGTCATGGCCTTCTTGGCGATGACCATGGGGCCATAATTCTTGCCGATGCTTCCCCCGTGGGTCAGGACGTCGTACTTGTCCTTCACGTAAGCGTAGGCGTGGGCCGAGATGGCGGTCACTTCCATGCGCCCTTCCCTGGCCCAGTCGTTCAGGGTCTGGATATCCTTCAAGACATGCTCGTACTCAACGCCTTCGGTGTCCAGTTTCCCCTTGGCTAGTCCGTAGAACATGAAGGCGTCGTCCGCGTCCGGGCTGTGGGCTAATTTGATCTTCATAAGGTCCCCTTTGATCGATCGAGATTAAATTTCTTCCAGGATGGCTTGGATCACCTTTTCGGTATCCGTCAGGTCCTGGAACAGAAAATCCGGTTTTTCCGCCGCCAGTTCATCCATCTTATAATTGCTCGAGGCCACGGCGATGGTCCTCACATCCAATGGCTTGCCGCACTGAACGTCATTGGGGGTGTCCCCGATGATGACGATCTCTTTTTTCGTGAAATCATGGCCGGACACCCGTTTGGCCTCGGCGATCGCCCGGGGCGGCAGATCGATCCTTTTCATCGCCCCGTCCCCAAAGGCCCCGAAAGGAAAATAACGGTTCAGTTTATGGGTTTCCAGTTTCCAACGGGCGCCTTCCTCGAAATTGCCCGTCAGAAGCCCCAGAAGAAGGTCTTTTCTGCCTTCCAACGCGGGCAGCAGCTCCTTCACCCCGGGTTTGAGCTGCACATGCTGGGGACCTTTCACTTTGTCCCGCAGGCTTCGCAGATACCTCTTTTGGATCAGGGGAAGGGCTTGAGTGAATACATCCTCCGTGACCGCGCCCCCCAGGAGTTCCCAAATGATCTGGGGATCGGTCTTCCCTCCCGCGCGGAAATGGGAAGCGTCCACCGTGACCGGTATGTTCAGTTCCCGGAAGGTCACCTCGATCGCGCTCTTGAACGGCTCTTCCCAGCCTTTGCGGTAAGTGCTCAAAAGCGTTCCATCGATGTCAAAAAGCACCAGCCGGGCCGGCTTATCCTGGGTCATATGATCCTCTGGTATTCGTTCAAATCCTTCTTCCAAACCACGACCCCGCAAAAACGCTCGCCCTCCGGGCAGACCGGCTTGGTGCCGGCCCGGGAGCGCAGACCGCAGGGAGGCAGGAGCCATTTTCCGATCCTGGGATGGATCTCCCGCACTTGCTGGGCCTCGTCCACCGAAGCCTTCCATATCTCTTCCTGGGCGTTATAGCAAAGGCGCATGGCGTGCTTGTGGTGCAGGTTCAGCAAGTCGGAGGATTCGGTGAATCTTATCGCCACCGCGTTCGGGAGAAGGTAAGCGGCGAATTCCTCGGAGACTCCCGTTTTCCGCAATTTGACGATGTTTTCCCAGGTCCTTTCCATGACCTGGCCGAATTCCTTTTTGAGGGCCGGGTCCTGCTCCAGCAGGACCGGGACCAGGTAATCCGGCTCATCCAGGGTAAGCGCGCGCAGGATCGGCCGGGAGGCCGGGGTCATGCGGTGCCGTTGGTCCTGGGAATCCCCCGTGTGGGATAGCTTCTTGCGGAAGGAATAATGAGGATGAAAAAGCGCCCGGGTCAGCTTGCTATGGGTGGAGACATTGAGGGTCTCCCCCAGGGTCTGGTTCTTGGAGGGGTCCAGGGCCAGGGCGATGGCGTCCTCGTCGGATAAAGCGGAGGCTGGCAGCCCGAATACTTCCCGGACGGCGGAAGCCAGGGTCTTCTCCCCTTCCTTGGAATAGTCCACCAGCTTGGACATCCGGCCTTCCAAAGATGCGTCGAATTCCTCCCGGAATTTTTTTTGGGTCCGGACAGCCTCGTGGAATTGTCGGAGCGTCATGGCCTCGGGGGTCGTTTCCAGTTCCAGGGGTTCTTCCAGGATGGCTTTATACTCGGGCGCTTGTTCCAGGACCGCTTCCACCATTTTGCCCACCACGATCCTTTGTTCCAGGGGCGTGTCGAAGGTCTGGCAGAGCCTCCAGTAGCGAAGCAAAGTGAGCCCCGAGACCGTATGGTAGAGATAAGCGAAGGTGGCGACCGGAAGGACGTAACGGGCCACTTCCTGGGATTTTTTCTGGACCGCCGTGGATCCCTTTTTACCCTTGAGGTCCGCGTGTTTGAAGCGGGCCTGGTATTCCCGGCCCACCAGGGGTTTAAGTTTCTCCGTCAGATCCAGGTAAGCCTGGGTTTGAAAAGCGACCGTCTCCTCATAGATCCGGGAGGCTTCCAGGGAAAGGGGCGGCTGGGCCACTTGCTTGGGGTCCACCGTCACGTAGCGCTGGGATACCTGCTCCGAATTGTAGAAAGGATGGCTGTGCAGGAAGCTCCAGATGAATTGCCGGGAAACGTTCTCGATAGCGAATTGGAAATGGGCGTGCTGCAGGGTGGTATGGTGCCCGGCTTTGTAGATGGAACGGGCCAACTCATCCCGCTTTTGCCGTTTGTCTTCCCGCAGGACCTCGTCCAGCCCCTCTCCCGACACTTGCTCGGCGGTGATGATCCCCTTGCTGGAATAACAGGTCCGGGCCGTGGCGACGGCGTTGTCAAAAGGCTTGGCGAAACTGTTGACGAGGGTGACTTTCGGTTCAGGGGACAGGAAAGCCTGATTGAGGAAGTCTGTCGATTCGCGCATGGGGTCTCTTTATCGATATTTCAGTCGTCGCAAGGAATGGGAACGGCTCATTTTAACCGAAATCACTTTTTATTCGGGAGCTTTTACTGTTTTTCTTTCCCGCCCCTTGCTAAGGAACGGGGACTCTTTTTAATATCATTACCAGGACAGGTCGTGTTTTCCAATCCTGTCCCCCGGAACTATTTAAGCCAGATATTCAAAAGCGGCGCGACCGCTGAAAAGGAATCCTATGTCCGCCAAACCCTCCACGCTGGGAGCCCTGAAAGCCTCCTCATATCCCGATCTTTCCGTCAAGGAAGAGCTGGAGCGTAATCTGATCCGGACGCTCAAGACGGGCAAGCCCCTTTTTCCCCTGATCCACGGCTTCGACGAGACGGTCATTCCCCAGATGGTCAACGCCCTTTTGTCCCACCACGATATCGTGTTTTTGGGGGAAAAAGGCCAGGCCAAGAGCCGCCTGATGAGGTCCCTGATCCAGTTCCTGGACGAGGAGATCCCCATCGTGAAGGGCTGCGAGATACACGACCATCCCTATCATCCCATCTGCGCTTCCTGCCGTAAAAAGCTGAGGGAAAAAGGGGACCAACTGGAGATCGAGTGGATCGGCCGGGAGGAACGCTACGCCGAGCGCCTTTCCCCCGGCACCAAGATCGCCGACCTGATCGGCGACCTGGACCCGGCCAAGGTGGCGGCCGGAAACCCCCTGGCCAGCGAGGAAGCCATCCATTTCGGCCTTATCCCCCGCATGAACCGGGGCCTGTTCGCCATCAACGAATTGCCGGACCTGGAATACCTGGTCCAGGTGGCGCTTTTCAATATCCTGGAGGAAAGGGATATCCAGGTCAGGGGCTATCCCATCCGTTTCGACCTGGACATCATCCTTCTCTTCACCGCCAATCCGGAGGAATACACCCGGGCCGGCAAGATCATCACCCAGTTGAAGGACCGGATCGGGGCCGAGATCCGCACCCATTACCCCCTGACCCGCGACCTGGGGATCAAGATCATCCACCAGGAAGCCCGCGTTCCCGGTAACGACGAGGTCAAGCTCGTCGTCCCCGATTTCATGACCGAGATCATCGAGCAGATCACCATCGAGTCCCGCAAGAGCCCCTATGTGAACCAGAAGTCCGGGGTATCCGCCAGGCTTTCCATCGCCAATTACGAGACCATGATCGCCAACGCCAGGCGCCGGGCCTTCCTCCTGGGCGAGAAGGAAGCCGTGCCCCGCATGTCCGACCTGAATTACCTTTATACTTCCTCCTCGGGCAAGATCGAGTTGGACCCCTTCCGCGAGGAGACGGTCAACGAATTCCAGGTCTTCGGCAAGATCATGGACAAGGCCGTTTCCCAGGTCTTCAAGGAACACATGGAAAAGGGCGGGCTGGAAATGGGTCTGCCAGACCTGTCGGGGGATAAGCATATCCGGATATCCGAATTGACCCCCTCCCCCGAGTACAAGAACATCATCTCCCATCTTCCCCAGATCTGGGAGCCGGTCCACCACCTCACCGCGAAGAATTCCGAGGTCTATCAGGCCTCCTGCGTGGAATTCGTATTGGAAGGCCTGCACCTTTCGGGAAAACTCTCCCGGTCGAAAGTGGGGGAGATATTCGATTATCAGCTTCCCGTCATTCAACGGCCCAAAAAGCAGAAAGAAGAATGAGGAAAGGGTTGGGTGGGTCGCTATGATCACGCACGATTATTCCCAGTGGCACGAGCCGGAGAAACCTCCTTTCACCATCGACGACCTGGTCAACGCCGTGAAAGAGCTCATGATGCAGTACCATGTGAGCTTTGACGAGGCCCTGCGCCACCTCCAGGAAAAAGGCATCCCCTACAACCAGTTCCTCAAGGTCAGCGGTCTGGAGGACCTCATCCAGGGCTATTTGGACGAGCTGGACCGGCAAAAACAGGAGCTGCTGGGGAAATACAGGATCGATGAGGTCCTGAACCAACTGGAGGATGATATCCGCCGGAAAAAGGCGGCTTTGGAACAGCAGGTCGCCAAGCTGAAGGATCCTTCCCTCTTGGAAAGACTGAAGGAGGCCCTGGAACAGCGTAATCCCTCCGGTCTATACAACCTGGATTGGCAGTTGTCCCGGCTCCAGAACAAAACCGCCGAGGAAGCCAGGCATCAGCTTCAGGAATTGACCAGGCTCATCCAACAAATGAAGTCCCTGGCCGAACTCTATGAAAACCATGAATTCACAGGCGCCCAAACCCCCACCCTTTCGGAAGCGTCCCGCATGAACGAGAAGCTGCGGGTTTTGGAGGACTTGGAGGAAAAGCTTCTCGACGCCCTGGAATACGGCGACCTTTTCAATATTGAGCCGGACCTGCTCCGGGAAACTCTGGGCGAGGAAGCCGTCCAAGCCCTTGATGAGAAAAGGGAGGAACTCCGCCGCCAATTCACCGAGGCCTTGCAGGCGACCGGCGACGTGGATTACGACGAGGGGACGGACATCTACAAGATCACGCCGGGGGCCGCCCGGAAGATCGGGGAAAAGGCCCTGAAAGAGGTTTTCTCCCGCCTGTTCACCGACGGGGTAGGCCGGCACCACGCCACCTTTACGGGCGACGGGAACGTGGAAATGACGACCACCAAGCCTTATGAGTTCGGGGATTCCCTGACCTCGCTGGACCTGCCGTCCAGCCTGTTGAACTCGGCCATCCGTCAGGTGGGCGACCCTGGAGGGTTCAAGGATGGGAAGATCCGGATCGACAGCCGGGATTTCATGGTCCACCAGACCAAGGGCGCCGCTTCCTCGGCCATCGTCATGCTCATCGACCAAAGCGGTTCCATGTCCCGATACGGGCGTTTTTACAATTCCAAGAAACTCGCCCTGGCCCTGGACGCGCTCATTCGGACCGAATATCCCGAGGACAAATTGTATTTCGTTTGTTTTTCCACCTTCGCCAAACAGATCACCATCGGCGGCATCCCCGAGTTGGCGCCCAAGCCGGTGACACTGATGGGCGGGGCGGTCAACATGCGGGTGGACTTCTCCAAGGAAGAGGCGAAACAGGGCCGCGGCGTGATCCCTGAGCACTTCACCAATCTGCAAAAAGGCCTGGAATTGGCCCGGGTCCTGCTCGCCAACGTGGACACCAAGAATAAAAGCATCCTGCTCATCACCGACGGCGCCCCCACGGCTTTTTACGAGGGCTCCTACCTTTACCTGACCTATCCTCCCAATGAACGCACCTATCAGCGGACCATGCGGGAGGTCAAGATGGTCACGGACGAGAACATCACCATCAATACCTTCATGATGGGCAATGAGTACGACACGGGGTACTTCGGTGAGGGGGAATTCCTGGAAAGGATGCATGAGATCAACAAAGGCCGTCTGATCTATCCCGCGCCGGATAAATTGACCCAGTACGTACTGAAGGATTACCTGGATGGTAAGAAAAAGATCATCCAGATCTGATCTTTATTACCTGGGCGTTCCTTGAACTTCATCCTGCTGGGACTGGACTAAAGGATAAAGCCGTTCCGATTCTTTGGCCTTTTTAACAGCAGCCAACGCTTCCTTGTCCTGCCCTCCTATTGTGTACAATTCCGCCAATTGGTAGTACAGGTGGGCCGCTGGATAACCCCTTTGGACCGCTAATTCCAGGGCGCGAAGGTGTTCCCGGTAATGGCTTTCATGGCTCCCATAGTAAAAAGCCCCCACTTTCTCCCAAAAAGACGCTTCCAGGAAAGGGTCGCCTTGAACGAGCGGATATTTTTCTAGGATGATCTTCTCCACATTCGCCACGCTATTCAGGTCATAAGGATGGCCGGTATTCCATGTGATCCCCTGGAAAACCTCATCCGCTTTTACCCACCGAGCGATGACCTGCCGGTCCTTATCCTCGACAGGCAATATGCCCAGCAATTCATCCCCATCTTTGCCGGCCAAACCCGGAAGAGGGATCCATTGTCCCTCCGGGAACCTTTTTTTCAGGAACGGACCATATTGGATATCCGTGAGGACCGCCAGCCACCGGGCCGTGGAAGGATTTAGTTGGGGATCAAATGCGGCATTGAAAAAATAACTGGATGTATTAAGGGTTTGGTCTGAGTGGACGTCCCATTCTCCCAATACAAAACCTGGGCCTTCCTTGTTTTCCCGTTCTTTCAATAACCCAAAAACAAGATGACGATTATAGGATTTCCCGACTTCTGAAAAGATCCCGGGGTTCCCCTGGATGGGAACGAAAGGATGGAAGAGTCGGACCAGATCCAAACCCAACGCCAATATCAGGAAAAGGGACAGGAACCAGGGACCAGCGGAATAGGGAATATTTTTTATGAGCGTCCTTAATCCCATGACCGCCACAAACGATACGATCGGGAGCATCTGGACGACGCGGTATCCTTCCACATTGAGGGAAAGAATTCCCGGGAGAACGAGTACCAACAGGGCCGTCCCGATCCACTTGGCCCAGGCGGTCCGTCGGAAATGGATGACCTCGGCCAACCCGATGAAAAAACACCCATCCCAAAGCGGATTCAAGAAACCGCCGATCGTTGGGACATAACTCGCTCCCCGGACTCCTCCCCAGAACAACGCCGCGACATATTGGAACATGGTCGCGACTTGGGAACTTAACCCATGTCCTCTAGTCCAACCCGCAATGGCCAAAACATGGCGCCCATAGGAGCTAACGCTCCATTCCCATGCCAAGGGAATGATCGCCACCATAAAGGCCCCCAGGAACACCCAAAAGTCCTCGGCCCGTTTTTTCTTATGAACGGCCAGGAAAAAAAACAACCCGGCCAGAAATAAGGAAACAAGCGGGGCCGAATGGAAGGTCAAGTATCCCAATCCCGACCAAAGACCTATCCCTAAAGACCAAGTCCTACTCGCCGTACCCCGCGATCCCCAATATCGAACCATGCCATAAAAAGAGATCAACATCCATAAGGGGACCAGGACGCCACCCAGGGAAAAACGTCCGATAAAAAGGGGCCAAAAGGAAAAAGCCAAGCCACAACAAAATAACCAGGACAAGGACGGGGAAAATGATCGTCTCGAGACCGACCATCCCGCCCAGACCGTTAATACGGAAAATAGTGCGGACGGGAACCAAAGATCGAAAAACGAATTCGAAACGAGTCTGAAAAAGAGCGCTTCGATCCATATGATGAAGGGGGGATCTTGGGAATAGCGGAAAAACTGCCAATCCCATTTTTGTGATAGACGGATCGCTTCGATCCCATGCAAACCCTCGTCCCCCGTGGGCCAAATGGGGACTGTGGTCAAACCCCAAAAACGCAGAAGTAAAACCCCGGCAATCAACAGTCCCCAAGCCCAGACCGGTATGGGTCTGAGGAATTCAGTCTCATCAAAAGGGCCCGATTCCCCGCTCCAAAAACCGACTTTGCGCGTCAAGATCACGACAGGCATGACCATTCCCAAAAGGAAAATAATGAACTGAGTCATCAAAGAAAACGGCTGGAAGGACAAAATCACCCCTGTGAATACCAAAATCCCAAAGATCAGCCCCATAAAATAAATGGGGGACAGGTGGGTATTGGGGTCTTTTGGCGCAGATCTTTTCAAACGATGATCCTTTTATGATCCCTATCGGGCTAACTGCTTTCGATTATCTTAGTTGAGTGGAAATGCCTTATAAACTAAATAACAAAGCGCGATCCTTTCTGAACTTTTTCCTTTTTGACTAAAGTCCATGCCGAGCCGGATGATCTATTTTCTAGTAAGATGTCCCCTGAATCTAAAAAGACTCATGTCGTTTGGCGTTGAAATCGAACGAAAGACCAAACCTTTGAAGATCACAACAACTCGTCCGCCGAACCCCTCCGAACCCGAAGACATGGCCGTCTTGACCGGATGGCGAAAGACATTCGCCGCTCTTCGAAACGAGAATTACCGGTATTTCTTCATGGGCCAAGGGGTTTCACTCATGGGGACTTGGGCTCGATCCTCGGCCTTGGGATGGATGGCTTTCGCGATTACAAAATCGGAGTTCTTATTGGGAATGGTCAACTTTTTGAACTCTCTTCCTTTTTTCCTTTTCGCCATTTATGCAGGTTCTCTAGCAGACCGTTTCCCAAAATTAAGGATTTTCACCATTACAAGTTGTTTCGCTATGACCTGCTCTTTGATCTTAGCCTTGTTGCTTTTCCGCGGTTCTGTGGGAATCGGAGTTTTGCTCCTTTTCGCCCCACTTTGGGGACTTGCAATAGCTTTTGAAATGCCGGCTCGGCAAACGCTCATGGTGGATTTGGTCGGAAAAAAAGATCTTGTCAATGCCATCGCTTTGAACAGCGCCATGGTCAATTCCGCTCGAATTATCGGACCTGCTATCGGGGGAAATCTTTACGCATTTTTTGGGGCGGCTTGGTGCTTCCTCATGGACGCCTTGAGTTTTTTAGCCGTTCTTTTTGGTATCTATAAAATCAAACTCCCCCCCTCGCATAACTCCAAGTCCTCAAGAGGTGATCTCAAGCACATTCTGGAAGGATTTTCGCATTTAAAATCCAACCCAAAGATGGCCGAGACCATCTCATTGCTTTTCATACTAGGCATCGGAGGGTGGGCTTATCAATCTCAAATGCCAGCCTTTGTATCCAAGCAATTAGGAATGGGAGTCAAGTACAACGGATTCCTTTTGGCCATAAACGGCTTGGGTGCCTGCGTTGCGGCCCTAACCGTAGCCCGTCTTGGGCAAGTACTTATAAGGACTAGAACTTTATATATCGGAATCGGAATTTTTAGTTCCTTTATTATCCTATTTGGATTCATACACAACCCCATTGGAGCCGCCTTAGTTATATTCTTTGCCGGTTTCGGAATCATTCTGTTCTTCTCCACCGGCAACAGTTTCATCCAAACTAATTCCCCCGACCATTTGCGGGGACGTCTGATGGGGATCTGGGCGCTTGTGTTCGGCGGAGGCATGCCGATCGGAAGTCTTTGGATGGGGATCGTGGCTTCACACACCGGCTCAGGCGTCGCTTTGCAGTTAGGGGGAATTTTTTGCGCGACGGGCGCTTTATTGATCTATCGATTCTTCCATTGATCCCGAAAATGATTTACAACGAGCTTAAGTTAGTTTTTTTCATTCCCTGATCTCATCCAATTTTTTGAGATTTTCTAAAGCGTTCGTTCTGTCAACAGGCGCTCGCGTCGCTTCCTCAAAAGAACGCTTCGCTTCTTGATAGTCGCCCATGAAAACCAGCACCGCTCCCATCTCGTTATAAAGATTTGCCGCGGGATATCCTTTATGAAGGGCGGTGCGGTATGAGGCTAACGCCGACTTAGCGTCTCCCACAACACTGTAATAAAGGGCCATCTGGGTCCAATAAATAGATTCCTCAAAAGGATCGCCTTCGAACTGTGAATAATGAGCGTGGAGTAGATCATAAATAGGTTTTCGAGATTCCCCGGGTTGCAGGCGCATGTAAAGCGATTTGACCTGACGAATAACCGAATTCGCGTTTCGCCAAACCTCAAGGGTTTTTCGAGTTCCCTCGTTAAAAGGCAGCCAGCCCAACAAAAGCCCTTTGTTTTCCGAACCCTCGCTTACGACCCAGGTCCATTGACCTTGTGGGAACCTTTTTTTGAGAAAAGGCTCATAATTGGCGTCGGCAATGATCGCCATTTTCTCGATCTTTTTTTGTTCGATCCTCGGATTCTCAATGACATTGAAACCATAAGTCCCTATTTCCAACGTATGATCCAAATAATTGGATGTAAAGTCCATGATCCCCAATGGGATCCCTTTTTCGCTTTCCGTTCTTAATAACGGGTATATATTTTGAAGGTCGGCATTTCTCCATAATTTTCTGGTGCCTTGAAAGTCCTGGAATGGACCGGCATAGTGATAAAGATCCATAGCGCTAGAGGCCATCAGGATCGACACTAGTAGGGGCCACTTTATTTTGGGTGGTATGTCGGAAATCAGTCCCTTCAATCCAAAGGTCGCCAAGAGGACCATAAAAGGCAGCGCTCCTAAGACCCGAAATGTCTCGATCCCTTCCGAGAATAAAGTCGCCGATAGGAACAACGAGAACGAAGCGGCCAGCCCAAGGAGGAGCCTGAACTTCCGACGCCAGAAGAGTTCAAGGACCCCAATGCCGACCAAACTCCCCAGGATCGAGTTGAAGCATCCTCCCCAAGCCGGCGCGAACGGCGCTCTTCCCAGGCCATTCCAAAAGAGCACAATGGGATACCAAAAATTCCAATGGAGGCCGATCTGGCTGTCGATGCGGGCGTGCCCTCCTGAACCAAAAAGGGTCAAAACCATCGGCAAAACCATGATGGAATAGAGAGCCAAGAATGTAAAAAAATGAGCTTTTTGAACACTTCGGCTAATGAAACAAAAAAAGAACATGGCTAGGGTTACCCATACGGCCAGGATTATTCCCGCGTAGGCCGCGTAAACCCCGAGCGCCGTAACGAAGGAAAGGAACATGACCGTTTTCCACCGATGGAAAGACCCGGTCAAATCGGGAATGGAAAGGATGAGAAAAAAACAGATCATCTCAAGGAATAAAAAGGCGTCGCCCCAACCGCAAAGTCTCGAGAGGGAAAAAGGCCAGAAACTAAGTCCCAATATCCAACAAAAAGTGAACGGACCTTCTTTTTGATCGACTCGACGGGCCAATAAGTATCCAACCCCGACCGTCAAAAGCGACAAAAGGGTCGTAAAAAGTCTCAAAGATAAGAATGAAACCGGGATGAGTTTGAAAAAGAGGCCCATCCACCAGATGGTAAGGGAAGGGCTCTGGCTTTCTCCCCAAAGCAACCGCCAATCCCATTTCTCGGCGTTCTCCGCGCCCAAAAAAGCGTAGAGTCCCTCATCCATCAAAGGCCATGCGGGAAAGGTTGTGAGTCTGAAGAAATGGGTGAAAAAAAGGACCGGGATGAACAAAAACCAAAGGATCGACGGGAAGTCCCCCGTAACTGGGTGGTCCTGGGACGGTTGAAACCTTCCTTTCCAGGCCAGAACGAAGGCGAATATCAGCGGAAGCGCCAATCCCAATAATACGACCCAGAGGATGGTTTCGATGGAAAGGGACACATAGGACAAAAGGCTGTTAGCGGTGAGGAAAATGAGGAAAAACGGCCAATGCCGATAGTTAAGATTGTTTTTTAATGCTTGAAACATCTTCAATCCGTTCCGTTTTCTTACGGACAATTTCTCGATCAAGCATCCACCTTGATTTCTTTTTTATCCTATCATGAAATCCGACCCGTTGACGATTTCACTGGCATCAATTACCGTAATGTCGTCTTGGATTCCTCTTCATAAACGGAGTGTCCTCTCTTGAACGTCCTTCCCTTGATGCTGACGGCCCTATTAGTGATGGTGATCGCCTACCGTTATTACAGCGCCTTCCTGGCGGCGAAAGTCGTGGCCCTAGATGATAAAAGGATCACACCCGCCCACACTTTGAACGACGGCTATAACTATAAGCCCATCCAAAAAGGGGTGTTATTCGGCCAACATTTCGCCAATATCGCCGGGTCCGGCCCCTTGATCGGGCCTGTCCTGGCAGCTCAGTTCGGTTATCTTCCGGGTTTCCTTTGGCTCTTGATCGGGGTCTGCCTGGCGGGAGCAGTTCACGACTTCATGATCCTGGCCGCTTCCGTTCGGCGGAAGGGCCGGTCCCTGGCCGATATCGCCCGGCACGAGATCAGTCCCCTTTCCGGAGTGGTCGCGTCCATCGCCATCTTGATCATCGTCATCGTGGCCTTGGCGGGACTGGGGATGGCTGTGGTGAACGCCTTGAAAGGCAGTCCTTGGGGTGTTTTTTCCATCAGCATGACCATCGCCACGGCCGTACTGGTGGGTTTCTGGATGTTCCGTTTCCGGGTGGGCAAGATCAGGGAAGTAAGCGTTTTCGGGGTGATCCTGGTGGCGTCAGCCGTGGTTTTCGGGGTTTTCATTCCCCATTCCCCTCTCGCTCCCTACTTTACCCTTTCGGGGAACGGTGTCATTTTGGCCATCGCTTTTTATGGTTTCATCGCCTCGATCCTTCCCGTCTGGATGCTCATGACCCCCATGGGATACTTGAGTTCCTATATGAAAATAGGCACCATCGCGGCCTTGATCGTTGGGATCATCCTGGTACATCCGGACTTGAAAATGCCGGCCTTGAGCCAATTCGCGGGTGGCGGGGGCCCCATCATCCCCGGCAAACTCTTCCCCTATGTATTCATCACGATAGCCTGCGGCGCCATTTCAGGGTTCCACGCCCTTGTTTCTTCCGGCACGACCCCCAAAATGATAGATAAGGAATCGGATATCCGAACCATCGGTTATGGAGCCATGTTGGTGGAGGGTCTGGTCGGGGTCGTGGCCCTGCTGGCCACCTGTTCGTTATTCCCCGCCGATTATTTCGCCATCAATGTCCCTCTGGATAAATTCCAGGCTTTGGGCATGACCCCCGTGCGTTTGCAGCAACTCTGCCAGGCGGTAGGAGAGAATGTCCAAGGCCGTCCCGGCGGGGCGGTTTCCCTGGCGGTAGGCTTCGCCCAGATATTCTCTGGCATTCCAGGCCTTGAGAATCTGATGAATTATTTTTATCACTTCATGATCATGTTCGAGGCATTGTTCATCCTTACCACGATCGACGCGGGAACGCGCATCGGACGATTCGTATTGCAAGAATTCCTGGGTCGTTTTTGGAAGCCTTTTGAAAACCCCCACTGGGTTCCGGGAACATTCCTTTGCACGGGTTTCGTCGTCGCCTTTTGGGCTTACCTGATCTGGGCCGGAAGCGTCAGCACCATCTGGCCTATGTTCGGAACCGCCAACCAGTTACTGGCCAGCGTGGCCCTCGCGGTGGCGACCAGCGCCATCATCAACGCGGGTCGGGCTCGTTATGCCTGGACGACTTTCATTCCCATGGTTTTCGTGGCATCGACGACCCTTTCGGCCGCCTGGTTGAACATCTGGGATAATTTCCTTCCTCTTGCGATGTCCCATTCCGAAAGGTCCGGAGCGGCTTACCTGAACGTGGTTTTAACGGCCATCATGATGATTTGCGCGGTCATCGTCATGTGGGAGTCATTTCGCAGGTGGTTCATGATCCTCATTCGAGGGAAACATCCCAAGGAGGTCCGGGATGGAAAATCCCGGGACCGTAAGATGCCCGATTATGGCTGTTGTTGACCACTCAAAAAAAAGGGCGTGGAGATAACTCCACGCCCTTTATCCAAAATCTTTTTTACATCAAACCCTGAATGAAAAAAGCCAGCCCGATCAAACCAAAGACCATACTGACGTACCAGAAGGGCTTCCGGCGGGTCAAAGCCGAGATGGCCCCGATCGCGATGGCCACCTGGAACAAAGTAACGCTGTGGGCCAAACCCTCGTGATGGGCCAGATGGGATTCGGATTCTTCCTGGTCTTTCTTGGCCTCTTCTCCTATCTTTTCCTGTTCTTCCTTGTACTGTTCCATCTTCTTTTCATCCGCTTCGGATGGCTTATGCTTCAACGCCGTCAACAAATCAATCTTGGATCCTAAAACCGCTGATTTGATGCCTTTGGCTTGATAGAAAGCCCATTGGTCCGAGGCTTTGATCTGGTCCAGCATCGCCTCGTTGGCGTGAAACCCCGCCATGAGGGCCGCCATCGCCGCGAAAGCGGCGAGAAAGGCCGAGCTCAGAGCCACTCCCAGGATCCATCGTTCCTTATTTTCCTCGGCGCTATGCTCCATGTGTTCGTGGAGGTGTTCGGTAGGTACTTCGATCTCTTCTGGCATTTGACTTCCTTTGATTGGATTTTGTTTACCGCGGATAAATTATGGGAAGGACGTTGCTCTGTCAAGTGTGGGTCTGCTGGGGGATCTTGATCGTCAGACCGTTTTCGGTCTCCCGAGATCTCCCCCCGCCTCGGTCCAGAATTCCTTGGGATGAAGCTGGATATCCCAGACCAGGCCCATCCATGAGAAAACTTTGAGTACGTAATGGGTTGGATCGATCTCCCACCAATAGATACCTTGCCTCTCCGAAAACGGGAATCGATGATGGTTGTTATGCCAACCTTCTCCCATCGTGATGATCGAAAGGATAAGGCTATTGCGGCTGTCATCCCCCGTGTCAAAACGTTTTTTCCCGATCAGATGGGATAGCGAGTTGATACAGAACGTTCCGTGATAAAGGAGGGTCGTGCTGGTGAAGAACCCCCAGCTTAATAGCTGGATCCCATTGGTGTGAAGTATGGGCGCGGCACGCTGCAAAAAAGAACCTAGTAAAAAAATGCTTCCAGCCAAAACGAATGGCGCCACACCATGATACTTATTGATCCAACGAAGCTCAGGATATTTGGTCAGGTCTTTCACCGCTTCTTCATTGGTATCCTGATAACGCTTGCAAAGGATCCATCCGACATGGGCCCACCAAAGCCCCCTTAATCGGGGCGAATGGATATCCTCCTCGGTATCGGAGAATTTATGGTGATGCCGGTGATGAGCGGCCCACCAGAGTGGGCCCTGCTGGCCGCAAGACGCTCCCCAAAAAGCCAGGACGAACTGGAAAATTCGGCTCGTTTTATAGGACCGGTGGGAAAAGTAACGGTGGTAGGCCCCTGTAATGGCGAACATCCTGGCGTAATACATGAATAGGCAAAAGATCACCGCGGTCCAACTGAACCCGGTCAGGACCGCGGCGACTCCGATCAGATGTACCCCGATGAAGGCGATACTTCCCGGCCAATCGATCTTTTCATCGTGGGTATATTTTCGTTTGAGACGCCGCCACATGGTTTCAGGACGGTTTTTTATCGCTTCAACTTCTATCATTACACGGGACTCCCGATCGATCGAACTTTCAAGCGGACAAAAAAACAATTAAGGTTGACGCATTGAGGGAAGAAAAGATGGATCAAAGACTGGACCACTGGCGGTAATCGTTTCGTTGACGGCTTCTCCCCTTACTGAGGCTCGATACGATTTGGATCGACCCTGGTTGAAGTCTATCATAACGACCAGGTCCAAATGAATAACCACGGGAACAAATTATTCCCGATTTTTGAACGTCTTTTCCCAAGAACTCTGAAAATCCACGGGCATTTATCCATCTTGATCTACTTTCCCAATTTAGAACGGTTCGGATCCAAGGTGATCATTGCCACAGCCGCGACGATGAGGAGCGAAACCAGGAAAATGAACGAGGTTAGGGCCTCTCCGGCGAATATCCAGCCCAAAATAACGGCGATCACGGGATTCACGAAGGCATAGGTCGAAGCTAAGGCTGGAGTGGCCTTATGCAGGACCCAAATATAGGAAGTAAAACCGATGAGGGAACCGAACAAGACCAGATACAACCATGCGATCACCGAATGGTAGCTGATCAATGCCCAATGAAATTCAGCCGGTTCTCCAAAAGCCAAACCAGCGATCAATAGGAAGATCCCGCCGGTTATCATCTCCATTGCGGTGGCTTGAAGAGGGGAGGTTGGCAACTTGGCTGATTGGGCGTAAAGGGAACCGACGGTCCAGGAAAGCGAAGTGCCGATCAAAAAAAGGACCCATAATGGATCAAACCTTTCAACTTCCGTTTCCCCTTTTGGAAAAACCAAAAGTGATATTCCCGTAATCCCGATCGCGATTCCAATCCAAACCAGACCGTCCGGTCTAGGGCCCTTTTTCCAAAGCCATTGAAGCAATACCATCCACAAAGGGACTATTCCCACGACCAACGCGACAATGCCCGAGGGGACTTTGTTTTCGGCAAGACAGACTCCCCCATTTCCAATGGCCAAAAGAAAAAAACCAATCAGGGCCGCCGATTTCCACTGGGCCCACGAAGGCCGCGATTCGCCCTTGATCCATGTGAATAAATAAAGTATTCCACCCGCGACCAGGAATCTTGATCCGCCCATGAAAAATGTAGGTATTGTTTCGATCGCGATTCTGATTCCCAGGTAAGTGGAACCCCAGAGTATGTAAACAGTGAAAAGCGAGATCCAAACACTCAACGGATACCTGGTCTTTTGAATTTGCATGGCTCTTTTTCCTGTTCTATGATGTTCATGAAACCCGAAAATCAGGGAAAAAGAGGTTAACATGTCCGAACTTCAGCAGGCTACTCCTAGGGTCAAAAAAAACCTGCTCCTGATAAGGGTGCTCCTGACTTTCATCCTGTTTTGTTTCGCGTCCCTCTCCCTGCAGGTCCATCCCGAACAAAAACCTGTCATTATCATCTTCATTTGCGTGATGCTGGCTACTTTCATCCCGTTTTATTTTTTAGAGGACCAAAAGTTCGAGAAGGTTCGTTTTCAATTCATCGTTTTTTCAATGGATTTCGTCTTTCTCATGGGTTGCCTTTTCCTATTCGATCATTTCGAAACTAATCTCCTGATCATCATCTTCATGACCTTTTTTATATCCGCCTTGAGCCAATCGGTCGGCCGAAGCATCCTGGTGGCCATCGCCGTCATCAGTCTTTACATATATTTGATCTATTTAAAAAACGATACCGTGAACTATCTGGACCCTGTGCTTCTTTTATCCTGCGCCCTACTTTTCGTCGTTTCCGTTCACTCGGGTTATCTGGCCTATCGCACGGTCCAAGAGGAGATCGAGATCATGGATTTGGCAAAAAAAACCAACTTGTTGAGCGAAAGGGTCAAGGAAGGGGATGTTATCGCTTTGGAATACGCCGGAACCTTGAAAAACGTGCTGGATACCCTTCCTATTGGCGCCATCGCTGTTTCCGTGGAAGGAAACATCATTTTCGTCAACGCCCGTGTGGGAAAATTGCTGGACCTGAACCCCCGTTCCTTGACCAATCTTTATCTGTTTTCGAAAGATACCGCATTGGACGAGATCGGATCCAGGATGGCCCAATCCATCAAGGAAAGGCGCGAACTGAAACGGGAATATCTGGATATAACTTGGAAAGGGATTCCTAAGAGATTCCGTCTGGATAGCGCTTCAGGGTCCGGTCCCAACGGCAAGGTATGGGGGACTCTCTTTTTATTGCAAGAAACCGTCAAACCAACCACCGACGCGTCCGGGAACATCGCCCCTTCGGACGTTTAAGGGTTCCCTCTTCCCAGGACTTCGGAGGGGACCACTTCCCATCTTTCTTTTCCCGGCACCATCCATAAAAAATGATAGTCCATCTTGAAATCCGGGTTGCTGGATCGATGATCTTCCAATCGGACATCATGTTTCCCTGCCCTTAAAAATATGTCTTTTTGCAGACGTCCTTCCATATCGAACAACAACTGTCCATCGATCCATATTCTGCCTGGATCCTTGGTCAATAAACTGAACCCATATTTCCCAGGATGGGAGATAAGGATACGACCGGTCCATTGGACAAAAATCGGTAGACTCGGAACGGGAAAATCTGCACGGGTAGTGAAATTGATCAAGGGGTCGAACCTTTGGGTCCAAAGTTTTCCGGATGAGTCATTCCCCCCGTAATACTCACCTTTAAGCCCTTGCTCTTTTTGTAAAATGGATAAAGGTCGGCGGAAATAATAAAAAAAAGCCAGAATCCGGCCATCCTTGTCCTTAAAATCGTTTCTCCTTTCCGCCGGGGAAATGTTTTTTTAATAACTCCATCGTCGGGCCTTTCCCTTCATCCAAGACAAAACAACCCTCCTTAAACTCGGCTGGAAAAGAGACTCCATCCAAACGAGCCGGATCCAACAAACCCAAACGATCGGATTGCCCATAATCGAGGAAACGAACGGTGTAATGCTCACAGAAGATAGGGGCCAGGAAATAAAAAGTTTCCGGATGAGCTAGCACCCTTTTCCCCACGGTCGTAGCCTCTATACTGTGCCCTTTCCAATGATCGTAATCATTGGTCTGGTCAATAAAGTAATCCTTGATATTTTGGGCAGCGCAGAAAAATAGGATCAGAAAACCTGCGATCACCCATAATTTTCTTTGACGGGGAAAAAAGCGAACCGCATTTTCGTAGGTCTTGATCATCGCGGCTGCCGCTATAAAAGCCACGAAAGGTGTCTGTCCAAGCATTCGATGGGCTTGAGCTGGTTCGGATGAAAGGAACCCTGGCATTCCCATGACAACCAAACCGGTTAGGGAATAAAAATAGGCCCTTTCCTTGATCCTGAACAAAGCCCAGAAGAAACCTATGACAAAAAACAAACCCGTCACATCGTCCAAACACCGATGATCTTGATAATTGAACTGGGAAACTTCGACGCAGGTTCGGTTATACATCAACAGGGTCTGGCTTAATTTCTCCCACAACGGCTGAAAACTCTTCACCCGCGCCATCTCCGAACCAATAAAAATAGCCGCTTCTCTTTGGCCAACAGTTCCCGTTTGGATCCAATCCCGGAGAATGGGAAATACTAACAACAAAAAAGAAAGACCTAAAAGTATTATTTTATTTCGATTCTGGCGAACCGCCTCTGGATTTAGGGAATATTCATACAAAAGGTACAGTAAAACCAGGACTGGAAAAATTTTATAGGACTGATAGGTGTATAGCCCCCCAGCGAAAAAAAGACTGGCGACCACGTAAGGCCATCTTTTCCCTGTTTTTAATCCGAACAGAAGAAAGGACAAAGTTCCGAACATATAGAACAATATCTGGATCCCTCGAAAACCATCTCGACTAAAGGATAAGTGCCATCTAATGACCGCTAAAAGGAACAAAGTCGTAAGCGCCAGACGGGGACCGGCCAATTGTCGGAAGGTCCAATAGATCAGCGGCAATGCCGCGATGGAATAGACCGTAAAAAACATGATCAGGTGTGTTTGGTCAGCGGGAAATAATCGGAACCAAAATGATAAAAGATAAACTAAATAAGATGGATTAGAGGAAAACGGAGGAAGGATGAACGGCGGGATCCAATGCTCTTTCAAGACTCTCAAGGCCAAATAACCCGGTCCGGAAACGTCCAGGTAAAGGCCCTCCGGAATTTCTCCGATCCTAAAAAATCTTAAACCACAGGCCAGGCAAACGACCGCGCCGAATAAAACCCATTCTAATGATGCCGGCAAAGAGGCCTTGGATATCCCTTCTAGATTTTCCTGATCGGTAACCGAAAGGAACAAAAGGACCGCCATCCCATAAAGGACTAGACCAGGTATCAGTGTTCCTGGGGTACCTGATGAGGCTAGTTCCCATTGTCCCCATCCCCCCAAAAATAGGGAGAGGACCAAGAGGATCTTTTGATGATCCTTTTTTTTACCCGTTGAAACCAAACGATCTCTCCCATGGAACGATCCTATTTAATTCTTGAGGTCGGTTATACCCGAAAATGATCGGTTATTGAACAGAATCGAACCCCACCCACGATAGCCTTCCTTGGCTCACTTTATGCACTGAGAAATTTCTGACATGATCTGTTTTTTCTTGAACCTAACTCGAAGTAGGTTAATTATAGAGATGGCCGCACAGTCCATCAGAATACGGGCCACTAGCACATAACAGTCGGGTGAGCCCCTGATCTTCGGAATTCCGAAGCGTGCGGCTTTTTTATTGTCCTTCGACCGACTTATTCCCTTCTTCCCTTCCAACATCCGTATCGGAATACCGATCGAAAGCCAAAACCCGTCAAGATCAAGAGGGCCCAACACCAATGGCGTCTTGCCTCACTGAAAATATCGTTCCAGACAAAGAAATAAGATTCATTTTTGAATAAGCGTGGTAAAATATGTGCAAGTCGTTGCGAAGGAGGTTCCAACGTGGCGAAAAAAGCAAAAAAGGCAGCCAAGAAAAAAAAGAAGTAATAAGCTGCTAGTGGTAGTAGAAAAACCAAAGCCTGAATGATGACATTCAGGCTTTTTTATTTCTCACATCGAATTTTCCAACTCGTTCTTGTCCCCAACAAAATCAGATAGGTTCATCAGGACCATCCGCTGAAATCCAAAAAACTTTCCCTTCATTAAGGAACACATTTCGACTTTGTTCTCTTTTTCTCGCTTATTTTGTTGGTAAAAAAACACCTCCTACCACAGGTTGTAGGTGTCGGTTTTTCCCTTATTTTGTCACCAGCGCTGGGTTTAAAAAGAATTAACGGATTCGAGACCTAAAAGGGATGGGAATTTCACAAGGCTATTCCCTAAATTTTACTAGGTCATGAGAAACATTTTTTATCGACAGGAAAGATTAATGGAATGGGTGGGCCAAAGTATGTTCCAGCTATTTTCCGAAGACTTTGTTCCAAATGATCCTGAGAGGATCGTAATATTTATCCACGACCCTTTCCTTCAATGGAATGATCGCGTTGTCGGTGATGTGGATGTCCTCCGGACACACTTCAGTGCAACACTTGGTGATATTGCAAAGGCCGATCCCTTGTTGTTCCTTTAAAAGGGCGGTCCGGTCCAACGCGTCCATCGGATGCATTTCCAGGCTGGCGATCCGGGCGAAAAAACGTGGCCCGGCGAATTCCCCGAATTTGTTGTGCTCTCGCAGAACGTGACAGGTGTCCATGCAAAGATAACATTCGATGCATTTCCGGAATTCCTGGATCCGATCGATATCTCGCTGCTGCCATTGCCACACCGCCCCATCCTTCGGGGTAAAAGGCGGGATCTTCTTGTTCACCTCGTAGTTGTAGGAAACATCCGTGGCCAGGTCTTTCATGATCGGGAAAGTCTTCATCGGGGTGACGGTGATGGTTTGATCCGGCTCGAATTCGTTCAGGCGGGTCATGCACATGAGCCGAGGTTTTCCGTTCACTTCCGCCGAACAGGAACCGCACTTGCCCGCCTTGCAGTTCCAACGGCAGGCCAGGTCGGACGCTTGGGTAGCTTGGATACGGTGGATAGCGTCCAATACGACCATCCCATCGTTCACATCGACCTGAAAATCCTTAAGTTCCCCGCCTTCCGAGTTTCCTCGGTAGACTTTCATATGGATCTTTGACATGAACCCCTCTTCTCTCTTTCTTTAACCAATATTCCCGAAATGATCCGGCTCAATGAGCCGGAACTTCCCCTCGGATTTGTTTCAATATCTCGGGTTTTAAAAGACCTTCCTTGACCAGCTCCGTTTCCAATGTTTCCGGGATCTGCGGCAGGTCTTCTGTCGCTACTTCCATAACGTCCCCATGCCGACGGATCACGATCCTTTTATTCGCGAAATCGGCTGAATAGGTTGTGAAGTCGGTCCGGGTATGTCCTCCCCGGGATTCTTTGCGTTCCTTGGCGGCCCGGGCGATGGCTTCCCCAACCACTAACATATTGCGCAGATCCAACGCCACATGCCATCCTGGGTTGAACAGACGATTCCCCTCGGCGAGATCTTGGCCCAACGCGTCCTCAATGCTTCTAGGTCCTTAAGACATTGTTCTAGGAGTCCCTCTTCCCGGTACATTCCCGCGCCTTTTTCCATGACTGATCTGCATATCCGCCAGGACCGCGTAGGAGGATTCCCCCCCTCATGCTCGAAAGGCCGATTCATTTCTTGACTTAAAACCGCTAATTGCGCCTCATCCACCTTGGGCATGTCATTCTTTTTGGCGAATACCGCCGCGTGTTCCCCCGCCAACTTACCGAAAACCACCAGGTCGGAAAGGGAATTCCCTCCCAAACGATTGGAACCATGCATCCCCGCCGAGCATTCGCCGGCGGCAAAAAGCCCCGGAACGGTCGACATCTGGGTTTCCGGATCTACCTTGATGCCGCCCATCATGTAATGGCAGGTCGGCCCCACTTCCATGGGTTGTTTGGTGATATCCACATCCGCCAATTGTTTGAATTGGTGGTACATGCTGGGAAGTTTCCTTTTGATATCCTCGGCCGTGCGTCGGGATGCGATGTCCAGGTAAACACCGCCGTGCTCGCTGCCCCTGCCTTCATTGATCTCGTTCCAAATGGCTCTCGCGGTCACATCCCGACTCATGAGTTCGGGGGGCTTTCGTTCTTTGACGGTTTCCTCCATCTGTCCTTCCACGACGACCTTCTTGAACCAAAGATCGGCCTCTTCCTCGGTTTCAGCGTATTTACCCCGGTACTTGGGAGGGATGTACTTGAACATGAAGCGCTCGCCCTTGTTGTTCTTCAAGACCCCGCCCTCTCCTCGGACCCCTTCCGTGATCAGTAGTCCTCTCACCGAGGGCGGCCAAACCATGCCCGTCGGGTGGAATTGAACGTATTCCATGTCGGCCAAATCCGCTCCCGCCATATAAGCCAAAGCGAACCCATCGCCCGTGCATTCCCAGGAGTTGGAATTGACCCGGTAGAGCTTGCCGATACCGCCCGTGCTGATCACCACCGATTTGGCCTTGAAAAGGACCGGACGACCTGTCTCCCGGAAATATCCGAAGGCCCCGGCAATGCGGTCCCCATCTTTCAAAAGGGAATAAATGGTACATTCCATGTGGACCTGAATGCCCGAATGGACACCCTTATCCTGGAGGGTACGGATCAGTTCCAATCCGGTCCGATCCCCAACGTGAGCCAATCGTTTGTATGTATGACCGCCAAAATGGCGGACGTTGATGTTTCCTTTACCGTCGGTGGTGCGATCGAACACCGCGCCCCACTTCTCCAGTTCCCGGACCCGATCCGGGGCCTGTTTGGCGTGGATCTCGGCCATTTTCCAGTGGTTGGCGAAATTTCCCCCGATCATGGTGTCGCAAAAATGCTGGTGCCAGCTGTCGCGCGAATCCACCGTGGCCAGGGCCGCCGCGATCCCGCCTTCCGCCATCACCGTGTGTGCCTTTCCCAACAGGGACTTGCACACCAACGCGGTCTTGCATCCGGCTGCCGATGCTTCAATGGCTGCCCTTAACCCCGCTCCTCCCGCTCCGATCACCAAGACGTCATATTCGAAGGTTTGATAGTTTTCGCTCACCGCGTTCCCCTTTTGTTGGTTCAGAATATCTTGATGTCCGTCCAATACCCGGTCGCTACAAGCCTGACATAAAGATCGGCGAACATGACCGTGAACAAGGACAACCAACCCCAGAGTGGGTGGTCCTCATTGAGTTTGGACACTCGGCACCAGACCTTGTAACGCAGGTCATTCACCGCGCAATTCGAGAAACAGTCCAGCTTTCCACCCACCAGATGCCGCCAGGCGTGGCAGGAGAAAACATAAAGGGTCAGGAAGACCGTATCGACCAAAAGCACCAGTGTCCCCATACCGACGTAATATCCTTTGGGGCCCTCCTTGGTGAAGGACATGACCAGATCGACCCAGTGATTGATGACCAATAAAACGGCCAGGTAAAGGAAATATCGGTGGATGTTCTGAAGGATGAAAGGAAAAGCCTGTTCGCCCTTGTATTCCCGTTCTTCCTCCCCCACTAAACAGGCCGGAGGGTCCTGGAAAAGAGCGCGGTAATAGGCTTTACGAAAGTAATAGCAAGTGCCCCGAAAACCGGCGGGAGCCCAGAGGATCAGGATGGCCGGCGACCACTTGTACCAAGAAGGAGAGAAAAACGGGGAAAATGCCGGCGATACGTATGATCCCCATTTGTAGTAAACCTGTCCATTCGGGCCATAAGGGGTCAATGCCGCCCAGGTCATATAGGCGATGAAAGCGAGCAAGCCCAAACCGATAGCGACGGATTCCAGCCACCATTCATCTTGCCTTAAAGTGACGCCCGAGCCCTTCTGTGTCCTGACATCAATAGACATAGAACCTCCTCAAAACGATACGAACTTGACCTCTACTGATCCATTCGAAGGATCGGTCCGCTCCAAACGGTTCGATTTGATCTTTTTTGGATCCAAAGCGAACCCAAATACTCACCACTTCAGATTACTGCTGTGTCCCGGCTCGACTTTATCGTTTGGATTGATGTAATTCTTGGCGAAGTTGACCGCTGTGGCGCCTTCCGCGAAACCGGTCGCGATCAGGTCCAATTTGCCCGGATGATCGACGATATCCCCAGCCGCGTAGATCCCCGGCACGTTGGTTTCCATCTTTTGGTTCACCGGGATCTTATTCTTTTCCAGCGTCAACCCCCAATCCTTCAAGAAAGACAGGCTGGCCTGGAAACCGAAATTAAGTACCACCAGATCCACCGGAATGGATTCATCCTTGTTGGTGTGGTTATCATAAATGACCGCTTCCTCGACTTTTCCATTGCCTTTCACGGTTCGGAGCTCATACCAGAGTTTGATATCGACCTTGGAAGCTTTAAGTTTATTGACGGAAGACTCGTGGGCTCGGAATTCATCCCGACGATGGATCATGGTGACCTTTTGCGCGATGGGTTCCAACATTAATGCCCAATCGACAGCCGAATCCCCTCCCCCAACGATCAATACCCTTTTGTTTTTATAGGGATCCAGGGAAAGAACCCCGTAGTTCACCCCTTTTCCCTCGAAGGCCGTCAATTCCGGATTGGGATGTTTCTTGGGTGTGAAGGACCCCATACCCAGGGTCAATACGACCGTCTTGCTGAAATGCTTGATTCCCTTGTCGGTGGTCAATTCGAAGATATTATCAGGTCGTTTGACTAGGGTGAGGACTTTCTCTCCCAACGCGAGCGGCGGCTTGAATCGCAAGAGTTGCTCTTCCAATTCCTTGACCAACTCCTTCCCCGCGATCCGGGGAAATCCCGCCACGTCAAAAATATCCTTTTCTGGATACATGGCGGAGACTTGACCGCCCAGGGTTTCGAGGGAGTCAATCAGCTTGAATTTCATGCCCCTCAGTCCCGCGTAAAAACCCCCGAACATACCCGCCGGTCCGCCTCCGATGATGATGACGTCAAAGATTTCTTCCGCCACGAAATACCTCCGGATCTTAAATATCGTCCGTCCTCAAAATCGGACGGACTTAGGTCTCATGTGTCCCAAAAAGATCTTCCCCACCTACGATCAACGGTTCGGTTGGTGGCTCATATGCCTCGCGGGCCTGGCGATCGTGATGCTCCCCTTGATGCATACGGTCTCGCATAATTTACAGCTGACGCATTTCTTCTCATCGACCAGGGCGATCTTGAAGAATTCCGGATGGTCCGATCTGGGCGCCATGGAGATGCAGTCAAAGGGGCAAATGTCGACGCAGAATTCGCAGGCCGTGCAGGTTTCCGGGTCAACCTTGGCCTTGGGGATCTCGATGGGTTTTATCTTTTTGACGATTTCGCCGGCCGGATCGATGATGGCTTCCACCGGGCAAAAGATGCCGCAAACACCGCAGTCGATGCAGAGGGAAGGATCGATATGGTGGAGGGTTTTTTTCACACCGGCGATGGCTTCAGTCGGGCATTTCACGGCGCAAAGGGTGCAACCGATACAATTATCCAATATGACATGCGGCATGAAGGCTCCCCTAGCGAACAATACCGTCTGGAATGAACATTTAATCAAATGGCCCCTGAAAAGAAAAGAGCCTTCTTAACAAAGAAGGCTCTTCCCAGGCCTGTTTTAAACGTACTCCTCGATGAACTTATGGCGCTGTTCTTTGCTCAATCCCAACTTCTGGACCTTGGCCAAGGCGGACCCTTGAAGAGCTGGGTCGGCGGCGTCAATGGAAGGCTTGGGATTCGGATTCTTGTAAAGAACCCCAATGGGTATCTTTTGACCCCATTCCTTGGCCCGTTCCATGGCTTTGTTCCAGTCCGATGGATCATGCCCCGCGTCTTCCAACTTATACACCCTCTCCTTGAACCAGCCGAAGGTGTTCTGTTTATTGAAGGTGACACAGGGTGAGAAAACATCGATATGGGCGAAACCTGGGTATTGGATGGCTTGGGTATAAAGATTTTTCAAATGGTTGATGTCGCCTGAAAAACCTCGGGCCACGAACCCGCAGCCAGCCGCCAGGGACATGACCATAGGATTCAACTGACCCTCCGGATTTCCATAGGGAGTTGACTTGGTCTTCATGCCCGTCTCCGAGGTCGGGGAGGTTTGCCCCGTCGTCAATCCATAGATCTCGTTATCCATGACGATATAGGTCAAATTGATGTTTCGCCGGATGGAATGGATGAAATGCCCTTGTCCAATACCATAGCCGTCACCATCACCGCCGCAGGCGATCACGGTCATCTCGTGGTTGGCGATCTTGCACCCCGTGGCCACCGGTAGGGACCTTCCGTGCAGGGAATGCATACCGTAGGATTTGAAGAATCCCGGCAGATTGGAAGAACAACCGATACCAGAAACAACCATCAATTGCTCATTAGGGATCCCTAGTTCCGCCACGGCTCGCTGCAGAACGGTCAATACCCCGTAATCCCCGCATCCCGGACACCAATCGGGCGGGATCTCCGGCTTATAGTGTTTGGCTTCCCTGGCTACTGGCGCTGCTGTTGGCATAATTTCCTCCTGGAAAATGGCTCCCCTATGGGAACTGGGTTAATGGTCAATGAACGGATGTGGTGGACAAGACTCCCGGACCTGGAGGATGGGGAGAACGCCACCCCGGCTCCAGCGATTGCACCTCGACCAAGGCCTTGCCGGCCAAGACTTCCTTGACCGCCGATACCACGTGTTTTGGCTCGAAGGGTTCGCCGTCGTACTTTCGAATATCAGCGTGGGCGGTGATGCCCGTCTCCGCCCTGAGATGGCGCGAGAATTGGCCGCTCTTGTTCATTTCAACCACGCAGATCTTCTTGCTCTTCCCGAGTATCTCCTTGGCTTCCTTCTCCTGGAAAGGCAGCAAATATTTGAAAGAAAGGTGGTTGGTCTTGATGCCCTCTTTATTCAACCGCTCGACCGCCTCGGTCACGACTCCCCAGGTCGAACCATAGGATACCAAGGTGATCTGGGCGTCCGCCGGCCCTTCCAGTTTCAAGGGTTTGTAATCTTTGAAGACGCCTTCCATCTTCCGGGTCCGTTTATCCACCATTTTTTTGCGGATGATCGGATCGGTATAGACGTCGGAAATAAGGACGCCATCCTCATCATGCTCGTCCGAACCCGCCACATAAAGATGATTGGCCAGTCCGGGTATGGCCCTGGGCGAGATGCCTGAGGGGGTATCCTTGAAACGAAGATAGGTTTTGGGGATCCCGTCATCCTCGAAGATCATCTCACCACGGTCGATCTTGAAATCCCGATCCAGGACGGCGGTTTCCAGCGTTTGGTGTCCCTCACTCATCAATAGGTCGGATAGGACCAGGACTGGGCATTGATATTTTTCCGCCAAGTTGAAGGCCTCTTCCATGGTGTCGTAACAGTCCGAAATGGAGGTGGGCGCGATGATGATCCGTGGGAAATCCCCTTGTGACGCTCCGATCGCCTGGTTCAAGTCCCCTTGCTCCTGTTTGGTCGGTAAACCAGTGGAAGGCCCGCCGCGCATGACGTTGATCATGACCACTGGAGTCTCGATGATCCCGGCCAAACCCAAGGCCTCGGTCATGAGGGCGAATCCGCCTCCCGACGTCGCGCACATCGACCTGGTACCCATATGACCCGCTCCAATCGCCATATTGGCCACGCCGATCTCGTCCTCGACCTGTCGGACACAAATCCCCAGATCTTTACCGTGGGTGGCCATCCAGTGCAGGATGCCGGTAGCCGGGCTCATCGGGTAAGCGCAGTAGACTTTACAGCCCGCGTTAGCGGCGCCCATGGCCAACACCTCATTGCCAGCGACCATCGCCAGCTTGGCCTTGCCTTTGGAAAGGGTGGCCGCGTGGGGTTTGTAGGTCTTATCCGCGAAGTCATAACCCGCTTTGGCCGCCACGATATTGGCTTGAACGACTTGGGGTTTCTTGGCGAAGGTATGCTCAAAAACGGAGGATAAAGCGGAAAAATCCAAACCCAACAGGCGCACCAACGCGCCCAAAGCGACCGTATTTTGCATGATCGGCAGTGCGTCCTTGCCCGCCAGCTCGAATACGGGAAGAGGGCAAAGCTGGACTCCTTCCGGGGCTTGGCCCGGTTTCACTTTGTCGCCGTTATAAACACAGATACCACCTGGGCCAAGTTCCTGAAGATGGCGGTTCATGGCCTCTTGGTTGAGAGCGATCATGGCCTGGACCTGGTCGCCGATGTTATGCTTCATTTGGGTGGCGATCCGAAGGCGGACCCAGGAATGGCCCCCGCGGATCAAGGATTGGTAACTGGTATAAACAAAGACGAATAATCCCTGCCGGGCGCAGGATTGCGCCAAATTATTCCCGGTGGAAGCTCCCCCATCACCGGCCGCTCCCCCGATACCAACGATAATTTCATTTTCCATAGAAAGATTCCTCCCCTAAATAATTTGAATTCCAATGGATGTTGGCCGTATAAGAACCAAACCTCCCCATGACCCCGCGTAAAAATGCGGCCGAAGTGGACAAAAATCGTTCCAAACCCGTCTGGAATCAGGATGATCTTGAACTTCGTAGTAGGATCAGGAAAGGCATGATACTCACAGGGATGAATAAATCGCAAGGTCTTTGGGTTTTTTAGCGGTTCAAAAACGGGGAGAAACTCGAAAAAAACATCTTAAAGACCGCAATAAATATTCCCTTTCCATCGAAACACCTACCATTGATGGTGGTGTACAAAATAAAAAAGCCCCACGGGAACATTCCAAGGGGCTTTGTGAACGTCTTTCTCGACCAACTTTATTGGGTCGCACCCGAAATTGTTTCACTGCGGGTATAGGCGATCGATTGGGTTTGGACCAATTTCATATCCCCTGTGTAGACTTCCATGGAGACCAACCCGATCCCTTTCGCGTAATAATAGAAGTGAACTCCCGCTTTTTTGCCCTCTTTCAGGATCTTCTCTTGAACGATGACACAATCTGGGTAGTTTTTCTGGTAAACCTGGGCTGGCCCGAAGGACGCTTTATACGAACTCACCGAGCCATCCCCGTTCCGATGACTCCAATAGGTCGCCCCATCCGGCTTGGGGAACTTGAACACAAAATCATTGGATAAAGCCTTCTCTCCTGAAAAGGTATGTTCCACCACGTCATCGTAGATGGAGTATTTTTCGACGGTGGTTTTTCCCTGATCGGTCACTTGGAACACCTCTCGGATGGTCCCGTTGGCCATTTGTTTCATTCCCACGCAAAGAAGAACTCGGGTCCCGTTGGCGGTCGCCCCGTCTTGAGGTTTCAGATACTCGTAATCGTTCTGGCTCCCCTCAACAGCGGGAAAATAATCCGCTAGTGAGCTCGGGCCTCCTTGCAAGACCGGCTTCTGAGGGACTGTCGGTGTTTCGACAACCACAATTGGTTTTTGGGCATTTTCAACAGTGACTGTGGGAGTCGGCGTGGGATTGACTGCCACCAACGGATGGGGTGTAGGGGTCGGCGGCAAAGTTGGTATGGCGGCCGGTGGTTGGGATGTCGGCTGCTCCGACGGCGCGGTTTGCGCGTTCGGTTGTGGTGTATTGAACTGACTTAGATCCACCGGTGGTGGCAAACTGTCCCCTCCGTCCGCAGGAATGGCCGGTGGAGCGAGGGGCTTGAGCTCATCCGCGTGAAGCCCTCCTTGTAAAAAAAGCAATAAACAGACTGCCAAAACTTTTCTCATGACTATCCTTTCAATATCGATTCATCAGTAGGAATTTTTTCAAAAAGGATTAGATAGGAAGCATCGATCGCTTAAGAATTATATCCTTCTCAAATTCAAAAGTCACTTTTATCCAGGTTTTCCTTTATGGCTCAATGGAGAAGCTGGCAGTGAAGTCCACCGGAGCCCCAGGCAAAATCAGCGACCGGCACCACATCAATGCCCGCTTTTCTGAACAGGTTAGCCGTGGCTTCAAAATCCGGATCCGATTCCATGGATACGGCCGTCATCTCATTCCAGAGATCTTGGACGGCCCGGAACAAGGAATTATAGGTAACCGCGTCAGGATTCTTCCCCCAAACAACGTATTTTTTTCTTATCTGTTCTAACCTTGACGTAATGAGCGCTTGACTTCCGCCCCCATTGGTATCCTGCCTGGGATAATGGGCTAAAAGCGCCGTACAACGACCAGTTTGCGGATCATAAAAACGGACCAAGTTGGCCGGGCTTCGTACGGGATGGTCATTCAAGATCGGTCGCTCCACAGGAAAGCCCAAACCCTTTAATTCATCGGCCATAAGGTCATATTCGTTCTGCGCGGAAGAAACAAAATTGGGATCCAGTCCATTGCTCGTCATTCTATCGACCGGGTGGGTCCCGAATGTTGGTATGAACCCATGGTTGACCTGTCCATCCCCCACGACCGCGACCGACATGTCCAAATGAAATATCTCCTCGTTACCAAGTCCGGGATTTTCCAGGAGACTGGATGTCATGAAAACAACCGGAACCCCCTCGAAGGCCGTTGAAAAGGCGTTTTGCGCTTCCTCGATGTCCGCCAACGTGATCGATCTTCCCACAAAAGACTTTCCGTTCAAAAGTTCTAGGTATTTTACAGCTCGATGACGCCCTACCAAAAATACCAGATGGCCATCGGGAGCACGGACCAGATCCTCGTCCCCACCTTCGGCGCTCACGTTCGGGGGAAGGTCCCTGAAGGAAAAATGATCGGGAAAAGAGCGGCAAAGATCATCCACGGCTCGACGATAAGGCTCTCGATCGATCTGCCCGCGGAATATGATCCACCGTCCCTCGGTGTCCTTACCCAATATCTTTCCGATATCTTGCGACCATACTAAAGACTCGCCTGTTTTGAAAAAATGGACTGACTTCTTTATGCGCTCCTCGGGCCAACCACAACGGGTCATAAGGTATTCCTTGAATAAAGATTCTTCTCCTCCCTTGGATTCATGGACTAGATCGGGGTCAGGAACAGCTATAAAAACCTGGGTATACGTGGGTATGGCATTCATGATCTGCCCATGGGATAGCTCAAAATTAAGCCAATAGAATTGTTTCTTCAATTCATTGATCTGGGCGCTTGGGACTCCGGCCTTTTGGATCAAGTCAGGGAGGAAGAAATAAGCTTCTTTATTTGGATCTAGCCCAATAACACAGACATCCAGTGGCCTTTCCGATTCAGGGATCAATGTGACGCCATCATGGGTCGTGTACTTGATGGGGTGTGGGTTTATGTTCCCGCGGCTCTCGTGGGGCACTAAAAAGAGAGCGCACAAATAAATGATCAAGAACACAAAACCAATCCCAGAACATATAAAAATCCATCGATGTCTTTTGGACAAAATTATTCTGTTGGTGGTCTCGGAAAACGGGGGAATGCTCATATGCCGTTTAGCTTTCTCGATCCTAGGTGAACTGAAGCCGCCTAGAGAAAAAGCAATTTTGATACCAACTTAGCTTGGCATTTAATTGAGATTAACGAGAAACATATTTTAGAAAACCCGAACATCTTTACTCAAAGTGAGTAATTTGTTCTCACTTGTTCTTTTTTCGTCGAATTGTAAAAAAATTTTTACACTCAGGAAGGTTTTCTTGTCGGGTTCATTTTGGAATGGTGCGGAACAGAATTCAGTTATTGATTAAGAAAATAATTCGGCCGTTTAAAGGAAAAAATATTCGATCATGAATTTTTTAATCCATCTCAATCAAAACCGTAAAACGAATAGGGAACGCTTTTTGAATCAATGACAGTGCTATTGACATAGATGACGCCCATCGTACTGTCATACAACCACCCAGTCCCGGCGGCGACTGGGGCGGAACTTTGCGCGGTTACATTCATCAAATTCCCCTGCGGGTTGATGGCCCCAGCCACAAAAGCGCCTGTTACCTTGACGGGATTGATGTTATCCAAATACTGGCTGAAGTAATAAAGGGATGTGGTTTGAAGCGTGGTGGGCCAAACGCCTTTTTGATCCCCATAGTAGATAAAGATTGCCGAGTGGATGCTGTTAAGGTTTCCCTTGGTGGCGCCTTCCCGTGATTTCTCAAGCATCTGGACGAACCGAGGGATCGCCATGACCGCCAAAACACCGATGATAGCGGCAACGATCATTAATTCAACCAGGGTGAAACCCCTAAAATCATTGTTACGCTTTCTCATGAACACTCCCGGGATCAATTGGAACTATAACAAATGTCCTTTAAAAATATTTTAGCCTGTTTCCAATGGTAAGTTCGGAAGAAACGGAGAAACTCAAACTGCGCAACTTTGTCCGACTAAAATTCCTTTATTTCATCTTATTTTCAACGCTTTTCACTTTATCTTCCATCGTTTGGTCCCGATCCGTGCGGGTCCCGAATTTCAGGGTCGTGGTGATCCGTGGAGCTCCCATTTGATGAACGACCTCATGACATCGCTTGAGGGCGTTGAAGACCTGGTCCCATTCTCCCTCGATATTCGTGCCGTAAGCGTGCAGTTGGGTCTTCAATCCGGCGTCTTTCAGGACTTTCTCGCAAGCGGCTACATACTCGGAAACCGAAACTCCCACTCCCAACGGCACCACACAAAGATCCGCAATGACTTTCATGAGAACCTCCCCTCGAATTCATCCATCGGTTATTAGATTGATATTGGTTTTTTTAAAAAGGGAACTTCAGGAAACCAACCATCAGGACTCCGATGGCGCAAAGGAAAAAGGACAGGGAAACCTCGAAGGATGTACCCAATTCCCGGCCCGTCCCCTCCAAAGGTTTCATAAATAGATACACCACTACCCTCAGATAATAGAACGCGGAGATGAAACTATTCAAGACCGCCACGATCGCCAGCCAGACCATTCCATGGTCCACGGCCAGTTTGAAGAGATAGTATTTTCCAAAGAATCCGGCGGTAGGCGTCATGCCGGCGAGGGAAAAAAGGAATAAAGCCATCATTGATCCGAGGAAAGGATGGCTTAAACCCAATCCGCGGTAATCCTCCAACTGGTCGTTGGTTTCGCCCTTCCCCGATGCCCAGGCGGCCCATCCAAAAGCGCCGGCCGTCATCAAGGTATAGGCTAATAGGTAAAAAGCCACGGATCTTTCCACATCGTCCGCCGGCGCGAAGGAGGCCGCCGATAGCCCCACTAAAAGATAACCCGCCTGGGCCACGCTAGAATAGGCCAACATGCGCTTGACGCTGGTCTGGGTGAGCGCTCCTAAATTCCCCAATCCCATGGTCAGGACCGCCAAGACCGGTATTACCGCCGTCCAACCGCCGGGCAAACCGAACACCTCAGCGAAAAGCCTGGCGAGTATCCCAAAACCTGCCGTATTCACTCCGGTGGACAGAAGCACCGATACGGGAGCCGCAGACCCTTCGTAAACATCCGGCGCCCAGGCGTGGAACGGGACTGCCGCCACCTTGAACCCTAGACCCACCAGAATAAGAACGACCCCCAATCCTATGAAAAGGGGGTAGGTATGGGTATGTTCCAGAAAAAGCCGGATGTCCTGGAATCGAACGCTTCCCGACACCCCATAGATCATCGCGATCCCATACAAAAGGAAAGCGGACGCGAACACCCCGTTGAGGAAATACTTCAAGGCCGCCTCGGTCGATCTTTCCCTCGTTCTGAGATATCCCGCCAGCACATAAGCGGAAAGGGACATCAGTTCCAGTCCCATGAAAAGGGTCAGGAAATCGGCGGATATCACCAGGGTTTGCATCCCCGAGACCGCCAGGAGCAGGAGCGCGTAATATTCCCCAGTGACCGCTTTTTCACGGACCATATAAGAAGCCGAGAACAGACAAGCCAGCAGAGCGGAAAGAAGGCAAATGCCTGTCAATGTGACCGAATAAAGGTCCATGACCACCGAACCTTGGAAAAGGGAGCCGGGCATGGGTGGATGGTTCAACAGCCGGAAACCGCTCCCAGGGCCAGAACCAGGATGGTCCCGGTCAGGATGGGCGCGATCCTTCGCCCCTCTTCTTTCATTGAAAACTCGACGGTCAGCAGAAGGATCGACCCCGCGATGGTGATCCACAATGGAGATAATCCCCATAATTCGAGTGGCGCTGGGCTCACCGGCGGCTCCTCTTATTATCCTTTTCCACTTCTTCCTGGATGCGCCTTTGCTGTGCGGCAAAATCGGTCATGACCGGGGGTGGTTTCAATTTTTCAATGACATTCAACTGGAGGGATTTCTCAGTGGGCCTCAGGAAAAAGTTGGGGGTCAATCCCATCCAGAGGACCAGCAATGCCAGGGGCAGAAGGACCATTCCTTCCCGGAAGGTCAGGTCATGGACCTTGGGACCATCTTTTTTCTTGAGAGGCCCAAAAAAGAGCCGGCCATAGAGATTGAAAAGGTACCAGGCTGACAGGACAAACCCGACAATGGCGATGACCGCCAAGATAGGAGCGATCTTATAGGCCGATACCAGGATCAAAATCTCCCCTACGAACCCGGCGAACCCAGGGATCCCCGCCGCCGCTACCATGATCCAGAGGAACATCGCGGCGAACAGGGGCATGGTCTTGGCCAACCCTCCATAGTCGCTCATCTGGTGGGATTGGACCCTTTCATAAAGCATCCCGATCAAAAGGAATATACCCGCCATGTAAACCCCATGGGCCACCATCAGGTACAAGCTTCCCTGCAGTCCCGAGGCCGTGAAGGTGAAGATGCCGAAGACGATCAATCCCATGTGGGACAGGGAGGAATAAGCGGTCATCCGTTTGAAGTCGGTCTGGATCGAGGCCATGAGCGCCCCGTGCACCACCCCCACGACAGCCAGGATCATCAAGGCCGGAGCGAAATCCTTGGCGGCGGTTGGGAAAAGCGGGATACAGAACCTGAGCAGACCGTAGGCTCCGAGCTTGACCAGTATGGCCGAAAGATACACCGTGGCTCCAGCCGGGGCTTCGGTATAAGCGTCCGGCAGCCAGGCGTGGAAAGGGACCAGCGGGACCTTGATCAGGAAAGCCAATCCGAACGCCAGGAAACACCAGAACTGCACATCCTCCGGGAAATAATGATCGAAGATCATGGTGTAATCGAAGCTCTTCACCTCGTGGGTGATATAAAGCAGGCCCACCAGCATCAGCAGGGATCCGAACATGGTATAGAGGACGAACTTCAAGGTCGCTTGGACCCGATTCTTCCCTCCCCAAAGGCCGATCAGGAAAAAGGCGGGGATGAGCATCAATTCCCAGAATAGATAGAAAAGGAAAAGATCGGTCGAGGCCAGAGTACCCACCACCGAGGATTCCAAAATCAGCAGGCAGGCGTAATAACCACGGACGTTCTTTTCAACCGCCCGGAAACTTCCCAGAATGACCAGGGGGGTAAGGAAGGTGGTCAGGAGGATCAACCAGAGGGAAAGCCCATCCAACCCAACGCTGTAGTGGATTCCCAGGGACGGCACCAAATTGGCTTGTTCCTTGAACTGGAACCCAGCGTCCGATAGATCGAACCTGGTGTAAAGCAGCAAGGAAAAGACGAAAGCGGTGCCCGACACCAGCAACGACAGGACTCGGGAAATTCTCGGCTGGGGAAACATCGCCACCAATAACGCTCCCGCCAGCGGAAAACCGATCAATATGGAAAGGACCACATCCAACCCCTTCGTTAATGAAGTATCAAATAGATCAAAAGAGCCGCGCCCATCACCACATAGAGCAGATAGGCCCGCACTAGCCCCACTTGGGTCTTTTTCAGGAACTTGGCGATCCATTCCACGGCCCGGATCAAGGCGCCCAGCGTCCGGTTGATCAAAAGCTGCTCGATGAGTTTGTCAGAGACCCAATGGGCGAAACCCTTGACCCAACGTACCACCGTGACCTCATAGAACTCGTCCACGTAATATTTCTGCTCAATGGTCTTCTTGCCCCCAGGGATGAGTTTCAGGAACATCGGGCTGATCGTGTGCTTCAAGCCGTGGATATACCAGGCCGTTCCCACACCCAGCAGGGCCACAAGTAAGGACATGAGCATGAGCAAAGGCTCGATCTTCGGGGAGACGGCGTTGGCTTCCGTGGTGGAAAGATGGAAGAGGGGATCCAGGAACTTGCCCAGGTTGTCCGCTCCGCCGATGGCGGCCGGTACTCCTAGCCATCCTGACATGAGTGCTCCCACCGCCAGGATAAAGAGAGGCAGGGTCATTGTCTGGGGGGATTCATGCAAAAGCTCGAAGACCTCCTTGGGGCCCCGATACTCGCCGAAAAAGACCATCACGACCAATCGGGTCATGTAGAAGGCCGTGAGGAAGGCGGTGGCCAGCGCGATGAAATAAAGGATCTCGGGCAGTCCGGGAACCACCAGATTAGGGGTGGCCAAAGCGCGCCAAAGGATCTCATCCTTGCTGAAGAATCCCCCGCAGAACGGCAGGATACCGGTGATGGCCAGCCATCCCATCAGGAACGAGAGACCCGAAAAGGGGATATGTTTCAACAGTCCGCCCATCTTTCGGATGTCCTGTTCCCCCTTCATGGCGTGAATGACGCATCCCGCTCCCAGGAACAAACAGGCTTTGAAGAATCCATGGGTGATCAGATGGAAAATACCGGCCGAGTAGGCTCCCACACCCACGCCCAGGAACATGAAACCCAATTGGGAGATGGTGGAGTAGGCCAAGATCTTCTTGATATCGTTCTGCGCCATGGCGATGGTCGCTCCCAATAGCGCGGTCAAGACCCCTGTCACCGCCACGACCGTCGAAGCCCAGGGAGCGAGGACGAAGAGGAAATGGAGCCGGGCTACCAGATAGACGCCGGCGGTCACCATAGTTGCGGCGTGGATGAGGGCCGAAACGGGAGTGGGTCCGGCCATGGCGTCGGGCAGCCAGACATAAAGGGGGATCTGGGCCGATTTGCCCGCGGCCCCGAAGAAAAAGCAAAGACAAACGATGGTGGCCGATAATTGGTTGAAGACCTGCTTGTGGGCCTGCAGGTCGTTGAAATTGAAGGTCCCCGCCAGGGCGAACACGATCAACAGCCCCGCCAGGAAACCCGCGTCCCCGATCCGGTTGACGATGATGGCCTTCTTTCCCGCGTTGGCCTTGGCCTCGTCCTCGAACCAAAAACTGATGAGAAGATAGGAACAGAAACCCACGCCTTCCCAACCCAGGAATAGCACCAGCAGGTTCTCCCCCAGCACCAATACCAGCATGGAGAACAGGAACAGGTTCAGATAGGTGAAGAACCGCCCGAACCCCGCATCCCCTTTCATGTAACCCACCGAGTAGATATGGATGAGGGTGGAAACGAAAGTGACGAACACGGTCATGACGGTGGAAAGAGCGTCCAGCTGGAAGTTCATCCTCACATGGAAGGTCCCCGCCTCGATCCAGTCGAAGAGTTCCTGTGTGAGGAGGCTGTTCTCCGGCAGGGTCCGAAAGTGCAGGTAAGTGAACCAGGCCGCGAGGAAGGATATCCCGGCGCTTCCGCACCCGATGACAGCCGTGAGCCATTCAGGGATATGGACCTTTCCCTGGGATGCGATAAGGGTCAAGACACCGTTCAGGACCGCCCCTGCCAGGGGCGCCGCCGCGATCACCCAGATCCAGTCGAAGGAGATAAGGGCGATATTTTGAAAATGTTCCAGATTCAGCATCGTTCTCTATCCTTTTAAGCTTTTGAACATATCCAGGTCCACCGTTTCCTTGAGCCGGAACAAGGCGACCACGATGGCCAGTCCCACACAGGCTTCCGCCGCCGCCACCGCCACCACGAACAGCGCCACGACCTGGCCGGTCATGTCCCCGTTCACTCTTGAGAAGGTCACGAAGGTCAGGTTGACGGCGTTGAGCATCAATTCCAGCGACATCAAGACCACAAAAAGGTTCCGGCGGCTCAAGACCCCGGCGGTTCCGACGATGAAAAGCAGGGCCGAAAGGACCAGGTAGTGGGAAGGCCCGATGGGCATGAGAAGGTCCATCATAACCTCCTCTTGGCCAGGACCAGGGCACCGACCACAGCCGTTAGTAAGAGAAGAGAAAGTATCTCAAAGGGGAACAGATAGGAGGCAAAGATCTTTTCTCCCACCGAGAAGATACTTCCGAATCCTTCTGGCAAAACGGCGTTTTTCCACTGCCCGGATGGAAAGATCACCAAGAAAACTTGGCCAAAAACCACGCTCGTTATTCCCAACAGGGCTCCCGCCACCCAAACCCCTTTCGCCCGCAAGGATCCCATATCCTCGTCCCGAAGGTTCAAAAGCATGATCACGAAGATCATCAAGACCATGATTCCCCCGGCATAGACCAATATCTGCAGGACCGCCAGTAAGGGGGCGGATTGCAGCAGATATAACCCGGCCAGCGCGGCGAAAGCGCCGATCATTCCCACCGCGGAAGCCATGGGATTGGTCCTTGTGATGACCCATAGGCCCATTCCCAATAACAGGACGGCGAGGATATAGAACACGACCGTTTCGATCATCCGTTACCTTTCAAGGTCTGGCGTGGGGCCCATGGGTCCACTTCACGGGCCGAGGAGGATTATAGTCCGGCACGAAGTCCTTATTATCGTGCTTCATCAGATATTCCTTATGATAAACCAGGCTGGGTCGGGTGAAATCAGCCAGCGTCACTTCCGGTACATCCATCCGGATAGCGTCCAGGGGGCAGGCGTCCACGCAATAACCGCAAAAAACACAACGCAGCATGTCGATATCGAATTTGGCGGGGTATTTCTCGATATTCGAGTCCGGTGATTCCGCCGCCAGGATATGGATGCACTCCGCCGGGCAGGCGGTGGCGCAAAGCATGCAGGCCGTACAACGGGGAGCGCCATCCTCCCTTTTCATGAGCCTGTGCCGTCCCCGGGTCGTGGGGGGCAGGCTCTTTTTTCCTCGGGAAAGTAGACCACCGGCATCCGGCGCGGATACAGAAGGTTTGCCGCCGCGTGGCGCAGGGTTACCCACAGGCCCTGGAGGACCTGGAGAACGTAGAATTTTTGGGTTCCCTTTATCTCGGGGCGTTCCACCACTCGCATCGGACTTCCCTTCTTCTCAACAGATAGACGTTTCGCGCGTCCTATTCAGCCCTTCTATTTTTGGATCAGGATCAAAGCCCCTGTCACCAACAGGTTCAAAAGCGCCAAAGGCAGCATCAACTTCCAACCCATCCCCATCAACTGGTCATAACGGAACCGGGGGAGGGTCCATCGCACCCACACATAAAGCCAGCAAAAGAAAAGCACTTTCATCAAAAGACAGCAGACCTGCAATAAAGCGGTCAAGAGAGGCGGCATCCAGGGAAGGAAATTCCCATTGAACAGAGCGTACCCCAGGGCCACTAGACCCACAAAAGCCAATCCGGCTCCCGCGGCGGAAATAAGATAGGGTTCCCATTTTTTCATCCCCGTGAATTGGTCTTTCTGGAGGTCGGCCCGCCTGTAAACGAAGAAACCGAACAGGCTTCCTCCCAACAAAGCGGCGGCGCCCAGGATGGACAGGGTCGCCCGGGGATTCTGGTTCAGGAATTCGGTGGAAGCGAATGGCACCTGGTATCCGCCCAGGAATAACGTGGAGATCACGAAAGCCACTACCGCCATATTGACGTATTCGGCCATGAAGAAGAGGGCGAATTTTACGCTGGAATATTCCAGGTGATATCCCGCCACCAACTCATTCTCGCCTTCGGCCAGGTCGAAAGGATTGCGGTTGGTCTCGGCGAAACCGGCCACCAGGAAAAGAAGGCACCCAACGGGCTGGAGAAAGACACCCCAGTTCGGCAGGGGCAGGGTGTGGCCGGCGAAGGAGAGCATCTGTCCTTGGGTTTCCACGATCCTATCCACCTTGACCCCCTGATAGACCATCAACAGTCCGGTCAGGGACAAGGCCATGGATAGTTCGTAAGAAACCATCTGGGCGGTGGCTCGAAGCCCACCCAAGAGCGAGAACTTGTTGTTCGAGGCCCATCCGGCCAGGACCACGGCGAATACCCCTAGGCTCGAGACGGCGATGATATAGAGGACACCCACATTGAAGTTCGCCGCCTGGAAACGGATGGTCTGGCCGAAAAGGGTGATGGGCGCCGCCAATGGGATGACTAGAAGAGGCAAGAGGGCGACCGTCATGGACCAGAAAGGCGCGAGGAAATAATAGAACCCGCTGGCCTTTTCGGGCGTGATGCTTTCCTTCAAAAAGAGTTTCAAGGTGTCGGCAAAGTTCTGGATGTATCCCAACATCCGGAAGCCCAGGATGTTGGTCCGGTCTGGCCCGACGCGGTCCTGGATGACCGCGCTTCCCTTCCTTTCTAGCCAGATGAAGAAGGGGATGAAGGAGAGAGGGATGATCCACATGATCACAACCATGACCGCGATATTGCCGAGGGTGAACAGCTGGGTGTTGGTCATGGTTTCACGCCCGGAACATTGGGTTGGGCGTTCAGGCCTTGGAAAGGTTCGGCTGCGGCCGGGGATAAGGACAAAACCTTACCCGTACAGGGTATGGAGTTGAAAGTGAGCCCTTTCAAAGCGTCCACTTCTTTAGCCATGGTATTGAAGATGGAGGGGATGTCCTCGAACTGGAATCCTTCCAACTTCATTTCCTGGGCCAGACGGCTTATCCAGAGGGAGGCCGGCAGGATATCCTGGTTCGTCGGCTCGATCGCCTGGCGGAACCATTGAAACGGCTGGTGGCGTTCACGAAAGTCCCGGATTTCTCTGTGAAAGGCCTCACCGGGAAAGCCATCGCGCCTTGTTCGACCGTGGCCGTCTTATGGACGGCAAGAACGACCAGGACCTTCACCTTGGCGAAGATCTTCTTGGCCTTGGCCTCCTCCCGTCCGAAGGGGTCTTGTTGCATGACCAAAACGGCCTTGAGTTCGCCCTTTTCCATCCTGGCGAACAATGCTTCGGCCTGGGTGGTGATCCCTAGCAACCTCAACCCAGCTTGATTGGGTGATTTATCGGCCAATTTCAGGATCTGGTCCGCCTCACCTTTCAATGTCCAATCGGGAGCGGCCAAATTCTTCGGGTCGAATCTCTTCTCGAAGAACTTCTTGAGGATGAAATTATCCTCTAACGACGCGTAGGGCGAGGCGATGGCTCCCACCTCATCCTTGTTCATGCCTGAAAGGATCTGGGCCAACTGCTTGATCCCATCCTTCAGGCTGTGTTCCTGATGGCCCAGCCGGATGGCTTCCAGGCGGTTCTGCTGGTAATGATCGAAGGAGAACCGGCCCTCGTCGCAGATCCATGTCTTGTTGAGTTCGGGGTTTTCTCTCGGCATGAACCGGTAGACCTTCCCCTTGTTCTGTTCCACCGTGATACTGCATCCCCTGGCGCATCCGGGACAGACCGACTCGGTTTTCTTGAGGAACCAGACCCGTTGCTTGAAACGGAATTCCTTGAGGGTGAGGGCCCCGACCGGACAAACATCCGTCACGTTGCCCGAATAGGGATTGTCCAGGCGCTTGCCCGGGAATATGTCCAGTGTGGCCTCGTGGCCCCGGTGGAGGATGCCCAGTTCGGAGGTCTTGGGGATCTCATCCAGGAAGCGGATACAGCGCGAGCAGAGGATACATCGTTCCTGGTCCAGCATGACGTGCTTTCCGATATCCTCGGCCTTGCCTCCCTTGAAGTAGCGGGGTACGGAACGGCGGAACTCGTACCGCCCATCCTGCATATATTGGTCCTGCAATTTGCACTCGCCTGCCTTATCGCAGACCGGGCAGTCCAGGGGGTGGTCCAGCAAGAGCATTTCCAGGGCGCTCTTCTGGGCGTCCTTGGCCTTGGGGGAATCGGTGTGGATGACCATTCCCTCGGTCACATGGGTATTGCATCCGATGGTCAGCTGACGACCCCTGGGGGTCTCGATCTCCACCATGCAGGTACGACAGTTCCCCGCCACCGGAAGATACCGGTGGTAGCAGAAATGCTCCAGATGCACCCGGTTGGACAGGGCGGCGTCCAGCACGTTGGTGCCTTCGGGCACTTCCATCGGTTGACCGTTGACCGTGATCTTGACCACTCTCAAACTCCAATGAACATTAATGGATCTGGGCTGGGACAGCCGTCGTGTTCTTCACCAGGTACTTCTCGAAATCCGCCGGGAACTTCTTGATGAAACTTCGTACCGGCATGGCGCAGGCCGCCGCGTGGGCGCAAATGGTGTGTCCTTCCATGTTGTCGGCGATGGTAAGCATCAGGTCCAGTTCCTTGGAGGTCGCCTCGCCGTCCAGGATCTTTTTCATCAGGCGGTTCTCCCAGGCCGTTCCCTCCCGGCAGGGGGTGCATTGCCCGCAGGATTCTTCGGAATAAAAAGCCGTCATGCTCTTCAATATCTTCGCCATGTCCGTTTGGTCGTTGAGGATGATGGCCCCGCCCGTTCCCAGAAAGGTTCCATGGCTTTGCATGCTCTCATAGCAAAGGGTCAGGGTTTCACACTCTTTCGGGGTCAGAACCGGCGTGGAAGAACCTCCCGGGATGACCGCCTTGAGCTTCCCGCCTTTGACGCCCTTGCCGTAGGTCTCGATGAATTCCAACATGGGCAGACCGAAAGGCATTTCCCAATAACCCGGCTGGTTCACGTGACCCGACAAACTGAAGACGCTGGTGCCGGTGGAGTCCTTGGTTCCGATGGCGGCGTAGGCCTTCCCGCCGTTCTGGATGATCCACGGGACCGAGGCCAGGGTCTTGACGTTGTTTATGATGGTGGGACATCCGAACAAGCCAGATACCGCCGGGAAAGGCGGTTTGATGCGGGGTTTGCCTGGTTTCCCCTCAAGGGATTCCAATAATCCCGTTTCTTCGCCGCAGATATAGGCTCCCGCGCCCCGGTGGACATGAACCTGAAGGTCGTACCCCGAACCTTGGATGTTCTTACCCAAATACTTGGCCTTCTCGGCTTCCTCGATGGCCCTCTCCAGTATCTTGATTTGGTCCAGGAATTCTCCCCGCACGTAGATATAGGCGGTATGGCACCCGATGGCGTAGCTGGCGCAGATGATCCCTTCCAGCAATAGATGAGGGTCGTAGGTGAGGACATAACGGTCCGTGAATGTGCCCGGCTCTCCCTCATCGGCATTGACCGCCAGATAGACGGGTTTGCCCGTGTTCTTCGGGACGAAGGACCATTTCATACCGGCCGAAAACCCCGCCCCACCCCGTCCCTTGAGGCCGGAGGTTTTGACTTCCTCGATGACCTGCTCGGGTTTCATCCCGAAAAGATTTTTCAGGGACGCGTAACCGCCCGTCTGCAGGGACACCTTGAGGGTATGGCTGTCCTGCAGCCCGAATCGCTTGGTCAGTTGTGGTTCCACTGTCGTCATAGTTCCTATTTCTTTTTCAATTCTTCCAACAGCTGCTCGGTCTTCTCGACCGTCATGTGTTCGTGGTAGACATCGTTCACCCTCATGCAGGGTCCGGTGTGGCAGGAGGCCAGACATTCCACGGTCTGCAGACTGAACTGTCCGTCCGGGGTGGCCTCCCCCGGTTTCAATCCCAATTTTTCCTCGAGCATGCGCAATATCTTCTCCGACCCGTTCATCAGGCACACCACGGTCTGGCACACCTGGAGGTGATGCTTGCCGGGCTTTTGCTTGTGGTACATGGAATAGAACTGGGCCACTTCCAGAACCTGGACCGGGCTGCATCCCACCAGCGACGCCACCGCTTCCATGACCTCGGGCGATATCCAGCCGAATTCCCTCTGGGCCAGCCAGAGGGCCGGAAGCAAAGCCGCTCGCCGGACCGGATAGCGCGAGGCTATCTCCTCGAATTCCTGGATCGTCTCTTTTTTGAACTCAACGGCCATTCTCGGCTCCGCACTTAATTTTGTTCATCGGTCCAACTCCCCGGCGATGATGTTGATCGATCCCAGCGCGATGATGGCGTCGGCTACCATGCTTCCCTCGATGAGCTCAGGGAATGCGGCGAAGTTCATGAAGCAGGGCGGCCGGCATTTCACCCGGTATGGGTTCTTGCTCCCGTCGGAAACGATGGTGAAACCCAGTTCCCCGTTGGCGGCTTCGGTGGCGTCGTAGATCTCGCCCGGCTCGGGGCAAATACCGTGCATGATGATCTTGAAATGGTTCATCAGCCCCTCGATATTGCCGTAGGTCTGTTGTTTCGGGGGCAGGGCCACCCGCTTGTCGTCCGACATCACCGGTCCCTGAGGCATCTTGTCCAGGGCCTGATGGATGATGCGGATGGATTCTTCCATCTCGTAAAGCCGCACGAAGATGCGGTCGTAGATATCGCCCTTCGTTCCCACCGGCACCTCGAATTTGAAATCCTCGTAATGGTAATAGGGCTCAACTTTGCGCAGGTCGTATTCCACTCCGCTGGCCCTCAAGGTGGGCCCGGTCCAGCCGTAAGCGATGGCCCGTTCTTTGGAAATGGGGCAGACGTCCCTGGTGCGGTCCAGGAAGATGCGGTTCTTTTCCACCAGTTTCAGCACATCCCCCAGGCTTTGCTCGACCGACTTCAACACCGCCTTCACCTCGTCGGCGAACTGGGGATAGACATCCCGGGCCATCCCCCCGATGCGGGTATAGCTGGAAGTCAGCCTGGCTCCGCAGAGTTTTTCCAGGATGTCGTAGACCTTTTCCCGGGTATTGAAGAAGTACCAGAAATTGGTCAGGGCGCCCATATCCAGGAGGTTGGCCGCCACGCAGACCTGGTGGTCAATGATACGGTTCAGTTCGCTCACCACGACGCGGATGTAGGCCGCTCGATCCGGAATGGTCAGGTGGAGCATCCTTTCCACCGCCTTGCAGAACCCCACGTTATTGATCATGGCCGACACGTAATTCAGCCGGTCCGTATAGGGGATGACCTGCTGGAAAGTGTGGGATTCGCAATCCTTCTCGAACCCCCGATGCAGGTAGCCCTGTTCCATGACCGCCGCCACGATGGTCTCGCCGTCAAGGGCGCAGAAGGTCCGCAAAGCCCCATGGGTGGCCGGATGGCTGGGACCGATATTCACATAGACCAGTTCCCGTTTGTCCTTGGGACGGGGGGAGTTGAGGCCCTGGGACGACTCGAAGGGGGCTTGGGGTTCGGTCCTCATGTGTACCCCTTTTCTTTCAGCCGGGGTTCCATCTCGTCCATGAGCGACTGGCTGGCCGAAAGCCATTGCCGTTGAGTGATAGGGTAATCCTTGCGCAATGGATGGCCGATGAACTCGTGATGGTTCAGGATGCGTTTTAGGTTCGGATGACCGACGAAGCGGATACCCATTTGGTCGAAAGCTTCCCTTTCCAGGTGGTTAGCGTTGGCCCAAAGCCCGCAAAGGGTATTCACCGACGGGGCGTCTTCCGGGAGGAGTACCTTGACCTGGAGCCGATGGCCTTTGGCGAGGGACTTGAAAAGATAGGCCAATCCGTAACGGTCTCCCCTCCATTCAGGGTATTGGGAATAATCGATGGATACGATATCGATGAGCATCTCGAAGGCCAACTCGGGCTCATCCCGAAGCGTACGCGCCACATCGACCAAACCCGTTCGGTCCACACTTACTTCTAGGACGCCGAAACGATCCTGGGAACCCAGGAGGGTCTTGGGGTGTTTGGATTTTATCGTTTCAAGTAAAGCCAAGGCGTCCACAAAAACCTTTCATTTTTCAAATTAATTTTTACTTTGTTTCCTCTGTGTGATTCTGCGCCGATTTTTCGGTAAAGATTTTTGCTCCCATTTCAGGTGTTATCTTGTTTTTCTTGTGCCGATTCAACAAATTAACAAACATTGGAAATCGGTACTATACCGACCACCTTATAAGTTTTATTGTTGGTCCGCATGGTGCCCTTGGTGAACTTGGTGGTTCAATTGCCGTTTTTTCCTCTTTATCAATAATCGAAATGAGGCTCTTTGACCTGGAACTGGGCTGATGGCGTCGTCTTAGGATTGGCGATCTTATGCTGGATCTTCATGATCGCCTCCAGGATGGCTTCGGGCCGGGGCGGACAACCCGAGATATAAACGTCCACCGGGATGATCTGGTCGATACCCTGGACCGTGCAGTAGTTGTTGTAGAACCCGCCGGAAGAAGCGCAGACCCCCATGGAAACGACCCACTTGGGATCGGGCATTTGGTCGTAGATCTGTTTGAGGATGGGCGCCTGTTTAAAGGTGACCGTGCCCGCCACGATCAATAGGTCGGCCTGCCGGGGGGAATAGCGCAAAAGCTCGGCCCCGAAACGGGACAGGTCGAATACCGAGTCCGCCACCGCCATGAACTCGATGGCGCAACAGGCCGTTCCAAAGACCATGGGCCAAAGGGAATTCTTGCGGCCCCAGGCCGCGACCGCGTCTACCCGGGTAGTGAAGTAAGGGACTTCGGTCATTCCCATTCCAGGGCTCCCCTCTTCAAGAGATAGAGCCAGCCGAAAGCCAGGACTCCCAGGAAGGCCAGCATGGAAAGGAACCCGCCCCAGGCCATTTTCTGGAACAGGACCGCCCAGGGAAAAAGAAAGATGACCTCCACGTCAAAGACCAGGAAACACATGGCGATCAGGAAGAACCGGATGTTCAACCGGGACCGGGAATCCCCCGCCTGTCCCGAAGCCTGGATACCGCACTCATAGGTGGAAAGTTTGCTGGCATTGACCCTGGAAGAACTGAGGAATGAGGAAAGTACGACCATAGCCGTGGGGACCACCAGGGCCAGTAGGATGGCGAGGACCAGGGGAAAAAGGTTTTCAACGAGACCGAAATCCATGCCCTACCTCCCCCCGAGAGTTTGCAAAAATTAAAAAAGAGCTACAAAGCAATCTCTTGCCCCAAAGATTCTGCTGTCATTTTTCCACACAAATCCAACATAGATAAAATGACATGCCCAGTTCTCCTGATTTGCTTCCCACGAAAACAGGGCAGGAATCGTGGGGTTACCGAAAATGTTGTCGAATGAAAAAGTCCATCCGTTGGACTTTTTCATAAAAAAAACGAGTGATTCCTTAAGAAAAAACAAACAACCCCTCCCACGGATGGTGCTTTCAGGAAAAGGACGCCTTGAGTGGTATACAAGGAGACTTTTCGTGGCCTTGGGTCAGGATGGGTCGAATTATAGGTACTTTTTGCATGTGGAATCAATGTGAAATCCTTCACAAAGTCTTTGAAGGATCGAGGGATATGACCTCATTTTCCAACAGAATTCGCCTTTGGATCGAATAGCTTGTGAAATATTTCACAAAGTATTTTGTCAAGCCGAGTTAATAACCCATAGGTAATTTATATAGTATCCATACTTAACTTCTCGCAGCACCTGTGCCGGAGTGTATTTAATTGCCCCCTGCATCCACCTAGCGAAGGATAACGGGTTAGCAAATTCAAAGATGCCTTGGCTAACTTTCGACAAGCCCGAGAAGTTTACAGCCGTTTTTCGGGGAATGGAGCCGCCGATCCGGAATATCCGATCTTGCCGTATTTGGAAAGATTGGCCGCGGTTGAATATGCTTTGGGAAATTATTCAGAGGCCATAAAACAGCAGGAAAATATTTACCGTTTGAAAAAACAGGTCTTTGGCTTACGTCATCCACAGACCGCCATTACCTTTATGAATCTCGCCGACGTGGAAAAAAGACAAGGGGAAATAAAATCAAGTATCAAGCACTTGAAGGAAGCGTTGGATATTTTAAATTCTTTCTTCGGGAAAAACCATCCGCTGATCCAGAAAACTCAAAAGGCTCTTGCCGCGGAAAGTTAAAACTTTATCGCGTTATTGTCCCCCGGCTCTATCATTACTTTCCCGTAACGCCTTTTTTACTTCAGGCAATTTGAAAAACCCTTCAAAGAAAGCCTCTCCGAACTTCTCCGCGCTTTCAGGCGTTAAATGAATCATATCAAAGGTTTCTAGTCCCTCGACTTTTGGAAGGATACAAGGAACTCCCAACGCCCTGGCTTCTTCCCGGATAAAATCGTCGTTTTTACCGTTCGGAACAAAAGCCAGGATCACTAGGGCGCCCCGGCTTCGCATATCACCAACGAATTTTCGCGCCATATCCAAATACAAAGGGTTCAACGCGTTTTTATTATTGTTGTAGACGATAGGATAATGCCCTCCTGAATTGTTTTCCGAGAATAAGAAACCGTTCTCGGGTGAACAAAGCAGAAAGTGTTTTTTTCCACGGTCGGCCTTGAACAGATTGAACTCCGGGATGAACCGATGAACGTAATAATCAGCCACCCATTGGTAATATTCAATATATGTGGTCGACCAACTGTGCCACCAAGATCCGGTCATGGTCTCTTTTTGGAAAGGCCATAATTTGGGATTGAAAAAATCGTCCTCGTTCAAAATGATGAATTTCGGATAAAGCCCATTGCGGACGATGATATCCCGGCAAAATGGGGAATTATCCCCCGGCCCCGCCAAGCTGAAAAATTTCAAGCCACTGCCTTTTTCTACGTTTCGGATCAAACCCTCACGAAAACCGTACATGGGTCGGGAATTTCCAAGGACCAACACGTCGGCTTTACGGGCGCGATCGATCATTGGCCCGATACCATAATAAAGGGCATTGTTGATATTGATCTGGCCATAGGCCTCGAACAGGGAAAAAGAATCCCAACCACGGCTGTTGATTGGCAGAGGGTCTTGGTTCACCCATTCCGGTTTTTGGCAGGTCACCCATTGACCCAACGCGTAAAAGACCGCCAAAACGACGGCGAATAACGCCAAGGCTTTCAACAGCCCGCCATTCCTGGCCGATTTAAAAGTGGAAATAAATGAACGCATTGTTTTGTCCTGAAAAGGAAAATACGCAATAAAGCATGAAGGCGCCCCAAAAAGCTTTTTCCAAACCCCGTGGCGCCATCAACCAATTTCTTTCACCTAAAAACCCTCTGAAATGCATTACCAGAACCGGCAAGGTAAAAGCCAATCCGGGTAAAAGTGTCAAAGCCGTTTCCCCTCCCCAAGTCCCGTGGAAGATATTCCGTATCACTGCCCAAGCCTGGGTGGGGTCCTCTGATCTAAAATAAACCCAAGCTATAAGAACAACTGACTGGACCACGACAAACCACGCAACGGTGACCCAAGAGGGCCATTTATCGGTTTTATGCAGACCAAGAACGCGTTCGATCACTAGGGCGCTACCATGGATGAACCCCCACACGACGAAAGTCCATGCCGCGCCGTGCCAAAACCCGGCCAGGACCATGACGATCAAAAGGTTGGCGTACATTCGCCACTCCGAAACCCGGTTCCCACCCAGAGGCAGGTAAAGATAATCCCTCATCCAACGGGACAGGGTGATATGCCATCGGGTCCAGAATTCCCGGAAAGAAACCGCCAAGTAGGGTTGGTTGAAATTCCGGGGCAAACGGAACCCAAGCAAGTACGCCGACCCCCTGGCGATACTGGTATATCCCTCGAAATCGGCGAAGATCTGGCAGGAGAAAAAGAATGCCAATAAAAGCGAGGCAGAGGCGGAACAATCGGAAATAAAATCATTCCTCCAATAATTATTCACATATCCGGCTAAATTATCGGCCACCACTTTTTTAAGGAAAAAACCCCGCGCTATCAAATATCCCCCCTGCATGGCCACTCCCAACCAAAGCCGGCGTTTTCGGTCGAATTGGTAGATCAACTCCCTGGCACGGACGATCGGTCCGGACACCAGATGAGTGAAGAAGCTCACGAACAAAAGAAAACGCCAGTAACGGCGCTCAGGAAGGACCGTTCCTCTGTAAACATCGATGGTGTAGCTCATGCTTTGGAAAGTGAAGAAGGAGATCCCCAATGGAAGGGCTAAATTCACTTCTGTTTTGGTAAGGACCGGATGGTCCAGGATATAAGAAAAAACCTTGATGTTTTCGATCAGGAAATGGGAGTACTTGTAAAATCCAAGGAGCCCAAGATTGGAACCAATGGAAACGGCCAGGTAAAGTTTTTTTGTCCGAAGATTTTTTGTTCCAGCGATCATCTGGCCCATATAGAAATCGATAGCCGTTAACCCCAGCAAAAGAAAAATATATCGGGGTATGTAGGAAGCGTAAAAAACCAGGCTAGCGCCCAGCAAAAACCAAAGGTAGTAATTTTTATTATTTGAAACTCGAAATACCCATCGGACAAAAAGGGACAACAAGATCAAGATTAAATAGGACACAGAAACAAAACTCATTCAATACTCCCCGGTCAATCAATGGCTATAAAACATCGGTAACCACCATCAATATACGAAAGGAAGCGGATCGCTTAAAGAAATAATCCTTGGAAATAACAACTTTTGATCGTCTTAAGGGCAAACCCGCGATGTCCCGATATAATTTCCTGAAATACTGTGTCTAGCATTTGCCGATGATAATAAACAATTACAACGGGATTATGGAACACCCATCGCTTAAACTCAATTTCCTAGGTTTAATTGACCCACGGCTCAATCGATCGGCACGAATGTAAGGAAAGTGGCCAGAATATTCTTTCAGAATCCAGATAGGTTGCCATTGATTAATAGAATCTTATTCACAGTTCTAGCTCCATGCCCCTAATCCAGGATTTCCCGGCCCAAAATCGCCATCAGGTATAATAAGTGCCAGTCCGATCGATCTAACCGACCATTCGAAAGTCTTATTCGCAAAGGGACGACAATGGGATTCGATGGAAGCCCCGAAAACGACAAACAAATCGAACGGGCGGTAAACGCCTTATCAAAAAGTCCGTCAAAGTTTCAGATCATTGATATTGTTAGAAGTTTCGCCATATTAGCCGTCGTGGGCTTCCATGCGGGATTAGGCACGCTCACCATTAAAAACCAATTACTTCACTTCGTTTTTTTCAAGGCGTTCAACGGGGTCTATGGTGTCTATATGTTTTTTGTGGTTTCTGGTTTTCTTATCTCGCGATTGATCGGTTCTAATCCCAACGGTCTTTTCGATCCTGATTTTCGGCAATTCTATATCCGGCGGATAGGGCGCATACTTCCCTTGTTGATGCTGATCTGCGCGATCGGGATGATATCCCTATTTTTCATTCAGGCGCCGGCCTTTTCACCCGATGAATTCTTTAAAATACCCCATTCTCCTTTTAATCCTTATTTTTGGATATCCATCGCCACTTTTTGGTTCAATTGGTATTCCATTTCTTTTATTCATGAGCCGGGCACCTTTTGGGCGGTGCTTTGGTCGTTATCGGTTGAGGAGCAATTCTATTTTTTCTACCCATTTGCCCTGAAACTGCTCCGCAATGATCTCAACCTCAAGATCTTCCTGGGTATTTTCATCCTATTGGGACCTTTGAGTCAGTGGATCGGTTACACCTTTTTCCGAGCTAATAATGTTATCGAGCACAATTCATTCAGTGGCTTTGGATTGATCGCGACCGGTGCCCTTCTTTACCTAGTGACAGAAAAACATCGGTCTTTTTTTCTTCAACATAAAAAAATGTGCGTTTATTTGTGTGTCGTAGGCGCCTTTGGGATGATCAAAATATATCTTCATCGATCTTATATATCCGACATTTGGGGAAATACATTCGATCCCATGTTGTTTGGGTTCGGCCTTTTCTTCTTCCTGCTAGGCGCCCTTCACTTGGATTGGTTCGAATCCGACCGCTGGAAATTTATCGCTCTTAACGGAAAGTTTAGTTACGGCATTTACCTTTACCACACGATGGTTATTTGTTTGGTTTACCCGTTCATTTCTTCCCTGAACGTGTTCCTATATTTTAGCTTCATAGTGGTCTTAGTCTTTATCGTAGGGTTGATTTCTTATAGGTATTTTGAGGTTCCGATGAACCTCTTGATCAGAAAATGGTTGGGTATAGGGGAAAAATAATATAGGGGTCCTGACCTAATTCATACGGAAAAAGAAGGGGTCAGGCCTACATTTTACACTTTAGAAGACGTTTGGCGAAGGCATCGTCCGACGACGCCTTGGCCTTGATCCTGGACCATTGATTCCCAACCGCCGAAAAACCCACACCTATCCTTCTCCCAATTTCTTTTAAGCTCAAGCCCGATTCTTTCCTCAACCAGTAGATAGCCACGTCCCTGGCTTCCCGTCCCCTTCTTCCGGCCTTAAGTATCTCCTCTGGCTTTTCCCCATAAACCTTCCCCACCTTCTCAAGAACCTTTTCCGGGGCTATCTTGACTACATGTTGTTGGTACTTCGGCACGTCCAAGTTCCTGTGTTTCCGTCCCACGTCATGCACATGGTTTAAGAACTCTTCTTTCCCCAGGTAAACCCGGGAATATAGCTCTTCCCACGGCGATTCCTTTTTCCCGACCCCTTCCGCCACAAAACTCCTATAACTTTTCTGCGCTTGCGGAACATTCTTCCCAAACTGCCCCAATAGCCAATCGATCTCCAACCACGATTCTTTTTTATCCAATCCCGCGGTGGCTCGGTAACTGCTCCACTTCCAATCCCCTGGTCCTTTCACCATCTTGGCCCTGACCGGATTCAACACCACATATCGGCACAATTCCGTTAAATAGCTCTCTTTCTCAACGACTATCGCCTTGAACCGGCCTTGGAACAAATGGCCCACACGATGATGTTTCTTATTGAACCGCTGGGTGTAAAGGCTATTGAGGTGTTTCATCGCCAAAGAGAGGTTGGCGGATGGGGTTTCCAACAGAAGGTGGTAATGGTTGTCCATCAGTACCCAAGCATGGCAAACCACCGCATTTTCCTCGACCATCTCCCCCAATATCTTGAGGAACAAACGCCGATCCGCGTCATCCGTGACGATCTTTCGTCTTTCATTCCCTCGGGATGTGACGTGATACACAGCGCCTTCATAATGGATTCTTCTGGGTCGGGGCATGCCAATATATTAATTTATTAAGTCACTTCTCGTAAAGTGTAATATGTAGGCCTGACCCCTTTGATACTTTTCCTTCTGGGTCGGGGCATGCCAATATATTAATTTATTAAGTCACTTCTCGTAAAGTGTAATATGTAGGCCTGACCCCTTTGATACGACGTTGAAATTTCATCAGACATTACAGACTTTGGGGACGACGAAATCAGCAAGGATTAGGAACGGAAGAAAAGGAAAACACGAAACTATCTCATCAAGAAAACGTAGCGGGAAAAATTAAGTAAAAAAACAAAAGTCAAAAAAGGGATTCCAAACAAAAAGGCCAAATCAAAAGCCAACCTTTTAAATGTGAAAGCAACCGCTTTGCCGACTTTGTAAAAAAAGGCCATATAGCACAAAGCCAGAAGAACAGGTATAGAGAACCCGAGATACGAACTTACTTTTCCACTCCACCCGCCAAAGAAAAAACCAAACACCACCACATAAAGCGAGATCAAAACAATTAGAGTTATTCTGACTCCCTTTGAAAATTGACTTTCACGCGCCCAAGAACCATTTGCCCTCTGAACCGCCACATGGGAACCAAGCACCGTCACTCCAAACAATGGGAGTAAATAAGCAAATCCAAAAGCCCAAGCCCGCGAAAAATCCTCTTGTTGCAGTATAGAATTTCCGTTGACCAATTTTTCCCAAACGCCCTCAAGAATGATTAGGGAAGACAAACCGGCTACCACCCAAGCACCTAAATTCTCATAATTAATTTCCCGGATATTAGTCTTGCTCACGAAATTCCCCCTCACGGACAATTTGGATTCCCCGTTTGGGGCGTTGGTGGATTGTTGTAAAGTTGGTATCCGTTAGCTATGTCTGCTGCTGCCCGCTGAGTGTTGCCGTTAGGAGCCAATGGTTCTCCTGGTCTTGGTTTATTGCTAAAGGGATCATACTTTCGAAGATCAGCCGCTATTTCTTGGGCGGTCTCTTCTGAAAAACCCGCCGCCGCCATGTATATACCATAATTTATATTTCCTAAATCATGGAGTTGGACTTTTTGGTAGAAATAAGGATCGTTAGGATTTCGGTCGGAGTTATAAGGCAACACGTGATTGCCCCAATCATAGGGGCCGCCTCCACCCAACAATCCCAAGAAGAAGAATGGATTTATTCCCCCGCCCATACTTCCAGGAAGATCAACAGGGTAATTCGGAATAGGCGGCCACGTCCCGCCTCCACCATTACCGCAAAGACCAAAGAGGTCTACTTGTTCAAGAGGCGCGTTATCCACATAGGCGTATAAATTTGGTCCCGTGCCTTCGCCAACAGGGTCTCTAGTCAGCCATCTTCCTTTTTCGGGGTCATAAGCTCTGAACCAGGTCAAGTCGAGGTCGACCGTTCTTTCCGTGTAAAAACCTGTGTACCCGAAGTCACTATCCATATCACCCGAAATTTTTACAGAACGCCCGTAGGCGTCAAAATCATAGGAAGCATGAACCGTTCCACTCGAATCGGTCATCTCCCTCACACTGCCCAGATGGTCTTTCGCAAAATAATAATTCGTACTGCCAATTCTCTCACCCAAGACAAAAAACTGCTTATTCACCGTATGCCCAGTTGCATCCCTCTCCTGGCAAATTTGTGTTCCACACCACACGAAGGTCTTGCTGGTTAATACCGTTGAGCCATGTAATTCCGTAATAGATTTCCGCCGCCCTATACCGTCATAGGTCATCTGATAATCTATTTCCTTTTTGGGAACAGGGTATTTCCCCAACCAAACGGAGTATAAACTTAGAATTGCTAATACATCTTTTTGCTTTTTTGTCGGTTTAAACCCCACATCGTTTGCCAGTTTGCTCAAATCATGTGTAATTCTTACCTTTGAATCGTCCCCTTCTTTCTTAACAACACATGCCTTTAGAAGAAGCTCTAACGAAAGGGCCGCTAAAAGTTTATAAACATTAGGTAATGCGGCTTCCAAACGAAACCAAGACCCCAATCCAATATATTCACCGTTAATCACTTTGGAGATATTTTTGTCTTTATAAGAATGCCACAAGACTAATGCGCCTGCCCGCAAATCGCTGGCATGATTATACCAATACTGCCCTAATTTTTTAGACCTTTGGAAACGATTTGACAACCAAACGGGCTCTTTCATATTTCTGCCTTAAAAAACAAACCAATTTCTTTCAATATCATCTACGTCCCTTGGCAAGACATTTCCTTTGGGTTTGAGTGAAATTTCCGTTCTATTTGACTAACATTGTTTCGTTCACAATGTTTCCTGTTTGCCTATACTTCGTTATTTTTTTGTGATGTTTTTATGAATAAATGCCAAAAACAAAGCAAAACACCCAAGTATGAACACTAAAAGCGGGATTCTAAAAAAAAATACAATATGAAATTTATTCTCCAATAAATTATTGACCGTTGACGTAAAAAGAATAGGAGCCATAAACAACATTTTCGGAACATCCGAAACATAATCATTAAGCCAAGAATATATTTTTTTAACTATTTTTATCACTTCAATTAACTCCCAATCACACAAGGATCTGTCAGAACAGGAACAACATTTTTTTGCCAATCTTCCCATAATAAAGCAACACCAATACCAAGCAGGAAAGCCGGCCAAGCAGCCAATCCTGCTTCAGCGAAAAGTACGGCCATTACAAATCCAAAACCATCACCTAATGGATCAACAGGAAATAACCCTGCCATTTCCCCGGCTAAATTTACCAAACCAGAACCCAGTATACTAGGAAAACCTTTTAGTTTTTGTACTGAATCTAATCCAACGCCCACAACTGTGTTAGTTGCTAATGTTTGATTATCCGACAATTGGTGATTATTGCCGTTTCCATTACCACTATCACTCCCACTTCCAGTGCCAGGATTACCAGTATCAAAAGAAGGGGTCAGGCCTACATTTTACACTTTAGAAGACGTTTGGCGAAGGCATCGTCCGACGACGCCTTGGCCTTGATCCTGGACCATTGATTCCCAACCGCCGAAAAACCCACACCTATCCTTCTCCCAATTTCTTTTAAGCTCAAGCCCGATTCTTTCCTCAACCAGTAGATAGCCACGTCCCTGGCTTCCCGTCCCCTTCTTCCGGCCTTAAGTATCTCCTCTGGCTCTTCCCCATAAACCTTCCCCACCTTCTCAAGAACCTTTTCCGGGGCTATCTTGACCACATGTTGTTGGTACTTTGGCACGTCCAAATTCCTGTGTTTCCGTCCCACGTCATGCACATGGTTTAAGAACTCTTCTTTCCCCAGGTAAACCCGGGAATATAGCTCTTCCCACGGAGATTCCTTTTTCCCGACCCCTTCCGCCACAAAACTCCTATAACTTTTCTGCGCTTGCGGAACATTCTTCCCAAACTGCCCCAATAGCCAATCGATCTCCAACCACGATTCTTTCTTATCCAATCCCGCGGTGGCCCGGTAACTGCTCCACTTCCAATCCCCTGGTCCTTTCACCATCCTGGCCCTGACCGGATTCAACACCACATATCGGCACAATTCCGTTAAATAGCTCTCTTTCTCAACGACTATCGCCTTGAACCGGCCTTGGAACAAATGGCCCACACGATGATGTTTCTTATTGAACCGCTGGGTGTAAAGGCTATTGAGGTGTTTCATCGCCAAAGAGAGGTTGGCGGATGGGGTTTCCAACAGAAGGTGGTAATGGTTGTCCATCAATACCCAGGCATGGCAAACCACCGCATTTTCCTCGACCATCTCCCCCAATATCTTGAGGAACAAACGCCGATCCGCGTCATCCGTGACGATCTTTCGTCTTTCATTCCCTCGGGATGTGACGTGATACACAGCGCCTTCATAATGGATTCTTCTGGGTCGGGGCATGCCAATATATTAATTTATAAAGTCACTTCTCGTAAAGTGTAATATGTAGGCCTGACCCCATTTATTCCGATGATGTTTCTTATTGAACCGCTGGGTGTAAAGGCTATTGAGGTGTTTCGTCATCCGTGACGATCTTTCGTCTTTCATTCCCTCGGGATGTGACGTGATACACAGCGCCTTCATAATGGATTCTTCTGGGTCGGGGCATGCCAATATATTAATTTATAAAGTCACTTCTCGTAAAGTGTAATATGTAGGCCTGACCCCTTTGATATGGCCGCACGCCAAGGGCTTCGCCGTCAGGAGATCAAATTCCTCATGGCCCATCTCGCCCGTCTTCCCCAACCCACACAATGTGAAAAAGCCGCACTCGCCCGAGCCGCTAAAGCCGTTAATCCAGTATTCCTTGAAGAAACATTCAACCTCTTCACACTAGCCACCATTTATCGCTGGTACCGGGAATTGGTAGCTAAAAAACGGGATTACTCCAAACAACGGAAATATCCCGGAAGGCCCAAAATCATTCTGGAACTTGAGGATTTAATCGTCAAGCTCGCCTTGGAAAACCCCAACGACGGCTACGAAACCATCTCAGGCAGGCTTAAAGTCCTCGGATTGGTAATTTGTTAAACTTTTATTTTCGTGCCAAAAATGAGGAAAACTCCTTGCAGGTTCAGCAAAAATACGCAAGTTGAATATTTTTATTCTACGGGTACAACTTCAACAAATTTATTCGCTTTAGAAACAATTATTTTGAAAACTTCCCACATGTACTTTGCTTTCCATTTATACAACGGCTTTTCATAATTTTGGCGATTTAAGCTTTTCAAGATATTTATTGGCAGATTCTTGAATCAAAGGGTTTTTATTTTTTTTCGCTTCAATTAAAAAAACATCCGATTTCTCCGACATCATTGCCCACAAAATCGAAATTAATGAATTAGCTTCTTTTTTATTTCCTAATTTTAGAACTTTCAAAATTTCATCTTTATATTCCACGTTGGATGTTTCAACATACAATGAAACTAAAGAAATATTACGTTTGTGATTGTGAATATCCTCCAAACTGAGTTTTAAAGTCTCGGTAATTCTTTTGTCCTTAATTCCACACAGGGACTTTGCTATATCCAATTGAACAAATGGATCTTTTTCTTTTTTCCATCTTTCAATCAGTCTTAGAATTGTCATTTCATTCAAAGGATACGTACGCAAAGCATCTATTGCACCGATTCTTTCCCAAGGGTCACTATTTTCTAAACATCCATAAATCAAATCTAAAATCCATGGGGATTGTATTGTTGGCAAAAAAGCTACACTCAAATAATCCAATCTGGAATACGAGCAATCATTTTTCAAATAATATTCGACACTCGATTTAAGTAAAAAGGGGAATATTTTAAAAAATTTAACGGCTTCACATTTCTGATCGTTCGTTATTAAGGCATTAAACTTATCAGTGTTTTCAGTTTCATTTACTGGCAATAAATAGTCTGGTACTTTTTCACTACCTACTTCGATCAATCTAGCAAACAATACAAAAACCAGTCCCGTAATAACAACAATTACAAAAAGATAATTATAAATATTAGAATATTCCCGATTCATTTAAAATTTTCCTAAATTATTATTTTTGAGTAACTGTACATTGAGGCCCAGGTGGCCCAGTTTGTGGAGTATTTTTACCGTTACCACCCCCACCACCAGCATATTGGTTTTGGGCGTTCCTGCGTTTAACTTCTGGATTAGTTGATGAGAAAGGAGCATCAGGATCATTTGTCATTCCAGCGACTTCTGTAGCTTGTTGATGAACTTCAGTGACTATCGAACCAGTAGCTGTTCCAATTACCGTAACAGCATCTGTAGGTATTGGATTTCCAACACTTCTTCCTGCACCCCTACTAAATGCCGAAAAGAGCGCATCTAATAACAAACTAATATTATTCTGAATCCAAGGCCATATACCTGGTGAATTAGTTTTCGGATTAGTTGTAGGTGTAGCTGTTGGTGTACATTCCAACCCAAAAGGATCAATCCACATTAGAGAATTGTTCATTACATATTCGTATAAATTCGGACCGAATCTTTCATTCACCGGATCCCTGTTTAACCACCTACCTTTATTAGCGTCATAAGCTCTAAACCATGTCAAATTCAATCCCGTAGCTTTTTCTTGATAAATATCAGTGTAACCAAAATCCGCATTCATATCACCGGATAATTTAGTCTGTCGCCCGAATATGTCGTAATCATAATTACAATGTGAAATTCCATTCGAATCTGTCATCTCCCTCACATTTCCAATATGATCAAATGTGTAAAAGTAATCCGAACCATTAATCTGTTCTCCCAACGTAAAAAATTGTTTTGTCACAGCATGACCGGTCATATCTCGTTCCTGACACAACTGCGCCCCACACCACACAAATGTCTTAGACGCCAATATCGTCGTCCCATGTTGTTCCGTGATACTTACACGCCTCCCAAACCCGTCGTAGGCCATCTGGACGGTATCGGCAACCGTGGGAGGTTGGGGGTTGATATAGGTTACGCTGATCAACCTGTTTTGGGCATCCCACACATAGTTTTTTGTGCCGTCATTCAACATGTTTCCGTTCTTGTCGTACTGATATGGCACTGTGTTTTGGATGTGGTTTTTGAACGTGTTCACAGTCCCGTCCGACGCTACTTCTGTCACGGTCAGAGGAGTACTTGTCCCTGTGGCGGGCTGGATGATCGTTTTGTAGTCGTTGTTCGCGTCTTCAGCAACAGCCTGGCCATTGATCGTCACGCTGGCCGCCCGATTGGTGGAACCAATGATCGAAATAGGCCTATCCGTCTCATTGGTTAATTGGTTTAAGTTGTTCGTACCAAAAGTATGCTGGAAATTCGGTGTTTGTTCCGCCGTTCGGTTCCCTGCCGCGTCATACCCATAGCTCACGGATTGGTTGGCGGTCATGCCGTCAAAACCGCTCGTTCCACTTGTCAAGGTTACGGCCTGTAGTTCGCTATCAGGGTCGTAACCCATACCGTAGACCTTGGCATCAGCCGGATTGTTGTCCAACTGCTGGCTCCATAAAAAAGGGGTCAGGCCTACATTTTACACTTTAGAAGACGTTTGGCGAAGGCATCGTCCGATGACGCCTTGGCCTTAATCCTGGTCCATTGATTCCCAACCGCAGAAAAACCCACGCCTATTCTTCTCCCTATTTCTTTTAAGCTCAAGCCCGATTCTTTCCTCAACCAGTAGATAGCCACATCCCTGGCTTCCCGTCCCCTTCTTCCGGCCTTAAGTATCTCCTCTGGCTTTTCCCCATAAACCTTCCCAACCTTCTCAAGAACCTTTTCCGGGGCTATCTTGACTACATGTTGTTGGTACTTCGGCACGTCCAAGTTCCTGTGTTTCCGTCCCACGTCATGCACATGGTTTAAGAACTCTTCTTTCCCCAGGTAAACCCGGGAATATAGCTCTTCCCACGGCGATTCCTTTTTCCCGACCCCTTCCGCCACAAAACTCCTATAACTTTTCTGCGCTTGCGGAACATTCTTCCCAAACTGTCCCAATAGCCAATCGATCTCCAACCACGATTCTTTCTTATCCAATCCCGCGGTGGCTCGGTAACTGCTCCACTTCCAATCCCCTGGTCCTTTTACCATCCTGGCCCTGACCGGATTCAACACCACATATCGGCACAATTCCTTTAAATAGCTCTCTTTCTCAACGACTATCGCCTTGAACCGGCCTTGGAACAAATGGCCCACACGATGATGTTTCTTATTGAACCGCTGGGTGTAAAGGCTATTGATGTGTTTCATCGCCAAAGAGAGGTTGGCGGATGGGGTTTCCAACAAAAGGTGGTAATGGTTGTCCATCAATACCCAGGCATGGCAAACCACCGCATTTTCCTCGACCATCTCCCCCAATATCTTGAGGAACAAACGCCGATCCGCGTCATCCGTGACGATCTTTCGTCTTTCATTCCCTCGGGATGTGACGTGATACACAGCGCCTTCATAATGGATTCTTCTGGGTCGGGGCATGCCAATATATTAATTTATAAAGTCACTTCTCGTAAAGTGTAATATGTAGGCCTGACCCCTTTGATATATGGCCCAGGGAATCATAGGTGTAGTTAGTCGTATTGTTGTCGGGATCGGAGACCGAGGTCGGCAAGCGGGGGTTGTTCGGGTCGTTGAAGTATCTAATTCTCCAGAACAACAAAAAGGGCCGGACCTTTTCAGGCCCAGCCCCTTTTCCTTTTGTTTTTCTGCAATGCCGTCTCATGCGTTCACCTAATCGGTATCGACTTGGAGAGTGTGTTTAACTGCTCGTTCAATTGGGCTATTTGGGTATCGGTAAGAGTCTTTGTACCATTTAACTTAAGGTCGGCCACTTCCTGTTTGCGGACCGCATCAATTTGGGCTTTCAATAACTTGGCCTGGTCTTTGGTCAGCTTACCAGCCTTCACATCACGTTGGATTTGAATGTTTTGTTGGCGAAGACGAATGGAGAGTTTGTCCAGAGCGGTGTGCTGAACATGAACGTTGACAGGTGTTGGTTGGGGTGTGGCGAAGGCTACGCCCTGGGAAACAATAAAAGCCAAAATCGATAGAACTCGCTTCATGTTTCGCTCCTTGATTCTTAACTATATTCTAAAGGCCAGACCCCTTTGTTACGGGCGTATTCGGTAGCACTTTGGGCACGGAGGGGGTTGGCATGCCAGCTCCAAAAACCGCTTTTTGAGTCAGTATCAAAAAAACAAATAGAATCTTTCGTTTCATTTTAACTCCAAAATATTACGGAATTTTCTTTAAATTCTGAATCCATTTGAACAGATCAGGATATTTATGCTTTGAAAATTTTTCCAAAGTCAAAAAAACTTCGTTCATTACTTTATCCGGCAACACACGTTTCAATTCACCTTGTTCATCCTCTACCACAATCTGAAATCTTATGTTTTTTTTATGTTCATTCCATTTAATTTCTTGTTTTGGCATTAGGCCCTTAATAGAACTGGCAATTTTATCCAATTCACCTTCAGGGATTACAAATTGTTGGGTAAGGAGACTTTCCTTGAAAAACTTTTCTTTTATTTCAGCATCAGAATACTTTCTAAAAGATACAATAGTAAAGGCTGTAGGAAAATCATTAGGCCCTACATAATATATATAAATGCCTTTTTGGAAATCGGTAATCTTTTTTGATTTAGAGCTATTACCTTTAGCCTCTTGGTTAGCCAATTCATTTTTAATATTGGATTTCACATTATCAACGGGTTGAGAAAAAACAACCTTTGGTGGTATTTGAAACAAGAAAATCAACATCAAATAAAACACAACTGATTTCATTTAATAGCTCCTTTGAGTTTTTTAATAATAATTAAAAACTAATGGGTCTAGCTTTATATTCGGAATATTATCCGGTCCAACATATGTGAGATTGAATCCCCAATCAAATTCTGCAATTACAGAATATTTGCTAGTTCCCCAATCACTAACCCCAACCAAATATGTTTCGGCTTGCCATGTAAGCACGCCGCCTATAGGAACATCATCATAGGGCCTAGCAGGACCATCCGTAAAATGTGTATTTCCGCCATCATCATTCCAGATATCTTGTTCCATTTTCGTTGGATAGTAATACGGAGGTGTTGAAGCTTCTGGATATTTTTTGAAATTTGGATCATTTTCACGTTTACCATCAACATACCATTCATCCACTTTCATGTTAGGAAGTTTAAGTTCTGCAACATTTGTTAATATCAGTTGAATCCATCTATAAAATTTGAAAGGCGCATTTCTCCCTTTTATCAAAGCACCTACGCCTATCTCAGCACCACCTGACCAACCAGTATCATTAGGATGATAATACTTATATACAAGTTTAACCTGGTTTGTGAGATCACGTGCCAAACTTGACCAAAAAACATGTGGTTCTTGATCCATAGTATCTCTTCCACTCGGATCAATACGATCAATTGGATTATTCGATCCGAAAATGTATCTATGAAGAGATATAGGATCTTCTTTATCACCTTCATAACTATCCATTGTCTGGAATCGTCCTATACTCGGTTTCATCCATCTAGCCCTTAAATTGTAGAACCCTGTATTGGCATCAAGTTGCTCTCCATCGTATTGGTAGTTATTCGGAGTTGTGCCTGTAGAGGACATGGAGTTCCCAAAAGAGTCCAACGTATATGTATCAGTAACATTCCCAGTACCATCCATCAAATATCTAACTGACCCTTGCCCGTCATAACCGTAGAAAGACAGTTGCCAGTCGGCGATCGATAGTAGACGGTCTTGAGAAATCCGGCTTGTGCCGTAGGTATAGGTTCTGGTTACCGCACTCCCACCCTGCATTTCATCCATCACCTGGGCATAACCGGTGAGGTTGTTGCTATCGATGAGGTAGTTGGTAGTGGTGCCGTTCACAGTCTGCGAAGCCTTATTGCCGTCACCGTCATATAGGAAAGTTTCGTTCAGGCCGGTGCCGGTTACTGTAACCATTCTGTCGAGGGTGTCGTAGGTATAGGTCTTGCCTGATGGGTCGGTCAGGGTATTTCCGTCGTTATCGTAGGTGTACCCAGCCGTCAGGCGATCATTCGGGTCATATTGGCCTGTGAAGTTTTGAGAAGTGATCGGGGTGACACTGGTGCTTCTGATGTTCCGGTTTCCAACTGGGTCGTAGGTGTAGCCGATGCTTCCGTTGTTGCCCGCCGGGTCTTGCTGGATGACCTCCCCGGTTAACCTGTATAAATCATCATAGGTCCACTGCACGTTGCGGTTGCTGTACTCGTTCACCGACAGCCTATTTCCAGTCGGTCCCAAAGTATAGGTATAGGAAGCGACCGTCGCGGCGTTCGAAGTTAGGAGCGACGCCATGGAATTCAGCCGGTTCAATTGATCGTAAGCGTAAGTGACCGCCACACCATTCGGCAAGTTGATCCCCGACAAGTTTCCAATGGCGTCATAGCTGTAAGTGGTGGTTAATATCCCACGGTGACTGTCCGTCACGGTCGTGGGCCGATTCAAGGCGTCATATAGGTAACTCATATTGGCCCCACCAGGGTTGCTCGAAGCGATGCTGGCGATATTTCCGTGGTAGTCATAGCCATAGGTCAGGTTGCCGTAGGTGGTGTTGTTCTTCGTCTTCATTCTGTCCCTGGCGTCATAGGTATAGGTCGTGGTACCGCTGATATCCGTCATGCTCTGGCGTCTCAAGAAACCGTCATAGTTGAACACGATACTTCCCTCGCTGAAGCTCTCGCTCTGTAGCCGGTCATCCAGGTTGGTATAGGCGTAACTAATGCTCTTTCCATTGAAGGTCGTCTTGTGGATCAGGTTTCCAGTGGCGTCATAGGTGTCGTAGGTCTCGGTTTGGCCGCCGGGTAATTTGCGGCTTTTTCGCCGGTTCATATTGTCATAGGTAAAATAAGTGGTGTGGTTGTTCGAATCCATCTGGCTCAGAAGGTTCCCCACCTGATCGTAGGTATAGGTCTCGGTCATGTTGCCGGAGGACGAAACCTTGGTGACATTGGTCAGCCGCCCTTGGCCGTCATAGCTGAAGTTGGTCACGTTCTGCGCTTGGTCAATGGTCTGGGTCTTCCGGCCATCCGCGTCATATACCGTAATAGAAGGGTTCACATAGGCCTGTCCGGCAGGTTGGGGATAGGTCACGGTCGTGGCACGATTCAAGGTGTCGTACCCGGTGGTTGATTGCAACTGACCCGCGACCGTCAGGGTGGTCTGGTTGCCGTTGGCGTCGTAGCCATATTGGCTTTCCTGATTGACGCTTCCCGCCCCCGCGATCATGTCCAACCGCCTCCCGGCGTTGTCATAGTCGTAATGGGTGCGGTTGTTGTTCTCGTCGATGCTGTCCGTCACCCTTCCCTGGCCGTCATACACTGAGATGGTCCGGTTGGTATCCGGATAGGTCACGGTTACCGGGTGGTTCATGTTGTCGTAGTCGGTGTGGGTATTACGGGAAGATCCGTCCGTCCCATATTCGGTGTCGTCCGTGCGGTTACCGTTAGGGTCATAGCCGTAAACGCTCTTGCGGTTGTCGGGGTACTGGATGGTGGCGGGCCGGCCCATGGCGTCGTAGAAATCGTTGGTCTGGCGCTGTTTCTGGTCGATGGTCCCCACCACATGGCCTAGGGAGTCGTAAATGGTCTGAGTGTTCGTGCCATCGGGGTAGAAAGTCTCCACCAAACGGTTGTTGGTGTCATAAGTATAGAGGGTGGTCTGGTTGCCCGAACCGGAGGGGTTCTGCTTGGTTTCGGTCACCCGGTTTCCGTTGGCATCGTAGGTGTAGGTAGTGGTGAGGGCCTCAGGCAGGCCGTAGGCGACGGTTTGGGAGAGCATATTGCCGGAACCGTCATACGTATATTGGGTCACAATGCCGGCCGGGTCGGTTTGGCTCAACATATTCCCGTTGGAGTCATAGGTATAACTGGACGGGGTCTGGTCCTGGGCCGATTGGCTGGTCTTGAGGTTGCCGTTGGAATCATAGGTATTGGTCGCCACGTTCCCCTTGGGGTCCTTGGTGGTGAGGGTATGGCCCAGGGAATCATAGGTGTAGTTAGTCGTATTGTTGTCGGGATCGGAGACCGAGGTCGGCAAGCGGGGGTTGTTCGGGTCGTTGTACTGGTACCGGGTGGGGTTGCTGTTGCCTGGTAACAACTCCGTCAGCTTGTTATTGTAGCCGTCCTGGGAATAGGTATAAGTCGTCGTTTCAGCCGTGCCATTCAGATATTGGGTTTCGGAGAGAACATTCCCGTTGTTGTCGTATAAATAGCTGGTGGGCTGGTTATTTCGGTTTGTCACCGACTCGCTATTGGCCGCGAGATTGTAATTGTAGAAAATCTTGTTGCCATAGGCATCGATACTGTCGGTCATCCGCCCCGAATCGTCATAGTCGTTGCGGATGGGGGTGTCCCCCAAGGGGTCTTGGATGCCCTTCAACCCGTGGGTGGTGTTATAGGTATAAATGTCTTTTTGGTTCTTGAGCCTTGCCCCTGGGTCCTGATAGGTCGCCAGGTTGCCGTTGTTGTCATAAGTGTAGTAATAAAAGTTCCCCCCCGGGTCCTTGATCTGATAGATCCGCCCATAGCTATCCCGGCTGAAGGTGATGTCCTCTGCCCCGGCGGAAGCCCCGACCCAGTGGATACCGGCCATATCCACTTTCAAAGTATTCCCCACCAAATCCGTCATGCTTTCCATGCCCGTACTGGTGTTTACGATGTACTTGCGCCCGTTCTCATCGGTGAAGAGGTACCTTTGAGGGTCATAGTCGCCGTCCCCATCCGTGGTCCAGGTCAAGAACGCCCCATCCTCAACAGCCCCTGTCGTATCAGGCGTTACATTCGTAACCGCTTTTCCGTTCCCATCGATGGGCAAAAGGCCGCAATTGGGCGCGGTGCCGTATAAAGGCTCGAACCTTACCCCAAAGCTAGCGTCCAATTCCGAGAACGTATTGCCGTAGGTGATGTCCGTTCCATCCGCGAAAAAGTGGGGCTCGAATCGGTATACCTTGCCTCCGGGGAAGACAATATCCACGAAATGTGATTGGCCTGACGAAACGGAATAACCCGCGTAAGCCAAGCCCACGCTCCAACCATCCCCTAATACCCCGGAAGGCTCCACCTGGATGTTATGGATGTCCAGCGTCCAGCCAATTCCAAAATCCCCCTGGTTCTGGTTCCGGGAATCGTAGGTTCGGATGACCTGCATCGGTATCCCGGACACCGGCACATTGAGGTCGGTGAAGGATAAGGTGAAGTTCCCAACCTTCTGGTTGCCGTCCACCGTGATATTGGCCACCGTCCAACCCGTGTTGGAGCCGTCCGGTTGTTGGGCTAATAACATCAGGTTATAGACTCCATTGATCATCAGGGTCGGGTCCAGGGTGCCCAATACCCCGTTAGTGATCTGGTTCGTCCCCGAAGCGATGGTCACCGCGGTCGCCGTTGCCGGGCTCACCGCTTGTACCACTAAAAACCACCCGCTCTGGTAATTGGAGCCGGGAGGGGCCGGTGAAAAATCGCCATTGGCGGTGCCCCAGATGGTCACCTGGTTGGTCACCCTCGCCCCGTCCGCCGCCACCGGCGTGGGTTTGGGGTTCCCGGGGCTAGGCAATTCAATGAGCGTGTCCAATTCAGCGAAGAGCGGCAGCGGCACTTGCGTGGCCGTGGCTGTCGCCGTTGGAGTCGGTGTGACCGTCGGTGTTGAGGTGTACCAAGTGCCCGTGGGGGTCGCGGTGATCGTGAAGGTCGACGTGATCGTGTTGGTGGACGTGGGCGTGCCTGTGGGCGTGGGCGTATTGGTAGGTGCGGGAGGCGGCTGTTCGGGAATGACTTCCAGGGAAGAGACAAAGGCTTCTCCTTGACTGCCCGCCTCTTGTTTCAATCGGATATCCAGGGTGCTATTGCCCGTACTTGAATTCACCGTTACAGGAATATCGTAATAGTTTTGCTGGTAGGCATAGGCCAGGGGGACCAGGGAGGCAAGATCGATCCCTTTTGAAACTTCTTGACCCTGTATATAGAGATCGAAAATTCGCTGTCCCGGCTCTTCATACGCGGCCTCCGCCCAATTCAACACCACGTGGTAATTTCCCGGCGGAACATCGTATTGATACTCCACCAAGGGCCCTCCTAAATAATCCAAGAAAAGGGCCGGATCGGCGGTGTTATCGATGGGATAACCGGTCGGAAGGTAAAAAGCCGTTACAGGCTGGGAGGGGGAATTGATATAGCCAAACCCGGCTCCACCTTGGGCCAACTGTTTGTAAGGCGCATCCGCGAGCCAAGTGACATTCGATGAACTGGAATAATACTGGGGTCCCCCCGAGTTCAAGGGGATGATCTGGGCCCCCGGAACCACCGTCGGTGTGGGCGAAGGGGTGACCGGGGCCTGCAAGCCGATGACCTGAATGGCGGAGATGGTGGAATCATCCAAGGATGACTGCCATTTCAAGTCCAAGGGGCCCTGGGTGACGGGTACCGTAAAGGTCACATCATAAGCGGCGTTCAACCCGACGGTATAGAACAAGTCCAGGTTCGAGACGACGGGAACCCCCTGGGCCGAAACGCTGAAGATACGCTGGCCCGCTTGCGTGAAGAAATCCTCGATCATCTTCAAGGTGACCTGGTAGTTTCCCGGGGGAACGTCAAATTCGTATTCCATCGTTGGATTTTGCATCGTCGTTTGATAAAGGCCAGGTTCCGAGGTGTTGGTAATGTTGGCCGATGTGACATATTCATCCTCATCGACGGCAAACCCGTAACTGCCAGGAACACCTGGGTAATATTGCTGAGCCGCGTACCAGGTCACGCCCTGCGTCAAAGGATCCACATAGTTCTCGTCCCCGATATGGAGCCGCGCCACATATGCCCCTGGGATCATCGTGGGAGAGGATGTCACGGTTGGCGTATTCGTTGGGGTAAAGGTGATCGTCGGTGTCCAAGTGAAGGTGGGGGGAATGAATGTTCCCGTGGGAGTCATGGTAGCCGTAAAGGTGCTCGTCGAGGTCCAAGTGGGCGGCGGACTGGCGGGGGGTTGGAGCCCCTGAACCCAAATAGCCGATATAACCGCGTTGTTATTGATGCCGACGAAGTCCAGGACCAACGGTCCGTTGAGAACCTGGACATTGACGGCGGCGGTATAAGCGGTATAGATCCCGGCTTGGGCGACGATGCAAAGATTATTGATGACCTGGTTCCCCTGCGCCAGAACGTTGAAGACCCGGGTACCAACCCACTCATTCGCCGGATTGGTTTCGGCGAATTTTAAAGTGACCTGGTAATTCCCGGGAGCCACGTCGAATTTGTACTCGATGGATTGGCCTTCGCGCCATGTCTGGAATAGGGTCGGATCGGCGGTGTTTGAGATATTAGCGGTCGTGGAATTCCTAACGGCTGAGCCGGTATAGCCGAAACCACCCGGACTATAGGCCTGGTCGGCGGTCCAGGTGGCACCGCGGGAATCCACGTACTGGGGCCCGCCCACATTGACCCGGACGGAATAAGCGCCCGGAATAGGCGTTAAGGTGGGCGTGACAAGCGGGGTTGGGGTAGGCGTGGGAATGTTACCCGATATTTGGGCGTCGATATATCGATCGCCACCGCGATCCCTGGCGCGGATGGCCAAAAGATTCGATCCATTCACGAGAAGCGTCTGGGGGATCGAAAAAACCAGCTTATTGAAAGCGGCACAACCCTCGGTATTGATCATCCCCCCCGAGATATCCTGGCCGTTGATGAAGACGTCCACATCGTTGTCGATGGCGATGGCGACCCCTAAATTCGTTGATCCGGAGGGGACGGTAAAAAACTGCCGGAGCAATAGGTCATTGCTCCCATTGGGCCAAAGGGTATTGACGTAGGCCCCCTCGCAACCCCCAAGATTGCCGAACCCCGCCTCGCCGGAAGACCAGGTTGAATCATCATAATTAACCTGCTCAAAACCGCTGTCAAAACCAAATACACCCGCTTGATATTTGAAATAGGTCGAATGATACGGCAGGATCACCCCAGGGGTGGTGATGATGATCGGGGTCAACGTCGGGGTAAATGTGGGACGAGCGCCAACCACCGTTGGAGTTAGAGTGACCGTCGGTACATTAAAGAAAATCTCCGAATTCAGGAAATTATTCGAGTAGTTGCTTTCCACAACGGTGTGGGTAATACCGCCGCTGTCATTGACGGACACCCAAATGGGGCCGGTCAGGTTTTGGGAAGCCGGGATGGTCAAGGTGACAGCCTCAGATTGTCCCTTGAGAAGGCCGACCGTGGTCTGGACCGTGCCCAGGAGAATTCCGCCGTTATGGGGATCACCGTCGTAAAAAGCTGTATAGATCCCGGAGGGCGCGGGACCAATGGCGGTGTTGTTGACCGAAACAGTTAAGAGGCGGTTTGTCCCGATGATCGTCGTGTCGAAGTTTGAGGGTGTCAGATCCGGCAGACCCACGGGTGTGGGCGTGACGTTAAGACAATTAAGGAATATATCCACCCTTTGGTTGGACCAGTCCGCCACGTAAACATTCCCTGACGGGTCGAAGTCCATCCCCCAGGGATTGTTGAATTGTCCCGCTCCTCCCCCTCCCCCGCTGCCGAACGTCTCCCTCAGGTTTCCGTTCACGTCGTACACGTATAAATAACTGAAATACTCGTCCGTCTCCCACAAGAACCCGTTCGAGTCGAATTTCATCTGGTAGATGTTGATCTGGCCCTGGTTTTGACCCCATGTCCTGAGCGCCAGGCCGGAGGAATTGAATACCTCCACTCGGGTGTTGTATTGGTCCCATACATACACGTTGCCCGACCCGTCCACCGCCACCGCCTGGGGATTGCGCAGATCCCCCAAGTAGGTACTCGTGGCCCCTGTCCCGAACACCGTCACCGCCGTCCCGTTCACCTGGTATTCCCTCACCACATTGTCGGCGGGATCGGCCACGTACAGGTTCCCGTTGGGCCCCGGGCCAAAGGCCATCCCCTGGGTGCCCCCGAACACATTTGCCCCGATCGTCGACAAGGAAACCCCCTGCGTACTCACCACGTCGACCTGTTTGTGCCCCGCGTCGCTGATATACAGGTTCCCGTCCGGCCCCTGCAACATCCCCTGCGGGTTGCTCGTGGGGATACCAAAATTCCTTACGTAATCCCCCTTCGCCGTATACACCTGAACGAGATTGTTCCCGTTGTTCAGGACATAGACATACCCGTCATTCCCATAGACCACCCCGGCCGGGTTGGACATGCTCCCAGTAAAGTTGGGACCTAACCTTAAACATGGAATCGAGCCAGTCACCACGGTCGGGGTCGCCGTGGGTACCATCCCGCAGGGGTACCACTTGTCCACCCTTTGGTTGGACCAGTCCGCCACGTAGACATCCCCTGACGGGTCGAAGTCCATCCCCCAGGGATTGTTGAATTGTCCCGCTCCTCCCCCTCCCCCGCTGCCGAACGTCTCCCTCAGGTTTCCGTTCACGTCGTACACGTATAAATAACTGAAATACTCGTCCGTCTCCCACAAGAACCCGTTCGAGTCGAATTTCATCTGGTAGATGTTGATCTGGCCCTGATTTTGACCCCACGCCCTGAGCGCCAGACCGGAGGAATTGAATACCTCCACTCGGGTGTTGTATTGGTCCCATACATACACGTTGCCCGACCCGTCCACCGCCACCGCCTGGGGATTGCGCAGAATCCCCCAAGTAGGTACTCGTGGCCCCTGTTCCGAACACCGTCACCGCCGTCCCGTTCACCTGGTATTCCCTCACCACATTGTCGGCGGGGTCGGCCACGTACAGGTTCCCGTTGGGCCCCGGGCCAAAGGCCATCCCCTGGGTGCTCCCGAACACGTTTGCCCCGATCGTCGACAAGGAAACCCCCTGCGTACTCACCACGTCGACCTGTTTGTGCCCCGCGTCGCTGATATACAGGTTCCCATCCGGCCCCTGCAACATCCCCTGCGGGTTGCTCGTGGGAACCCCGAACTGTCTTAAATACACTCCTTGTGATGTAAAGACCTGAACTAGATTGTTCCCGTTGTTCAGGACATAGACATACCCGTCATTCCCATAGACCACCCCGGCCGGGTTGGACATGTTCCCGCTCCAACTGAACCCATTCGTCACGCAAGGCGGGGGGCCAGTCACCACCGTCGGGGTCGCCGTGGGCACCATCCCGCAGGGGTACCACTTGTCCACCCTTTGGTTGGACCAGTCCGCCACGTAAACATTCCCTGACGGGTCAAAGTCCATCCCCCAGGGATTGTTGAATTGTCCCGCTCCTCCCCCTCCCCCGCTGCCGAACGTCTCCCTCAGGTTTCCGTTCACGTCGTACACGTATAAATAACTGAAATACTCGTCCGTCTCCCACAAGAACCCGTTCGAGTCGAATTTCATCTGGTAGATGTTGATCTGGCCCTGGTTTTGACCCCATGTCCTGAGCGCCAGGCCGGAGGAATTGAATACCTCCACTCGGGTGTTGTATTGGTCCCATACATACACGTTGCCAGACCCATCCACCGCCACCGCCTGGGGATTGCGCAGATCCCCCAAGTTGGTAGTTTCATTTCCTGATCCAAATTTCCTCAAAACAGCATGGGTCGACAGGCTAAATTCCCTCACCACATTATCGGCGGGATCGGCCACGTACAGGTTCCCGTTGGGCCCCGGGCCAAAGGCCATCCCCTGGGTGCTCCCGAACACGTTTGCCCCGATCGTCGACAAGGAAACCCCCTGCGTACTCACCACGTCGACCTGTTTGTGCCCCGCGTCGCTGATATACAGGTTCCCATCCGGCCCCTGCAACATCCCCTGCGGGTTGCTCGTGGGAACCCCGAACTGTCTTAAATACACTCCTTGTGATGTAAAGACCTGAACTAGATTGTTCCCGTTGTTCAGGACATAGACATACCCGTCATTCCCATAGACCACCCCGGCCGGGTTGGACATGTTCCCGCTCCAACTGAACCCATTCGTCACGCAAGGCGGGGGGCCAGTCACCACCGTCGGGGTCGCCGTGGGCACCATCCCGCAGGGGTACCACTTGTCCACCCTTTGGTTGGACCAGTCCGCCACGTAAACATTCCCTGACGGGTCAAAGTCCATCCCCCAGGGATTGTTGAATTGTCCCGCTCCTCCCCCTCCCCCGCTGCCGAACGTCTCCCTCAGGTTTCCGTTCACGTCGTACACGTATAAATAACTGAAATACTCGTCCGTCTCCCACAAGAACCCGTTCGAGTCGAATTTCATCTGGTAGATGTTGATCTGGCCCTGGTTTTGACCCCATGTCCTGAGCGCCAGGCCGGAGGAATTGAATACCTCCACTCGGGTGTTGTATTGGTCCCATACATACACGTTGCCAGACCCATCCACCGCCACCGCCTGGGGATTGCGCAGATCCCCCAAGTTGGTACTCGTGGCCCCTGTCCCGAACACCGTCACCGCCGTCCCGTTCACCTGGTATTCCCTCACCACATTGTCGGCGGGGTCGGCCACGTACAGGTTCCCGTTGGGCCCCGGGCCAAAGGCCATCCCCTGGGTGCTCCCGAACATATTTGCCCCGATCGTCGACAAGGAAACCCCCTGCGTACTCACCACGTCGACCTGTTTGTGCCCCGCGTCGCTGATATACAGGTTCCCATCCGGCCCCTGCAACATCCCCTGCGGGTTGCTCGTGGGAACCCCGAACTGTCTTAAATACACTCCTTGTGATGTAAAGACCTGAACTAGATTGTTCCCGTTGTTCAGGACATAGACATACCCGTCATTCCCATAGACCACCCCGGCCGGGTTGGACATGTTCCCGCTCCAACTG
>CAWHOE010000065.1:0-71927 GCA_963830915.1 candidate division FCPU426 bacterium
GTCGTGGAGATGGGGGAAAGCCCCGCCCAGGCTTGCAAACGGAAGAAGGATTCCTCCATCGTCCGCTGCACCGACCTGGTCAAGACAGGGGAAGCTTCCGCCTGCGTTTCCGCCGGCAATTCCGGGGCCACCATGGCGGCGGCCTTGATGAGCTGCGGACGGATCGAGGGTGTCTACCGGCCCGCGATCGTGACCATGATCCCCAGCGTGAGCGGGGTTTCGGTCCTGGTGGACGCCGGGGCCAATGTGGATTGCAAAGCCAAGCACCTTCTGCAGTTCGCCCTGATGGGCGATGTGTTCGCCCGGACGGTGTTGAATTTCAAGGAACCCCGGGTGGGACTGCTGTCCATCGGGGAGGAAGAATCCAAAGGGAACGAGCTGGTATTCGAGACCCAAGGCCTTCTAAAGACCGCTCCCCTTCATTACATCGGGAACGTGGAAGGCCGGGATATCGTGAACGGGAATTGCGACGTGACCGTGTGCGACGGGTTCGTCGGGAACGTGACCATCAAGGCGATCGAAGGCGTGGAGGAACTGGTCTATAAGGGATTGCAAAAAGAGATCCGGTCGAACCTTTTCACCCTGCTGGGAGGGCTGATCGCCAGCCCGGCTTTCAAGCGTTTCAAGAAGACCGTGGATTGGAAAGAGTTCGGCGGCGCGCCCTTGCTGGGGATCGACGGTCTGAGCCTGATCTCCCACGGCAAATCGGACGCCTACGCCATCAAGAACGCCATCCGCGCGGCCTTGCGCTGCGTGAACCGGAACATGAACAAGGTACTGAAGGAACAGATCACCCAATTCGGGCAGGTCGGCGACAAGACCGACCCGAAAACGAACTAAGGGGAATTTTTTGACCTCCAAAATTAAAACCGCGATCTTGGGCTTGGGCTCCTATCTGCCCGAAAAGGTCATGACCAATAAGGATATGGAGAGGATCGTCGATACCTCGGATGAGTGGATCGTCTCCCGTACGGGCATCAAGGAACGCCACATGGCGGCCGAGGACCAGAGCACTTCCGACCTGGCGGTCCAGGCCAGTTTGATCGCTTTAGCCGACGCGGGGGTCAAGCCGACCGAATTGGACTTGATCATCATCGCCACCATCACTCCCGATACCCCGACCCCGGCGACTGCCTGCTGGGTCCAAAAAAAGATCGGCGCTCCCCAAGCGGCGGCGTTCGATATTTCGGCGGCCTGTTCGGGTTTCGTCTACGGTCTCACGATAGCGCGGGCTTTCATCGAGAGCGGGATCTATAAAAAGATCCTCTTGCTCGGGGCGGAAAAACTGACCGCTTTCATCGATTGGAAGGACCGCGGCTCATGCGTGCTGTTCGGCGATGGGGCTGGGGCGGCTGTGATCGGGCCTTGTGACAATGACCAGCATGAGGTTTTATCGACCTTTTTATCGGCCAATGGCGAGGACGCGGACCTTTTGAAGATACCGGGCGGGGGATGCCGATACCCCTCCTCCTTGAAATCGATCGAGGAAGGGCTTCACTACCTGAAAATGCAGGGGAAAGAGATATTCAAGATAGCGGTCAAGGTCATGAGCGAAGCGGTGGTCGAGTCGGTCCAAAAGGCCGGCATCCGGCTGGATCAAGTGTCCCTGATCATCCCCCATCAGGCCAATCTTAGGATCATCCAGGCCATCGGCGAGAGGATGGGGCTGCCGGCGGAGAAATTCTTCGTGAACATCGATAAGGTCGGGAACACCTCGGCCGCCTCGGTCATCATCGCTTTCGACCACGCGGTCAAGCAGGGCCGGGTCAAAAAAGGGGACTATGTGGTCTTGGTGGCTTTTGGGGCCGGAACCACGCTGGCCGCCTCGGTGGTGAAATGGTAATGGGCACCCGAACCGCGCTGGTATTTCCAGGTCAAGGATCCCAAGCTGTCGGGATGGGAAAGGACCTTTTTGAGACTTCCCCTGAATGCCGTTCTTTGTTCGAGAAAGCCGATGCCTTGCTTGGCTTTTCCTTGTCGAAGAATCTGTTTTGAAGGGCCGGAAGAGGAACTGAAAAAAACTCCCAACACCCAACCGGCGCTTTTGGTGGTGTCCATGGCCGCTTTGACTTTGCTGAAGAAGGATGGCCAAGCCATCGACGCGGTGGCGGGTCATAGCTTGGGGGCCTATAGCGCCCTGGTCGCGGCGGGAGTCCTTTCGTTCGAGGATGGGGTCCGATTGGTAAGACGCCGGGGTGAACTGATGGAAGAGGCGGGACGGAATAAAGGGACCATGGCGGTCATATTGAATCTGGAAGAATCGAAAGTGGACCAAGCCTGCAAGGAATCGGCCCATTTGGGTGTGGTCGAACCGGCGAACGTCAATTGTCCCGGCCAGATCGTTATCTCGGGGGAAAGAAACGCAGTCCTGGCCGCCTGTGAAAAGGCCAAGGCTTTGGGAGCGAAAAGGGCCATGGAACTGCCGGTCAGTGGTCCCTTCCATTGTTCCTTGATGGGCCAAGCCGCCGAAACTTTCAAAAAGACGATCGATACTTACGAATTCCATAAGCCGTTGATCACCTATTATTCCGATATCGATGGGGTCCCAATGGACGATCCCGAAAGCATAAAGGACAGTCTGGTCCGGCAATTGGTATCACCGGTCCAGTGGATCAAGGTGATCGATCGGTTGGCCCAGGATGGGATCGGTAAATTCATCGAGGTGGGCGCTGGGAAGGTATTGTCCGGTTTGATCCGGAAAATCAAGGCGGATATCCCCGTTCTTAACGCTGGGGATATGGCGTCAATCACGGCATTAAAGGGGGGCTCATGAGCCTGAACGGAAAAGTCGCGGTCATTACGGGTGGAGGCAGAGGGATCGGAAAGGCCATCGCCATGGAGTTGGCGAAAAACGGCGCTTCCATAGCCATCGGCGGCATTGAAAGCACCCTCCAGGAAACGGTCAATGAGATCGAGAAGCTCGGCGTGAAAAGCATGGCCGTCAGCATGAACGTCACGAAGGCCGAAGAGGTGGATCAATTCGCCGATAAAGTCATGGAAGCTTTCGGAAAGATCGACATCGTGGTGAACAACGCTGGTATCACCAAGGACAATCTTCTGATCAGGATGAGCGACCAGGAGTGGGATGATGTCATCGCGGTCAATTTGAAGGGTACATTCTTGATGACAAGGGCATTCGTAAGGCCGATGATGAAAGCCCGCCAGGGAACGATCATCAACATCGCCTCGATCATCGGGGTGCGCGGCAACGCGGGCCAGGCGAACTACGCCGCCAGCAAGGCTGGGATCATTGGGTTGACCAAGACGACGGCCCGTGAGTTCGCTGGCCGGAATATCACCTGCAACGCGATCGCGCCCGGTTTCATTCAAACGGACATGACAAAAGTCCTTCCTGAAAAGGTTAAAGAAGAGATGATGAAAGCTATCCCGCTTGGGTATTTGGGTGAAACGAGTGATATCGCTCAAACGGCTTTGTTTTTGGCTTCCGAATCGGCGCGTTATATAACCGGACAAGTTATTTGCGTTGATGGAGGAATGGTGATATAAGAAATTGCTTTTAGGAAGGGCTGTTGAGGGTGTGGCTTTTATAGCAGGTCCAATTTAACGGAGGTGAAGCAAAATGGCTATTGAAGACAAGGTGAAAGAAATTATCGTTGATCAGCTGGGAGTCGAGGCGGAGCAAGTGAAGCCGGAAGCATCGTTCATCGATGATCTGGGCGCGGATTCTTTGGATACGGTGGAATTGGTCATGGCTTTCGAGGAAGAGTTCGACCTGGAGATCCCGGACGAGGACGCTGAGAAGATCAAGACCGTCGGGAACGCCATCGATTACATCAAGTCCAAGGCTTCGGAATAAGGTTTCCTCAGTAAATGATCTCGGGAGGTTGAATTGAAACGCGTCGTTGTCACTGGATTGGGGGCGATTACCCCCGTCGGAAATAATCCATCCGAATTCTTTAAGAACATCTGCGATGGGGTCAGCGGTATTGGGAAAGTCACCCATTTCGATCCCTCGCGGGTTCCTTGCCAGATCGGCGGGGAGGTCAAGGATTTTGACCCCGTTAAATTCGGCATTGAAAAAAAAGACATCAAAAAAATGGATTATTTCGTTCAATACGCCGTGGCGGCCAGCCTGCAAGCGGCCGCTGACGCCCAACTGGATATGTCCCGCGAGGACAAGACCCGGGTGGGAGTATTGATCGGGTCGGGTATCGGCGGATTGCCGGTATTGGTCGAACAACACGCGCGATTATTGGAAAAGGGCCCGGATCGGGTTTCCCCTTTCCTGATCCCGATGATGATCGTGAACATGGCTTCTGGGATGACGTCGATCTATTTGAAGGCCCAGGGGCCCAATACGGCCACTGTTTCAGCCTGCGCTTCCGGAGCCCATGGTATTGGCGAAGCGGCCCGTTGGATCCAAAAAGGCGAGGCGGATGTGGTCGTCGCGGGCGGCACGGAAGGCTGCATCACGGAACTTGGGTACGCTGGTTTTTCCAATATGAACGCCCTCTGTACCGACGGTAACGAGAATCCCACGAAGGCAAGCCGTCCTTTCGATAAGAACCGATCAGGGTTTGTCATGGGAGAAGGGTCTGGAATGGTCGTGTTGGAATCCCTGGAACACGCTCAGGCGAGAGGGGCGAGAATCTACGCCGAGTTCGCCGGATATGGGATGACTTCCGACGCTTATCATATGACCACCCCTGCCGAGAATGGGGAAGGAGCCGCTAGGTCCATGGCGTTGGCTTTGAAGGACGCCAAGATCAAGCCGGAAGATGTGGGTTATATCAACGCCCATGGGACCTCGACCCAATACAACGATAAGTTCGAGACCATGGCCATCAAGACGGTTTTTCAGGAGCAAGCTAAAAAAGTCGCCATTTCCTCGACAAAGTCCACAACCGGACACCTTTTAGGGGCGGCCGGAGGCATTGAATTCATCGCTTGCGTCCTGGCCATCAAAGACGGGGTTTTGCCGCCGACCATCAATCAGGAAACACCTGATCCGGATTGTGACTTGGATTACATCCCCAACACGAAACGGGTCAAACCGGTGGATATTTGCTTATCCAATTCCTTGGGGTTTGGCGGTCATAATGTCTCTCTCATTGTTAAAAAATTTAATCCCTAAAAATAAAAAGACAACATCCGCCATCGATGGCATTGCCTTGGATAAAACTCGCCTCGCTCAATTGAAAAAATTGGCGAAACAACTCGGCGTGTCCATGGGCGACGGAAAACTGTTGAACGAGGCTTTGACCCACAAATCCTACACCTATGAACGCAAAATGAATCCCCAGATGAACAACGAGAAACTGGAGTTTTTGGGCGATTCCGTCCTGGGACTCGTCATCAGCCAGCATGTTTTCGAGACTTATCCCGAGGTGACCGAAGGAGGGCTCTCCAAGGTCAAGAGCGTGGTCGTCAGCGCCCAGATCTTGAGCGAAAAAGCCAAGAAGCTTGATCTGGGGGATTATCTGCTCCTGGGTAAAGGCGAGGAAAAGTCCGGCGGTAAGAATCGTCCCGCCCTGTTAGCGGATTCTCTCGAGGCGGTCATTGGGGCCATTTATTTAACGGGCGGTCTGAAATCGGCCCGGAAACTGGTCCTGGGGCTTTTGATCGAAGATGTGGATAATGTTTTCTCCGGCCGGATGGAAAAAGACCATAAAACCATGCTCCAGGAACATTTTCAAAAGACCCAAAAGGTGGCTCCCCGGTATGAAGTGATCAAGGAATGGGGGCCGGATCACAACAGGAATTTCGAAGCCGCTTGTGTGGTCAACGGAAAAACGATCGGGACCGGCGTGGGGAAAAGCAAAAAAGAAGCGGAACAGTTAGCGGCCCAAGAAGCGATCCGGAAACATAAAATCCTATCCACCACCCCCAGCGATCATAAAATCTGAATTTGGAGAAGATATGTCGAAAAATTTCGGGATGACCATCTTGATGATCATTTTGGGCGGGATATTAGGGGGATACGTCGGGGAACTGCTAGCCATCCTGATACCGGCTGGTTTTTTCCATGATATTTTCATCAAGGGATTTTCCCTTGGCTTCAATGACCCGTTGGTCATCAATTTACGGATCATTGTTTTGACCTTTGGGATAAAAATATTCGTCAATTTATGCGGGCTCGTTGGGATGATCGCGGGTTTGATCTATTCAAAGTGATGCGCTCTCCAAAGCATGAAAAGATCCTTTTAGCGTCCACCTCCCCTCGCCGAAAAAAGATCCTCGGTTTTTGTAATATTCCATTCAAAGTAATACCGCCTCGAGGGGTCGAGGAAAAGCAAAGATCCGGGGAAGATCCGGCTCAACTTTCTATGCGTTTGGCCTTAGAAAAGGCGATCAGTGTATCCAGGCAACACCCTGATCAGCTTGTGATCGGCGCTGACACAATCGTTGTTTTTGAGGATGAAGTGTTCGGTAAACCGGTAAATCCCATGGTGGCAAAGAAAATGTTGCTTAATTTATCCGGTAGATCCCATCAAGTCATGACTGGCATCGCGTTGGTACAAAAAGGCGGGAAATTAAAAAGGATTCATGTCGAGATATCTAAAGTTACTTTCAAAAAAATATCCATTCAGCTAATCGAGGCATATTTAAAGACGAAGGAACCTTATGATAAAGCAGGAGGATATGACATCCAGGGAACGGCCGGAAAGTGGATCAAGCGAATTCAAGGGGATTATCTCAATATCGTTGGATTGCCGATCAATTGGTTGTTTCAACAGATCGATTAAGTTTTATTTTCAACCATTCTGATAGATCTTGACGTCCAGTTTCTTTCGTTCAGAATCGAGGAAATTCTTGATCCAGTATGATTGTTGATTGGGCAACATTTTCTCGACGATTTGTTCCTGGGCATCGGTCGATTTTGAATTCAGATTGGATTCTTTCGAGTCGATGATCTGGAAGAAGTATTCATTGGCTCCAATGGATAAAGGCCCCTGCCAATCCCTGACATACAAGCCTGCGATCTTATCAGCCGCGTCTTTGGAATCCTTTATATTCGGTATTCCCTTTGAACGGTTGAACCAAGGAGTGGTTTGGGTCGGCAGACCAAGTTGACTGGCGATCTTTGTAAGATCCCCATTGTCCTCTAGTTTCAAGGATATTTGCTGGGATAGCTCGACGATCTTTTCTACGGCTTTTTCCTTTTTGTACTGCGCGAGGACTTTAGAACGGACCTCGGAAAATTTACTTTTGTATGGTTTTTCATAGTTTTCCAATTGAGCGATGTGATATCCGAACTGGGTTTTAAAGGGTTTTGATATTTCGCCTTTCTTCAAATTGAAAACATTATCCTCGAATTCTTTTACGGTTATGCCGCGGGTGATCCATCCGAGTTCACCACCGCTTTTATTTGATCCGGTATCCTGTGAAAATTTCTTGGCAAGATCGCTGAATTGGGCTTTACCCGAGAGAATTTGATCCCGATAGTCTGATAATGTCTTTTTCGCTTTTTCCTGATCGGTGATGTTCTCGCTCCCCGAAAGTCCCAGCAAGATATGACGTACCTTGGCCCGCTCTTGATGGTCGTATTTATCCTGGTTGGTTTCATAGTAACTTCTCAATTCTTCCTCGGTGGGTTTGTTTTGTTGCTCGTATTTCTCGGGATTCATGACAACGAACACGGCTTTTAAATCCCTGCTGAGGAGGTTCTTGTAATTATCGACATCTTGGTTGGTGAAGAGAATACCGTCGTTCAGAATGGAATGGATCTTTTGTTGGAGGATCTGGTTCCTTTCGGAAGCCTCGAATTCCTCGGGGGTGAGCTGGTTGGATTGTAAAACCTGGTAGTAACGGTTTTTATCGAATTTCCCATTCTCATCCAAAAAATAGTTTTGACGTTGGATGGATGCGGCGATTTCTTCGAGGGATACGGTTATTCCCAATTTGGCGGCGGTTTTTTCCAAGATCACGTTGTCGATCAAGCGATTTAACACCTGCTTTTTAAGGTTCGCGATCTCTTCCTGGGTGGGTTCGGTTGTTTTGGAACCATACAAACGATCGGATGCTGGTTGGTAGACCTTGCTGAAATCCGAATAGGTTATTTTCTCATCCCCGACAGTGGCGACCAAATTCCTTGTATCCTCTTTGATCAGCCAACGACCGCCCGCGAGGAATAAAAAGCCGATCACAAAAGCAGCGATTAGGATCCAAAGGATGAATTGCATCGTCTTTTTATCCCTAAGGGTGCTCATCATGTCGGCGTCCTCCAAAATTTATTAAGCTTGAAAAGCTTCGTTCAAAACTTGCGCATTATAGCAAGATATTCTTGGATAACAACGTTGTGTGTTTTTAATAAATTTGGTCATCGTAATGACAGTTAAATCAGGACTGGATTCTAAAATCGAAGAAATTAATAACTGTCAAGGCGTTAGAGACTTTGATTGCGTTGACAGTTCATCGGTTTATCGTGATATAATCGCTAAAACCTTTACCCTAAAAGGCTCCATGCGCAGAATTATTTCCTCACTTTATCCCCTAATTTTTTTCATTGTTTTCTCGATTATTTTATTCCCGGGAAAATGTTTTTCTGACAGCGTCAGTACAACGAGCGCCCAGTTTTTGGAAATACCCGCTGGGGTCCGTGGGGCTGGGATGGGAGACACCTTCTCGGCGATTGCGGATGATATCAGTACTACTTATTGGAATACGGCGGGTTTGGCGCAACTGGAAAGTTTTGAGGTGAATTTACTTCACGTTTCTTATTTCGAGAGCACCAATTACGAGTTCGCGGGAATCGCGATCCCCATCAAACCGGGAAGCACTCTTGGGTTGACTTCTTCTTTTGATTTTATCCCTTCTTTCAATTCAACCAACAATCCATCCGCTACTCCTGGAAGCGCCAATGATTTGGCCATCGAATTGGGTTTTGGACAGACCTTTGGGGATAATTTCGCCTTAGGGATCGGTGGTAAATATATTTCCTCCAACTTGGTGAGCTATTCCGCGACCGGGGAGGCCGTTGACGCTGGTTTATTGCTTTATACCGCGAAAAAAGATCTGACCTTTGGTTTGTCCGTGCAAAATGTCGGGCAAGTTTCCAGTTTTTCGCAATACTCGACACAAGAAAAACTTCCATTAGTTTATCGGGCCGGTTTGGCCTATCGCTTCCAACCGCGTAAATCGACTAATTTTGTTTTAGGTATTGATATTGAAAAACCCATCGATAGCGATCCGGTGGTCCACACAGGTGGGGAATTATGGTTGGGTAGCAAGAATCTATCGGTCGCGATACGTGGAGGTTATAGTTTCAATTCATTAAATCAGGATTTGGGAGGTGTCACTGGCGCGTCTCTTGGGGCGGGGCTAAAAGTAAACCCTTTTGAATTCGATTATGCGTATGTCCCGTTCGGCGCTCTGGGGGACACCCAGCGTTTTTCACTGACCTATCGTTTTGGAAATGAACTTCCTGAACCCGTTGAGGAAAAAAAATCCGTATCCGTTCAGATCCAACCACAGATCGAGGATATCAAGACCGGTTCATTGAAACAGGCGACATTCGACATCAAACCGATGGCCAGGACCGATATCAAGAACTGGACCCTTGAGATCACGGATCCCAAAGGAAATATCATCCGGTCCTATACCGGAAAGGGCGTTCCTCCCAAACAGATCGCGTGGGATGGCAAGGATACGAATGGGAATATCGTGACTGGCGGTATTTTCGCCAATTATAATTTCCGCACAGTCGATGTTAAGGGCCAACAGGTAGTGGCTACTGAGCCGATTTTCAAGGTCGGCCAAGTTTCTGGCCGTGAGAACCCTGTCATGGCTTCCGCGGCCGCGGAAACCGGAGCCGCAATGGTCGAACTTCAGGAAAATTCCGTACCGACTTTGTCTCCTTCCACTCAACCATTAGGTTTATCAGGTGTCATCAAGGTACCGAGTGTTTCATTCAACGATAGAAGCTCGAAATTGGGCAATAACTTTTTCACCTATCTGGATCAAGTTGCAAAGATGATCCGTAAATATCCCAATGCTCGTGTTTACATTGAGGGCCACTCTTATGATGAGGGATCGGAGGAAGAGAATCTCCAAATTTCCCAGAATCGGGCCGATTCGGTCCTGCGTTATTTGATAGAAAAAGGCAAAGTTTCACCGGAAAACATTTACGCGCGTGGCCATGGTGATTCAGCTCCTCTTGACACTTCGGACACTGAAGTCGCTCATTTCAGGAACCGTAGGGTTGATATCGTCATTTTGACAAAATAATCCCAAGGAAAGGCTTTAAAAGTGCCCATGGTAACTAAATTGAAAACATTTTTATTTTTTGTATGTTGTTTGAATTTAATCGGTTGCGGGTATTTTACCGACTCTTTTGAAAAAGCCGCTCAGCTGGACAAAAGTGGACAAAGTTTGGTGGCGATCCAAGCTTACCAAAAATATCTTAAGAGCCACCCTACTTCACAGTTAACCGCTTATATTAATTATCGGATCGCGAAAAACTATGAAACACTTTCCGATTATGATTCCGCCCTAAATGTTTATTCGAAAATTTGCGCTGATTATCCACGGACAGACGAAGAGCTTCGTTCTTTATTGGCCATGGCATCCTTATATCGTGATAAGTTGAAAAATAATTCCAAAGCAGCGGAATACGAGCAGAGGTCTTTTTCCCGTTACCTGGATAACGTTGAAATCCGGGACGCGGTTCAATACTTGATCGATGGCCAATATTCTTCGGCAACAGCCCTTTACACTCAAAAGAATTTTAAGGGCGCGGCAGATTTTGCGGAGGGTATCTTCCAAGCATATCCCACCATTTTCATCGCGCCTGAGAGAAGAGAGAAAATCACATCCTTCATCGAGCGGGCCAGAAGGGCGGATAATATTTCGAAAGATGATTCGGACCTGATTGTTTTAAAATCCGAAGGACCATTCAATAGAAGTTATGAAAACGACTTTGAAGCAGACACCCAGAATGATGAAAAAGGATATCCTTCCCCGGATGGGAATTTCTTGGTCAGCCGTCGGAAAGCAGGCAATGGGACTTATTATCTTTATGTGGCCAAGAATCCCCCAAAAGACCGATGAAGTTAAATTTAAGTTGATCGACCAAACTTTTGGCGCCAATCTTCCTTCTTGGTCGCCGGATAGTAAAAACCTTGTTTATGTACGAACGGTTAGGGGTTTGAGAAAATTGGAAAAAACAAACATATCAAATATCAACCAACCTTCCACTCAGACTCTTTTTTTCACAAAAAGTGATTCGTTGGGAACGAAACCGGTCTATCACCCAACGGGGAATAAAATCGCTTTTGTATATTCCGGACATGTTTGGTTGATCAATTCAAATGGAACGAATAAATCATTATTGAAAACGACGCAAAAACTTAACTATACTGCGCTTCTTGAATGGTCAATAGACGGGACAATGATCCGATGCCGACAAGAATCCAATGACCAGAAAATCGATGATTTGTTATTGCTGGATGTTATTCCGAGCGGACTTTAACTTTTAAGAGGGAACGCATGAAAAGATTACCGGGTGTATTAATAGTATTCGTACTTTTTTCCCTTTCTTTTTCCAATCTTTTAAAAGCAGATCAAGGCGACGCCGCTATTCAGCCTTTGTTACAGGCGATCCAGGCCAATCCGAATGACGCAACTGCGCATTTCAATCTGGGAGTGGCATATTTCAATTCATCCAAATATGAACTGGCGTCCACTGAATTCCAAAAATGTCTTCAGATCAATTCGAATGATAAACAAGCCCGGGAATTATACGAAAGCAGTCAAGGTATATCCGCTTACTATCAAAAAAATTATTCCGTCGCGGTAAACCATTTAAAAGAAACATTGAAATTGAACCCTAAAAACCCAAATGCGAACCTTTTGTTGGGTGATTCTTATGTAAAATTAAATCAATATGAAAACGCGGAAAAGGCCTTGAAAGATTATGAATTAACATTTCCAGATGATACTAAAGTGAAAATGAACGTGAACCAAGATCTATCAAAGATCTATATGGACCAAAAGGATTACAAAAACGCTGTTTTGTCCTTGAAACAGGTCGTCATGGTCGATCCACATAATTTCGATGGTTATCAAAATTTGGGAGTGGCTCATTTCCAACTAAAAGAATATTCGGAAGCCGCTGTGGCTTGGGAAAGAGCATTGGCATTACAAAAAGACGCACAAACCTTCAAGTTTTTAGGGTTTTCTTATTACAACCTTGGTGATTTTCCGAAGGCGATCAGCAATTATCAACAATCCATCAAAATGAACCCTAATGATTCTGAAACCTATTACAACCTTGCGGTCGCCTATAACGATAATAGCCTTTACGATGAGGCGGCGGATGCGTTCGATCAAGCCTTTAGGATCGATCCAAAAGATTCAAACGCAGCGGTTGGTAAAGCTCAAGCCATTGATAGGGCGATCGATACCCACATGGAAAAAGCCAACGGGTTCTTGCTGAATAACCAATATAGTGACGCCATTTCGGAATGGCAAAAGGTCCTTAAATATCAGCCGGACAATAAACAGGCTCAGGATTTCATCACAGACGCTCATACTAAATTAAGCGTTGAGGTTGACCGTCATTATACAAGCGGGATGAATTATTACAAAAAGGGGAAAGCTTTACAGGCTTTATCTGAATGGAACATGGCGTTGGAGATGGATCCCACCAATAGTCAAGTACAAGAGGCGATCAATAAAACCAAAGTTAATATTAAAGATAAGATCAAGGCTTTGGTTGAAGAAGGGGACGAGCTTTATCAAGAAAAAGATTACGCAGGTGCGTCACAAAAATATATTCTCGCGAGCAATATTAGCCCGAACAATGCAGGCGTTAAATCACGGCTGAAAAAATTGAAAACCCAACAGGGAACCGAATTTGAGAAATATTATTCACTGGGACAAAAAGGACTAAAAAGCGGGGATTTGAAAAATGCCCTTAAATCGTTGGAGACGGCTTCTCGAATCGATCCTAATAATCCAAAGATCAAAGAAGCTCTGTTCTTCGCGAAAAAAGAAATAAGAAACAAGGTGGATTCCTTACTCGAGGAAGGCGCGTCTCTTCTAGATAACGGAAGTAAAAGTCAGGCACAATCGAAATTCCAAGACGTCCTGAATTTGGATCCGAACAACGATAAAGCCAACGATTATTTCAAGAAACTCACGGGTCAACAATCCCAAGAGAAAGTAGATGCGGAGAAAGTGAAGGCTCTTTACTATGATGGGATAAATCTTTATATTAACGGCAAGATCAATGAAGCCATTAAAAAGTGGCAAGAATGTTTACAACAGGATCCCGGGAATATTAACGCGCAAAAGAACATTGAAAAGGCGAGGGCAAAACTTAATTCAATCGCGAGATTGAATTCTTGATTGTTTCTCTTTTCTAGCAGCTTCCCATTTCAAAAAGGCGGGCGTAATTCAGTGGTAGAATGCCAGCTTCCCAAGCTGGACGTCGTGGGTTCGAGTCCCATCGCCCGCTCCATTTCTTTTTATAAAAACACGATCAAAACTTACGTTCTAAACGAGAGAGCGGCATGAAATTCCTGGCCGGAGTGTTCGTGTTATTTACATATTTTGTTTGTTGGAATATCGTTTACGGACAAAACGAGATCGATACCTTCCAACCTTTTCATCAAGGTATGCCTTTGCTACTTCCCGGTTCTTCTACCTACTTAAGTGATATCCCGCATGATGTTAATTGGCTAGATGATCATGAGAAATATCGTTCGTTATTGGGAACCCTACTTAATTATTCAGATTGGAGTTACGGAACTAATAAAAACACTCAAGAACCCGCTCCGGGCCTCTTGTTCGAGGAAATACCTTATCCTTTAAAATCAAATAGTATTTTTGGGTGGTTCCCCATGCTTAGTAATTCTGAATGGATGGATATGCCCGCGATGGCGTGGTGGGGAAGGGGGTTTTCAACGGGTGGAGTTCAAATCCTGGATGGAAGAGATGATAAATCCATTGGCGGTTGGTTAGGAAATAATGGCAATGTGGGAGGAGCGGTAAATTATTGTAACGAAACATTTTCACTATCAGGTACTTATCAGCACTCCATAAACTTGAATGAAATTAACGAGGACATGGCTGGTGTGGCAAAAGTGAAATGGCTAGAGACAGATTCACAACAGCTTTTGGGTGCCTTTCTAGGTTCTGTTGATTCAGTAAATAATTACTGGTGTGTCGCAAAATTGAATTGGAGCTTGAATACCGGTGATTTTCAAACATTAAAAATTATCCCCTACTACCAATCGGCTGCAGATATAGAATCCAACGCGCAAGTGCTGGGCGGCATTGTGAATTATGACATCAACCTCGCCGGTTTGATCGATTCGCAGTTTGGAATCGGAGAAAACCGGACGTTAAAAATAAGCAATGGTATTACCGACGATAGTAATAACGGCTATTTACAAAATACAGAAAAAATTGACGCACTTGGAATGCTGAATATCGATTTAGCCTTTCGTTTGGACTTTTCCAGCGAAATGCCGACGGATTTCAGCACCATAATTGGGATCAAAAAAACCATTAATAATTTAGATTTGATCGGTGGGTATTATAAATCAGTATCGGGATATAATTTTAGTGATATTCAAACTGTGGAACTCGGATTTAATATACACGACTTAGAAACGTGGAGTTCTTCATTGAAATATTTGCATAGAGATACAGATTTAGGGACTTTTGATGGTGGCGTTTTCCAACTAGTGTTTAATACTTCAATACCAAAAGAATTATTGATCAAATCCTTCGAGCTTAACGTAAAACAAGTTGAATTAAAAAATAACCAAGAATTGTGGACATTTGATACGAGTTTTGAAATCGCGGTTCGAATAATCGAAGAAATGAAACTCTGGTTTAAATACCGAAATATTGATATATCAAGACAAGATTTTTATGGGGAATCAGGGTTAGAATATGAGATTGGAAAAACAATTTCTTTGTTTGTTTTTCAATCTGATCTGGGTTTTCAATCCTTAATATCGAGAGATTGGGATCAAACTACCGGAATGCATTGGTGTGTTGGGTTCAGTATGAAATATTAATTGAGCTGAGGCTATTCTAGGTTTGGAGAGAACGGGAAAATGATAAAGAAAATAACCTTTCATTTCCTTTTGTTTTATCTATTTCTTCTTCAATCCTGCTGGCCCTCCGATCCAGGTACAAGTGGTTCTGACATATTAAAATCCCCGATCGGTGTTCGACCTGCCGCGCTTGGTGGTTCCTACGCCGCATTCGGCGACGATGTTTATGTTATTGGCTATAACCCCGCGGGATTAGCTCGTGTTTCAAAATATAGTCTTGGCCTTGATCACATAGAAGGCTATGCGGGGATAGAAACGGAATCCTTGAGTGTTGCTATTCCCACACAAAGTTACGGGAATATCGGCGGGCAAATCATTTATCGCCATATGCCCTTGATCCAAAATACTTTGGCTACGGATCCCGCGGTTTCGGCTTATGATATTGTTGTAACTGTCGCAGACGCCCAGCAGTTTGGAGTGATAGCGATCGGAGGAGCGGTAAAAACCGTTTTTTCAAATTTGGGTGAAAAACAAGCGCTTTCGGAAGCGCTTGATCTGGGTTTCAAGATTCAATTTTTAGATACTGATTTCGCCGCGGTAATCCAAAATGTCGGCCCGGCGGTTCAATATCCTAATTCTCCGGCGCAAGATCCATTACCATTAACCTTTAGGTTGGGAATATCGAGACCGCTGATAGTTTCACCGTCTTCTACACTTTTGGCAAGTGTGGAGGGTATGAACGTACTTGATGATGGGAACGAAGCCTCGATTGGTTTGGAATATTGGCACAGGAGTATTTTGGCGCTTAGAGTTGGATACCATTTAACAGAACAAGGGAATCTAAACGGTGGATTTTCCGCTGGGGCTGGTTTGCGCTACAATTTGGGAAAATTGGAGTATGAAATTGGGTTCGCATGGCGGCCTTCGCAAATAAGTCAGACTTTCGTGACGGATTCATACATTTTCGGCTTATTATTTTGGTATTGATGTTGGCAAATAGAACAGTAAAGCTTGACAAGCCCTAGGCCCCTGAATAAACTCTTTATTCTTTGTTGCCCGGATTAAGGGCTGCGCATTCTCGAGGAGGGGTTCATGTACGCCGTTATCATTGCGGGTGGTAAACAATACCGTGTTTCTGAAGGTGATGTTATTAAGGTTGATCGATTAAAAGGGAACCCGGGTGATCCCATTGAATTTGAAAAGATCCTATTGCTGGAAAACAACGGCCAATTAAGCACTAAAAAAAGTGAAATTAAGGGCATGAAAGTAACCGGAAAGATTTTGTCAAATAGTCAGGGAAAAAAAATAAGGGTGTTTCGATATCGTCGGCGAAAGAACACCATGAAAACAAAAGGTTCGCGACCCAAATTCACGTCGGTCTCGATCGAAAAAATCACCAAAGCTTAATTCAGGAGGCGAAAGATGGGTCAGCATAAAGCGGGCGGTTCAACTCGTAATGGTCGGGATAGTAATAGTCAACGCCTCGGAATTAAAGCTTTTGGTGGCAACTTTGTGACGGCTGGAAGTATTATTGTCCGCCAACGGGGCAGACGTTATAAACCCGGAAAGAATGTCGGGCTTGGGAAAGATGACACACTTTTTGCCAAGGTTTCCGGCTTAGTTACATTCCGCGAATTCAAACATGGGTTGAAGTCAATCAGCATTGAACAACCTCAAAATTAACATTAAATCAATAAAAGTCAAAAAAACCCCACTATTAAGTGGGGTTTTTTTATTTATGGATAAATTCGAAAACAGGCTTAAATGATCATCGATGAAGTAACGATAACAATTGAAGCTGGTGATGGTGGGAACGGTTGTTTAAGTTTTCGCCGTGAAAAATTCATTCCTCGTGGGGGTCCAGACGGGGGAGATGGTGGAAGAGGAGGGGATATCTATTTAGAGGCGAGGCATGATGTTCGAACCCTTGTTGATTTTATATATCGCCCCCTTTTCCGAGCGCATCACGGTGAACATGGAAAAGGTAAGAACAAACATGGGAAAGATTCAACTCCAATCATAATTCCTGTCCCGGTTGGAACTATGGTTTGGTCGGAAAACAAGGAATTGATCGTTGACATGAATGAAAATGGGATGAAGTTCCTTATCGCTAAAGGAGGTCGAGGAGGTCGAGGGAATTCCTCTTTCACGACTTCAACCAAACAGGCGCCTCGATTAGCTGAAAAAGGAGAACCGGGTGAGAAAAAGGTTTTGCGTTTAGAATTAAAACTCTTAGCCGATGTCGGTATTTTAGGTTTCCCAAACGCGGGTAAATCGACCCTTTTATCAAGGGTTACACATGCTCGGCCGAAAATCGCTGATTATCCTTTTACCACATTAGAGCCTCAATTAGGTGTGGTCCAGTTATCAGGAAATAGAAACTTCATATTAGCTGATGTACCAGGATTGATCGAGGGAGCGAGCCAAGGTAAAGGTCTAGGAATCCGTTTTTTAAGGCACCTTGAACGAACGAAAATGCTTGTCCATTTGGTGGACATCTCTACAGAACCTACCCTTAAGGAAATTGAGGAAAAAATAAAGGTAATTAAAAAGGAACTTTTAACTCACAATTTCCGTTTTGAAAAAATCCCCCAAATATTGGTTTTAACAAAAGTAGACACGATACAAAATCCAGCATTATTGGACCCGCTAGTTAAAAAACTTAAGAAAAAGCATAAGAATGTTTTTTGTATTTCCTCCGTGTCGGGTCAAGGAATAAATGACCTCATGGAATTTCTTTGGAAGTTTTTGGAAAATTGGTCCGAAGAAATTGAGACAAAAACCCAAGACAATGAAAATATCTACACCGCCCAACCCAGGTTTCTAGTCGAAAAAAGAGAAGAGGCGTATTATGTATTCGGTAAGGAAATAGAAAAGTGGGTTGCGATGACAAATTTTAATAGTCCTGATGCGGTGGAAAGATTCCATAAAATCCTATATCGCATGGGCGTTCTTAAAGAGCTTAAAAAGAAAGGGATAAAAGAAGGAGACCCTGTATTCATGGTTGATGAAGAATTGATCTATCAAACGGATCGTTTAGGAACTAAGAATGAAAAATGAGCGAAAAAAATACCTGCCTCAAGTAAAAAGGCTCGTAATAAAGATCGGTAGTAGCTTATTGACGGACGTGAAGAAGAAAAGGATCGATGGGTCCTTTTTGTTGAAACTTGCCATGCAAATCAACCTTCTCAAGAAAAAGAAGATAAGAACTATCATTGTTACGTCAGGGGCAATTGCCGCCGGATTGTACGAATTAAAGCTCACGAAACGACCTAAAGATATACCTATGTTGCAAGCTCTTGCCTCGATCGGACAAAGCAATTTAATGCATGCCTATGAATCTACGTTCAAGAAATGTGGGCTTAAAGTTGGCCAAATCCTTTTGACACGCGATGATATTTCCGACCGGAACCGATATATAAACGCCCATAATACGATCCTGAAATTGGTGGAAAATGATATTGTCCCAATAGTCAATGAAAACGACTCTGTAGCTGTGGAAGAAATAAAGTTCGGTGATAATGATACTTTATCGGCTTTGGTGACACATATGACCGAGGCGGATTGTTTGATCATCTTGACGGATACGGATGGTTTTTTCGATGAAGATCCGCAAATTAACCCGAATGCTAAATTGCTTTCAGAAGTTACTCAATGGGATGATAATTTTGAGCTGAAAGCGACGCAATCCAGATCGCGTGTAGGGACTGGTGGGATGATCACAAAAATACAAGCGGCCAAAAACATGATGCGGTCTGGGATCCCGATGATAATCGCTAATGGGCGTAAGGGTGATGTCATAAGAAACATCATGAACAGTAAAACCATCGGCACTTTTTTCAAGCCGTCGGATAAAAAAATGGCAAATCGGAAAAGATGGTTGACATGGATTGTTAAAACAAAAGGGGAAATACAAATAGACAATGGCGCTTTCAAAGCCATCGTAGAAAAAAAGAAAAGTTTATTGCCTAGCGGTGTTCAAGAGGTATATGGCGTATGGGCATCTGGCAGTGTGATCAGAATAATAGATTCTCAAAAAAGGGAAGTGGCTAAAGGTATTTGTAATTATTCTTCTGATGATTTGAAAAAGATCAAGGGTCTAAAAACTTTAGAAATCGAATCTATTCTTGGCTGTAAAAGCGCAGATGAAGTGGTCCATACAGATGACATGGTGCGTACGGCTGAAAAATAAAAGAAAAAAACAGTTATTTAATCTGAGAATGTTCTAATACACTTTTATAATCAGTATAATATCGTTAAAATAGAAACTTGGCAAAATTAAAAAAAACCAATAAACATTTGACTCTGAAAAGTCACAAGGTTAATCAATGCCTAAAAAAAATTACTACGAAATATTTAAACTTTATCCACCAATAGATCTAAACCATTTACAAGATGCTTATAAACAGCTTATTTTTGAAAATCACCCGGATCGTAACCCCTCAAAACAGGAATGGGCCATTGAAAAAACAATGGAAATTGTTGAAGCCTATTCCGTCCTTAGTGATCCAATCAAGCGTGAAATGTACAATTTTCAAGTCAGGAATGATATCAGACGTGAAATAGGCGAGCTTTATGGGATGAAAAAAGGATTCTTGAAAGTCATGAAATCAAAAGAGGAAATCGACGCAGAGGAATATTTCAATAAGGGAAATAAATATTTCGAAGAAAAGGACGCATGGAATCAAGCTCAGCATGAATGGGTCGCCGCGATAAAAATAATCCCTGGTTTTGTGAATGCCCATTTTAACTTGGGGGTTTTATATGGTTATCAGGGAAATTTTAAAGATGCGGTCGTTTGCTTTGAACGTGCCATCAAGTACAATCCAGAGGATTATGAAGCGAAAAAAGCATTGAGTACGGCAATGGGTTATGTTTATGGAAAAAAAGTTTAAGAACGGATCTTTTTAATGCCGGAAAAAATCTCAAATTTCGCTATTGGGATCGATCTGGGAACTACAAATTCCTGTGTCGCTTATTTAAACGGCGGTGTTCCTCAAGTCATACCAAACACCGATGGCTATCATACAACACCTTCCGTTGTCGCTTTTACTACCCAAAAAAATTGGCTTGTTGGCTTGGATGCAAAACATCAATCGATTACCAATTCAAGAGGAACTGTTTCTTCTATAAAGCGCTTCATTGGAAGGAAAATGGCCGATGAGGATGTGCAAAGGGATAAAACCCTTGTGTCATATCTTTTGGAACCTTCTGAAAATGGTGATATCAGGGTACGACTTGATGATCAATTAAAGTCACCGGAAGAGATATCTGCAATCATCCTCCAGAAAATAAAACAAGATGCGGAAAATCGTCTCGGTGAAAAAGTAACGCAAGCGGTTATCACGGTTCCGGCTTATTTCAATGACTCACAACGACAAGCCACTAAAGACGCCGGTAAAATCGCTGGGTTTGAGGTATTGCGGATCATTAATGAACCAACGGCAGCGGCGTTGTCCTATGATTTCGACTCCAAAAAGAATCAAAAAATCGTTGTATATGATCTAGGTGGCGGAACATTCGACGTGACTGTATTGGAGTTACTGAACGGCCTTTATCGAGTTTTATCGACCTGCGGGGATACGCATTTAGGCGGTGATGATTTTGATCAAACGTTGATGCAATGGGTTCTGGAAAAGTTTCTTTCGGAAAAGGGGATCGATTTACGAGATAATCCTGTTGCACTTCAGCGTTTAAGGGAAGCATCGGAAGCCGCTAAGTGTGAATTATCTACCGCAACATCAACAGAAATTAATCTACCTTTTGTCGCGAAAAAAGATGATGAAACTTTCAATCTTGTTTACAAAATAACCAGAGCGGAGTTCGAAAGTCTTGTGAATCCGCTTGTCGAAAAAACATTGGATCCCTGTCGAAAAGCTTTAAAGGACGCGAATCTCACCCCGAATGATTTAAGCGAGATTTTATTAGTGGGTGGGATGACCCGGATGCCTCGAGTGCGGGAAATCGTTAAAAAGTTTTTCAATAAAGATCCTAATACCAGGGTTAATCCAGACGAATCGGTGGCTTTAGGAGCCGCTATACAAGCAGGGATTATCAATGGAAATGTTAGAAACGCGTTGCTATTGGATGTTACCCCTCTTTCACTAGGAGTTGAAACTTTAGGCGGATCATTCAGTACGATCATTCCAAGGAATACAACTGTCCCGACCAAGATGAGCAAACTTTATTCAACCGTGAAAGATATGCAGACTTCGGTCAACATTAAGGTTTTGCAAGGCGAGGCAAAAATCGCGAGTAATAATAAAACTTTAGGTTTTTTCTCTTTCCTGGGAATTCCGCCGGCTCCGGCTGGGACCATTCAAATCGAAGTGACGTTTGCTATTGATTCTAATGGGATCGTTAATGTTACCGCTAAAAATGTAGCGACCGGTCAAATGCAACAGATGAAGGTGTCGGCTACCAGCGGTTTGACAAGGGACGAGCTGGAAAAACTGGTTCAAGCGGCTAAAGGTAGGATCATTTCATCGCCCCAGGTGATCGATGAGCCCACAAAGAAAAAGATTACTGGAACCTCGGTGCCAGAAATTACCCCAAAAACACAAACGCAAACATTCGCCACGCCGGTCCAACAATCGAGCGAAAAAACCGATGGAGATGGGGAGTTTTTAACAGGTGATATGATCAATTCTTTCCTGAAAGATGCGGATGAATAACGAATGAAATCCATCGCTATCTTTGGGGGAACATTCAATCCGATACATTTTGGCCATTTGATTGTCGCTGAAGAAATACGCGCGAAATACAATCTGGATAAAATTATCTTTGTCCCCAATCATTTACCGCCCCATAAGGAACCTTCTGATTTGATCGAAGCTAAATTACGTTTGACCATGGTGAACCTGGCCACCGTGAGTAACCCTTGTTTTGAGGTGTCCGATTACGAGATAGAGAAAGGTGGGAAGTCTTTCACGATAGATACGATCAAACATTTTCGCCAATTATATGGGACTAAGAATAATATTTACTTCATCGTGGGAGCTGATATGTTGTCGGAAATAACTTCTTGGAAGAATGTGGAGGAGTTATTGAAGATATGCAGGTTCATAGCGGTTCCGCGACCTGGTTACGATATAACGAAAATATTCAACCAGAATTATTTGGGCTCAGAGAATTTCGATATCGCGACCGAATTACTTGAAAACGTCTTGATAGAAAACATTGTTACGTCGGATATCAGCTCATCCAGTATTCGCCAAAGAGTGAGAGAGTGGAAAAGCATAAAATACTTCGTCCCGGAACCGGTCGAACAATTTATACATAATCAGCAGTTGTATCTTTAAAGAGGATATCATGGAACTCGTCAATTACATGGAAGAAGCGACCAAAAGATCACTGGATGAACTTTTGGAATGCGCAGAATATGTTGACTACAAGATCACCGAGAAACAGAAATTAGATATCTTGGCCTGCGCGTTGAATCAATTGCCAGCCAGATATTTAGTAAGCGAGAAAGGTTATCTCTACACAAGGGCAGATGAACTAAAACAACAGTTTAAAACGGATATCATCGTAGAATTGACAAAAGCCATACTTAAAGTGAAGGCCAACCCAAGATAGGAAGTGTTTTGGAAAAGAAAACTAATAAATTATTAAAAACGATATTGAATACCTTGGAAGATAAACAGGGAATCGATATCTCGATATTGAAAATGAATTTGGTTGTGTCCTATACCGATTATTTAGTCATTTGTAACGGATCCTCCAATACCCATGTTAATGCCTTGGTGGAATCAATAAAAGACGCGTTGGCATTGAAAAAAGAGATCGTTTATCAGAACCGATCCCTAGATAAAGGTTGGATCGTTCTGGATTTCGTGGATGTGGTTGTCCATATATTCCTGGATGAGACGAGAAAGTTTTATGACCTTGAGGGTCTTTGGTCGGACGCTCAAAAGGTTCAATTTTCAGATGTTTAGAAAACCCCGCCTTAGGATTTCCTCCCTTTTTACAGTCTAAAAACATCGATTTTGTTGGTAATTTGTAAGGGAAATATTATTGGGTAACCTTTACTCAATTTAAATAAAAGCGATATAATTTCTCCATGTTAACCGGTTAACGGTTATGTTTTATCGCTCAAATAGGGGAGTTTTTGTTTGCGTTTGATTTATAGAACAATTTATTGCTATCCAAACATTCCAAAAAATTCCTCAATGATTTGGGGCATAATTACTTGTGCCATTTCACCTGTTTTTATCCACTGGATTCTTAATGTTTCTTACAAAATCAATCCCACGAACGTTTCGAAATTCCTTCCGAAATCCGTTCAAATTTTCCCACTTAGACCGATCATGAAAATGATGTTGCTTGACCATGACCATACAAAAAAACACGAAAATACCAGTGAATATTTACCGTGCTTTTCGAAATTAAGTCGAAAGACAGTGAATGGCTTTTTTGTATTTATATTAATTGTTTTTGGCTTTGGAAAATTAAACGCGCAAACTTGTCCTAGTTGGATCCCGGTTGGAAACGCTACTTTAGGTGGTGGGACAACCGTGACATTGACGACCAATGCCATCGCAGAAAGTGGCGCCGCGTGGAATTCCTCAATGATCGATCTGACTCAAGGCTTTACTTATACTTTTAACGCTTATTTTGGCGCGGCAGCAGGGGGGGCTGATGGTATTGATTTTGTCCTACAAGATGATCCGCGCGGCACTTCGGCTTTGAGCGGAAACGGGCAACCTTGCGGATCTTGCAAAGGTTATTCCGGTGTTAGCCCAATATCACCCTCTGTGGCGTTTGCCATAGAGACCTATCCAACCAACAGCGTTCTTATTCCGCAAGAAAACGGTCTAGCCGCCAGTACCTGCAGTTATGCTTCTTTACCCTGTCCATATACTTTCGGCGCTTCGCTTGAAAATAACGCTACACACACCTATGTCGTAAGCTGGACCCCAGGGACGACGACACTAACCCTTACAGTGGATGGCACATTGGTCATGACCTATGTCAGGGATTTGATCAACCAGGTATTTGGTGGACAAAAGATGGTTTATTACGGTTTCACAGCGGCGACCGGGGCTTCCAGCAGTTTGCAATATATTACGGGTAGTACTACTGGTTGTTTCACTCCGACAGCGACGCCTACTTGTAACCCGGTCACATTTGGGACAACCACAATCGGCGGGACGGCAAGCCCTAATCTAGTCAATAGCATGGCCGGTTCTAAGTACACGCTTTCTAGTTCCACCAATATTTCCGAAATGGAACTTTATCCTGATACCGCCACCGCTTTGACAGCTGTGGCTGGTATTTACACGGATAACGCAGGAACACCTGGAAATTTGATCGTGCAAAGCAATCAGGAGCCCATGACGGCCGCGAAGTGGAATACATTTAACCTGCCTAATACTCCGCTGAATTCAGGTACCTATTGGTTGGCTTTTTATTTTACCGGGACAACAGGAACCGTTGCGTCAGCAACAACTGGAGGAAATTCAGATACAGTTGCTTACGCCGGTGTAACTTATGATGGATTACTGTCTCCATTCGGAACAGGAACCGCGGGTACTACGGTTTATTCGATCAATGCATTTGGTTGCCCGGGCGGGCCTTTCCCGACATGGACGCCTACATTTACCTTTACCTATACACCGACTTTTACCCCTACTTTTACTTCTACGCCTACTGTTACGAATACTCCTACCATTACCCCTAACCCATGCCCGATCACATTTGATTCAGCCACAACCTTTACTGGTACAGCGACTGGAGCGGTTTTTAATCATACGGTTTCCGGTTCGCAAAATTTGCTCCTTGTTCAAATCGCGATCGAAGCTAGCGCGCTCGCGGATGCCGCGACCAGTATTACTTATGGCTCTACTAAACTAACCATGGCGGTGGGCGCTCGACTTGGAACGGGTGCCGGCCATAACACTCTTGAAACTTGGTATTTAGTGAACCCTCAGACTGGTACTAATCCGATAACCGTTTATACAAACTTGGCGGCAGGCAAAGTCTTACATATCGGCGCGATAAGTTACCAAGGCGTTAATCAGACCACGCCCATAGGGGCGGTTAACTCTGTGGATGATGCCGCTAATACAACCCAAACAATTTCCCTCACGACGACCGCGGTTAATAGTTTGATCGCATCCACCTGTCTTTCTTGGGGAACGGGGACTTCCATCACGCCTAATTCTCCTCAGGTTGAAAGATGGCTGGAGAATGATACTAGCGAGACAGAAGGGGATGATTTAACCACGACGATTATTCAATCCTATACGCTGACTTATGGTTTGGGGGCGAATGTGAAGGCGGATATTCAAGCTGTCGAAATCATTAATGGCCCTTGCAATACCAGTACTCCTACGAATACCGCGACTAATACCGCGACTAATACCCCAACGAACACGCCTTCCAATACCGCCACTAATTCCGCAACCAATACAATTACCAATACGGGGACCAATACTCCGACTAATACAGTTACCTATACGCCAACGAATTCCGCTACTAATACAGCAACTAATACCACTACAAATACGGCCACCAATACAAAGACTAATACAGCAACAAACACAGCGACTAATACCGCTACTAATACGGCCACAAACACTGGGACGAACACTCAGACAGCCACCAACACTGCCACTAACACAGCTACCAATACAGCTACCAACACGGCCACCAATACTGCCACAAACACCGGGACGAATACGGTCACTAACACCGGAACGAATACCCCGACGGCCACCAACACTGCAACTAATACCGCCACCAACACATCGACCAATACGGCAACCAATACTGCGACGAACACAGCTACTAATACAGCTACCAATACCAAGACAAATACGGCTACTAATACGGCGACCAATACGACCACTAATACGGCCACGAATACTGCTACAAATACTGCCACTAACACCCCGACTAACACAGCTACCAACACGGCGACGAACTCCGCTACAGCTACGAATACCGCCACTAACACTGCGACCAATACGGCAACCAATACTGCGACGAACACTGCCACGAACACGGCTACCAATACCGCTACTAATACGGCGACCAATACGACCACTAATACGGTCACGAATACTGCTACAAATACTGCCACTAACACCCCGACTAACACAGCTACCAATACAGCGACGAACACCGCTACAGCTACGAATACCGCCACTAACACTGCGACCAATACGGCAACCAATACTGCGACGAACACAGCCACGAACACAGCTACTAATACAGCTACCAATACCAAGACAAATACGGCGACCAATACGACCACTAACACGGCTACGAATACTGCTACAAACACGGCCACTAACACCCCGACTAACACAGCTACCAATACAGCGACGAACACCGCTACAGCTACGAATACCGCCACTAACACTGCGACCAATACAGCAACCAATACTGCGACGAACACAGCCACGAACACAGCTACTAATACAGCTACCAATACCAAGACTAATACGGCTACTAATACGGCGACCAATACGACCACTAATACGGCCACGAATACTGCTACAAATACTGCCACTAACACCCCGACTAACACAGCTACCAACACGGCGACGAACTCCGCTACAGCTACGAATACCGCCACTAACACTGCGACCAATACGGCAACCAATACTGCGACGAACACTGCCACGAACACGGCTACCAATACCGCTACTAATACGGCGACCAATACGACCACTAATACGGCCACGAATACTGCTACAAATACTGCCACTAACACCCCGACTAACACAGCTACCAATACAGCGACGAACACCGCTACAGCTACAAATACCGCCACCAACACATCGACCAATACGGCAACCAATACTGCGACGAACACAGCTACTAATACAGCTACCAATACCAAGACAAATACGGCTACTAATACGGCGACCAATACGACCACTAATACGGCTACGAATACTGCTACAAACACGGCCACTAACACCCCGACTAACACAGCTACCAACACAGCGACGAACACCGCTACAGCTACGAATACCGCCACCAACACTGCGACCAATACGGCCACGAATACTGCTACAAACACGGCCACTAACACCCCAACTAACACAGCTACCAACACGGCGACGAACACCGCTACAGCTACGAATACCGCCACCAACACTGCGACCAATACGGCAACCAATACTGCGACGAACACTGCCACGAACACAGCTACTAATACAGCTACCAATACCAAGACCAATACGGCTACCAATACTGCTACTAATACGGCGACCAATACGACCACTAATACGGCTACGAATACTGCTACAAACACGGCCACTAACACCCCGACTAACACAGCTACCAACACAGCGACGAACACCGCTACAGCTACGAATACCGCCACCAACACTGCGACCAATACGGCCACGAATACTGCTACAAACACGGCCACTAACACCCCAACTAACACAGCTACCAACACGGCGACGAACACCGCTACAGCTACGAATACCGCCACTAACACTGCGACCAATACGGCAACCAATACTGCGACGAACACTGCCACGAACACGGCTACCAATACAGCCACTAATACCGCTACTAATACGGCGACCAATACGACCACAAATACTGCTACAAACACGGCCACTAACACCCCAACTAACACAGCTACCAACACAGCGACGAACACCGCTACAGCTACGAATACCGCCACCAATACGGCCACGAATACTGCTACAAACACGGCCACTAACACCCCAACTAACACAGCTACCAATACTGCTACTAATACGGCGACCAATACGACCACTAATACAGCTACGAATACTGCTACAAACACGGCCACAAACACCCCAACTAACACAGCTACCAACACGGCGACGAACACCGAAACAGCTACGAATACCGCCACCAACACTGCGACCAATACGGCAACCAATACTGCGACGAACACTGCCACGAACACAGCTACTAATACAGCTACCAATACCAAGACCAATACGGCTACCAATACTGCTACTAATACGGCGACCAATACGACCACTAATACGGCTACGAATACTGCTACAAACACGGCCACTAACACCCCGACTAACACAGCTACCAACACAGCGACGAACACCGCTACAGCTACGAATACCGCCACCAACACTGCGACCAATACGGCAACCAATACTGCGACGAACACGGCTACCAATACAGCCACTAATACCGCTTCTAATACGGCGACCAATACGACCACTAATACGGCCACGAATACTGCTACAAACACGGCCACAAACACCCCAACTAACACAGCTACCAACACTGCGACGAACACCGCTACAGCTACGAATACCGCCACCAACACCGCGACGAACACGGCCACTAATACAGCTACTAACACGGCTACCAATACAGCCACTAATACGGCCACGAATACTGCTACAAACACGGCTACCAACACAGCTACTAACACAGCGACGAACACCGCTACAGCTACGAATACCGCCACCAACACTGCGACCAATACGGCAACCAATACTGCGACGAACACTGCTACGAACACGGCTACCAATACCGCCACTAATACGGCGACCAATACGACCACTAATACGGCCACGAATACTGCTACAAACACGGCCACTAACACCCCGACTAACACAGCTACCAACACAGCGACGAACACCGCTACAGCTACGAATACCGCCACTAACACTGCGACCAATACGGCAACCAATACTGCGACGAACACGGCTACCAATACAGCCACTAATACCGCTTCTAATACGATGACCAATACGACCACTAATACGGCCACGAATACCGCCACCAACACCGCGACGAACACGGCCACTAATACAGCTACTAACACGGCTACCAATACAGCCACTAATACGGCCACGAATACTGCTACAAACACGGCTACCAACACAGCTACTAACACAGCGACGAACACCGCTACAGCTACGAATACCGCCACCAACACTGCGACCAATACGGCAACCAATACTGCGACGAACACTGCTACGAACACGGCTACCAATACCGCCACTAATACGGCGACCAATACGACCACTAATACGGTCACGAATACTGCTACAAACACGGCCACTAACACCCCAACTAACACAGCTACCAACACAGCGACGAACACCGCTACAGCTACGAATACCGCCACCAACACTGCGACCAATACTGCGACGAACACGGCTACGAACACGGCTACCAATACCGCCACTAATACGGCGACCAATACGACCACTAATACGGCTACGAATACTGCTACAAACACGGCCACAAACACCCCAACTAACACAGCTACCAACACGGCGACGAACACCGCTACAGCTACGAATACCGCCACTAACACTGCGACCAATACGGCAACCAATACAGCGACGAACACTGCCACGAACACGGCTACCAATACCGCTACTAATACGGCGACCAATACGACCACTAATACGGCCACGAATACTGCTACAAATACTGCCACTAACACCCCGACTAACACAGCTACCAACACAGCGACGAACACCGCTACAGCTACGAATACCGCCACCAACACTGCGACCAATACGGCAACCAATACTGCGACGAACACGGCTACCAATACAGCCACTAATACCGCTTCTAATACGGCGACCAATACGACCACAAATACTGCTACAAACACGGCCACAAACACCCCAACTAACACAGCTACCAACACGGCGACGAACACCGCTACAGCTACGAATACCGCCACTAACACTGCGACCAATACGGCAACCAATACTGCGACGAACACTGCCACGAACACGGCTACCAATACAGCCACTAATACCGCTTCTAATACGATGACCAATACGACCACTAATACGGCCACGAATACTGCTACAAACACGGCCACTAACACCCCGACTAACACAGCTACCAACACTGCGACGAACACCGCTACAGCTACGAATACCGCCACCAACACCGCGACGAACACGGCCACTAATACAGCTACTAACACGGCTACCAATACAGCCACTAATACGGCCACGAATACTGCTACAAACACGGCTACTAACACGGCTACCAACACAGCTACTAACACAGCGACGAACACCGCTACAGCTACGAATACCACCACCAACACTGCGACCAATACGGCAACCAATACTGCGACGAACACTGCCACGAACACCGTGACGAATACGAACACTAACACGACCACGGATACTGCTACAAACACGGCTACAAACACTCCAACTAATACAGCGACGAACACTGCAACTGCTACGAACACCGCTACCAACACCGCTACGAATACAGCCACTAATACGGCCACGAACACAGTGACCAACACAGCCACAAATTCCGCCACTAATACGGCTACAAACACCGCCACCGACACAGCGACAAACACCGCTACTAATACAGCCACGCTGACAGCCACGAATACCGCGACAGATACAGCTACCAACACTGCCACCAATACCTCGACGAATTCGGCTACCAACACACCGACTGATACCGCCACTAACACTTCTACCAGTACGGCCACGAATACGGCGACTAACACAGCCACAAATACAACGACTGATACGGCTACCAATACGGCAACCAACACCGCTACAGCTACTGCTACCGATACAGCTACCAATTCGGCCACTAACACCCCGACGGACACTGCCACGAATACAGCGACTAATTCACCCACGAACACCGCTACAAACACCCCCACGGATACCCCTACCAACACAGCCACCAATTCGGCCACAAACTCACCGACGGATACCGCCACTAACACGCCGACCAATACGACGACAGATACGGCGACCAATACCATGACCGATACTGCTACGAACTCGGCGACCAACACCGCCACCCATACGCCTACCAACACACCAACGGCCACCATGTCCAGCACAGCGACCAACACAGCCACGAACACCGCGACCAATACCCCGATCGATTCCGCTACGAATACGGCGACTAACACCACCACAGATACTGCCACCAATAGCGCGACAGCCTCCCAGACCAATACTCCAACATCAACAATGACTGAGACATCCACCAACACCATTACCTATACCCCGACCATCACTTGTACCTTTACGGCCACGGATACCGGGACCCTGCCGCCTACCGACACGCCGACCATCACATGGACCAACACTGCGACGAACACTTCCACGAATACACATACGAATACGTCCACTAATACAGCTACCAACACGGCTACCGACTCGGCCACGAATAGCGCGACGGCCTCCCCGACCAACACGCCAACATCGACATCGACCGCGACAGCGACAAATTCCGCTACCAATACAGCCTCGAATACGGCGACCAATACGGCTACGAGCAGCGCGACGAATACTCCTACCAATACGGCAACTAACACAGCTACGAATACAGCGACCAACTCCGCTACGAATAGCGCGACAGCCTCCCAGACCAATACGCCATCATCAACAATGACTGGGACCGCGACGAATACCTCGACCAATACGGCGACCAACACAGCCACCGCGACGGCTTCCAATACCGTTACGAACAGTGCAACAGCCTCCGCGACCAATACGGCTACCAACACAGCCTCGAATACCCCGACGAACACAGCAACGAACTCGGCGACGAATACGGCCACACCGACCGCCACCGCGACCATGACAGTCACGAATACCCGTACGAATACCGCGACGAATACGGCCACGATGACCGGCACGAATACCCCAACTGTAACGGCCACTACTACCGCCACCTCGACGGCCACCCCCACCTCGACCAGGACGCTCACAAATACGCCCACCACGACGCCGACCATGACGGCCAGTAAAACCACGACTGATACGGCCACTAGCACCATGACCTTCACATTCACGAACACCCCGACCATCACACCTACGTTCACAATGACCAGGACATCGACCAATACGTCCACCATTACGCCCACCACGACGCCCCAGATCACCATTACTCCGACCAATTCGGCCACCGTGACAGCGACCGTCCTTTGCGGCCAGCAACTGGTCAATATTTATGATGAACGGGGGGAAAAGATCGCGAGTGTCTGTGGGAATATCACTTTCACGAGCGGGACCAATTATTCGATGAGCCTTTCAAGCTACGCGCCCAACCCGTCGGGGACGGGAGGGAACATCAAGGTTTATTTGAACGGCCAGCTCATCGGGGATTGGAATGGGTTGGACACAACGGGGACACCGGTCCCGAACGGCTTCTACCATTTCGTACTGGAAGAGCACGACCGGAACGGTAATATCGTTATCCTGGCCCGTGACGCTTACATTGACACCAATGGCGATCAACCGGCCGTTCAATTCGCCGCCATGCCCAATGTGGCGCATACCGGCGAAACGGTCCAGTTCTACGCTTCTTTTGCTGGCATATCGGCTGATGGTCAAAGTACAATAAAAATGTATAGTGTGGCCGGTGAGTTGATCAAGACGCTGACATTCGCCAACGGGAAAACGTCTTGGGATACCACCAATAACAGCCTCCAGCAGGTCGCGTCCGGCGTTTATCTGGCGGTTTTGGATGGGGTTGACCCCACGTCCGCGCAAAAATCGCACAAGGTCGTCAAAGTGATGGTCTTGCATTAAACCAATTCCAAGGGCCGATGTGAAACATCAGGAACCAAAAATGAAAATATCCCTATCTTCCCCAACCTATTTCTCGCGTATTCTTCTGTTGATCCTGGCCATCGGTATCAGCTCTCCCCGAACTTCCTTCGCTCTTTTCGACCGCGGCGGTAACTTGGGCGTGGGAACCCGCGCGATGGGTTTGGCCGGGGCTTTCGTGGCCATCGCGGACGACCCCAGCGCTTCCTATTGGAACCCGGCAGGGATAGCCCAATTGGACTTGCCTTACCTCACGGGAAGTTATGGTTCGCTGTTCAACGACAAAAACCACAGTCTTTTCTTTTCATTCGACTACGCGCTCAAAAGCGATATCCATCTGGGCTTAAGTACCAATAATCTTTTCTTTACGGATATCCCTGGTTCCCATGAGGATCAATACACCGGCTCAGTGGCTATCCCTTTGATGAAGCTTCCGGATAACCGTTTGTTCGTCGGTATCAACTTTCGGTACCTTTATACCGACCTGGGCAATGGGACAGGGACCGCCGAGGGCGCGGCCGGCGGACTTAGGGTTCCTATATGTAAAGCCCTTGGAAAACAAGATGAGATTTTCCGCCGGGTTGGTATTGACCGATATATCCACATCTGTTCGGTTCGATCAAACGGGCGTCGAGCAAACCATCCCGCCCATCTTGACCCCGGGTGTGGCCTTTATGTTCGACCCCTATACCACCTTGGCGGTCGATATGCCCTGGACCCTTTCGAACGATATCCTGTTGAATGAGCAGAATTTAAGGATACGGACCGGGGTGGAGCATTGGTTCTTGGACGGACGGCTGGGTTTCCGCGCCGGATTCACGAGCTTTTTGACCCTCCCGGGCGATTTCAGCGTCGGCGCCAGTTATCGTAATCCCCAATGGACCATCGATTACGCCTATATGGGCCATTCGGACAACCTGGGTAACAGTCACCGCATTTCCGCCAGTTGGTTGTTCGACGTGGGGGAGGGAACCATCGATTCCAAGCCTTCCATCATCGAATCCTTCGTTGGCGACCAAAAGATCTATCTGCGCTGGGATATTCCCGAAGGAAGTCACGCCGACGGGTACTTGATCTACATCCGCACCGACGACGAGAAGGATTTCCATCGGGCCAAGCAAGAGCCCATTCAAAGCAAATATTGCCTGTTGCGGGGGGCAAAGAACGGCGTCCGCTACCACGCTTACGTCACTTCTTATGTGGACGGGAAAGAGAAATCCTCCTGTAACGAATGGATCACGACTCCCAGACCGATGTCCGATGACGCTAAGCACTATTACGACCAGGCTTTGTCCTTCATGAAAGATGGAAAAGAGGCTTCCGCGCTCTATTCCTTGAGAAAAGCGGAGGAACTGGACCCCAACAATTACGAGATCAAAGATCTTCTGAAAAGACAGCAAACCAGCACCCACGAAGGCCTGGTGCCGGAGGGCGACACGAATTAAGGGCGGCAACGCTTCTTAAACATGGCGCCTGAATGGCCGGGCATGATTCAAAGCTTGTTTTAATGTTGGAATTAACATAAAATTGACCCGTTTTAGAGGCAGTTCCAACTCTGTCCCGTTCGGCAGAGTTTTTTTTTGCCTGTTTCAAGCCGAGAATTTCAAAGGACAACTATGGCCAGGATAAACGTCAATCCCATCGCGAAAAGAAAGCGTTCTAAAAAGAACATCGTCATCATCGGCGCCCAGTGGGGCGACGAGGGCAAGGCGAAAATGGTGGACGTCCTGACCGAACAGGTCGATATCGTCGCCCGCTACCAGGGCGGCAGCAACGCCGGTCACACGGTCGTGGCCAACGGCCAGAAATTCGTGTTCCATCAGATCCCCTCGGGCATCCTCCATACCGGCAAGACCTGCGTCATCGGCAACGGGGTCGTCCTGGACCCCATCGCCCTCTTGGGCGAGATAGACTCGCTGGTCAACGCGGGCGTCCGCCTGAAGGACCGCCTGGTCATCAGCGACCGAACCCATCTTTTGATGCCTTACCACCGTTTATTGGACGGGGCCGCCGAGGGCCATAAAGGCTCCACCAAGATCGGAACCACCAATCGCGGCATCGGCCCGGCCTATATGGATAAAATGGCCCGCGTGGGTCTGAAGGTCATCGACATATTCGACCCCAAGGATTTCAGGGCCAAAGTAAAACAGGTCGTGAAAGAGAAGAACTTCCTTTTGAAGAACTATTTCGGGGTGAAGGGCGTGAACGCCGACGCCATCTCGGATCAATACCTTAAGGCGGCCATCCGCATCAAGCCTTTGGTGAGAGACACGGCCAGTTACCTGCAGGAACAAGTCGAAAAAGGGAAGAACTTGCTGGCCGAAGGGGCCCAGGGCACCCTGTTGGACGTGGATTTCGGAACCTATCCTTTCGTGACCTCCTCCAGCGCCAGCGTAGGCGGGGTTTGCACGGGTCTTGGCATCGGCCCGCAGTGGCTGGATGAGATCTACGGCGTCACCAAAGCCTATACCACCCGGGTCGGGGAAGGGCCTTTCCCGTCGGAAATGGACGAGGTGTTCGGCAATGACATCCGCAAACGTGGCGGGGAATACGGGGCCACTACCGGCCGTCCGCGCCGCTGTGGTTGGCTGGATCTGGTCGCCCTTCGGTACGCCTGCCGTATCAACGGCTTCACCGGCCTCTTGCTCACCAAGATGGATGTGTTGAGCTACTTGGAAAAGATCAATCTGTGCGTCGGGTACAAGGTCGGCACCAAAACGATCCGCGAGTTCCCGGCTGGTTACAACCAGTTGGCCCTTTGCAAGCCGGTCTACAAAGTCATGCCGGGCTGGGATGGCGATCTGTCCAAGGCTTCCAAGCTGTCGGACCTTCCCCCGCAAGCCAGGCGTTATCTGGATGAGATCGAAAAGTACGTTCAGGTGCCCATTACCTGGGTTTCGGTCGGGCCGGACAGGTCCCAGATATTCGAGAATCGCTGATCATTTGCTTTGCTTTTAGGGGCTAAAAAGTATATTTTTTAGAGCCCTCCAAGGGATTGGGTGAGTCGTTAGCTCAGTTGGTAGAGCACCGCACTTTTAATGCGGGTGTCCCGGGTTCGAATCCCGGACGACTCACCAAATTTCTTGGCCCTTTCATAGAAATTTGGGGTAGTTTAACCACGTTTTTCCCTCTATATATCTTAATGTCTAATTTCCCATCGAAATTCATCTTGGAAATCCTTCCCCCTACTATTGAAAGCTATTTCCCCTAGGGCTAATCCCGTACATTTTGTTAGGCTTTATGCCCCCCCAGCTTTCAGGCGAGATCTACAACCAAATAAGAACAGGTTTATTTGTATTTCTCCAGGATTTTTAAGTTTTCACATCTTTCGGCCCAAATCCTACTGGTAATGCGATAAACTAAGGCAAGAAAGCGATTTAACACGGGAAACCAAAAACGTTTTAAGCCGGAGTTTTATGAATTTTGGAAGAAGACTAATCCATTTTTTATTCGTGATATTGGTTCTCTTGAGTACGCCTATAATTGCCATCGCTGGGAACATTACCGGCAAGATCAAAATTGATAATTTCGGCTACCGAACGACCGATACCAAGATCGCTTTTTTCACCTCGAACCCCGGAACCATCGTTGGCGTCTATAACGCCAGCACCAGCGTCCTGGCCTATACTGTTCCAGCTGGAAACATCACTAGCAAGGGAACGGATACCACCGGAATTACCGGAGACACCATTTGGTGGGCTGATTTTTCCGCGTTCAGCGTGCCCGGCACTTATTACATCTATTCCACCAGCCTTAACGAGCAATCCTACAATTTCCAGATAAACGATTGCGTTTATCAGGCGCCCATGTCGGCCACCTTGAAGGCGCTTTATTATCAGCGTTGCGGTTGCGCCAAGCCCGCACAATACGCGGGGACTAACTGGTCGGACGCGGGTAGCTGCCACTTACAGGATGCGACCTGCGGGCCGGCTCCAGGATGTACCTACCCCAATACCTACGGCACCTTGAACCTGACCGGAGGATGGCACGACGCGGGGGACTTCAACAAATACATCGGCTCCACACCCTCAGGTTCCTGCCAAAGCTGGGGGGGAGACTCGGGCGAGGCCATCCACGACCTGATGCTGGCCTATGAGTGGAATCCTTCTCTTTTCACGTCCATATCCTCCAATATCCCGGAAACTGGCAACGGCAACCCGGACATCCTCAACGAGGCCAAATGGGAACTGGACTGGTATTTGAAGATGCAGATGACCGACAAACACGTGCTTTCGGTGGTCCACGCCAACGGGGGTGGTGGCCAATCGCCTCCCAGTGCGGATACGGCTGTTCGCTACTACTATCCTCCCAACGGGGACGGGGAAGCACAGTTCGTGGCTATGCTTTCCAACTCGGCCCGAGTGATGTCCACGGTCCCGGGCATGGCGAGCTATGCCACCACTTTGCGCGGAGCGGCCGAGGCTACTTGGAACACCTACGAGACCACCTGGACTAGCGATGATTTCAAATTTTGGGCCGCCGCCGAGTTGTTCCGCATGGAAGAGGCCCTCGGGGGGCCGGCTTCCATCGAGTCCGCGGCCCAGTCCATTGTGAATAACTACCAAGCCTGGAACGGGTTCTGGCTCAACGAGGATAAGTTTCAACAGAATTGGGGTATCCTGGCCTATATCGAATCCACTAACGCCACCCCGGCGGTGGTGACAGAAATGAAGGCTGATTGGTCCACGTTGATGAACGATCTTTTCGCCCAAGTCGATTCCTACAATTCGGCTCTCCATAGCTGGGACTATTACTGGGGTGCGAACGAAGTGAAGATGAATTATGCCCTGGAACTGCTCTGGGCGGCGAAGATCGGAGCGACAGGCAGCCAGTCCGTCTCCCAGTGCGTCCAGCATGCCGAGGATTTCCTGCATTACATGAACGGCGCCAACACCCTAAACATGACCTATATGACCAATGCGGCCGCCATCGGAGCTTCCCACGGGGTTTGGCGCATCTATCACCAGTGGTTTGGGAACTATAACAATAACGGCGATGGCCCCGGCACCTATTCCTACAATGACTTCATCGGAAAGCCCGTCTCGGTGGTGGACCCACTCTATCCCTATTTCGCTGGGGTGGATAATTACGGCGTCAGTGACAGCGGACCCTCCTCCTTTGGGCCGCCGCCGGGCATCGTGCCGGATGGAGCTTGCGACCAATATTACGGAAGCGGCCAGGCCCAGCCGCCTCTCCTCTCTGGCGGGGCCGCGCCGCCCTACGAGAAGGAATACAGGGATTGGGACTACGACAATGAAACGGGGACCAACTACGACACGACCCAGCCCTGGATCGTTAACGAAACCGGTCTTTATTACACGGCTTCCTACATGATCGTGGCTTCGGCCTTCACCACTATCTGTTCCACTCCTACTCCCACCCCGACGAGTACCTTTACTCCAACAAATTCCGCCACTTTGACCCGTACCAACACCGCGACCCCAACCCCTTCGCCTAGCTTTACTTTCACATTTTCACCAACCCAAACCCCCACTCAAACGCCAACGCCAACTGTGGCGGGTGCTTGGAATTCGGCCTTCCTTCAACCCAGCGGAGTCAATTGGACTGAGCCGGTGGTCAATGTGAGCGGACGCAATTTCAAGCTCGACGATTATTCCTACACAGGTTATAAGCTGTCTCAGGTGGGAGTTGGGGATTCCATTCCTTGCAACAACGTGACTATGTCCAGCACTGGGGATGTCACGGCGGCCCTGCGCGCAAGCCTTGCCACTTTGGTGGGTTTGGGAGGCGGGACGCTTTGGATACCCTCGGGAACGGTCACTCTCTCGGGGACGGTCACCATCGCTAGCGGTAATATCCGCATTATGGGGGCGGGAAGCGGGGCTACCACCATTGTCATTGCCTCGTCATATAACCCTGGGGATACCTTGACCGAAGCGCCGTTTACCTTCATGGGAGGGGGTGGGATCGGGTACAGCCAGTGGGCGGAACCGGGGCAAGCGCCAGTCACCACCTCATGCGCTGACGTGAACCGGGGCGACCAATCGGTCACCGTTGGTTCAAGCACCAGTTTCGCCGTTGGGAACTGGGTAGTAGTCCAGCAGTATTTCTGGACCACCCTTGTGGATGACGACAGCGCCGGCACCTGGACTACCAACCCTCCCGGGACAGGAACGGACGGGGCTTTCAGCAACACACTCTGTTACCCACGCAAGATCACGGCCATCAGCGGCAATGTCATCACACTGGACGCGCCCATTCCCTGGACCATGCATAACAGCGATTCCACCGTGTGGTTCTACAAGCCAAACGCCAGCCAGTACATCGAGAACGACGGCATCGAGGGTTTATCCATCCAGGTTCTAGCCAACACCAACAATGGCGGCCGCCCCTCGGGAACAGCCCTGGCCTTCAAAGGGATCTTCAATGGTTGGGCGAGGGATATCCATATCAATAACATCGCCAAGAACGGCATCAAGCCCGCCTGGTCGACCCGCATTACGGTCATGGATTGCGCTATCTCGGGTGCGCAGGATTATGGCGGGGGAGGATGGGGTTATGGTTTCTACACCTACGCTTCCTCGGCGGTCCTTTACAAACGCTGTACGGCCACCAACATGAGGCATAATTTCACCAACGAATACGCCATGACGAATATGGTCGTCTATACCCGATGCAATTCCATCAAGACCATCAGTAATTCGGCGAGCGTGACGATGGAATGCGACGACACCCATTTTGCCTATTCCCAGCGACTCCTCTGGGATATGCACAGTCAATCGGGAACGGGGCTATTAGCCGAGAACCGGGATACCCAAAGCAGTGGGGCTTATGAAACCTTCGCCGGAGGGGTCGTGTGGAATTATTCAGGAACCTCGGCCAACCCGTTGGGCAACTGGCAGGCTGGTTCAGTCCAGTGTTCACCAGCTACCTACACAGGGGATTCGGATGCCCTGGTCATCGGGCCCTCCGGAGGGGCTACCATCTACGACAATTCCCAGGATCTCGCGGCCAGTTATGTTTACGGCACCATCATGACGGGCAACGGACCCCAGTTGGGACCGCGTGGAAACGTGGCCTACGAGGGAATCAACCGTACCGGATTATCTCCCTCGTCACTTTTTGACGCCCAATTGCAGACCCGATTAGGTTCGCTTCCGCCCGATATCGCTCCTGTTTCCTGCGGGTCTACGCCAACCCCAACTCCCACCAATACCGCCACTCAGTCCGCTACTTCTTCACCCACCCTGTCTCCTACTAATACGTCAACCCCCTCGGCTAGCCCAACAATGACGCCGTCCTCGAGCTCGACGACCACACCAACCTATACACCCCAGTTCTCTCCCACGGATACTTCCACTCCGACCATCACCTTTACACCATCCATGACCCTTTCGTCCACGTCCACGGCTACGGCTACAAATTCGGCCACTGGTACGAATTCAGCCACATTGACCTATACACCGACGGAGAGTTTCACCACAACCTATACCCTTTCCCCCACCCTGACCTATACCGCTACCAACACTGGAACCCCAACCCAGACTAGGACCCCAACGGCGACCGCCACCAATACGGGTACATTTACCTTAACCTCAACAGCGACCCTGACCTATACCCCGACAGTGACCTTCACACCCACACTTACCTTTACCGCCACCAATACCGCCACTTCCACCAACACCTTTACGGCTACCAGCACACCCACGCCGACATTCACCGGAACCGCGACATTTACCTGGACCAATACGCCTACATTTACTTTGACCAATACGCCAACCTTTACTCCTATCACAGTCCTGGGAGGGGAAGGGCCGGCAGCTCCACCGTCTTTCATCGATCTTTTGAGCGGTTCAACGGGCGTGACGGTTGATGAGGTTAAATTCACCGACTCAAGCCCTAATCCATTCACCATGACCAGCCTGACGGTTACGGTATCAGGTGGTTCCCCCACGAATATCACTACTCTGACGCTTTTGAAGAATGGGGTGTCCATCGCGACCACGACATTCACTGTCAATACGGCAATCTTTAATTACTCCGATGTCATACCTGGCAACGGTGGTTCAGCGGTTTATGACATTGAAGCCACATTCTTTTCTTCCGCCGTAGGGACTTATTCATTCAACGTGACTGGGGCTACCGGGACGAACGGGGAAGCGGTCAATTTCACAGGATTACCCATCGCGGGAACTCAGGCCATCGTCAGCCAGCCGACCTCCACGCCAACTCTGAGTCCAACTCCGACCCTGTCGCCTACGAGCACGATGACGGCGACAGCTATTCCGGAGACATTCCCAGTGGTTTATCCCAACCCGGCTGATGGAACGGTACCGGTCAAGGTAAGGCCGCCCGCCTATTTTGGGAACTCGGATGTAAGGGTGAAGGTCTTCACTTTGGCCTTTCGGAAGGTGCAGGACAACACATACCTCCAAATACCATCAGGGACGGACGTGTCCTTAAGTCTTACGGACAAGTGGGGAAAACCCTTAGCCAGCGGTCTTTATTATGTGGTGGTAACGACCAACGCCGGGCGGTCCATAGGAAAGATGCTTATCTTGCGGTAGTAAATTTAATGGGCAGAAGTGAGTCCAGCTTGCGAAATCCTCAACAATTCTTTCCACTTTAAAAGTCCCCGCTACCTAAGTTTTAACTAGAAACAATTATCATTAAAACATTTTCATTGTGTTTATCCCACCCACTAGGTTTAACCTATAAACATCTTTTCATAAGTTCCCCAGCCACTACTGGCATATAGGTTTGTCGCTACTGGTAGGTTGACCTTCCACTACCGGCATAAGGGGTAATTAACTACCGCCATCCCCTGCCACTACCGGTAGCTCGAATGGGCCGGCTATGAGTTGCGGGAAGTAGAGCAATCGCAAAACATTAATCTTCACGTCACCAAGTAATGATGGGCGGTCGTTAATTCCGCAACCCAATCGATTACTAGAGGTTCCGATAAACCAGATAAAGCGGTTAAACTCACGATGGTGACAAAACCATAACTTCCTGGCCCCGTTGTTAACGGAATGCTTATTCAGTGGTAAAATTAATCAAGTTTTCTTCCGTTCAATTGGCAAAGAATATGGTTGTTAATGGTTCAGTTAATACTTAAAGAATAAATTAGGCGTTTTAACAGTAGATATCGTTTCAAGAATATTCCATTAGGGTGGGTATGCTTCCATTTCAAAATTCCAGGATCCCGTTTGTTTTAACAGCGGTTCTTTGGTTTTTATCAATCTTCCTTGCGGGTCAAAGCGCCTTCGCGCAAATCGATTACCTTTACGTCAAGGGCAACCAGATCACGACCTCTCCGACGGGCGGCTGTACTCTTCATTTAAAAGGCGTGGATATCGACGGGCTGGAATTCTCACCTTACGGTTATGGACCAGGGGGAAGTAGCGCCAACTGCGGAGGTTTTACCGGCAACAGCACCAACGGCTGTGGGGGTAATACCATGCAGGCGGTCCAGGAAGCGGTTACGGCCTGGCATGCTTCCATCATTCGTCTGCCCTTGAACCAGGATTTCTGGTTCGGCTGTTCCAACTCGATCACCCAAATCGCGGCTTCCCAATATCAGTCGGCGGTGTCGGCTATCGTCCGATACTGCGCCTCCCAAAATGTTTATGTCATCATGGACTTGCACTGGTCCGGCACCTACGGCGGAACCACCGCCACGACCCCTTGTACCGGGGCGGGATGGGGAACCGCCACCGGGCAGGAAGCCATGGCCGATGCTAACGCGGTCACCTTTTGGGGATCAGTGGCCGGCACACCCTGGGTGAAGAATAATCCGGCGGTCCTGTTCGACCTGTACAACGAACCGACCAACGCTCTTTCGTGGTCCACCTGGGTGAACGGAGGCAATACCACTGGAACCCCTTCCTGGACTCCCGGCATGCAGGGGCTTTTGAACGCGGTGCGGGGAGCGGGAGCGGAAAATGTCTGCCTTTTGGGAGGATTGAGCTGGTGTTCTGACTTGACCGGTATCTTGGGCAACACCTTCTCTAATACGGGTAATGGATTGGTCTACTCAGCGCATCTTTATGGGCCTAATGACGGGACCACCCCCGCTAGTTGGAACGCGGATGTGCCTTCCAGCCTCCTGGCCGTGGCTCCGGTATTTGTTGGGGAGTTCGGCGGGGCGACGACCTGTGGAACGGACCCGGACAACCCCACTTTCGACAGCAATATGATCGGTACCAATGGGTGGGCCGTCACCACCACTGGGGTGGTCGGGGCTACCGCTTGGTCTTTCACCGATGATTCCTGTCCCAACCAGTTCTCGAACTGGAGTTGGACCACAAATCCTTGGGGAACGGCTGTGTCCACCTGGCTGGCTTCACCCTATCCCACCTGCCCCTCGAACATCACCCTGACCCCGACGCCGAACGCTTCCTACACGGCCACACCCACTTTCTCGCCCACCATAACGGTGACTCCTACCCCGACGACCAATCCGTGCGCCCAGGTTTATGAGGCCATCAACTGCGGGGGTCCACAGACCATCATCGCTGGCGTGACCTGGGTTGCGGACCAGGCCTATGCCACTGGAGGCTTCGGCTACGTGACCGCGGGCACGGTCGGGACATGGACGAATACCATCGCTAACTCGGGCGCCCAGCAGATCCTCTATCAGAGTGAGCGGTATGCCTCCAACCTGGAATACAAGTTTACGGTCCCAAATGGGAATTATCAGGTAACCTTGAAAAACGTCGATTCATATTGCACAACCACGGGATGCCGGGTCTTTAGTGTCGCCATCAACGGTGTGACCATGCTAACGAACATGGACATTTACTCCCAAGTGGGGCAAAACGCCGTCGACGACCATAGTTTCATGGTAAATGTTACCGGAGGATTGATCGATATCGTTGGGACCGCCACGGCGAACAACGCTGAATTCGCGGCCATTGAAATAACAAGTGAATCGGTGTGCACAGCCACCCCCACCCCGACCAACGCCTATACGTCCACCTTCACCCCAACGGCCACCCTGACTGCCACGAAAACGTCCACGGCGACCGCCTCACCATCTAACACCCCCACCAACACCGGAACATCGACGGCCACTCACACGCCAACGACGACCTTCACCCTGTCTTTCACGACGACTCCGACCTTGACCGTCACAATGACCGGGACCATGACCCATACCCTTACCCCGACTTTGACCCTGAGCCCCACCAATAGCCCCGCACCCACCTCAACCGGCACGGCGACGAATACAAAAACCCCGCCCCCGCCGGCCTCTCCGACGCCCACGGCTTCCGTCACTTCAACTGGGACGGCCTCTTTCACAGCCACGGTTTCCCCAACATCGACAAGTTCGCTTACTCCTACCTATACCTTTACCCCAACCCTTAGCGCTACTATCACGGATACTTTTACGGCCACTTCTACCCAGACCTTCACCAATACACCTCCGCCCACCTCCACCTATACGGTCACATTCAGTCCGACCAAGTCCTTCACGCCGACAAATACGACGACAGCTTCGATGACGGCGACACCGTCCCTCACGGGGACCGCCACAAGTTCCAAGACCCTCACACCAACACCTTTAAATACGGATACTTCAACGGCTACGCCGACCGCTACGAAAACCTTGACGCCAACCATCACCATCCCATGGACACTTACGGCTACCCCCTCAGCAACCCCGATCTTGATCCCGACGCCGCTTGTGCTCTATCCCAATCCTTCCAATGGCCAGCCTGTGAGCGTGGTCTTGCCAGGTTTATCGTCCAATACACAGGTCAAATTGCTTGTGTTTACTTTGGCGTTCAGAAAAGTACAGGAAGAGACATTGACCGTATCAACTGGTTCATCCTTGGTGTGGTTCAAGCCGGTGGACAAGATGTATAAACCGCTGGCGAATGGCCTTTATTACGTGATCATGACGACGCCCGGCAAAAGGTATATGCTCAAATTGCTTATCCTGCGGTAAAAGGGATGGGTGGATTCTTGACTGTCTTGCTCTTCCTAAAATTCCACTTTCTCAACCTTATCAGTGGCCATTCATCTAGGTTTCATGAGGGGGCTAGGGAAGTCCGACTGCCTTTTTCCATTCAGGGGTGGGATCGATTAAATGGCGGGTTTGCAGGTCGAAAAATCCGATTGTCACATCCAATTCGGCGGCCACCGTACTATCTCCCTTGATCATTTGCTGGTGATAGCGGCTAATTTTTCTCCTGGAGTCAACGAATTCAAAAGTGATGCCGATTTTTTCCTTTAAAGTGAGCTCGCGCCTGAACTTCATGCTCAATTCCAAAACGATGGGCCCTTTCTGGAATTCCTGGACTTGTTTCATACCATATCCATTGCGGGTGATAAAGTCCCAGCGGGCCTCCTCGAAAAGGACCAGGTAAACCGCGTTGTTCACATGGCCGAAACTGTTCAGATGGGATTCGAGGATCGAAACATCATAAGTGGAAAGAGTGGAGGGCATGGTTTGTTCCTTTTAGGATGATTTTAACGATCAGCATTTGATAATGGGATAAAAATTAAACATGAAATGATCCCGTTCTTGTCTTCGACAGCTACCCCGGTATAAAATTCTTTGGTTGTTATTGGATGTTTTTATAAATTCAAAGGATATGAAATGAAAAAAATCAATCGGCCGATGGCGCTGGTTTTATTGATAGCGGTATTATCCTTTTGCGCGTCCCCGTTGTTCGCCGTGGGAAACACTCAAACGTCCCTGGATAGCGGCGCGCCGGAGCATAAGGCGGTCACAAAGAAAAAGAAACGGGCCGCGAAAAAAAAGAAGGGGAAGCAAAGCTCGGACAAAGGGGGGAAGATAAAGGTCGATGATCCTCATTTCACGGGGATGAACGACGTTTCGGACCAAACGGAAGTCTCCGAACAACCGGGCAACGCGGGCAAACCTAACAAAAAAAAATAAACAAAAGCGATTGAACCACCAAGGGACCAAGACACCAAGAAAAGCAAATCCAAAAAAGGTTTTGTTTTACGTCTTTTTTTAAATCAATTTTGTATTTATTAGTTCTTGGTGCCCTTGGTGCCTTGGTGGTTCAAATTGTTTTTTGCTTCTAAGGAGGAAGAACGATGGTCATGACACCCTCAACAATGCTGGAACTGGGCACAACCGCCCCTGATTTTGAGTTATTGGAAGTCGTGTCGGGTAAACCCTTCAGCCTATCCTCCCTCAAAGGCAAAAAAGCCATCCTGGTCATGTTCATTTGTCGGCATTGCCCCTATGTCCTTCACGTCAAGGAAGAGATCGCGCGGTTGGGCAGGGAATATGTCCCGAAAGAGGTCGGGGTGGTGGCCATTTCCTCCAATGATAGTGTCAAATACCCTGACGATTCGCCGGTCCATCTCAAGGAAATGGCCCAGGAACTGGGTTTTAACTTCCCCCTTTGCTTCGACGAGACCCAATTGGTGGCGAAGGCCTATAAGGCCGCCTGCACCCCGGAATTCTATCTTTTCGATCATGCTTTCAAGCTGGCCTATCGAGGCCAGCTGGATGGAAGCAGGCCTGGAAGCCAAATCCCAGTGACAGGGAATGACCTCAGGGAAGCGATAGAAGCGGTTTTATCCAATAAGCCCGTGTCCCAGTCCCAGAAACCCAGCGTTGGTTGTAATATCAAATGGAAACCTGGTAACGAGCCCGACTACTTCCGCTGAAGTATCCAAGACAGCCTGCCTGACAAACCCTGGCTTTTACCTTTATTTCCTCACCTGTGTCGCCTAAAATGAATTAAATACTTAAGGTTTATCGAGAAGATAAAACGCTCGAGTTTTTGAAGGTTCGATGGAAATTTTTAGTTTTGAAATAACTAAAAACGGTCACGAATGTCGGTTTCAAAATAAATTCTCCAAACGAAAATTGGGGTAACTTTTGAACGTTCCTCACCAGCTAAAAAGCTTTCTGGACGATGTCCTTCTCCGCGCCATCGGCGATATCGGGGAAGGTGTTTTTGTATTGGAAGATCCCCGAGTCGTTTACGCCAATGAAGCCATCTGCGTCCTGACCGGCTACACTGAAAAAGAGATCATCGCCTTATCTTCCTTCCATACGCTCCTTCCAGAGAATCAAAGAAAATCCTTCCAAGAAAATGTTCAATCCCATATCAACGGGGAAAAGCAATCGGGCCGCTATGAGATCAGCGTTAAACACAAAAAGGGCGGTTTGATCAGCCTGGAATTGTCAATGACCACCATCACGGGTTCGGGCGAGACCCAGATCATGTGCTTGGCCCGTGACCTAACGAATCAAAAAACCCTTTTGGAGACCGAAGAGCGTTTGAAGACGATCATCGTGAACGCGCCCTTGGTCCTTTTTTCGGTCGACCCCAATGGTATGTTCACCCTGTCCGAAGGCAACGGGTTGAAGGCCTTGAACCTGGAACCGGGACAGGTCGTCGGCCAGTCCGCGTTGGAACTCTATCGGGAATATCCCTCAATCGTGCAGGATCTCAGGAGGGCCTTGAAGGGGGAAAAGTTCTCCACATTATCGAAAGTCAATGATCGGTACTTCGAGACCCATTATTCACCGGCCAATGACATGGACGGAAAGCTTCAATCCGTCATCGGCATCGCCATCGACATCACCGAGCGGAAACACGCGGAAAAGGTGCTGGAACGAAGGATTGAGTTCGAGAAACTGATCACTTCCTTATCCTCGCATTTCATCAATTTACCTTTCGATAAGATCGATTCGGGCATCGCCAACGCCCTGGCTTCCATCGGTCAATTCATCGGCGTCGACCGGATCAGCATCATCCCGCATAAGAACGGCAAAATGGGGAAGCCCATCCACCAATGGGCGGCTGAGGAGCGATCCATCACCCCATTGCCGATGGGGGACCTCAACCTCGCCGAATTCACCTGGTTCCAGGAAAAGATCAAAAGTCACGAGGTTCTTCACATTTCCTCCATCGAGGATCTTCCGGCCGAGGCCGTCAGGGAAAGGAACTTCCTACAGCAGCGTGACGTCCGGTCGATCGTCTTGGTCCCCATGATCACCGCTGACAAGTTCAACGGATTGATCTCCTTCAGCACCGTGGAAACGCCTAAAGTATGGACCGAAGGGGAGTTGGCCCTCTTCAAGATCATCGGGGAGATGTTATCCAGCGCCCTGGAACGTAAACGGAGCGAACAAGCCCTGAGGGGCAGTGAGGAAAAATTCCGCGAACTCTTCAACAACGCCAATGACGCCATTTTCCTGTACGGGATCTCGGATGATGGGGTGCCGGGAAAATTCCTGGAAGTGAACGACGTGGCCTGTTCCAAGATGGACTATTCCCGGGACGAACTGCTCCAAATGACCCCTTACGACATCGCCTCCCAGGAAGACCTGAACGAGATGCCCAAGATATTCAAGAAACTGCTCCAACAGGAAAGGGTCACTTACGAAAAGACCCACCTGACCAAATCAGGGTCGAAACTACCCTTTGAGATCAACGCCCATCTATTCCTTTGGAACGGCCAGAAGGTCGTCCAGGCCATTGCCAGGGACGTTTCGGACCGGAAAAGGGCTGAGGAGACCATCCGCCGGCAGTCCTTCTACGACATCCTGACCAACCTGCCCAATCGCACCCTTTTCAAGGACCGCCTGGATCAGGCCATGAAGAACGCCCGCAGGAATAAGCAGAACCTCTGTGTCATCATCCTGGACCTGGACCGGTTCAAGAACATCAACGAAACCCTGGGCCACGTGGTCGGGGACAAGCTCCTGGTCGCCGTGGCCGAAAGATTGTTGGGGGTCCTGAACGAGAACGAGACCATCGCCCGCTTCGGCGGGGACGAATTTACCCTGCTCCTGCCCCAGGTAACCATGGTCGAAGAGGCCACCCAACACGCCCAAAAGATCATCGAACTCCTGGCGACGCCCTTCAAATTGAACGGGCATGAACTGCACGTGACCACCAGTATCGGCATGGCCTTTTACCCCGAGGACGGGGAAAACCCCGAGATCCTGCTAAAGAACGCAGAAACAGCCATGTACCGGGCCAAGGAGCAGGGGAGGAACAACTTCCAGCTCTATGCCTCCGTCATGAACGTGAGCGCCTTCAAGCAGTTGCTCATGGAAAACAGCCTGAGACGGGCTTTGGAAAAAGAGGAGTTCGTCGTTTATTACCAGCCCCAGATCGACCTGAAGACCAGGCAGATCGTGGGGGCGGAAGCCCTGGTGCGTTGGCAGCATCCCGACCTCGGTTTGGTTTTCCCGACGGAATTCATCGGCTTGGCGGAAGAGACGGGATTGATCGTGCCCATCGGGGAATGGGTCATGCGAAGGGTTTGCACGCAAAGCAAGAAATGGCAGGAAGCGGGCCAGGATAAGGTCTGTATCGCGGTGAACCTTTCCGCCCGCCAGTTCCAACAACGCAACCTGGTCAACACCATATCCCAGATACTCCAGGAAACCGGTTTGGACGCCCAGTACTTAGGGCTGGAGATCACCGAATCCATCGCCATGAAGAACGCCGATTTCACCATCGCCGCCTTGAACGAGTTCAAGAAGATGGGGATCCATCTATCCCTGGATGACTTCGGGACCGGGTATTCCTCCTTGAGCTACTTGAAACGGTTCCCCTTGGAAACCCTCAAGATCGACCGGTCCTTTGTCCGGGACATCACCACCGACCCCAACGACGCGGCCATCGTCACCGCCGTCATTGCCCTGGCCCACAGCTTGAAATTAAGCGTCGTGGCCGAAGGGGTGGAGACGGAAGGGCAGTTGACCTTCTTGAAGACCCACGACTGCGACCAGGTGCAGGGCTATTACTTCAGCCATCCGTTGTCCGAGGAGAATTTCCTGAAGATCCTCAAGGATTACCCGAGGCGCTAAGCCGTAACCCTTTGTATTTACAATACCTACCACAATGAAAATTATTTTTTGTTCACGACGAGGACCCATCGTGGACAACCTTTTTCGGCATTAGAGAGGTTAAATGGAAATTAATTACCCTGATATTACCTTTGAAGGGCCGGCCATATCCGATCAAAACTTTCTAAATGCCCTTCCGGAGGATTTAAAATCAATACTTAAAAAGAAGAATGGTTTTATTGCTTTTGGAGGCGGATTTCATTTAAGAGGGATTTGCGACGAGCCTACTTGGCATTCCTTAGAACTATTTTGGACCGGCAACCATTCCTTTTCAAAATTGTATTCTTCGGTTCAAAAAGACGACGTACCTTTTGGACAAGATTGTTTGGGTGATCAGTTCCTTTTAAGAAAGAACCAGGTATTACGTCTTAGGGGTGAATCGGGGGAAATTGTGAATATGAAAATGGATTTTTTAACTTTCTTGGAAGAAGCTCTATCAAATCCTTTAGAATTTTTAGAACTTTCACCTTTGAAGAAAATTCAAAACGAAGGAAAAAAACTAGAGCCAGGTCAATTAATAAATGTTTATCCTCCTTTTATTACTGCCGAGAGCCGTAAAGGCGTTTCTTTAAAGCCGATACCAACCCTCGAAAGAATTCTATTTCTTTCTAATTTTGCTAAACAAATTTCAAACATTTCTAATGGTACTCAAATCAAGTTCAATGTTGCCTCAAATGATTAGTTTAGGGGTTTAGAGGTTGTCCACAACGGGGACCCGTCGTGGATACTTAAAATTGATTGGATTAACGGAATTGAAAAGTTATCTCTATTTGGGGGTTTTATAATTTTGAAATTCTCATTCCTTTTTTTATTCCTGATCGTGACACCGCTTTTTGGCGCGCCAGCCTATCCTTTCGTGGATCAAAACCAAATTACCGGCATCCGTGGCGAGGGGACAAAAGTTATTTTTGAAACCACCCATGGCGAAAAGATCTACGACACGGTTCAAAAGACTTGGGATTACAAAGTTTTTACCCCACCGGGCCCTTTTCCAGAAAAATACAATTCGTCTTCCAGAAACAAAGAAGATATTTGCCCTTCCCAATCGGACCAGGGCGTGACCACGATTTGGCACCTGAAACCAGTTGCCAACAGTCAAGAAACGGATGTTTTAACTTATGAATTGTCCAATTCGACAACCGGGAAAAAATATAACCTGCCGGTCGGCAGTTACCTTGATAAATTCATCATCTTCCGAAAGCATGCCTGGTTTTGGGATTTCGATATATCCAAAATATTGTGCCTAAACCTAAATTCCCGCGAAACAACCTATTATGTGACCTGGCCCTTGTTCCCGATCCACTACGCTAAAGTGAATAAAATAATATATTTTTTAAACAGCGAAGGTTTATTTTTCCTGGACAACCACAAAATCCTAAATACATCCTTCGGGCCGGGGCCAAAGGACGGGCGAGGGGATATTCTGGCGGTTGGAAATAAGCTTTATATATTGAGCGGCTCCTTAATCGTTTACGATACGGAAAAAGGTAAAGCAAGCCTTTATCCACTTCCGGTAAGGTTTGCGGACCATCTTTTGATAAAAGATGAAACCCTCACTGGATATGGGTGGCTCGTCGTTGACGACCGTGGGGACGGTGGCGAGGGCAATTTGGATAATTCAGGGGGCGCTTTCTCCTTTTCATTGAAAAATAGCGTGATGAAAAAATTGACCGATTTGCCGATTTTCCATTTTGATATCAAAACGATGAAAGCAAAGTCTGTTCGATATGAAAACGAGGGCTACTATGAAACCGAAATTTCGTATTCAAATCAAAAGAAAGAATTTTTAGTCAAGGGAGTAAAATTCTACTCCTTTTCGGAACCTTCTGGCGCGGAGTACCAGTGGAAATTGGCGAATGAGGAAAAGAAAGAGGCGGATCAAATCGCACAGGGAATTGCCGGTACTTTAGTGGAGTATCAAACCCAAGCTGAAATAGTGACCTTCAAATGAATATATCTCATTTGAAATTAAGGAATATTGAAATCGGGCATTCGGGTCTGTCCATGACGGCCGTGCCCTAAAGTAGAGCCCGTTGGGCACACTTTAGGACATGCCCTGTATTTCCTTTCTGAGAAGAGCTTGCCCTGAAGGGTGCTCGCAGAGCTCTCCTTCAGGGTCTACTACAGGAGGAGGTTCAGTAAAAAATGCTTTTTCAACGATCCCACATGTGATTTAAGAAATTAATTGGAGGTAATATGAAATTTGTCATTCGAAATTCCAAATGGGCATTTCTTCTTTCCGTCTTTATCTCGTCATCCCTTTGGGCGGCGACCCCGCAGGAATATTATCAATCGGGAATAAAGTTTTATGGACAGGGACAATACGACCAGGCGGTCACCATGTTCCAGGAAGCCGTGAACGAAAATCCGCAATTTTGGCAGGCTTATCAAGCGCTGGGGCAGGCTTATTATCAGGAAGGTAAGAAAAATGAAGCGTTGAACGCGATGAATAAAAGTCTTTCGATCAATCCAAACAACCCTCAATTGCGGGAATTCGTAGAGAAAAATAACACTATCATTTCAAATGGAGCCCAAACCTCTAGTCCAACGCTAGGTGTGAAAACAAAGTCCCCGAATGACTTTGATCCGGAAAAACGAAAAGATCATATCTTTTTTAAAATTTACGCGGGCCCAAATTATTCACTTTTGGGAGATGTGAGGGATTCAATAGATAATTTAAACAAACAGTATTCGCAAGGAGGCGTTGTTCGGGAAGTCGCGATCGGAATAATGGGTGGTTATGAAGCTGGGTACATGCTGGATAAAGAGAGCGCTATCGGGGTGAATCTGGAAGGTTATTCCCAGAACGACATGGAATATCAAAACGCGATATATTCCGGAACGACAATGACGTATGAATTCGATCAAAGTTTTGAGGATTCCGGTTTTGGCATCGGCTTGAAATACTACCGTTTTTTCCCTGATCCATCCGGTCAATGGTATCTATCGGGCTGTTTAAGTTATTACAACCTTAATGTTACTTTTCGCCAGGGCTTATTGAATACAAGCGCCGGTGTATCTCAGTTTATCGACGCTGGTGTCCCAGGGTTAAGCGGCGACGCGATCGGCGGGACATTGGGTTTTGGACGCGAGTTCATCTTGTTCGGAGCCGTCAGTTTCAGTATTTCCGCTGACCTGAAATACTTAAATTTCGATAAAGTTACCGGCCCGTATACCGCTAATGGCAATCCCTCTATTTACATACCCTCAACCCGAGGGCAAGGCTCTTTGGTGGTATTGCCGGGAAATGTCATCGGTTTAGTGGATAACTCTGTTTACAAAACTTCCATGGGAAGATACGCGTCCTATGATCTGAGCGGAGCCGACTTGCGGTTGGATATCAATATTTGGCTATAAAACCTTGTCCAGGAAGGGGGGATCCATCTTGGACAAAACATATCGATTAATTCGTTCAAAAATGAGGAAAGAAATGGAAAAACGTTGGATGATATTTTTACTTTCTTTTTTGTTTATGCCAGTAATTTTGTTTGCCCAAAATGTACCAATGTTTTTTCCTGATAATGAACCAGTTTTTCATGATGGAAATGGTAAAAGTTTAGGCAAGGTGATTTGGAAAATCGTATTAAAAGAAATGGGGTTAAGTGAAAACAAGTTTATTCAACAGGCCGGCACAAGCGAAAACCACGAAATTTCCATACCTTTACAAATAATCGAGAAGAGCATTTTCCCTAAAGTGGGTGAGAAACTGTGGGTGTTTCATAAGTCGAAATTAAAGGGGGTACTCAAAGTAACGAAGGTGGTTTTGGGTTTAGATCCAAATGACTCCGTGTATTCTGTTTTTTGGACTGATGACCCAAATAGACTTGGTGTGTTCTCGCTTGCGGGCGACCCTTCTCACGGAATGTTGATATCTGTTCCTGAAGGTACTTCGGTGGAAAATGAACCCAGTGAATATGTGGTTGATTCCACCCTTCGAAAAAGATTCTTAAAACAAATCCATGTTCAATATCCAAAAGCTGTTATTGATCAAACATTCACGGCGATGGGCGGGAAATATATTACATTTGCCTATGATCAAGGTGAGGACAATACATATATTTATGTTTATAAAATTGAAGGCGATGATTTCAAAGAAGTGTTTAAAAAATTCATTTGCTGCATCGATTAGGGCAGGCGTTTTCAAGGTCCATCAAAGAGTGATTATCTTTAGGAAAGGTTATGCAAATTTTCCACATCGGCTGTGTCCTAAAGTAGAGCCCGTTGGGCACACTTTAGGACATGCCCTGTATTTCCTTTCTGAGAAGAGCTTGCCCTGAAGGGTGCTCGCAGAGCTCTCCTTCAGGGTCTACTATAGGGGGACCCATCGTGGACAAGTGAAAGTGCGATCGAAAGTGTCTTTTTCTATGGAGACAATAATGAGATTCAAAACATCCCGTTTCATTTTAACGGTTGGAATTCTTTTGGTGTTTTGTGTTATTACAACGAAAGTTTCGGCGAAAGAGGATCTGGGGATATATATTTTTGGTTACGCCGACTGTGTGGATGAGGTGCAGTGGCGAAAAGCGTTGCATCAGTATGATAATTACCCCATGAAGAGGGATAAAGAAGGAGATCGTGAGAGGGTCATTCCGTCCGCTGTCGCAAAAGATTATTTCATGCCCGGCCCCGATGAAAAATTATGGGTTTTTTATGACTCTAAATTGATAGGGACTACGAAAGTCAAGGAATACGCATTGGGCGGAGGAGCCTATCAAAACGACCATGCTTTTTTTAAAACGCGTGAAAATTTCAATCTTCGTTCAAGTAACGTCCCTCATTATGTCATCTATTTAACTGTGCCGCCTGAGACCTCCCCGGAAAACTTACCCCGTGAATACCATCTAGAACATGTTTCTAAAAAGTATGTTCAAGGTATCCTTGAAAAATCAGCGAAAAAAAGAAGGTTTCCTCAAGATGATTTCGCGACTAAATCGTTTGATCAATCATTCCAAGTGATGGGGAAGAAATATGTCGTTTTATCCCTAGATACTGGAGTGAGTAAAATTTGCGCAGTATTTTGTGTCGATCAGGGGAATATTGTGGAAGTTAAGCGGATAGAAAGGGCTTACGATTAAAGCTGTCCGCGACGGCGAAGTGTAGTGGACAATTGAAAAGCGATTTTTGACATTGTTCTACCCAATCTGAAATATTAGAAAGCCGAGTAAATAAAAAAACCTGAACGGATTGTTCAGGTTTTGTATTCATCCTTTGAGGTGTTAGTTAATGTCTCTTTTTGCCTTTGGCTGTCTTCTTTGCCTTCTTCGCCATGGGAATCCTCCTTGCTTCGCAAACCTTTCCAAACTCTAACACATTAATGGGAACATTTAATGATTCACCACATGCCGACTCACATAAAAATATTTAACGTGGTCGGTATAGTACCGATTTCCATATTGTTAAAAATGGTAAATCGGCACAGAGGCACAGAGAGAGGCTTTGTTTGATGTCGACGAAAGCAAAAAGATGATTTTTAAAGGTACCCCCTATTCTATTAGGCTATAATGTTGCAATCAAAGGGGTATTCAATGACAACGGCGGAAGCCCAGATAACAATCCAGGAAATGGTCAGGCGGATCGTGGAGCAATTCAATCCGCTCAAGATAATTCTTTTTGGCTCTTATGCCCGAGGCACCGCGGGTCCGAACAGCGATGTGGACCTAATGGTGATCATGCCGGTCAAGGGATCAATCCAAGAGAAACGCCTGGAAATCCGTGTGGCCCTCAATGGAATGGGTTTAGCGAAAGATATTGCCGTTTACACCCCGGAACAGGTGGCGGAGTACAAGGACATCGTGGGAACCATCATTTATCCCGCTTTTCGCGAGGGGAAAGTCCTATATGAACGCACCGCTTGAACCCTTAAAGCTGGTGAAACAGTGGTTGGAAAAAGCAGAAAGCGATTATCTGGTTTTCCAGCAGTTGCTTAAAATGGGCGATAGCTGTCCGTGTGATGCTGTTTCCTTCCATGCCCAACAATGCGCCGAGAAATATCTCAAGGCCCGTTTAGTTCATCTCTCAATCAATTTTCCAAAAACCCATGACATCGGTGAAATTGTAAAGCTCTTTCCGCCGGGATCGGGCATTCCGCTTTCCATCGCTGAGCAGGAAAAATTGACAGATTATGCCTGGATGGGACGTTATCCTGGAGACCAGGAAACAGTGACCAGAATACAAGCCGAAGAGGCCGCGGCTTTAGCTCTGAAAATTAGAACGGCGATACGTTCAAGCTTTCCCAAGGATGTTTTGAAGTAAACCTAGGCGTGAAAAATAACTTTTCTTATTGGTTTTCTTGCGGGGACTTACAGCCTTCGGCGGTTGCGGTTGCTCAAGGCCCGGTCGATGTCGCGGTTGGCCTCTTTTTCCTTCAGCTTATCCCTCTTGTCCGCGCTGTTCTTACCCTTGGCCAGGGCTAACTGCAGCTTCACCTTGCCCTGTTTGAAATAAAGCTTGAGGGGTATGAGGGTCAGGCCCTTCTCGTGGACCCGGCTCGCCAATCGGTTGATCTCGTTGCGGTTCAGGAGCAGTTTGCGGATACGGGTCGGCTCGGGATTGTACCGGTTCCCCTGGGCGTAAGGGGAAATATGCATGCCATAAACGAAGATCTCGTTCTTTTCCACCCTGGCGAAGCTGTCCTGCAGGTTGGCCTTGCCCAGGCGGATGGACTTCACCTCACAGCCGGCCAGCGCGATACCGGCTTCCAGGCTCTCGAAAATGAAATAATCGAAATGAGCCTTGCGGTTCTGGATGGAAGGAGCGCGTTCAGCCATAGATCCTCGTCAAGATTAGCCGTTGGAATACCCGGTCGACCGAATGGACGTTCACTTTCAGTATATCTCCGTATTGCACATGGGCTCCCCTTTTGCCCTTCATCGAGAGTGACGGGGGATCGAACTGGTAAAGGTCGTCCGTCAGGTTTTCGATGGGGATGAAACCCTCGATACCGGTGGGGATCAGTTCCACATAAACACCGTAAGCGGTGATGTGGCGTACCAGACCGGAGAAATCCTCCCCGATCCTCTTTTCCATGAATCTCAACTGCATGACCTTCTGGCATTCACGCTCGGCCTTTTCCGCCGAACGTTCCTGGGTACTGCAATGGACGGCCAATTTGCCGTAGTTGGGATGGGCGCTATGGCCCGGGGCCTTCAGGGCTTTTTTAAGCGACCGATGAACGACCAGGTCGGGATAACGGCGGATGGGGGAAGTGAAGTGGCAATAGGACTTCAAGGCCAGGCCGAAATGCCCGAGGTTCTCGGTGGAATAAACGGCCAGCTTCAGCGACCTCAGGGACAGGGTCGAGATGACCGGCTCCAGCTTGTGGCCCTGGACCGATTTCAACAGGGAACGAAGACCCAGGGGCGTGGTGAGGTCGAAGTTCTTGAACGGGATCTTATAGATCTGAAGGAACTTTACCAAATCATCCAGGTCGGAGTCGGAAGGAGGCTCGTGGATACGGTAGAGGCTGGGGATCTTCAACCGACTCAGGTGGCTGGCGACGGCCTCGTTAGCCGCGACCATGAAATCCTCGATGAGTTTATGGGTCTCCAGCTTTTCCGTGACCTTGACTTCCTTGACCAATCCATCCATGCCGACAATGGCCTTGACCTCGGGGAAATCGAAATCAAGCGACCCATGGGCTTCCCTGTTTCGGCGGATGTGACGGGATAATAGAAGCATCTCTTTGAGCATCGGCTCCAAATGGGCGTATTTCTGTTTTACTTCTTCGTTTGCGGTTCCATCCAGCACCTGCTGGACTTCCCCGTAAGTGCCGCGCCGGGAGCTTTGGATGACGCTCAAGGCGAAGTGGGTGCGGGCCAGATGCCCTTCCGAGCTGTATTCCAGGAAAGCGCTCACGGTAAGGCGGGGAACCCCTTCCCGAAGGGAACAAAGCCCGTCCGAGAGGTTGTGGGGAAGCATGGGAAGGACCCGGTCGGCCAGGTAAAGGCTGGTCGCCCTGGCCTGGGCCTCTTTATCCAGGGGCATGTCGTCATGGACATAATGGGAAACGTCGGCGATATGGACGCCCAGGCGGTAACGGCCTGAGGGTGTCTTTTCCAACGATATGGCGTCGTCAAAATCCTTGGCGTCGGGCCCGTCGATGGTCAGGATGGGCAATTTCCGAAGGTCCAAGCGGCCTTCCCAATCCTTCTCGGACGGGTTCTCGGGGAATCCTTCGGTCTGGGCCTCAACGATGGCGGGGAATCGTTCCGGCCAGTTGTGCTTGCGGATGATGGAGCGTATATCGACCCCCGGGTCATCGGGGTGGCCCAGGATCTCCTCAAGCTTTCCTTCCATACGGCCGTCCGGGCCTGGCCAACGGGTGATCAGGGCGACGATCTTCTGGCCTTCCGAGGGTTTAAGGTCGGAGGCCCCGAGTTGGACCATGGAACGTATGCGGTTATCATCGGGTTTCAGATAACCCTTCCCGCCTTCCTTGACGAACAACCCGACGATGGACGTGTGGGCCCTTTTGACGATGGAGATGAACTCCGCCGCGAAACGGTCCTCTTTCCGGGGGTCTTTGAACACCTTGGCCTTGATCTTGTCGCCGTTCAGGATGCCGTTCATCTCTTTCGGGGGTAAAAAGGCGTCGGTGGAGCCGTCCTCGGGGATGAAAAACCCGAAACCCTTCTCGTTCGCCTGGACCGTGCCGATCATCTCGACAGCCTCGGAGCGGTGATGTTGTTTCTTCTGGTGCGAATGGCCCTGTTGATGTTTATGGGCCTTCGGCGGTTTGTGTTTTTTGGCAGAAGCGGACCTTCCGTGAGGATGGTGCGCCTTCTGATTTCTCTTTCGCAATGATTCTTCCTTGTTTACTTGTTATTTCGGATCTTCGGGTAAGCGGGAGGGGAGGCCTTGTTCCCTTGGGATGTGTCCATTTGCTCTCGAATTGCCGTTGCTTGACAGGCCTGTACACGTAATTTATACTACCGCACCTCGATAGACAAGTCCCCAGTCAGGTTTCCTTCGACGTTTTGATGCGGAAGTGGCGAAATTGGCAGACGCACTAGATTCAGGTTCTAGCGGGGGCAACCTCATGGGGGTTCAACTCCCCCCTTCCGCACCATCAAATCCTCTCAGGTAAATCATTCATGAAAAAGACACAAGGCGAAAGCCTGCCCGAAAATATCCATCGCTACCAATTGCCCAACGGCGCCAAGCTCCTGGTCAAGGAAGATCCCACCACGCCCGTGGTTTCCCTGAACATCTGGGTGGAGGCCGGTTCCATCGACGAAAAGGCCGACGAAAGGGGCATGGCCCATCTGATCGAGCACATGATCTTCAAAGGCACGGCTAAAAGGGGTGTGGGAACCATCTCCCGGGAGGTCGAGTCCGCCGGCGGTTATCTGAACGCCTTCACCAGCTTCGAGCATACCTGTTTTTACGTTGTCCTTCCCGGCGACCGTATTTCCACCGCCCTGGATGTGGAGTTCGACGCCTATTTCAATTCCTCATTCGACGCCGGGGAACTGGAGAAGGAAAAAGAAGTTGTTTTCGAGGAAATGCGGATGAGGCGGGACGACCCCTGGAGCTGGTCCTGGGAACTGCTATTCAAGAACATCTTTCAAAAGAATCCCTACCATTTTCCGGTCATCGGGGACCAGGAAATACTGAAAAAAACCAAAAGAAACCAGTTGGTGGCCTACTACAAGAACCATTACGTTCCCAAGAACACGGTCATCGCGGTGGTGGGTAATGTGTCCGCCTCGTCCGTGTATGAACAGATGGAAGGATATTTCAAAAAGGGCAGCCCGGCCAAGGCGCCCCGAAGGGTTTTCAAAACCGACTCAGAACCGACCAAACTGAGGCTTCATTTGGAAGCGGGGGACATCAAACAAACCTACGCCAGCCTGGGCTTTCCGACCGTGCCTATTTTCCATCCTGACGGACCGGCGTTGGAGATTTTGGATTCGATCCTGGGCGAGGGCGGATCCAGCCGGTTGAACCTGGCTATCCGCGAGAAAAAACAATCCGCTGATGAGGTGGGTACGGACCATTTCATCGGGAAATTCGGCGGTTCGTTCGTTTTCCAGGGATTGACGGACAAACACCGTTGCGAGAAATTCCTCGGGGATCTCATGACGGAGATACAGAATGTGATCGATTCGGGGGTCGAGGAATCCGAACTCAAGAAGGTCAAGAACCGGCTTTTGGCCTCCAAAATATTCGAAAAACAAAACGTGGATGGGCAAGCCAAGACACTGGGTTATTGGGAACTACTGGGCGATTACCGGATGGAAGATGAATTTCTCAAGTCCTTGAACGAGGTCACCAGCGAGGACCTGAAAAGGGTGGCGAAGAAATACCTAGCCCCCCAAAGGGCCATCCTGGTCCTTTACCACCCCAAAACCGAGAACTACTCCAAGAACCCCGCCCATTGGCAAGGCCTGTTGGGGAAAGCCGCCAAAAACCCCGGCGTGGGCCTATCGGCCAAGCAGCAAACGGCTGGAAATATCGAAATGATCCCATTGGCCCATGGGGCCAAGCTTCTATTCAAGCGACGGCCTGGGTTACCCCTGGTTTCCCTGGGGGTATTCTTAAAAGGCGGATTCGTCGACGAGGGAGCGAAGCTCAGCGGGGTCACCAGTCTTATGTCCAAGTGCCTCCTGAAGGGAACGATCCAAAGGGACCATTCGGAATTCTCAAGCGCGATCGAGGGTTTGGCCGCCCATCTGGATCCTTTTTTGGAAAAGGATTATTGGGGAATGGTGCTGGATGTTCCCACCCGGTCTTTCGAAGAGGCTTTTGACCTGATGACGGAGGCTTTTTTGCGGCCGAGTTTCGCTGAGGGGGAGATAGCTAGGGAAAAGAAATTGCAGATCTCCGCTATCCGCCGTTTCAAAGATGACCCCTCTGAATACGCCATGTTGAAATCGGATGTTTTGACCTTCTCCAACACCCCTTACGCCCATCAGCCCATGGGGACTATCGAAACACTCAAAAAGATCACTCCTCAAATTGTGAGGGGTTGGCATTCGCGTTACATGACGCCCCGGAACATGACCTGGGTGGCGGTTGGGGACATTGAACCCAAGGAACTCTCCTTATTAATCGATCAAAAATTAAAGGGTCTCCATTCATCATCGGCCAAGAAGGGGCATGAATTATCGATCGGGGAACTGAACCAGGCCGAATACCAGGAATCCGTGGAAAGCAAACAGACCACCATCGTTCTTGGGCTCAGGGCACCCCGGATGGGCTCGCCAGATTATTTCGCCTTTCGGGTCATGAATACTATGTTGTCCGGTATGGGCGGGAAATTGTTCGTGGAACTTCGCGAGAAGAAAAGCCTGGCTTACAGCGTCCACGCCTCCCATGACGCCGCCTTGCGGGCCGGGATCTATCAGATCTACATCGGATGCTCCCCGGAAAAGGTGCAGGAAGCGAAAAAAGGCTTGTTGAAAGTGCTTAAGGATTTCACCGAGGAAAAGATCGACCCGCTCGACCTGGAAAGGGCCAAGACCTATATGGCGGGGCTGAACAAGATGGGGTTACAGGCCAACCGGTCCCAGGTTTATTCTTATGGCCGGTATGAAATGTCCGGCTTGGGATGCAAAACGGTGGACAAGATCCCCGCTATCGTCAAGGCCGTCAGCGCTGACGAGGTTCGGGCGATGGCCAAGAAATACCTTATCTCGGACAAGAACACCTGGGTGCTGGTTGGCCCCCATAAGAAAGGAAAATAGTATGTTCGTTCTGGCAAACTTCATTTCGGCGACCGCCGGCTTATTGGATGGAGTGCTTTATTGTTTGGAATTGATCATCATCGTGCGGGTGATCCTTTCCTGGGCCAATGCCGACCCCTCGAACGCCCTGGTCAAGACCCTTCAGGCGATCTCCGAGCCGGTTTTGAAACCCTTTCGCAAGCTCATGCCGCCCTGGAAAATGAATGGATTGGATTTATCCCCTGTTTTGGCCATCTTGGCCATTGAATTCATGAAAAGGTTCCTCATTTCCACACTTTTCGATATCGCCCAGAAACTAAAATAATCTTCTTATAACCAGCCACTTGTTTTATATTAAATCTCCTATGTTTAACCCTAATCCCCGTGGATTGACATCCACTGACCAATCCAACTCAAATCCCGGAAAAAACACCCATCTCTGGGTGATTTGTTTATTTTGTTTCTTCGTTTTTGCCCCCCTTTACAAAGCTTATTCATTGGATCTGAACCTAGATCAAGACGCTTATGGCCTGGGGATGGGCGGCGCCGTGGCGGCCATCGCCGGAGGCACGCAAGCGATCCAATGGAACCCGGCTGGAATCGCCCGGGCTTCCGTTCCCATGATCCAATTGGGTTTAGGGATACTTCCCGCCACAACCGATTTTCATTTGAATACCGGATTTTTATATCCATCGCAGGACGGGACGGTATTCGCCCTATCCCAATATTCCGAATTCCCCGATTCGCACGGCTCGAACACGGCCTATATCGGGTCCATCGGCCTTCCCTTGAACGCCTCCCGTGACCTTCTTTTAGGTTTCAACCTGAAATTCTTGGCGCTCACCACGTCGGCCGGATCGATCCAAGACAGCGGAAGGGGATTAGGGTTGGACCTGGGAATGAGTTACGACCTGCGCAACGCACAGGGAACTCTCGCCTCTTTCGCCCTGGTGGTGAAGGACCTGGATACGGAGATCCGCTTCAACGATACCAATGAACAGCCCTTGACCCGGACCTTTACTTTGGGAGCCGCCTACCAAAATATCAAAGATACCCGGCTGGAAGTGGATTACCAGATCGTGGACCAGATCCTGCAGAACTCCAACCTAAGCAACCGCCTGAGGATCGGCGCGGAAAGGTTTTTCGACGATGAAACCTATTCGGCCAGGGTCGGTTTTGACGGTCTTTTTGGCTCTGATGGGTATTTTTCCGTGGGAGGAGGGTACCACCCAGCCCAACCCTATGAGATCAGTTACGCCCTGCGTATATCCACCAGCAACGGCCAATTGGATAATTTCTTGAATTTGATCTACCGTTTCGATAACTGGACCGAGTCCTCAAAGCCCGTTGAAAAAGTCGAGAGCTCTCCCGAGATCAACATCAGCGAAACCGAGCAGATGGGGGAGACCATGACCGAGGTGGGCAAGCCCGTATCTTCCATTCCCCTGCGCAAGATGACCATTCAGGTCGAACCCCAAGCCTTTTCCCCCTCAGGCCGGCAGAAAACCACGGTGATATCCTTCCCGAACGACACCAATGAAGAGATCACCCGGTGGGTCATCCAAATCCAGGATAACCAGGGCAAGGATGTCCGTCGGATCGGCGGAACGGGGCCCCTTTTACCTTATGTGGCTTGGGACGGGATGAACGATAACGGCAAGATGCTGGAGGAAGGTCAGTACAAGATCCTATTGAAAACCTTCAACCGGAAAAAGGAACTTTTATCCGATGACCACGCGCAGGTCGAGATCGTCTCGACCAGGTCCCATTTCGAGATCGATGTGAATAATCCTTATTTTTCATTCAATAAGACCGGGAAACGCAAAAGCGAAATGGTTTTCACCGTCCACCCCGGGGGATCTTCCGAGGTCAAGACCTGGGATTTTGAGATCAGCGAATCCTCGACGAACAAGGTGATCTTCGAGGCTCAGGGCGAGAACAAGCTTCCCTCGACGCTCAAGTGGAACGGAAAGGACCTGGATAAAAAAATTGCCGCGGACGGGACTTATCTTTGCCTTTTGATCGCCGAGGACAAGGCGGGAAACCCCATCAAGACCGACGCCCTCCAGGTTTTCATCAACAACACTCCCCCCGATCTGAGCCTCAAGGGAGAGGATAACTGGATCGATTTCAACGCGAAGCATGAATACAAGATCAACCTGGATTCGGCCGATCGGATCGGGTTCCAGGATTGGAAAGCCGAGATCACCAATGAGGACGGGGACTCGGTCAAGACATTCTCCGGTACGGGACAACCGCCCAAAGAACTATCGTGGGATGGGGTTGATTCCAAAGGGCAGACCATCGCGCTTGGGTCCTTCTTGCGCGCCACTTTGACCGCGACGGACAAAGCTGGGAACAGCTCCTCGACCGATCCTTATTCCATCCAGGTGGAGGCCAAGCCCGCCGCGGGCGGGGAACGCATGAATTTGAACCTCACGACCGTGACCTTTGCCGCCATGAGTTCGGACCTGGATGAGGCGGCGAAAAAGGAGATCAAAAAAGCCGCCGAATCGATCAAGCCGTATTTGGAAAAGAGCGTCATCATCATCAAAGGATACGCCGCCAACTCGGAAACGGGGGACCTGGTTTCTTTGTCCCACGACCGGGCGGAGGAAGTGGAGAAATATTTGATGAAGTCCTTGTCCATACCCTCGAACGGGATCTACGCGGTGGGATACGCCACGAAGAATCCCCTGCCGGACGCGTCCGCCCCCGCGGTCGATGATAAGCAAAGGTGCGCGATCATCAGCCTTTCCACCCGGCCCTAACCCTTCTCCAATCCCATTCCTTTTTCCAAAGTTTGACGAAATTTGTTAAACTGTAAGCCAGTTATCCTTCCTCAAGGAATGGGCTAGAATCCATGAATAAGATCATCTGGGTCCTATTGTTGGCCGCTTTAGCGTTGGGTCTAAGCCAATTCCTCCTCAGAGAAAACCATAAAGTCCTTCAAGATAAATTGGTCACCCATCTAACCGTTTGGAATATGCCGCCCAAATCACTGCCGTTAGACCGTCAGCTGTGGGACGAAACGGTGGCCCGGTTCGAAGCTGCCAATCCGGATATCAAGATCGAAGGCGTCGAACGGGATTATCAACCTGAGGAATTCATCACGGTCATGGCCGGGGGCAAGGGCCCGGATGTGGTGAAGGTGTGGGTGGGCGCGATCCAGACACTGGCCAACCTGGGATTCCTTCAGCCGGTCGACGCGTATATCCAGAATTGGCCGCAAAAAGATTACATCAAGCCGGTCCTTTGGGAGAGTACGAAGGTTTCCGATCACTTACGGGATCCCCGCGGATACCTATTTCTTATTCCTCCTGTACAGGAAAGACCTGTTCCTCAAAGCCGGGTTGAATCCCGAACTCCCGCCAGCTACCTGGGATCAATTGGCGACCACCGCCAAGACCCTCACGAACCGAAGGGAAGGTCGATACGGTTTGGGTCTTGTCCCAAAGACCTGGTATTTCCAGGATTTCGTATGGCAAGCCGGCGGTGAAATGCTGCGCAACGTGAATGGGAAATGGCAGGTCGCTTTCGCCGAGCCTCCGGCGGTTCAGGCCCTGAAATTCTGGAAGGACCTTCGCTGGAAATACGACGTCCTCCAGCCAGACCCCCTCATGCAGGAACCCGAATTGCTCCATCTTTTCGCCCTGGGCAAGGTGGCCATGATGCTGGGAACCGCCAATCAGCTGCCGGCCCTCATCACCCGTTACAAGATCGACCCGACGGCGTTCGGGATCGCGCCCTTGCCGGCGGGGCCCGCCGGAAGCGTGGCCCATCTGGGGGGGGACATTTTTGTCATCAACGCCACGACCACCGATGAGAAGAAACTTGCCGCCTGGAAGTGGATCGAGTTCGAGCTTTCGCCCCAGAACCAGTTCTGGAAATGGAACAAGATGCATGAGTTGAAAATGGTCATATTCCCCGGGCTTTCAGCAGCGCCACCGAACTGACGGATGTTCCTGGTTTCAAGATGGTCCAGGATGTCATGGGAACGGCCAAGTGCGAGCTACACGTGAATGGTTGGCCCCAGATCAGGGACCTGTTGGACGAGGACCCTCTGCAGAATATCTTTCTGGACCCGGATGTGGACCCTCAACAATTGCTGCAAACATTCGCCAAGGAAGCTGACCGGGATATACTCTCCAAGATGAGCGGAGGGTCGAACCCATGAGGACAGTCATTTTTTCATCCAAATCAGTCCTGGAGCGGGGTAACCCATCATGACCGAACCCTTCAAACCCTTTTCCATTTACGATGATGACGAGGAAAAGAAGAAACCCATCATCCCTCCTTCTATCGCGAACGAGGGTGAATTGGACCTGGAGATCGAGGACGCTCCCAGTCATGATGACGCCAAGACTCGTGAGGAGTTGTTACGGCAATTAGGTGTGAGTGGTTCGGACGCTGGTGGTTCGGCTCCCTCGACCCAGCCCCACACCCAAGACTCTGAGTCCCTTAAAAACGCTCCATTCCTCCAAGGACAAAAAGCGGAATCGGTGGAGGACCGGGCGAAAGAGATGATCCGCCGCCGTCAAGACACGGGTAAGATTCGGGACCGACGGAAGACCGCCTCCATCTTCGACAAACCCATCGAGCCGGACAAGGCTATCCGTCAAGGCAAGTCAGCCTGGCATCCTTTCAGTTATCGGGCCAAAGCTTTTTGGTTCATTTTTCCGGCTCTGGTGTTCTATGGACTTTTCACTTTATACCCCTTGATCCAGGGTTTCATGATCAGTTTGACCCATTACAGCCCCTTGGGTAAAAGCGTCGATGTGGGATGGGCCAATTATCAAAGGGCATTCCAGGACCCGCTATTCTGGCAGACCGTGGTCAACGCGGCGGCATTCACCCTGCTTTCACTGGGCCTGGGGTTTTGGCCTCCCATCCTTTTGGCCATCATCCTCAATGAGATCACCATCGGGAAAGGATTTTTCAAGGTCCTCTATCTGATGCCTTTCGTCATTCCGGCCATCCCGGCGGCCAACCTCTGGAAATGGATATTCGACGAGGGTTTCGGCGTCTTGAACGCCTTGCTCCAGATGATCTTCAACTCCCTTGATATCCATATCGGCTGGCTGACCGACCCGCGCTGGGCCCTGATCTCGATCGTCTTGATGTTCGTCTGGAAAAATACCGGATGGTTCATGCTGATCTATTTCGCCTCGCTTCAGAACCTGCCGGAAGAACTCTATGAGGCTTCCGAACTGGACGGGGCCGGCATTTTCCACAAGGTCTTCAACATTACCCTGCCTTATCTTCGACCGGTTATGGGAATATTATTGATCATCCAGGTCCTGACCACCTTCCAGATATTCACTGAGGTTTTCGTGATGACCAATGGCGGGCCGATGCACGCCACCGAGGTGATCGGAACCTATATCTATAAAACGGCTTTCGGATCCATGGACCTGGGGTACGCTTCCGCCATGGCCATGCTGATGTTCGCGGCCCTATTCATCTTCTCCATGGTGCGGTTGTGGCAATTACGACAGGCGGCGAGGTGAAAACATGAATAAAACAAAAGCTCCCCAACCTCGGACCACCGGATCGAACCGCGGGCTTTTTTCCTTCCAGGATCGGAGAAAGACGTCCACCCAAGCGATCCTGGCTTTCGGGATATTCCTACTGATCACCGGCGCCATCGTTATCGTCGCGCCGATCTTCTGGATGTTCCTCGGGTCATTCAAATCACCCGCCGAGATCTACGCCGTGCCCTTGAGCTACCTGACCCACGACCTGAAGTTCGATAATTATATCGAGGCGTTTCGATTGGTCCCGTTCGACCAATATTTCATCAATAGCCTCATCATTTGCGCTGGTGTGGTGATCGGACAGATATTGGTTTGTTCCATGGCGGCTTATTCTTTGTCCAAACTGAGGATCCGGTTCGGCGGGGGTATCCTGCTGATGTTCATGACCAGTCTGATGGTGCCTTTCGAGGTCCTGATCATCCCGTTGTATCTCATCATGAAGTACTTTCCCTTTGGCCCCGGTATGGCCAACACCAATCTGGTGAATACCTACTGGGCCCTGATCTTACCCGGGGTATTCAGCGCTTTTTCCATCATCGTCCTGAAGGAATTCTACGACTCCATCCCGAATGAGATCGTTTACGCGGCGAGGATCGACGGATGCACTGAAACACGCGTCTTTTTCCGCATCATCCTGCCCATGACCATGCCCATTATCTCCATCCTGACGGTTTTCGCTTTCGTGACGACGTGGAACAGCTTTTTCTGGCCCCTGATCGTCCTGAACAATCCGGATTATTACCCTCTGGTATTGGGAGTCCAAAAACTTATCGATATGGGTGAACCCTGGAACGTGGTGATGGCAGCCTTGGCCATCAGCACCCTACCTTCAATCCTTTTGCTCATCCTGTTCCAACGGACCATCATCCGGGGGATCGCTTATACAGGCGTCTACGGTTGACGAGCCTATCCAAAACCTTGAATGTTGTCCCCGCCTGGGTAAAAACATTGGTAAAGGCCGATCGATATCTCCATATCCAAGGCGTGGTGGAAGCTTCGACCATGTTGGCCGACCAGCATGGTTTGACGATCGAGAAAGTCGCCCTGGCCGCCTGGCTGCATGATTGCGCTAAGGAACTCACCCGGGAAAAAATGTTATGGTGGATCGGTAAGGGCCCATTTCACTTGGATCGGGTGGAAAGGCAAATGCCGGGGCTTTGGCATCCCCACGCGGGGGCCTCAATGGCTTATCATCACTGGAAGATCAGGGATAGGTCCATATTGGAGGCGATCCGCTGCCATACCTTAGGTCAGGCCGACATGGGGACGATCGCTCAAGCGGTATTTGTCGGCGATTTCATCGAAAAGGGAAGGCGTTTTATAGGATTGAATAAAGCCCGGAAAGCCGCCGCTCAAGGTTTGCGAGAGGGTGTGCTCTGTAAAGCGTCGATGACCATGGTTTTCCTTACGAACAAAAAAATGAGGATCCATCCCAGGCTCGTGGAGACTTGGAATGGGTTTCTCGCTCAGGATAAAAAATGAAGATCCCCTTAAAAATGTTTCTGGTTCTGTTCGTCATTATCTTCCTATCGCTTTTGAGCCTCTTGGGGCTGGAGCGCCATCCGCTCAAAGCGTTAGTTTTGAGGATGGGGGAAACCCATGCGGAAGCCTACCAACTGACCCTTTATTCGGGGAACCGCGGGACGGAGGCGCTTCCGGTCACCCTTCTGACCCAACAACGTAAAGACGCGGAAGAGATTTTAGCCTCCGGCGATGGGAAAAACCTTGTGGAATTTTCCAACCAATTGGGAAAATGGTCCTTTGTGGCCGGTTTGCCGGTCAAGGGTGAGGTTTGGCCCTGGTATCTGGGCGGTGGGCTCAAGGCTTTTGAAACCGAACCGAAATTGACGGTGGTCGATAATTTGAATTGGTTCGACCGTGTTTATTTGAATTTTAACGCCAAGGTCCCCGAATCCGTTCCTTCCACTCCGGCGGAAATGACCATCGACGAGATGGACAAGCCTATCAAGAGTCCAACCGCTAGCCCTACGCCAGCCGCGCTAACTCCGTCAACCACCGTCGTCGCGACGGGCCCAGTTCGAGTGGAAATACAAAATGGATGTGGTATAACTAATGCCGCCGAATGGGCCGCCAGAAAACTGAAAGGGAATGGGATCGTCATCACCCAGACCGGTAATGCCGATAATTTTCATTACGCCAAGACCCTCGTCAAGAGCAGGACTGCCGTGCCTCCCGCTATGGCGGAAGCCTTGAAGCGGATGGGGATCGGGTTGGAATCGGTCCAAACGGACCCGAAATTGGATTCTCAGGCCGATCTGCTGGTCATTGTCGGCAGGGATTACCTGAAATTAAGGAAAAAGAAACGTGAACGAATTCACCACTGAACGCAACAAGTTCAAAAAGCTGTTCTCGAACACCAGCTCCAGGATGCTTTTAGGAGTGTGGGTCCTGGTCAAGGGATCCCGTTTCCCCATGAAATCCATCGTCGAGCTATTATCCTTGTCGGAGGATTCCCTGGAAAGCAAACTTCAAACCTTCGCTGGCATGGGCTTGGTCCACGTTACCGCCAGCCCCAACAGCGAAAGGGAGATCGAGTTTTTGAACGCCCCCTCGGCGGAACTTGAGAACCTGATCATGGAGTTCTTCGCCGGACGCAAGAACGATTTCGAGGATATCGAATTGAAGGTCCACTCCCTTCTATACAAGACCATTCTTTCGACGACCCTTTGACCGTGAACCACGATATTTTCTCCCTCCAACGGACATTAACGGACGCTTTCAAGTCCGCTTGTGTGAAACTTGGCGTACCCCAAGCCCCTATATTGGTCGAGGCGCCTAAAGACCCTTCCCATGGTGACTATTCCTCGCCTTTGGCTATGAATCTTGCCAAGGAACTTCGAAAATCACCCATGGCGATCGCGAATGAACTCATTCCCCTGATCAAAACCGATCCATCGATCCTTAAATCCGTATCGGCGGCCCCTCCCGGATTCATCAATTTGACCTTGGAACCTAGCTATTTTCACCGAGCCTTGGCCGAGGTATTGGAAAAGGACAAGGAATACGGACAGAACGAGCAAGGCCTAGGATTAAAAGTCCTATTGGAATTCGTCAGCGCCAATCCGACCGGACCCTTGAATGTGGTCAATGGAAGGGCCGCGGCTTTGGGGGATTCCATCGCGAACCTGCTTAAGGCCTCTGGCGCCACGGTCCACAAGGAGTACTACGTCAATGACGCCGGTGTTCAGGCCCGTCTATTCGGGGAATCCCTCCTGGCCGCTTGTGAACGGGTGCAGGGGAAACCGACTCCCGCTCCAGAGGGCGGTTATCAGGGCGCCTATATGGAAGACCTGGCCAGGGAATACCTGCTCATCGACATCGGATCCCGGCCCGACCCTGGTACTTGGGGTATGGCTCGGGTTTTAAGGTGGCATGAAAAATCACTTCAGGATTACGGCGTTACCTTCGACCGGTGGTACTCGGAAAAAAGGGAACTTCATGAAAGTAAACTAGTGGATAAAACCGTGGACCGCTTGAGGGAAGCCGGGTTGACCTTCGAGAAGGATGGGGCGCTGTGGTTGAAGGTCTCCGAATATGGCGCGCCCAAAGATGAGGTGCTGGTGAAGGGTGACGGTCTGCCTGCTTATTTCGCCGCAGACATCGCCTACCACCTTCAGAAGTTCGATCGAGGGTATGGCCGGCTCCTGGATATCTGGGGTCCCGATCATCATGGGCATATCCAGCGGATGAAGTCGGCTCTCGCGGCGATCCGGTATCCCGCGGAGCAATTCGTCGTTCTGACCGCCCAACAAGTCAACCTTTTAGAGGGCGGGGAAAAGGTCAAGATGTCCAAACGAGAGGGGAAGTTCGTCACGATGGACGAGTTGTTGAAAAAAGTGGGGAGGGACGCGGCCCGATTTTTCTTCGTGATGAGAAGCTCCAATACCCATATGGATTTTGACATCGAGGTAGCCAAAAAGCAGACCGACGAGAATCCCGTGTATTATGTCCAATACGCCCACGCCAGGATCTGCAGTTTGCTGAAAAAAACAGCGGAAAAGGGTTTGCGCCCCGAGCTGGATCCGGAAAAACTACATTATCTCCTGGAGCCAGAGGCTTTTTTACTCTTGAAAGAAATCCTGGAATATCCACAATGGGTAGCCGAAAGCGGGAAAGCTTACGAACCCCATCGGATAGTGGCCTTTTTGCAGAATTTAGCGGCGGATTTCCATCTCTTTTACTCCAAGCACCGGATCCTCGACGCTCCGGTCGAGGTGGCGAACGCCCGACTGAGCCTGGCCTTGGGCGTCAAGAACGTCATCCGGAACGCTTTGGGTTTGTTGGGAGTCTCGGCTCCGGAAAAAATGTGAACGGATCCATTATGGGAAAAAATATATTTTCGATGATCTTTTTGTCCTTAATGCTGACAGGCTGTTCCCATCCGAAAACGGCTGCCCCACCGGTCAATCCTCAGATCGATCAATTACGGACTTTGGTCGCCAAGGGCAACTATGAGGAAGCCATCAATCTCGCAAAGGATATCACCGCCCGAGTTCCTCCCGCGCCTGGTTCGGACGAGGCCTTGTTTCTCCAGGGTTATATCCTGGCTTATGACAGGTCGGATTTCCAAGGCGCCCGTTCACCTTTGAAACAACTATTGGATCTTCACCGGCAGGGAACTTCGCCCCGTCCGCGCAGAGACTATTGTCCGATTGCCGGTATTGGGACGGTAATTACGAAAAAGCCATCAAGGAATACAAAAAACTTTTGGCACTTTATGGTGATAAAGGTTTTTCCGGATACGCCCAGTTCCAAATCGCGAACTGCCTGCTTTTGAATGAGAAAGTCGGGGACGCTTTGACCGCCTACCGGGAACTGGTGGAGAAAAGCCCCACCGATCCCCTGGCGGATTCTGCCCAATTAATGGTGGCTAACACCTATTTGAAACTGCAGAATTTGAGCCAAGCCAAGACCGAACTTCAAAAATTGATGTCCATTTCCAAGAACCGCTTGGTCCAAAGCGCTGTCCAGAAAGAATTAAGACAGATGGAGGAAGAAGAACCCTTTCGAAAAGGAGTTGGCGTTCCCGAATGAACCCAGGGCTTTCTCTGAACCAATATTTATCACCCATGATCGGTGGGCTTTCAATTGGGTTGATCATTTATTCTTTTCTGAGGATGGTTTTTCAACGATTTTCCATCTCGCCTCGGATTGACCGCCCTCATCCCTTCCTGACCAGGGAAACTCTTAAAAAATATAAACTCCATTACATCGTCCTGACGATCTTGCTTGTGGCTGGGGTCCTCATGTTGGATTTTATGAAATACCTTCTCGTATTGCTTGGGGTCATTCTTTGGCTTTTCAAAAAAGTTGTTCCTCAATGGAAGAACAAACAAATATCCTTGAAAAGATTAAAAGCCATGAAGGAACTA
>CAWHOE010000066.1:0-38007 GCA_963830915.1 candidate division FCPU426 bacterium
CGGCCCCCAGGTCATGATCATCGACAAATCCGGTGCTTACCAGACCTCTTGCCGCGTGGCGGGAGGGGAATACATCTTTTTTGATTTGAAGTGCGAGAAACACATCAACCCCCTCGACGTGAGCGCCCCCATCGATCCCAAGGACAAGAACTACTACAAAACCGGGGAAGTCACGAACGACCACCAGGAAACTGTCCTTGGTTTTATGACCACCATCCTGGTCGAATCCGGGGAGACGGCTTTAAGGAACATCGAGGAAGCCCTCATCAACGAAGCCATAAAACTAACCTACAGCCGTAAATTCAAGGAGACCAAAGGCACTCCTGGCGGGCCGAAAGCCCCTCTGTTGAGGGATTTAAGGGCGGTCCTGCACGATATGGGCAAGGAAAAGGACCGTTCGGAACTGGCCCGGGAAGGCTGTATCCGTTTTTATGAAACCCTCTCCCAATACGTGGACGAAGGCCAGTACGCCAACCTCACCGACCGGGACACCAACATCGATCTTGAGGCCCGGTTCATCGTTTTCGACACTTCATTGGCTTCCAAAAGGGAAAAGCTCGACACCCTTATCACCTACATCATCTCCCAATATTGCATGCAAAGAGCCATGAAGAATAAGACGCGGGGTTTGTTCTCCTGGATCATCCTGGACGAGGCCTGGAGTCTTTTGGCGTTTCCGGCTGGCCGCAAATTCGGGGAGATCCTTTCCAGGACCTCCCGCCACCTGGACACCTGCAATATATGGGCGACCCAGCTTATTCAGGATGGATTGAAGAATCCCGAAGCCGAATCCCTATTCAATAACGCCGCCACGAAGATATTCATGAAACTCGGGGACGAGGACAAGCGCATTTGCGCCGAAACATTCGAGCTTAACGAAAAGGAAGTCTCGATCGTCGGCAATCTCCACCAGGTCAAGAACGTCTATTCCCAATGCTACCTGAAATCATCGAACCGAAAAGGCCTCATCTATATAACGCCGGACCCGGTGGTCAAGTGGATCGCCACTTCCTGGGGATACGACAAGGGATTAAGGAAGAAATACCTGGAACACATCGACCCGGATAACACCATTGACGGGACATGGAAGGCCATCTTTTCTCTAGTACAGGACGAGGGGAACAATTTCACGCCGGATTTCGTCAAGGAGCGGCACAATGGATAAGTTAGGACAGGTCAAACGCAAGAGCACTACTCCCAAGGGAAGCCTTTTGATCTTCGCTGTAGCGCTATTCGCGATCCTTTTGGTCGCTGGATTATCGCAATACGGGGGTTTGAAGTGCAATCCTTCCAATACCTCCACCTCGGACGAAAAGATAGACGCCGCCTTAAAACCCTTCCAGGAATTCGCGGTCCACGTCGTGACCGCCATCAACAACATCGGTTTTCATAACGCCCAAAAACACATTTCTGAAACGGCGCAGTATTTCTCCCAGGACTGCTTGCAGGATTACCAACAAAACTATTTCGACGAGGATTTCCTGAAGATGATCGCCGAGAGGAGATTATTCGTCACCGCTCAGGAAGTCCAGGCGGTCAGAACACAGTGGAATGACGATGTTTCCGAAGTGCGAACCTGGATCACCGGCAAGAACGTATGGTCGAGCGCTTATACCGGATCAACTAAGACCGTCCCTTTCTCCATACGCCTGACCATGAAAAAGATAGAAGGGGCCATCAAAGTCACGAAATTCGAATTCCTTCAGAAGCAATAACCCATGATCCATGAGCTTAACCCCGAGCGGGCGCAGGAAAATTGGGTCCTTGCCAGCCACAAGCGGCAAAAGGGCCGCCCGGATGAGGCCCAGGAGGCGTTGGAGCTTCTTTGGGAGATCATCAACCCCGACACGGGTTTCCAACCCAGTATGCTCAAAGCCTATTGGCTGGCCGCCGAGATCAACCTGGACCATGGATTCCCGGACGAGGCTTTGAAATGCTTGGACCTATATAAAGGCCCCAGCAAGAAAAGGGGCGAACAACTCACCAAGGACGAGATACAAACCCTGTTCCTTAAAGCCCGCTGCCAATTCGACCTGAAGAATTGGGCGGAGTGCAAAAACCTATTGTCTTTGATCTCTGAAAATGACCACGCCAACTTGGACGCGGTACAAATGAAAGCCGATCTGAATCTTGAGACCAACAACACCGGCGAAGCCATCCGTATCTACCAATCCCTCCTGGACAGGGACCACAACACGAAAACCGTCATGTTTTCCATGGCCCAGGCTTATTTCCTTTCCCAGAATTACGCCCAGGCGAACCAATATCTGACGAAGCTCAAGGAAATGGGGGTGGTGGACCCCGCCGTCGAACATTGGTTCAAATTGACCCAACGGAAAATTTATGACGAATCCATCCGGAAAGACCCGACCATTTCCTTCCTGGATAAGGTCATCATGCGGTTTTTCCCTTTTTACGCCGCTTCGAAGATCCTCCAATACACCCATAAAAAACTCATCGAGGACACCACCCAGCAGATCAAATTCAAGGACGAACTAACCGGGCTTTACTCCAAGGACGCTGTTGGCGTTTATCTTCCCAACTTTTTCCAGAAGGCCAGGGAACGGTTCTTTATCGGGCGGGGCGACCTTGATTTCTTCAAAAGCATAAACGACATCCACGGGCACGACGTTGGGGACCGGGTTCTCTCCACCTTTGGCAAGATCGCCAGTGAATACTTCCCAAACCGGGCCTTCCGCATGGGCGGGGACGAATTCCTTTGGTGTTTTGACGGGACAGAGAGCGCGTGTTTGAACCAGGCGAAAGCGTTCCGCAAAGCTTTGGAAACCCGGGCGCGCGACCTGGTTAACGCCGGATTGCTCGAAAAGCCCATCAGGGACATCACCACCGACGAGATGATATTCCTAAATTGGGAACTGACCTGCTCCCAAGGGATCGCCGAATGGACCAAGGATTTATCCCAAGACAAAGCCCTTTCCGAGGCCGATGGGAACCAATACAGTGCGAAGCAATCGGCGGTTGGCAGAAACGCCATTTTCTTCAAAAACAAACTGGTGGATAAGGGCGACAGACCGATCCCTTATACCGCCGCTATCGTTAAACACCTTGATCTTTTCGCCAAAGAGAAGAATTTCGCGGATTGGTGGAATTACCTGGAATCGACCAAAGACCAGAACGCCATTAAGGAAGCTATCGCAATGGCCACGAAACAAGAGACCGACGAAAAGAAAGCACTGGCTGAAAAGAGTAGTTAAAGCTTGGATGGGGAAATACTTTGATGAGATCAACTTTGTTTAGCTATATAAACAAAGGTTTTTCTTCGTTCTGGGGTCCATGAGAGGGGATATATAAATTTTAGTGTAACCATCGAGGGTGGTTGCCCGTCTTATAAGTGCCAATCAAATGGCGAAAGAGCGTTATCCAATTCGATCAAGGAGAGTTTTATGAATTTGAAGAAGATCGCTGTAGCTATTTGTATGGCCGGAATGTTGATGCTGCCAGTGTTGGCGAAAGCCGACCAGATCAATTTTTCAATCAATGCCGGGAATGACGATGAGGCCCATTTTCATTTCGCCGATCAAACCATTCAACATCACCCGGAGATCTGGAAGGCGGCCAAGGTTTTGCAGAACGCCAAACACAAACTCTGGGAAGCCCGCAAGCACACCAATTTTGGGGGCCACGCTGAATCCTCCATCCAAGCCATCAATCTGGCCTTGGATGAACTGCGTCAGGCCGAGGAATTCGCCCGCGCCCATCATTAATCAATGGTTTTTGGCCGGTCGTAACATAGTTCGTTGAAAAGCGAAGGGACGAGCCGAAAGGCCCGTCCTTTTTGTTTGTAATAAGACCATATGAAAAAAACGGAGATTACCTCCTTTTCCCGATAACGAACAGAATTCTTAATGATCATGTAATATTACTTCGAGAAATGTTCTCGCATCCCTTTTTTCAATATTTCCAATCCAGGCAGTGATGGTTTTAATAACGCTTTGATCCCTAATTTTTCAAGAACGGGTGTTACGGCTTGCATGAGTCGCAGGTCGGAAAACGCCATTTCAAAAGGCATCACGCTCTCTGTTTCTATTGCGCCAACAAGCACATTTCGTAATATTTCCGCCTCGTTGTCCGTCGGCCTCATGGCCTGTGGTGGAAAGGCATATGTGCTTTCTGAATCCACCAAAGCCACGATGTGCATGTGGTAGGGCCGATCCATGTCCATGACTTGGCCGGGAGAATAAAAATGTCCGGCTTCCCAAGCCCCTCTTTGGACAATGTTTTTCTTCTGTAAACGCGCGAGGGCTGATTCCAACAATACGGCGCGTTCCAACGGCGGAGGTTCCCAGGGATCGGGCTTCACGACCGCTAAGTGCCAGTCATCGTTCTTGAATATCCACATCGGCATACTGCCTAGCGGAATGGTCTTGAAAACAGATACTTTCTCGGACATAAGCATCCCCGCTTCAAGGCCGCGAAGCATGAACCTTGCTTCATTCTCGTCCAAAGGCCACGGCAAATACCCTGGACGATAGCTTTGGAACTGGTAGTAGCGTTCCTCGCCACTGGTCGGCCATCCGGCTGACTTGATGATGTCCAAGTCATGAGGGTAAAGCTCGTTTTTTGGCACCCAGTTGAAATTAAGCATGTTCTGGGTGGCAAGGAAGTCGTAATCGCGGCGGAACAGGTCACCATGGGTGGCAACAATCTCTTGAAACTGAGCCAAGCCTTCCCGCTCTTGATAAAACGCGAGTCCGAAGGTTTCCTGTATCTGCCCAAGCGCGACACCCCAGCCGGAGCGGCCCGAAGTTCTGTCGTAGACACCGAACGCCTCGGCATCTCCCATGTTCAGCCACGGTTCCGCTTCCATGTAGTCATCAGCCGCCTCAAACAAGGCTTGCCATGTTTGAGGATCAACCTTTGGCGGTGGCGGCATCTTCGTTGGTTTTTTATGTTTCATCGGGCTTAATTATACGTATTTGAAATAACCCTGGATAATCTTTACAAACGAATCCCTTTAAATTAGTCCCTTCGCTCCCACCCCAATACATACATCAATCCATGTTTACATACATGGACCACCACATGTATTGACAAACATCCCGTTTTGTGGATAATCATGTTGATAATTTCGTGTATTATTACATGGAATTACAATGCGTTTAAGAGGGGCGGCAAAATGGGTGAAATAACCTTTAAGGGTCGTAAAGTCGCTAAAACTGGACCGACGACTTATGTTAGCTTCCCCGAGCAAGCCCTTCAAGCTTTAGGCTGGAAAGCCGGAGAAAAAGTTGATCTGGTAATACGAAATGGCGAGGCCGTTATCAGGCCGCAGGAACGCCAGGAGGAATTAGGACTAAGAGTATCCAAAAAACAAAAAGCCCGGAAGAGGTAAACTCCCGGGCTTTTTTCGTTACTTACTGCCGAACCTGAATCAATCTCTTGGCGGGGATCTTCAAGTTTGGCTTTAGTTCTGGACGCTATAGGTGCGCCTTGCGGGGCACTTTTGCGTTCTGGACATCCAGGGGGCACCTTGCTTGGCGGCGCGGGACCCTTCGTGGAGCCATTGGGATAATTATATTCCCTGGCTTCCGGGTGTCAATACCCTTTTAGAAGCCAGGAGCATTGTCGATGACCGACACTTTAAGCCAATCATCCGTTGAGTCAGAAGACCAACGCACGATTAGCACCCTTTCCAACCTAGGGCTACCCTACGTTTGGATACCATTCCTCATTCTCGACTTTTACGGCCCCGGCATGGGCAAAGCTGGCTGGCTATACACTATTTTGACCCGGATCGCGGATACCAAGACCAAAGTCATCGTTAAGCGTACCGTGCGGGAAATAGCCGTTTTATGCGGTTGTAACCCCGAAACAGTCCTTACTTGGGCGTCACATTTGGAAGAATTAGGGCTGATCGACAAAAAGCCAGGAGATACCTCAAACACCAACGTGTATACCCTGCTTTTACCGCCCTTTCCGCCACCGCCCCATATCGTTAAAAAGCATTTCCCGGAAGGGTGGAAGCCTCCAGCGTCAGCATTAGAAGCCGCGAAAAACGTTGGGTTTTTAATGACCGGATATGGCAAACCACAAGATGTAGGGGGTGCTTTTACCCCTAAAGAGGATGTACGGAAATTCCGTACAACAGAAAGTGACCCCAAAAAGGGTGATAATCCCATACGGAATATCCGTACAACTAGTACGGAAAATCCGAACAGCATGAACGGAAAAAACGTACAACCTGTACGGGAAAACCAGACACTTATAAATAAAACAGTTAAAAAAGAAACTAACGAACAGGAAGTCTTGTTTGTACGTTCTCTTTATGAATTTTTTAAGTCTAAAAGCACAAACACCACATACGACCGTTTTGAGGAGATTTGGTTCAAGTGCCTGAACATGTATGGGGATGAAGTAGCCACAGCGGAAGGCATCTTTAAAAATGCCGTTGAGGTCATTAACCAATCCAAGACCGTCAACGACCCGGAAGGCTTTTTATGGAGGGCCATTGAAAACAGATGGGAACCGCGCGCCAAGCCGGCAAAACCATCCGTCAAAGTGGATATTTCCCAGAACGACGTTGAAAAGCAGTACGAACAAGATTTACGCCAGGAAAGGCTGAAAGCGCCGGTTGAATCGATCTTGATTTCATTCGACTTTTTCAAGAAACACGACAAAAAGAGTGACCCCTTGGAGATCGTAAAAAATCTTTATAAGGGGAACCCTAACTTGGAACAGGCTTTGAAAAGAATCATCGAAGGGGGTGTTTAAGATGGCAAGAGTGATATCGGTTTATAACAAAAAAGGTGGGGTGGGGAAAACCACGGTCGGGGTTAATTTGGCCGCCACTATCGCGACGACCAAAAACAAGGACGGCAGTTTGAAATACAGGGTCCTTTTGATCGACATGGACACCCAGGAGAATGCCAGTGATGCTTTGCATGTAGGCAGCGCCCACCGGGTCGCCCGGGAGGGAGAGAAAGCCGAGAAACTGGACCTTGGGAGGATCCTCACGGATTCAAACGCCACATTTGAACTGGTCTCAAGGCCTTACAGCTTAACGACCTGGCTTCCCTCCAACGCGGATGGGGATGATGTTATGGAAACGGAAATAATCGACGACATAGACAAAGACGGTAACCCCATCATGAAAGTAAGACGCTTCCGGGAAACAGTTTTTAATAATTTCATGATCGTGCCGGCCTACGCCAATATGGGTCAGGAGAGCCTGGATGACGACGAGGACGCTTTCAGGAGTCGTCTGGATCCACGCCTGATGTCCAACAAGCTTAAAGAGATCGACGGACAATATGATTACATCATCCTGGATTGCCCGCCTTCCTGGGACCGCATGACCAAGATGGCCTTGCTTGCCTCACAAATGGTTTTAGTGCCCACGAAGCCGGGCTTCTACGAGCAATCCGGCATGATCCGGGTCAAAAGGCAGATCGAAACCCTCAAGGCCGGTTACGGGACCAAACCGAAGCATTTTTTCGTGTCGATGAATATGGTCAAAGAGAACATCAAGGGCCACATGAAATATCTTCGCCGGACGGCCGCTCTCATCGATCCGGAACGTAAAGGCGGGATCATATCCGAGACATCGATCCCATACGCTGAGAAGGTCATGGATTCGGCCAGCGACGCCATTCCTTTCGCTTTTGGCGGCGCGCGTTATTCGGATATGGCGAGTGTTTTTATGGACTTCTTTTTAGAAATCGATTCTTTGTTCAATCAAGGAGAAAAAGAAAATGGTTAAGAAAATCTCTTCCACGTCGGCCATTCTAAGCCAGCAAGCCAAGGAAGCCTTTGGCGGGGATAAGGCCGAAAAAGCAGCGCCTATCGCGGGGACCATCACCTTCGAATGGTTGAAGAATAACGCCAAACCGAGGACCAGGTACACCATTCCTTTGGACCTGTTCGATTTCGACAATACCAGGACGCAAACACGCCCCATCGATCCCCAGGCAGTCGCCAACCTGGTTGAGGACATCACCCGCAACGGGCAGATCAACCAGGTCTTCGCGAGGATGGACGAAACCACCCAGAAGTTGCAGATCGGTTTTGGCTGGCATCGATCCTTCGCTCTCAAGGAGCTGGATAAGCCCATTGAAACCGAGCTTTTCTTCGGGACCGAGCAGGAGCTTTACCTTCTTGCCTTGAGCGAGAACATCACCCGCAAACAACTCTCCAAATACGACGAGCTGGTGGCCATGGCCGCTTTGGAGAAGCAGGACATTTCCAAAGAGAACATCGCTTCCATCTTTCATCTAAGCTCCGCCACCATCTACCAGACCCTTAGGATATCCTCTTTCCCGGTGCTTATGAATGGTTTGAAGGACGAGAAGATTTCGGTGCGGGACGCCAGGATCTTGGCCGTAAAAGCTTCCAGCAATTCCCTGGGGGATGATTTCCAAAAAAAGGCGGTCGAGGTTTTGGCGCAGGGACGGTTAAGAAGCTCGGACCTGGAAGTTTTCTTGGAAAGCGGGGCCAACTTTGAGAACCTTGCCGCTCTGACCTCAGCCGCTCAGGCCGGGAACAAGCATCATGGCGCGGGGAAGAAGGGAAAGAAAATCGAAACCGCCAACGGCCCGAAACTATTCCTTCAAAAAGTGACCAACGACAAGTATATTTTCAAAGCCGTCGCCAAGAGGGGGGATGGGGACCTTGAGAAGATCAAGAAGGACGCCCTTCAATTCGTGAACGTCATCCAAAAGATGATCGAGGACGAGAAAAAGAAAAAGGGAACCAAGGGCAAGTAATGATCGACGAGCTTTACCAATACACCATAAGAGCGTTCGGAGCCTACGCTCTTTTTTTTACATATTCGAGGCTGTCACCGCTCGTAATTCCTCGATCGGCCTATTGGATACGGCCGCCTGGCCCCTTTGCCTTTACCTGGCTTATCTCCTTAAAAAAAGAGGGAACTTAAACGTATTCGACCAGGCCCTTTCGGTATTTCCTCTTTTATTCTGGTTCAGGCATTTATCCCACACCCTCTACGGCAACTCCGGGCCAGCGCCCTTTTTGATCTCCCTGGTACTTAGCGGCTTCATTGGTTTCGTCGCTTTTTGGCGTTTGGATCTCATCAAGAGCGCGGTTGTCGCCGACAAAGCGAAAGAAGATGAATTAGGCCCTTATCCGATATTTTTGGATAAGGACAAAAATCATGCAATCACAACAACGTGGTTGACCGAGCACGTGCAAGTCATCGGGAAAAGCGGAAGCGGCAAGACGGCCAGTTATTTCCTGAATGCGGTCAATCAATCCATCCACCAGGGGCGGGGATCGTTCTACTTCGATTCCAAAAGCTCCGAGCTTTCCAAGATCGCTTTTTACTGCAAGGACGCGGGAAGGAACAAGGACCTGAAAGTCCTGGACCTCCGCGGCGTTGACCGGAGCAACACCTACAACCCATTTTATAAATTCACCAAGAACGCGGACGGGGAGGTCGTCCCGGACAGCGACGCCGTTTCCAATATTGTGGGAGGGTCGCTTTTTTTCGACCATCAGGGAGAACCCTTTTACCGGGACATGGGGAAGGAGATCCTCCGGAATCTTACGGGTTTATTTCACAAGGAATTTCCCGTCATTACCTACATGGATTACTACACGGCCTTGAATACGGAGATTTCCACCTTTAAAAGCATCGAGGCCCTTTGCGAGAAGTATCAAGGATCGAACGAAGCGAACTATTTCCAGAACCAATGGCTGACCTTGAGCATCCAGGAGAGAACGAGGCTTTTGTCCGGGCTGATCGCGCGACTATCAAGATTCGTAACGACCAAATGGGCGCCGCTGGTCAACACCCGGAACCCCCAAATCACCATCGCCAACGTGTTCGATAAGAACCAGATCTTTTATTTCGGGGCCGCTTCATTGATCAACCCGGATGATTACAAGCCCTTATTGGTAGCCATGTTTTACGACATTATGAACGAGACAGGGAAGCGGTATGAGTTCAAGGACAAGGTCATTCCCTTCGACCTATACCTGGATGAATTTTATAACGTGGCCTATGAGGGGTTCATCAATCTCTTGAACAAGTGCAGGGAAGCGAAAGTACCCATTCATCTTGGCCACCAGAGCTTGGGCGATCTGACTTCCATCAGTAAATCCTTCGCCACCCAGGTCGCGGACTCCACGAATTCCAAGATCATTTTCAGGATCAATTCACCCGGGACGGCGGACGAGTTCGCCATGCTGATAGGGACCAAGATGGCCGATCCCAAGTACGTCCGGTCGTTAAAAACGAACGTCGGGCCCTTGGGGATGAGGCAGGAGGCCGGTGTTACGGAAAAGGAAGAGGAAGAGTTCATTCTGCACCCCAACATTTTCAAGCGTTTGGATAAAGGGCAGGCCATTGTCTATTTGGCTTATGACAAGGGAGTCACCCAAGACATCATCAAATTCGACAAGGCTCCGGAGCCGCCTTCTTCTTTCGACCTTTCAGACGTGGTTCCTTTAAAAGAGAACCACAGGAATCATTCGGAAGCCTCACTTCCCTTTGAATATGTACCGGAATATAAGACCCCCAGGATGGAGATCCACGAGGTGGAGGCGCAAACACCCATCCAAGAAGGGAAAAAAGAGCTTAAAATGGACGAATTAAAGAAGCTCGAGCGTGATATGAAACTTAAGGGATTCTCAGGAACAAAAAAGGTGTATACGAAGAAGGAAAGTAATGAAAAAGGAAGTAAAACACAGGCCTCTTAAACGCAAGGACCTGGACAAGCTTAAGTACATTCACAGCAACCGATTCATCACCCCCCAGCTTTTCCACTCAAAGTTCTATCAAGGCAAATCCCTGGATGCCACCTGGCAATTCCTCCGTCGGTTGAAGGAAATGGGCTACCTGAAGGAAAAGAAATTCGGATTCCAGGGGCGGTTTGTTCCAGCCGTGGTTTACCTTTCCTACCACGCCATTAATGAGCTTAAGTCCTTAGGGCAGATAATTGCCGGCAGGGTCGCGGAGGTCAAGATCCCGTCCAGCGAGGTAGACCATCATTTAAGCGTGATCTCCTTACGGATCGCCCTGGAGAAGGACCCCTTTTTCAAATCCCTTTTTTGGGTTTCGGACTATGAATTGAACAGCGGCATCGACCCGCTTTTAAAATGGAAACATGAGGCCCTAACAGACGCGGAAAAGATAATAAGGAGAGGGGAATTCAAGCCTAACGGAGTCAACCGTCCACCGAGGATAGTGGATGGATATTTTCGGGCCGAGATCCTAAATGGGACGGATGAAAAGCCTTCGGTAGAGGGTTTTGTATTGGAGTTTGAAAACTCCCCATACTCCTATAGAAGGATCATTGAGATAGTTGTCAAGATTGATACCTTATACCCGAAGTCAAAAAAACTGATCGTTTCAGCGTCCCCTGAAAACTCCAAAAGAATAAATAGGATCATTTGGCGTTTTATGCATTTAAACGTCGAATACAGGGCCGATAAAAGAACCAAGAAGCTAAAGCCCCACAAGGTAGTGCCGTTCAAGGAAAGGGGTGGAAACCCCAGCCTTTGGAATTTCGCGGACTACAAAAGCGTGATAAATAAGACTTTTTCGACCTCCTACCGCAAATTAAGAGCTCCCGATGAGCCAAATAAACCCAATAAAGACGAAGTAAATTAGCCTTTGTACCATGGTACAAATATCAACCCCGGTTGATATTTTGGGGCCATGGAAACGTTGATATACATAACTATTCCAAGGAGTTACCCTCCCGACCCCTCTCTCTACGCATCAACTGATAGATATCGAGAGAGGGGTCGGGAGGGTAACAAGTAATAGTTATGTATGAGTAATGTAGTAATAAGTAATAAAGAAGAATAAAAGGCAGAAGAAAAATTGACCAGCCAAGGTGCGCGCGTGTGTTTAAGGTTGAGGGTTTATTTCGCGCTTTGGGTGTTAGGTGGTATTGGGTGGGCCTTGGCTGGTCAATTTTTCTTCCAAGGCACCGGGCCGCGCTCTTTGCTGGCCCGGCCAAAAGTATTAATACCCGGATCTTTTCACGCTGGGGCGTGAAAAGTGTCCTCGCTTCGTTCGGCCTTGGGAAACCCCGAAAGATAACCCAAGGGGTTTCTTTCGGGGTTTTGGTTAGTAAAGGCGACGTAAACGGCGGCCACCGAAAAGTTTACGCCTTAAACATTTCATTTGAATTCAGCATTTTCCTCATCGGTATAATCAGGGTTATACCGAAAGAACTTAACAAATTTAGCTCCTAAGATTGTACCGACGTACAATTTCCACCAAATGTTCACCCGTCTGAGTGGTTTCGCTTCTATATATGTTGCCTCGGCTTCCCCGCCTCTGTTTTTCTTAACCTTTCCGGGCCGCAATGGAATAGGCCCGTAATTAAGCCTTTCCTTAATTTTGTACCATGGTACAAATTTCAGTCTCCATGAAATGCCTGAAGGGAACGACGCATTCTTTTTTGGGGGGGAACGGGGCAGGGCACTTCCCTGCCCGTGGCCGGTTCCCCTCTGGGACCGGCACAACCAAGGCTTGCAACTCGACTTGAAGTCTCGTTGCAGGTGGGCCTTCCCCCTGGCCTCGGCTTCCCTTTCCCTTGGCGGGAAAGGGTGATCCTCGGCACACCCCTTTCCTGATGCCGGTTCCCCAATGGAACCGGCACAATCACGGCCAGCGTTTCGGCTTGTACCAACTCTTTTTGAGTTGGCATTATCAATCGTTGCCGTTCGCCTTGTGGGAGAAGGCAGATAATAGGCCTCAACGCAGATGCCCCTGCCCAAACGGGGGAATGACCCTTTTGGATTTCCCCTTTTGCTTGAGGTTACTACTTCCCTTTTCCTTTGTTTACTTCCCTTTCGCAATCCTTTGGGGACCCCGCCAAGCAAAAAAGACGGCCATCCTTTCCCAAGCGTTTATGCCCTATGGGATATGGTATTTGGGAGGCTTCCGGCTTTTTAGATTGGCCACTCCCACAAAGGGGCTTCCCCGCCCTGGCCACAACAACGCGGCCCTGGCAGGAAAGCCATTTCTGAAAGGGGCCGTCGAGTCCGCAAAGCCGACCCGAAAAAGCAAAACATTCGGGGTAGTCTCAAAAAATACCCCCTCCATTTCCCTTTTTCGTCCGTGCGGCCCAGGCTTCCTTGGCCGCTGGAAGGCTTGGCCCCGAACAGGGTCAACCCTTCCCTGCTTTTTGGGTCGCGGGGGGAACGACTGTCTTTTGGGGGTGCCGGTTCCCCTATGGAACCGGCACAACCAGGTCATGCGATTCGGCTTGTACCAACTCTTTTTGAGTTGGCATTATCAATCGTTGCCGTTCAACGTTGGAGCCTTGCGGGCTCCAACACACTCAGATCGTGTGCCTCGAATGGACTTCTCGGCACAGAGGCTTGTGGGTGAAGGCAGATAATAGGCCTCAACGCAGGTGCACTTCCCTCCCACCGGGACCAAAAATGACATTTTCGGGACCCAGCTAAGCTCACTGACTATGTCATTACCCTTTAAACGGATTTGCATTCAAAAAAACTGCGTTTAAATCGAAATTCGCAAATTCCCTTATATTTTGAATTTTCGACCTCTCCGAGGACAATTTTTGTTTTTTCCGTTTTCGTATTCGATGAAGATCCGACTGCGCTTCCGTCGTCAGCACACAAGCCACGCCAACCAAAGCCGGGTTGTCATGGCTTGCTGACGGCCGGTTCCTAATTATGAAATCGGAAAGAAAAAATTTCTTTATTACCCTGCCCCAACCATCCCGCTTTGGTAAGCGGTTGGGGGCAGGGTAATAAAAAACCCCGAAAAAAATGCCGGAGGTAAAAAATGGTCATCATCCATGTGAAGAACCGAAGGACCGGGCAACTAGCCGGGGGGAGTGGGGAATCGGCTTTCAAGGTTTTGGAGAAAATCCTCAAAGAGAAGGGGTGGGATATCATCGAAGTTCTATTAGTCCTGAAAAGGGTGGTCTAAAGCTCACCCCTTACACTGAAAAAAGTGTAACTATAGTTGACAATTCAAAGGTTGTAAACTATAGTTTATAGAGAAAGGTAGACATGGAAGCCATACCCAGAACAATCGATGTTTACAAAACGGCTGAAGGCAAAAAACCATATTGGGATTGGTTCGATGGTCAGAATTCGGAAGTTCAGGGTCTGGTGGAAGTTCGGATGAAGAGAGTCGAAAAGGGTCTTTTGGGGGACCACCACTCCGAAGGGGGCGGCGTTTGGGCTTTGATATTTGATGATGGGCCGGGAACCAGGGTTTATTACGGTTTGACCGACAGCCAAAAAGTGGTTTTACTTTTGGTGGGGGGAAACAAGAAAAGGCAGAATAGGGACATACAGCAAGCTATAGCATATTGGGAAGATTTTAAGAAAAATGATAAGGCATAGTAAAAAGGGTACTTTAAGAGGTGCGGAAATGGGAAACAGGTCAGTAAGTTACCACGACGATTTAATTGAAAGACTAAAAACCCCCGAGCGTCGGATCGGTTATATCAACGCCGCTTTAGCGGACGGTGACCCCAAGATCCTTTTATCAGTCTTGGAGGACTGTGCCGAGGCAATGGGCGGGGTTGGTTGGCTTGCGAGAGAGACCAAGCTTTCACGCCCGGCCATTTACAAGATCATTTCCAACAAAGGGAACCCCCGCTGGGACAGTCTCACAAAGGTTCTTGCCGCTTTTGGCCTTCGTATCAATGTATCGGATTCCAAAAAGAAAGAACTGGCCCACGCTTAAAGGGAGGCTCGTCATGGCGGACTTGGAGAAACGGATAAAAAGGATAATCAGGCATTGACAATAAATATAGTGTATGGTATTTAATACTATACAAAAGCGTTTAGGATATTCATGGAAGAAATAGACATATCGAAGATCAAATACCGGCTCATTAAACTTCTCCAATATGAGAGTGACCTTAAAAAATTCTTGAAGTTGGAGCCGCAATTTACACGAGGAAATACGGGGAAGTATCATGGTGGAAGTTGAATCTGGGAAACTCGATGAGATTAAGAGAACCGGAGGATGGATAAAGGGAAGGGCAAAATCACCAAGCAGGAACATCGGCAAAAGCGGAGGGTTCAGGTTTACTTACCTTCTTTTCCGTGTTCAACACGACATTTACCTTTTCTCGATTTACGACCATAGGAAAAAGTTGGATTTAGACGCGGATGACATCAAAGAGTTAAAAAGAACGGCGGAAAGTATTAAAAAGGCCTACGAGGAAAAAGGGAGAAACGTATGAGAAAAACAAAGGAAGAAAAAGAGTTGTTCAGGGAAAGCCTGAGGGAAGCCGTCAAGTTTGCCCAAGGAAAACCCGCTAAAGTAAAAGTTGAAAGCCTTTTTATCCGTATAACGGGCAAGGATATAAAGGACGCTAGGAATGTCCTCAAGGTTTCCCAACCTCAATTCGCGCGGATCATGGCGGTCAGCCCGGAAACAGTAAAAAAATGGGAACAGGGGAAGAACCCAATTCCGGCATCCGTTGGCTATTGGGCAGAGGGCCTAAAAACCCATCCTTCCCAAACTAAACGGCTGTTATATGAAATGTCTGGTAAATTGACAGGGTTGGCCCTTTCGGCAGGGCATTAAGAAAAAAATCAGCCTATTGAGAAAAGCCTCCGCCTTACGGCAGAGGCTTTTTTTATATCAGTTTTTTTCGCCGTTTTGCAAACAAACGCATTGTGCTTCAGGGCAGGTGTTTTCTGCGCTTTTTCTTTCGTAAAATTTTTCTTTCGTCAGGGGACGGCCCGATGGGCCGCCACTTGGGCGGGGGGAAAGCACCCCGCCCAAGTACACAGCCGGTCCTTGGGCTCCGCCCTGGACAAAGACGGCTGGTGCTATACTCACCCCAAAAGGAAGGTGCACCATGCCCAGCTTGGAAGACCTGGAAAGACGGATCAAGAGGCTTGAGGACAAACTCGGGATCGTAGACAAGTACCCTTATAAATTCGAGGACCTCATCCAGAACCTGGATAATCGCACTCTTGAACATATTTTGCAGGGGATGGACACGAGGGAATTGACCATTCCATTGATCGGCCTAAGTCGGGAACAACTTCTAAATATTAGACCAACCTTATCCAAGACACGATGGAACGAGATCAAGAATGAGTTGACCGCTCCATTCACATTAGAAACCACCCTTTCAACGGTTCAATTCTTTCGTGAAAAGTTTTTAGACAGGGTTCTTAGTTTGGAAAAATTGGGGGAGATCGTCGTAGCCCGTAAGGAAGACGGTCATTTTTCTGCTGTCGTTGTAGACAAAGCGAAAGACCCCATTGTTGACGTACAGGGCTGGCTCCATTCCACTTTCGAAAAGATATAAACCCCCTACGCCCCACCCACCGGCATTTCCCCCAGTGGGGGAGATTCCCCCAAACCTTCTACATTGACAAGGCCGGCGTTTCATCCAACGTCGCTTACGCGGCGTTGGCGCAGTGGTAGCGCGCTTGGGATTCCCACCCAAGAGGAGCTGGTTCAACTCCAGTACGCCGCTTCTTGTTTTTTGATCTTCGTCGCCTTGTCAATGTCCACCCTTCACTGGTAGAATTTATTTAGAACGGATGAAGAGTGGGAATCTTCCTCAAGGGATTCGGGATTGAGGATGGGCTAAGGCTTAGTACCGAGGCCTCCGCATCCAGTTTTAAAACCCGCCTTATGGCGGGTTTTTTATTTTGGTAATAAAAAAGCCCAGCGCCGGTTCCTAAAATAGGAACCGGCACTCCCACCCATCGGGCTAAACTCCTACCCATTAGGCTGACGCCTAAGGGCGAAGAAGTTAATCGAGGGCGATAAATACCATCGAGGCTTGCGGCTCAGTTTGCACCAACTCATATTGAGTTGGCATTATCAAACGTCGCCCTCACCTTGTGGGTGAGTTGCGGATAATAACCTTCGGCGCAAAGGCCTTTCAACCCCGGGCCCTATTGGGCAGCCCCCCGCGCTAGACTTACCATCCGCGCAGATTCCTTATGAATCTATGCGGGCAGGAGGCATCACTTGCTTTGTGAGCCAGTGATGGCCCGCATTGGGAAAGGTGCAGCTGGAATTGACGTTCCAATCCCAATGTCGTACAATGTACGAGTCGTCGAAAAGAGGTTTAGGTGAAGTTCTTTCATTTTATCCAAGTTTCCATTTATTCAAGAGTAATGGATGGGTTTAAAAAGGAAGACCTTCAACGGGCGGTTGAGGAAGAAATCATTAAAAATCCGGATGGCGGTGACCCTCTAAAAGGAGGGATCCATAAAATCCGAGTTAAGTCCACCCGGAGACCGGAAGGCAAAAGCGGCGGTTATCGCGTTTGGTATTTCTTGGACGGGGCTGAGGATGTTTACCTTTTCTACGCGCTTGATAAACACGATGCGGAGAATTTGACGGACGCCCAAGGAAAGGTTTTGGTAAAAATGCTGGTTGAAGCCAAAACCGAAATGAAGAAAGGCGGGAAAAAACATGGACGCTAAAAAATTCGAGGAAATGAAGTCCGGTCTTAAACAGGCCATTGATGTTATGAAAGGGAAAAAAGTAGAGGGTGTCCGCCACAGCTACCGGATCAGTCCCGCTTCGGCCAAAGAAGTCAAAACCCTTCGGGTCTCGCTTCGTATGACCCAGGTGAAATTCGCGTGGGTGGTGGGGGAAAGCCCTAGCGCGGTGGAAAGCTGGGAACAGGGAAAGCGTCAACCAAGTGGTTCTGCTTCTCAGTTGATCCGTGTTCTTGAGCGCCATCCAAAGTTGGTTAAAGAATTAGTTTAAAGAAAAATTTTCCCTAAAAGAGAAAAGCCTCCGGACCAGTTCCTTTTTGGAACTGGCACACCCAAACCCCTCACCTCAGTATGAGACTTCGGTGAAGGGGCCTTACTAGAATTGCGCCGAAAGGAGAAAAGCCTCCGCCTTACGGCAGAGGCTTTTTTTATATCAGATTTGTTGCAAATAGCCTTTTTGCTATTTGCACAACCAAATCGCCGCCCTTGTCTTGAGGACAAGGACGAGGTGTTCCGCGCTATTTTACTTTTTCCACTCCCTCTTCACCCACGGTTTCGCCGGTCCCGCCGGACATGTAGGCTCCACCGGCTTAGTCGCTCCCACCGGCAGTTTCGCCACCGCCGCCTGCGCGGGCGTCGCTTTCACCCTCTCGATCACCTTCCCAGCGACGGCGAATTCATAAGCGTCCATACCCGCTCTCCGAACCAGATCCAACAATTCCTTATTCAGGAAGTAGAGGGGAATGAAATCATCCCCGCTCTTCCTGGTCGGAGTCGAAACGAACCGCCCTTTCGGCCCCTCCGCCACCTTCATATTGGGGAAGTGCACCTGGTATTTCTCGTCGAACGTCACCTTCGCGGTGAACATCGCCAGAACGCCCCCTTTTTTCTCAACCAACATTCTCACAACTTCGACTTTGGGATCCATGAGATCCTCCTTATTTTGTTTTGGAGGTCGGCGGCTTTTCCAAGGGCCGACCGTTGGTCGTCCACTTGTCCGAGAAAAGGATCTCGTCCAAGTGATAAAGCCGCCTTTGTTTGGTGGCTTCGCTGGTCGGCGGCTTTTTAACCCGCGCCCCTCTACGAACAAGTAGGGGGCGTCGGGTAAAAAGGAATGATTTGATGTTGTCGTAGCGGAAGGGAAGAAGCGTCGCGGATTCCCTGAAGCGATGGTTTATTAAAGAAAGACTTTAAGAAGCAACGAAGCGCGAAAGTGAAACGACAGCGTTCGAGGCCGCCGGACCTAGGGTTGTTTCCACCCTGGGTCCGGGGTCCCGGAGGGCCAGGCCGGTTGCTGATTCCGTATAAATTTCTCCGGAGGCTGATTACTTTAAATAAATAAAAGAGAAGTTTTTTCCCACCAGAGAATTCAAGGTAGGGAAAAAACTTTTTCATATACACGGCGCACCCCAAAGCGTTTTCTTTCGACTTTAACCAAATACGTAGTGGAAGTTTTTCTCCCTCCAAAGTGGCTATGCCACCCTCCCGCTGCGCAGGGAAGCTCTCCTGGCCGTCGAGCAATACGCTCCCTGCTTCGCTCTCGGGTTTCGCTGACTGCCATTCTTATATTTATTGATTTCATTATGAAGAATGGTATTTCGCGCAAACTTTTCCTTCACGAAAAACAACTGCTGGCCTTCACTCCGGGCTTGCGCCCTCCGTTCGTCCAGTAAACGACTTTTGCCCTCAGTGTCGCACCCTCACCGGCCTCGTTCCTCGGCCTATTTGTGAAGGGTGCGCCCCCGAAGGGCTGTTCCCGAAGGGCCAACGGCCCGAACAAAAAACAAGGAGCAAGAAAATGAGGAAAGCCAAACAAGTGGAGATGACTTTAGATGTGATGTACCAAATCCCCCCGACCGTTCCGCCTATTTCGTGGGCGGAAGCCAATGTCGATTATAAAAGAGGGCCGGTAGTGTCCGCCCCACGGGAAGCCGAGGAATATTTCGCCAGGTTTATCGGTGGGAAAACTAATGAGGTTTTTTTGGTCATGTACTTGGACCACCGGAATCATGTTTTGGATTGTGTTTGCATGGGAGAGGGAACGGTTGACCATACCGCCGTTTATCCCCGTGAGATTTTTAAGAAAGCATTGGAGATAAACTCCACAGGGTTAATCCTAAGTCACAACCACCCTGGAGGGAGCCTTGAAGCTTCCGAAGGTGACAAGGCTTTGACCCGCCAAATCATCACCGCTGGTCGTGCCCTTGGTATCACCGTCCACGACCACATCATCGTCACCCACGAGGGCCACTTCTCTTTTCGCCAAGCGGGAATGTTGTCATGAAGGCGACCGACATGAGCCATTCCATCACCATTCCCCAAGTCAAATCCGTGAAGGCCGAGCCGGTTCATTACGGAATCAGGACGACCTATTACATCACCAAGGTCACTTTCAAAGATAAAAGGGCGGTCACCCTACAGGGCGAGTGGGGAAGGAGAGAGGCAATCTTTTTTGCCTTTGTCCAAAGAGTCATGGATGCAGGTCTTACCAAAGACGAAGCCTTGGATTTCACTATAAGGCAATTTCCAGAACACCAAAAGAAAGGGGTCTGATTATGAAACATCCCAAGATTGTCATCCACTTAGACGGGGGTTTAGTCCGGGAAGTCATCACGGACACACCGGGGGTTATTTTCAAGGTCATCGATCACGACACAGAAGGTTGCCCGGACGATGAAATCAATAAGCTTGGAGGAGAGGAAGTAATTATCACCCAGCACGACAACGCCAATTTTGACGTGCCCCACATTCTTGAAGTATTCGATACCGACAGTAATTTTTTGGATGAAAAAAGGCAAGCACCATGTCAAAGGCTGACGGTCTTACCCCCAAGAATATTTTCAAAATACGCTTTGGCTCAGAATCCAAGGCGTATTTTGTGGACCGCTGGACCCGCATCAAGGGTTATCCAACGGCCAATTATTGTTGGTATCAGATGACGGGCATATCTTTTAAATGCGAACCGGAGGCAGTCGCTTTTATTTCCTCTTATAAGAGAGCAAAAATTCTTATCGGAAAAAAATTTGTTTTAGTGGAAAAGCACATTAACAAACTTTTTAAGGAATTCCCTTTGTTGGCCTATGAGATAAAAAGTTACGTCCAGAAAACGAACGAACTCAGGACTGCCAGGATGACGACCTGCTTTAATTGCGATACCTCTTTCCCGGTTCAGGGTGATAACACTTGCCCTATTTGCGGAACCCGCAGGATTGTAGGATAGCCGCGCCGGAAGGAAACCTCCCCGCCCCCGGCTAGAAGGTAAAGGCGTCCCGGGGCCGTGTCGGTTTCCTTTAAAGACTTTTCTGGAAGGGAAGGGGACAAACCCTTCCCTTCACCTTTCCCTAGCCCGGGTGGAGATCCCCCGGAGCCCCCCAGGGGGAGGGAAAGAACCCTCCCCCGTGTGCTAACAGCTTGTATGGCTGTTAGCACAACCAAGAATCCGTCAACACCTTGCGGGTGTTGACGAGGTGTCCCCGCCCTAGCCCGGGGGAAGTGACCCCCGGATCCCCCAGAGACGCACGACAACGTGGATGAATTTCTTTTTCCGGGCGGCGTCACCAACTCTTATTGAGTTGGCATTATCAACCGACGCCCTTCACCTTGTGGGTGAGGGCTGATAAACGCCGTCCGGGCCGGGGCCTCCGCCCCTAAATCCCGTCCCTGGCCGGGCCTCCTCCGTCGGCTATCCGGCCAACAAAGACGGGCCGGGCTTTGCCCGGATGATGCTGACACAAACGACGCACTCCCCCGGAACAAAGAAATTCTGGAACCAACAGCCCCCACCCTATCGCTCCGTGTCCCGCCCCCGAATTTTTCGGGGGGGCGGTCCCCAGAGGCCGCTCCCCTCCACCAAATAAAAAAAGGGAGTCTGCACGATGGAAATCACTACGACGAAGCAAAACAAAACGACGACGGCCATGGAGGCCATCACGGAAAGGGTTTTAGAAGACCTCTCAAAAGGCGTCATGCCTTGGGAAAAAAGCTGGTTTTGTTCTTTGCCTAAGAACGCCACCACAGGGAAGGAATACAGGGGAATCAATATCCTAATTCTTTCCTACCTTCGAGCCTTCAAGCAGTATTCCTGCCCGGCCTGGCTGACTTTTAAACAGACATCAACCTTGGGAGGCAGGATCAAGAGGGGCGAGAAGGCCGCTGAAATTGTTTTTTACGACATCGTGACCCGCAAGGGCGGGAAAGCGGACGCCCAGGGCGAGGCCGAGATCGAGCGCTTCCCCCTTCTCAAGGTTTACCACGTTTTCAACCTGGACCAAACCGAAGGGCTGGAAAGCCTGAAAGAGAAGAACACCCTAAAAGCCGTGGACCCCATCGAGCAGGGCGAGAAGATCATGGCCGATTCAGGGGTCAACATTTCTTTCAACGGGTTGGACAAGGCTTTTTATTCCCCGGCCACCGACCGGATCACTCTTCCTCCGAGGGATTCTTTTAGATCAACCCAGGGTTTTTACAACACGGTTTTTCACGAGCTATCCCACGCCACCGGCCACCCGGACCGGCTCAACCGGAACTTTTCCACCCGGTTCGGTTCGGAAGCCTACGCCTTTGAGGAATTAGTGGCGGAGCTGGGAGGGTCTTTTCTTTCCTCCCATATCGGCTTGTCTTACAACTCAGCTCATTCCTCTTATATCGCCTCTTGGTTGAAGGTTTTGAAGGATGACAAGCAAGCCATCATCCACGCAGCTTCCCACGCTCAAAAAGCCGTGGACCTTCTTTTGAAGATCGAGCACGAAGGAAAGGAACCGGCATGAAAATCAGGACCTATTCAAACCGGTTAGGTTACGACACCCCTCCCGAAAAAATCGGCCGGGGAGGGGAAGTTTTCCTACCCTTGCCAAGGATGCGGAACTGTTTTGACGCTCACAAAAGAACAACTCGGAAAGACAAAACTTTGTTTCCTTTGTGACGAAGAGCACAGAGCCGGTTGGGATTTTTTAAACTTTTAAGGAGGAACGTCATGGGCTTAAGAGTCACGCATGGATGCTGGGAAGGGGCTTATCACTCATTCAGCTTATTCAGGACAGAGCTGGCAAAGGTTTTCAAGATCGAGCTGGACGATATGGAAGGCTTTGGGGGTTTTGTTTCTTGGGGACCATACCGGAAACACCCCATTACCATTCTTTTGGATCATTCGGATTGCGACGGGGTTATCTCTTGGAAGGATACCCGGAAGGTCGCGGACGCTTTGAAATTTATCCGTCTGGACCCACGGACACCCAGGGCGATCCTCAAACGCATACGCCGGGCAATGATCCTTTTTGAGCGAGGATTGAGACGAGCCTACCGGGCGGGAGAAGGGGTTGAATTCCGATAAAGACCCCAAGGACCAGGCCAGGCCCTCCGGGTCCTGGCCACCGGACCCGCCGCGTCGGAAGGAAACCTCCCCGCCCCCGGCTAGAAGGTAAAGGCGTCCCGGGGTCGTGTCGGTTTCCTCTAAAGACTTTTCTGGAAGGGAAGGGGAGCAGACCCTTCCCTTCACCTTTCCCTGGCCCGGGTGGCCGGTTCTTTTATGGAACCGACACACCCACATCAGCCTTTCAGGCTGAAGGCGACAAAGAGCATCGAATCAGGTTCGGCTTGTGGCCTCAACGCAGGACGGGAAGATCCCCCGGATGTAAACAGCCTATATGCTGTTTGCACAACCAAACCTCGCCTATGCCTTGAGGGCATTAGGCATGGTGCCCCCAGAAGCGCACGACAACGTGGATGAATTTTTTTTCCGGGAGGCTTCTAATGATTGCGTAATCCTGGCATGACTAATGCTATGCGAACTTTTTGGAATTTCTTTTGACAAATCAATTTAACGGTTCAATAATCCAACCATAAAGGAACTGGTTGCCGCCAGATCCCCACACGATCAAAACTTTTATAATTTTGAAAAAGTTCTTATCGGCGTACTTTTTCGTAAAACATTAGAGGGGACCCCCAAATTCTTGCAGAATTTTAGGGGTCGGCAGGCTGGTTGGTCGCTCTACCAATACTTTTTTCAGCCTGCAAAGACAATTTATCCACGCGGTTTTCCAGAAAAGCTGACCTCTTTCCTCAAAACCATAAACACCCTTTCAATTAATATCCATTCCGGATATAGCTCAACACTGACGTGTCTATTTAGGGGAGATTCTCTTTCTATATCTGAATCGGTTACTGGTTCAGAGGTTGTATATGGATCGTATTTTTCAGGCGACTAACCCCGAAATCACTTCCTTTGATTTTATTCCTGCCATTTCTTGTTCCTTAAGTTTTTCCCACTACATTCAACGGCTGGTAAACTCATGTTGTTGTTCGATGATGAATACCAACTGCATGAGGTGTAAGCGATGAATTTCAAACCTGTCAGACTTAAGTACAAAAGCAGAAGGACAATACTTTTCACGATACCAATATATTTATTTTTGCTTTCTTTAGCATTGGCCCAATCAACTTCTGGTTCTATCAGCTTCAGCAAAAAAGAAATAGCATTTTTCAAATGGGGGAATGGGACCAATGAGATCGGTCACAAAATAGAAACAAAAGAAGATCGTTTAAAAAATAAGCCTGTTGATATAGATAAAGAAACAGGACTACCAGAACCTACTCCAATTTTGTCAGCGGAAGAAAAAAAAATTATCAACCGTTACTGGGGGATAACTTTAATTAGGTTAGATGGTAATGATAATATTTATCTTTCGGATCCAACTAACCACAGAATGTTTTTTATCAAATCTGATGGGAAAGTAATTAGGTCTATTAATAATGCTGGCGTAGGTTTTTTTTATGTTGATGAAGCTGGGGATGTTATTAACCCTTACTTCAAACGAGACGATAGTGGGTTTATTTGTACCCATCCGGATGGTACTCAAACCGTCTATAAATATTTTGATTTTGGTTATTTGAACAACGGAATTGTTTACGATCAGGCCCGCAAAAAGGCAATAACAATATTAGACAATGGGGACAAAGCGGAAAAATTTGCTGTTGGTGGCGAAGTAAAATATGACAAAAATTTTGGATTAATTATTAGTACTCAAGATTTAAATAAACATCTCCGAAAGATAAACAAACATATCGATCGTGACTCAATCGGTATTAAGTTTGAAGAAGAAAAAGGATTTTACCATTGGCAGGAGTTTCTCGGATTTGATGACGATGGCAACGCATACGTTTTATGGGGATTTCCTAATCATAATGCTTCGCATGTTAATCAGTTAAATGATGCCTTTGTAGGTGTGTATTCGCCAGAAGGTTCTAATTTGGCAAAAGTACCCTTTGATATCGATTATTACAAGCCGGATGATTTAACAAGAAATTTGTTCGTTATCAACTCCCGCGGGGATATTTATCAAGCCTGGGAATCGGATGATGGAGTTCATATATTCAAATGGGTAAAAAAATAAAATTAATATTTGTTTTTCTTTTGTTTGAGTGTTCGTCCGCTTTATCGCAGACGCAAATGAATGTTATAACTATTGACGTGGATGATCCTCAAAATTTTCAACCAGTAGTGTTTAGTGATAATACTACACATTATCCCATTATTGATTTGCTTAAAATTCAAGGAACAGCCTTAATTTATCCTCAATTAGAGTCTGCTCTCATAGATGAACTCCAAAATGATCCTAATAGTGTTACTGATGTCGTTGTTGTAATTCCATTTGAGGAGTATATCAAAGGTGTTGTTTTACAAGAAATAGGAAGAAGTTCTACTCCATTAGAAGCTATGAAAGCCTTGGCAGTTGCTGCGCGTTGTTTTGCAGAAGGGATTGCTCAAAGAAGACCGCCCTATTCTGAAACATTTGCAGGACTATCTTCTCCAATAAATTTTACAGTTTATGGTGATATCGACGATCAGGACTATTTAGCGTGTGTTTCTTCTAGTCCTAATTATTCAGCGGATAATGGATTTTCTGCCCAGGCAACTGACGATACGACCGGCCAGGCACTATGGCTCATTTAATACCTACACATGGCGGTTTTAAAAAGGATGGTGTGCAACGGATCGTGTTCATCAAAAGCCAAACCAAAACTATTCCCGTGATTCTTTCATTTACTCGAATACAAACCCCTTCGACAAATTTCCTCATGTAAACTTAACCTGTTGTTTGATGATAAATTCCAACTTCATGAGGGGGATCAAATGAATTCAAGATCAAATTTACTGTTCAATTTCTTTGTTTTAGCAATAACATTGTTTTTTTTGTCGTTGAAGTACACCTTAGCAGAGACGCCAACAAAACCCCCTTCTAATCATTCTGAAATTACAAATGGCCAAAATTGGATCAAATTAAACGATTCAGATTGGCTTAAAAAAGTAAGCCACATGTTACTTCAACAATTACTAGATGAAGAAATAGACATGGTTTGCAAACAATTAAGATTAAGTTATGAAGTTCAATTAGATTTATCAAAGTTAAATGAGGTGATAACAAAAAGAGATCTTTATGGAAGAGAATCTTCGCGTGCATCGGAAATGGAAGCTAACCAAAATTCCGGTTCTGCTCTTTCAGATAAATTCGAAAAAAAATATCAGACGGCAAATCTATCTTGTTTGGAATTAGTTAAAAAATTACGTTTGGAGATGGGTAACAAGCAAGAGGACTTTATCCAATGGGTTCTAGAAAGAAATTATATACGCAATGTTGTTATGGATGCTTCTTTTAAAAAAGAATTAGAAAACGAAGATGATTTAAATAATAAAACAGTGCAAACAATTGAAGCCAGTCCTCGCTTTAAAGCTTATAAAGAAAATAAGATTTTAAAATTATCATCTTCGGTAAATGCGAATGACTATTTCTCCCAGCATGAACTATCTCTAAGAAAAAGGGTCGAATACCAAATCCTATTGTTTAAAGCACATGAATTTAAGGGTTCGAAAGATTGGCACGAATACAAGGATAAATTAAAAAGGTTAAGTCAGGAAATAGCCACCATTAACCAGTAATAGTTTTTTAAGAGGATAATAATTTGAAAAACAGTATTAAGTTATTTTTCCTTTTTTTTATTTTTCTATCTTTTCCCTCCCTCGGGCTAGCACAGGCACCTTCCGGTTTATACTCTGGTATTTTTGCTACCGATGAGGGTTTGGTTGGAGGGAAAACATCTAATGAACACATTATTATTGATAATGATTGGTTTGTTGCTTTGCCGTCTGGTGAATACTTGTCACCTGGGAATACTTGGAATAATCGTGTAAGAATTATCTATGGGAATAAAAATCGATCTGTAATAGCTCCTATTTGGGAAAAAGGACCTTGGAATAATGATGATAATTATTGGGATCAAAATGTAGCTTATCCTGTTGGAAATCCGATTAGAAACATTTATTCGGCGTTGTCGGCTTATTGGAATAAATATAGTGCCCCTGCAACAACACAACCAGCTGGTTGGGATTCTAGTAACCCTTTTCCAGTTTCAATTGTTAATGATAGCTTTTTACCTGGGAATCAACCTGAAGCGGCAGCGGCTTTTGTATCTTGTGGTTTGAATTTTAATGAAACCGCTAGCGACACCGACGTGGAAATAACATCATCAACTTACAATTATAGCTGTGATGAGTACGGAAGAAATCCGTGGTGTGATCCTTGTAATTATTATTTTCCTTTACAGAGTGGAGGAACAATTTTTTATCAAAACAAACATGATGATTTAAATGGTGCTGGTATTGATTTAGCAGATGGGGTTGTTTCATTTGGGCTTCAGATACCGACTAATGATTTAGTTTCTTGGCAGTTCACGACTGATTTGCCATCGGTCACAATGGTTCAAATTCAAGACCAAGTAAATAATATTTATTATGCTCGTCTTTATGGTGCGAACCAGATAATTACTAACCAACCGATTCCTGCGGGGAGTGTAGTTACAATAATTTTAAAATTCAACCAATCCATGTTAGAAAATTCGGTGGAAGATGATCTGGTTGGAATTAATGGTGATACTCCACTTCCAATTGTTCAATATGGTAATTCCCCTGCATTAGTTGTTACTGGTATTAATGACGGAAATAATGGATGGGGCACGCCTAGTACTTATGCTGATGACACATGGATGGGCACAACAAGGATACCCGATAATTTCTCTGGGCCGCAAACTCTAAGTATCCAATCGTTTTTAACAGGTGAATTAGTTTCAGTTTCTCAATCTACAACAATCGAAAATCAGTTGGATTCAGATGAAAATAATCTAAATGGATATAACCCTGGACCGGATATTTTAACTGTGTTTCAAGTAGAAGGGATTTCCCCTACTCCAACCAATACGCCCACTAACACAGCGACCACCACCCCTTCCGGCACTCCTACTAATACACCCACAAACACACCCACGAATACGATCACAACAACTTTAACGAACACACCAACATTCGGTCCTCAATATATTTGTGTTCATTCAGGAGATGGGCCAAATGAATATTATTTAACCACAGTTGATAATTACGGAAGCCAGGTCCCGAAAAATGTAAGTGTTTCAAATTCAGTAATTGTTAATCAACCAGCCGTATTTACGATTCCAGATGATTTTATGGGTCTACCAGGTTTTTATGGCTTATCTGGTTTTACAGTTCATTGTTGTGCAACTTATGGTGGAACTGGTAATGGGACTTTTTATGATTTTATTTCAGGTGAAGCTACCTACACCCGTGATTTTTACGTTCCGTATGATGTGGCTAGCGCAGTAACAATTAACAGTATTTCTTTTTCAAGTAATATGGGCCAAGGGAACGCTTTTATAAACGGCGTAACCGTGACTTCTGGTTGCTCTGGGGTTTACGACATTAACAATCCTCCTACAAGCGGATGTCTAGCGGGCACAAATATTCACAAAGGCAATAATAGTTTTACGGTAACTGATAATTACACTGAAATTATTAATACATGCCCTGGAACCACATATTCTTTTTGTTACTCTTACGTTGGCAGTTATCCCGCTCAGTGCTCTTTAGGTTCTTCGCCAACCTGTACTGGTGTTCCAACGGATACTGATACCGCCACCTTAACACCAACTCAAACCCCAACCCCCTCGCTGACTAATACCCCCACAAATACTCAAACTAACACATCTACCTTAACGCCAACCAATACTGCAACCAATACCCCGACACCGACGTCCGTAAACCTTGGCCAACTTCAAAACGTTACTCAACCTGCCGACTCTTCACCTACTCCCGGAACCGCCAATGTTCAAGCTTTGAATTTTGCGGTTATAAATGGGTCTAGCACTACAACGGCCGATTTAACTGAGTTGTCGATAAATGTAACGGGATCAGGAAATCCTGTTAACGGGATTACACAAGCGTCGCTTTTCAATGGCCCAAAACTACTAGCAACTTCCTCATTTCTTTCATCCACTATCGCTGTTTTCAACTTTTCAGATACTCTTTCCGCAAGCAATACCAACAACTATTCCATAGTGCTTAATTTTTCTCCAACCGCAACTGGAACTTTTCAGGCTAATATTTCTAGCGTTTCGGGGAATGCTGGCTATCCAATTATTTTCACAAGTTCATCCGGCCCAATACCGGGCGCTTTAATTACAGTAACTGGCGCAACGGCAACCTTTACCCCAACTTTCACTTACACTCCTACTTACAGCCATACTCCAATTTATTCCTATACGAGCACAAACACGATTACACAAACCTTTACACCAACAAATTCTCCGACTATCACCAATACTTTTACAATTACACCTACTGGAACGCCGTGCACTCAGATAGCGAATTATTCTTCCGCAGGTAATTGGGGCTCATATGGTACAGGCCCTAATCAATTTCTAAATCCTTTAGGTATCGCATTGGACAGTAATTTGAATGTGTATGTTTCCGATGTTAACTCGATCAAAAAATTTGATTCCTCAGGAAATTCCATTACTCAATGGGGTACTCCCGGCAATGGAAACGGCAATTTTAATAATCCAGGTGGCGTTGTTGTAGGAGCAAATGGAAATATTTATGTTTCGGATACCGACAACCATCGAGTACAGGTGTTCGATTCTAACGGTAATTACTTAAATCAATGGGGTGGCTTGGGTACAGCAAATGGAAAATTTCAATATCCCCAAGGCTTGGCTTTGGATGTAACAACGGGAAATATATTTGTAGCAGATCAAAGCAATAATCGAATTCAGTGGTTTACATCGGATGGTCTTTATCAAGGCCAATTGGGTGGACCAGGAACCTTAACGGGAGAGTTTTATTATCCTTATGGTGTAGCTGTCCATGAGAAAACAGTATATGTCCCTGATTCGAATGCGAATAGAATAGAGGTGTTTGCTTATAATGGATCATATATAGGTGATCCGGCGTTTCCAATTCCGACGACATCTACTATCACAAGTTCTTTTAATACTCCTGTTGGCATTGAAGTTGATAATGTCGGAAACCTTTATGTATTAAATTATTATCACACTAACGTTCAAAAAATTAATCCCTCTGGATTTATTTTTAACACTATAGGTTCCACAGGTTCTGGCCCTGGGCAAATGTACACTCCTTACCAATTGGCTGTAGACCCTACAGGAAATTATATTTATGTCGCATCCACTGGCACTGATGAAATTGTGAAATTTTCAGGTATATGCGGTGCTCCTCTTAATACTCCAACAAACACATCTACCCCGACTGCAACTTTCACTCCCACTTCCACATTTACACTTACGAATTCACCTTCTAATACGAACTCATTTACGACTACAGACACACCAACCTGTTCCTTGACCAACACTCCCACCTCAACTGTGACCAACACAACAACAATAACGATATCTGATACTTTCACGCTTACCTCAACCCTTACCCCAACAAATTCTCCGACACTGACTAATTCATTCACTCCCACTGATACAGCGACGATTACGGCGACCCCAACTATTACTTACACCCCAACCGTTACGCTAACCAACACAGCCATTCCTTATTACTGCGCTGAAGTAAATGCGTTTACACCTGAGTATTACCCCGGCCCTCTCGCCGTGGATTATAAAACAGGGAATGTATTCGTCGGTTCTTGGGGTGGGAGCCCTGCCGCGGCGGTCCAGGAATTCTCTTACCAAGGAAACTCTATAACTGTCTGGGGCGGCCCCGGTGAATGCGGCCAAAGCGGGACCGGTGGGGTCGCTTGCGGCATGTTGCCTTTCGCAATTGATAAAACTGGGACCATTGATTTCATTTCAAATACCTACAATGAAATTATTCAATACCAAAACAGCGGAGTTTCTATTGGTAATTTCGGCCACGGAATATTTGGCAGTTTGGATGGAATTGCTTCTAACGTCCTTGCTACCAAAAATGGCGGTAAGCCCGTAACTATTTATGTAACCGATTCGGAAAATCACTGTGTTCGTTATTTTGGTGGTTCAGGAAACTACATTAACTCTTGGGGTAGTGAAGGATCTTCATTTATTGGCCAGTTCTCTGATATTCGTGGAATCGCGGTCGACGAAAACGGGGATGTTTATGTGGCAGATTGGGGTGTGAATTATGTGAAGGAATTCACGAGCACAGGAGTACCTATTAGGCAATGGGACGCTACACAAGTACCAAGCCTTCTTTTTGCTTATTCGATCGCAGCATTTAATGGGTATGTGTATGTCGCGGACCCTGTTGGGAATCTAGCCGTATATGATATTAGCGGCAACCCCAAGGGATTAATGAGTAGTGCCAAACCGGGATTCACTGGGATTGAGGGAATCGTGGCTAACGGTAAAGGACAAATTTATGTTACATCCCCTTACAGTAAAACAAATGGTTTAGTCTATGAATTTGGAAATTGTTCCTCCAACCCGATTCCAACTCCTACGCCAACTCGGACATTCACTCCGACTCCCACTCCCAAAGGATTGATCGAATTCACATCCGGTTTAGTTTGCCCCAACAATAGCGCAAGTTTAGGTTTGTCCGATGGAATGACGGTTTCTTTCCCGTCCAACGCATACTCCAGCCTATCGTCCTGCATTACAGTAACCGTCTCAAAATATTCGCCTTTTAGTGCGGGACCTTCCCAACCATTGCTTAAAACATTTCTGTCTAATTTGTATTTTATCGACACAAGCGGGGTTGAGCCGTCGCCAAGCGCGAGCATAACCATCACCCAACCTTATTCGGGAAGCAGCACCAACCCTATTGTGATGTACAACGATGGTTTAGGGTGGAATTTTGTCCCAACGACAATTATTGATACCGTGAACCATAAAGTGACTGTGATCGTCAGCAATGTATCCTGGTGGGTAGTAGTGGATGGGGATTCTACGGTTGTTCCAACGGCTACAACAACTATTACCCCCATTTTAACTTCAACTCTTAGCCCAACAATAACTTCCACACCCAACCCGCTTTATTGTTCTCTTCAAAATAGTTGGCTTGATTATCAGCCTTGGGGACTAGCTATGGACGGGGCAGGGAAAATCTATGTGGCCGACGCGAACAATGGCCAAGTGGATGTTTTCAATTCCTCTGGTACACCAGTGACTCAGATAGGGACATCTGGTCAATTCAACTTCCCTGTTGGTGTGGTGGTGGATAACAACCAGAAGGTCTACGTGACCGATTATGTTAACGACTTGGTGAATGTGTTCACCAACACCGGCACACCAGTAACACAATGGGGAACATCTGGAAGTGCCATAGGTCAGTTCGACGCCCCGGCCGGGATCGCGGTTAACAGCTCGACCAACCAGGTTTTTGTCGTGGACGAAGGAAACGACCGTATCGAGGTATTCGACACCAGCGGTAATCCGATTACCCAGTGGGGTTCATTCAATGTGATTGGCAATGGAACCTTTGAAAATCCTTTTGGAATAGCCCTGGATTCTTCAGGACAGGTTTATGTCGCGGACTATGGGACGAACCTTTTACAGGTCTTTACCGCCCAGGGCCAGCCAGTAACTCAGTGGGACGTCACGGTTGGGACTACCTTACATACCGCTGAGTTCGTGGCTGTGGATAATACCAACCAATTGATATACGTGACGGATGGATACCAATCCGTGGCGGAATTTGGTTTGAACGGTAATGTGATCGGTTCCAACCAAGGGGTTGCTCCGGGGTTCCTTGAAACCGAGGGCATAGTTATTGGTAATAACAGTTGGTACGTCGCGGATTGGGGGAATTCGCTTATCGATCAGTTTGGTATTTGTTCGTTATCGCCCATCCCCACCGTAACATTCACTCCGACTATTACGCCTACTTTCACCGGGACTTATTCGCCAACAAACACGCCAACTGTAACTTCCACGGCTACATCCACTGCCACCAACACTCCATCAAACACAGCAACACCTATCCTTACATGTGGCAACTATAACGGTGGAATTACCAACCCAATGCTCGCCCTCCAGGTTAAATGCAGCGGATTGAGTCCACAACAAGAACAGATCCAATTAAAAGTAACCAACTGGGGAACGACCCCTGTTTCCATTCAAAACCTCTGTTTCAAACTCTGGGCTTATGAGAGTAACGGCCCTTCGCTGAACGGTAGCCATTGGGGTGGTGGATTTGGTTCCACTTATGAAGGTTCCGGCAATATTGTGACCAACGTATCCGGAAGCGGTTCGGCCAACAATACGACCTGGCCAACCTGCCAGCAGATTCCCGGCCACTACGCAAACCAAGTCGTGGTCTATTGCCTTTCTTCGGGTAATGTCATTCCTCCCAATGGCGGCTATTGGATCGGTCAGAGCGACGAGCTTTCCTTCGGCCGCATCAGCAACACCGATTCCTGCGGTGGGATGGACAACTGCAATTGGGCCGATGACTACTCTCATCTTGGAGACACAGTCAACGGAATCACCAGTTGCCTCGACAGCAACTGGCATAATTCGCCTTACTACGCCATGTACTACAACAACCAACTCGTCCAGGCTGTCCTGGATGCTAATGGCACCCTTGATCCCAACACCTGCACAGAACCTTGCGGAGTTCTAATTCCGCTTTGCTCGCCTTCACCTACACCCACATTAACCCCGACATCCACTCCAACCATTACGTTTACACTAACCAACTCGTTCACCAACACAGCTACAAACACACTAACCAATACCCTCACGGCTACGTCAACCTTTACCCCAACCAACAGCCCCACTTCAACATCAACCACTGCCAACACCCCAACTAATACGGCGACGAACACTCCAACTTATACCGCTTCCAATACCGCCACGAACACCTTTACTAATAGCCCAACGAATACGGCCACCTATACACTGACATTGACACCTACTTACACATGTACGAATACGCCAACTAAAACTTTAACTCCAACAATTACCTACACATACACAATGACCATCACTCCGACTCCAACGATCACCTTTACGCCCACATCGACCCAGGCCCAAACCGCTCAACTCAACCTTGAAGTCTGGAATCCTGGAGAATCTTCCAACCAATACGAGCTGGCCGCCCGGATCACCAATTGGGGCACCCAAGCTGTCACCTTGAACAACCTCTCTATAAAAGTCTGGTTCGATTACACCGGAGGGTCCTCCCTCCAAGCCTCTTCCTATGGAAGCAACCAAAGCGTTTATACTTCTAGTGGTTCTTGGATCAATAACGTCAACGCCACGAGCGTTTCATTCGGAAACCTGGGAACAACATTGAATTGCAGTACCAACAGGGAAGCGAACGAAGTGGCGGTCATAAGCTTTACCGACAGCAATTCTGTCACCATTCCCGGCAATGGCGGCTATATGCAGACCAATTCTACAAATAACACGATAGCTACCTGGCACCGATCGGATTGGGGATCTTTCACCTATACCAACGACTACAGCAAGATCACGGACGCCGGCACGAGTTCCTCCTCCCGTTCAAACCTTTCCTATTACACTCTTTATTTGAACGGCAACTTGGTTACTGAATACACCGCTGCAAACACTACAGATTCAAACACAGGAATAGAACCCTGTCCAGCCCAGCCTCACCTGGCTGGTTTGCACACCCTTCAGGAACAAACCCAGGAGCAACCATCCGCTAAATTTATTGTGGCCCCAAATACATCTTATAACGGCGCGCCGATCCGGTTCATCGTTCCGCTTGACCAACCAGCCCAGTTCGTCCTCACACTCTATTCCATCGCTGGAGAAGCGGTTTATCAGCAACAACTGGAAGGGAACACCGGAATTAACACAATCCTTTGGGATGTAGATAATCAAAGCGGGCAGAAGGTCGCAAGCGGTCTCTATGTCTACACTTTGAGAGTTTTGGGAAAAACGGATAACCCAGTTCGAGTTGGAAAAGTTCTTGTAATACATTGAGAGCCAAACAGGTTTAAAGGAGATTTAATGAAACATTTATTGATGATTCTGATTACAACACAATTACTGGCGTTGAGTTCTTTGGCATTCGCCCAAAGTACTCCTACTGTAACTACTACGCCTTCACCCATCCTATTTCCCAATTTGCATGGCATCAACGCTCGTCTAAAACAAGACATGGAAAAAATGAAGGTGGATTTTCTTTCAAACCAGCTAACTCAAACGCAATTAGACACCATCAAAAACCAGATTAAAACTGTTCGTATCCAGGAGCTTTCATTTATTAAGGTAAACGGGTTAGGAGTTGATCTAACCACCGACCAAACCGCGCAACTAAACCAACTGCTGGATGCGATCAACCCATAATTTACTCCCCAATAAATTTTTGCCTTATTATTGGCAACGAATTACCATCTTTTCGAATTATCCATCACCTATTTATTGCTATATTCCGACCCATTCTTCGGGGGTAAAATTAATCCAACAAACTAAACGCTTTTTGCACCCTTGGACTAATATGAAATTCCTATCTTTAATCCTTTCACATTTAATCCTTCTGACGGTTTCTAATGCTTGGTCCCAATGTGGCATCATTAATACTTTCGCCGGAACAAATGTCCCGGGTTTTAGCGGTGACGGTGGACCGGCCACTCTGGCTGATCTCTTTGAGCCTTGGGGGGTGTGTACTGATAGTTTAGGAAATGTAATTATTGCAGTTACAAACGACAATCGTGTCCGAAAAGTAACTCCGGATGGAACGATCAGTACTGTCGCAGGAAATGGTTCGAGTGGTTTTAGCGGAGATGGTGGACCAGCCACGCTTGCACAATTATTTGAACCTGTTGGTGTGGCAGCAGATAGTTACGATAATATATATATTGCAGATTCAAACAACGATCGAGTTCGTAAAGTTACACCTGGCGGCATAATTAGCACCTACGCTGGAAATGGTTACATGTCTTTTAGCGGAGATGGGGGACCAGCCACGTTGGCAAGAGTCTGGACCCCTTATGATCTAGCTTTTGACAGTTCTAATAACTTGTACATTGCCGATATGGATAATAATCGAATCCGGATCGTGACTCCTGGTGGAATTATTAACACCTATGCTGGGGGAGGTTCTATTACTGGGAACGGAATACCAGCCACACAAGTTAAATTAGGCGGAGCGATGGGTGTAGCTACCGATAATTCGGGCAATGTTTATATCTCGGAAATATTAACTAACACAGTACGGTATGTAGATCCAGGCGGAATAATTCATCAAAAAGCTGGAAATGGTATTGCCGGTTTTAGCGGGGACGGGGGACCTGCTATAGCGGCCAAGTTGAATCAGAATTATGAAATTAAAGTGGATAGCCATGGCTGTTTGTATATTGCGGATAGCAGTAATATGCGAATACGTATGGTTTCTCCTGCGGGGACGATTTCTACAATCGCCGGGGGCGGGTCCATACAAGGGGATGGAGGACCGGCAACCCTGGCATCCTTCATTTCACCTACAGGTGTTGCTGTGGATAGTTTAGGTAACATTTATGTCGCGGATTACAGCACTTCTCGGATTCGTGTAATTGGATCCTGCTGGACACCTACCTTTACACCAACCATCACCTTTACTCCAACCAATACATTTACTTACACCTGTACTTTTACCGCGACTAATACAGCAACAACTACGGATACTTTTACGGCAACCTCCTCACCCACAAATTCTTTCACTTCCACACCAACTAATACCGCTACTTATTCCGGCACCCCGACCAATTCGGCGACCAATACAAGCACCTTTAGCCCAACGAATACCACCACTCCCACCGATACCTCAACGAATTCCTTTACTCCAACATTAACCTGTACCCAAACTTGCTCTTTTACGGCAACCAATACAACAACAGTCACCTTTACATATTCCCCAACCAATAGTGCCACTTCTACTTACACATACACTTTAACACCAACATCTACCGACACGTTCACTTCGACATTAACCTGTACCCCCACCCAAACCCCTACCAGTACTTTTACCAGGACCGTTACTTCAACCCGCACTTATACTTTCACCGCCACTAATACAGCGACCCAGACTTGCACCTCAACGCCAACAATTACAGCTACTCCGACCAATACTGCCACGGTCACCTACACCCCGACGATCACATACACACCCACCATTACCTATACCCCTACCGAGACATCCACCTTCCCAACAGATTGCAGTCGTTTTTACGTCTCCAAGAACGTCTTAATGGTCGACCAAGGCCCCGTCTCCATATCCATCGTGGACTGTTTGGATCACTCCGGCACCTTTACCTTGGATATCTATAACTCGGCCGGGGAAAGGGTGAAGAATATGATGACCGCTACCATTGTCCAACCCTTTGTCGTCAACTATTTCTGGGATGGAAGGAACTCTTATGGTGAGCTTTGCGCGAGCGGGGTTTATATCATCGAGCTTCGTACCCCCTTCAAACTCAACCGGAAAAAGATTCTTTTAATCCACTAGGCCCAAAATTCCTTAAATCAATTTCAGCCCCCTAGATGCTGATTCCACAATGGAATCAGCACAACCAATGCTCGTGGCTCAACTTGCGGTTTCGCCACAGGTGACCAACTCCAAATAGACCCCAAAATGTTAAATATTGACACCACCCGATATATCGGGTGTATGCTAACCCCGATGAGCCGGAGCCAAGCAGGGAAAGGTCCTCGGGTTTAACGGGTGAAACCACGGTAATAGCGCCCGGTCCTTTAGGTCGGGAAATTTTTAACATTTTTTATAAAATTTCACGACTAAAGGACTAATTCCAAGAAAAGGAGCTAATTTTGCACACGCACCAGACCGATAGTTTTCTTCTACTTTGTATGTTTTGGGCCACCAAGTACATTTGCTACTTCCTGGCTTTATACTTCGCCTTTCACGGAGCCGCCAACCTGGTCCGGGGGACCGGGCATGTGTTCCACTATGCCTTTAAAACCTTCCGCAAATACTCATTCAGCTTTTTGCTCGTTTCGATCTATTGCTTCATCATCGCCGCCGCCTTTTACAACGTGACCACTTCCCGTTTCTTGACTTTCATAGAGCCTTATTACTTCAAAAACATCCTTATTACCCTGGCTTGCGAAGTCGTGATCATCTTTCTCCCTATCAACCTCAAAAACACCTTTGTCTTTGAAGCCGAACAACACCAAACACGCATTAACACTCCTGAAGAAACGGTGAACCAATGAAAAAAGCCGACAAACAAAACAAACCTAAGAAACAGGGAGCTAAAATCCTTTTGTTCAAGCCCCGCGAGGATAGTTACCTCAATGGGGACCAGGTGACATCGATCATCAACAAGAAGTACCCCCACCTCTTTGTTAAAA
>CAWHOE010000067.1:0-13811 GCA_963830915.1 candidate division FCPU426 bacterium
GGTTGGATTGGGTACTTTGACCTTTACCGCCTGGGCAGTAGTTCTCCTGCTTTTTATCCTGATGGTAGGGTCGATCAAAGAAAAAGTCTCAAATAGGTCCGTGGCCTTATTTTTCGGCTCGTTGTTGTTGGGCTCAACCCCATTCCTTATCGCCGTATTCCAAACTGGTTATGGCCATCATTTATTGGACTCCTCCTCATTGAACCAAGGATTCTCTTCCTCTCACGTCCTAGCGACCCACTTATCTTATTTGTCCTGTCTTTATTGGGGGTCTTTACAAGGAGACACTTCTTATGGCCCGGTTTGGGGAGGGATGTTGAATCCGGTCCTTTCTTCGGCGTTCTTCATAGGCGTCATTGTCCTTATACGACACAAGCGGGATCCCAAATTCCAATGGATCTTTTGGGCCATGATCCTGTGTTTCCTCCCGGGATTCCTAGCTTCCGATTATGTCGAGTTCAACCGGGTCATTCAGACCATGCCTTTTATTATTTTGATCGCCGCCATGGGTCTTTTGGCCCTGCTGTCCAAGATCAATAAAAACGTTCGTTGGATCTTTTTTTGTCTTTTAATTGTTCCGTCGGTATTGTTAGATATCCATCATTTGTTGATACCAATGGCGGATAGTCCCTATTACCAGGCATACAAGAAACTGGATTCGTTGGCGGGAACTAAAGGGCCGGGGATCATTTATACCGACTTCATGCCACTGTCTTATGGGCATAGTTTGAATGTGATGTCCTATCATTTCAACGCGGCGGCCAATCCCGTTCTTGACCTTAAAAAAAGCACATGGGCCGGGGTCGTGACCCAAGCGGACACCGCACCCTATTTACTCCAACGATTCGCGGGCGCTTACTCGGAAGACTTGGGGAATAAAGCGCCGGTGGAGGAGGCATCATTGGCGTTGGTAGTGGTCCCGATCAACCTGGAAAACCGGGAGACCTTTGAGCGTTGGGCCGATGCACAGGAATTTTTCAATCGTTTGAATCTTGAGGCCGAGAACAGCTATAACAACAATGATTATTTTGTGAAAGGACTGGAGGATTTCAAGGAAGGTTATTCAAGGGTCAAGGATGATCCATATCTGCGGACCTGTTATTGGGAATGGGGAAGTCAGTATCAACTCGGTTCTTCCCACGAGCCGAACGTCTTTTGCCTCCAAAACGCCATCCGGGAAGGTTACCCGGCCCCCCATCTATACTTTAAGCTTGGTAATTTGATGACGCTTGAAGGAAAATGGACTGAAGCGAGGGAGGCTTACCAGACAGCCCTTAAAATGGCCCCTGGTGATCGTACGATCTTGGAGGCCCTTCAGGCTGAGGAAACCGCAAGAACGAAATGATCCATTCGTAGGTCCGAAAGGCGAGAGAAGATGTCCCTCCTAACGATCCTGGCCCTCGTTATCGTGCTGTTCCTCTTGGGAAAAAGTTGGAGATTCTTTCTCGAGACTTCCGAAGATATACGCCTCATCCGCCTTCTGGAACCCTGGTTTTGGTTCGCTTTCTTGAACCTTCTCTTAAGTCCCATCATCGGCAATTATGATTATCAATTCGAGGTCGCAGGTCTGATCCTGCAACTGGTCCTTTGTTCCTGGTTCTCCATCTCGATGTCTTGGATAGTCCAGTCCTGCCACCACAAGTCAGCCTTTCTCCACCACAGCTGGTTCCAAAAGGGAAAAACGGTGAAGTTCTGTTTTCGATGCGGGACTCGATTGCCAAAGGATCTCAAATCCCACATGCTGACGGAAGATTCCTGGCAGTCGTTCCTGTTCCAGATACCCGCCCATTTATTCGAGTATATCGTCTATTGGATCGCCCAATCGGTCCTGGTTTTGATCGTTTTTTTCCTCGTCCTTCGGGTGGTCAAAAAACCGGAGATCCAACACAGCGTGGTTCTTTGGGCCGTCGGCCTGGTCATTTTGGCGCCCCTGGCCATCTTCCTTTTCGGCCGGGCCCGCCGTTACACCACCGAGAACAAGGGGTTGATCTGGTGGGAGGATTTCAGGGGTTCGGTCCTTTATTGGGGCATCGTGATAGCTTTATTATGGTTTTTTATCAAATGGGTCGCCTCATCCTAAAAAGTCAGGCCTGGTCTTGACAAACCAAATGGGCAGGGTTATATTTGCGAAACTTCAGCAGTAATTTGAGGAGAATCATGGCCTTCGGAATCGCGACGAACTTAGTGCTCTTGTTGGTACTGGTACTCGTATTGCGTCCGGAGGCGGTGCGCTCCTAACGACGGCTACCAAGCCGCGGAGTCCCGCCAGAGGGGCTTCGCGGCTTTTTTATTTAAAGCCACCCCCCTCCAGCAGGCTCCCAAAAAGGTGAAGTGAAAGGTTCCAGTCCCTAAATTGCCTAAAAGGCCATTGTTTAGGGATAAGGGCCAAGGAACGATACCTGGTTCCCGTTAATTCGGGGCAAAAAAACCGGGTATTTATCAACAAAAGATTGGAATTATTGTAAAATCAAGCCCTTTCATCCCCGGAAGATGGGGGGCAAGTCAAGGAGAGCGAGATGGCCAAACAAAGCATCAAACTTAAAAAGGGCGCCCAAATGATCGTGGATGTCCTGGTGAGCGAGGGAGTGGACATCGTTTGGGGTCTCACCGGCGGGGCTATCCTGCCCGTGTTCGACGCTCTATACCAAAACCGGGACAAGATCCGCCTCATTGATACCCGGCATGAGCAAGGGGCCATCCATATGGCCGAGGGATACGCCAAGTCCACTGGAAAAGTCGGGGTTTGCGTGGTGACCTCGGGTCCGGGCGCGACCAATATCGTGACCGGCCTGGCCGATGCTTACATGGATTCAGTGCCCCTGGTGGCCATTACCGGACAGGTCGCGACCTCCCTGCTTGGGACCGACGGTTTCCAGGAAGCGGACATGGTGGGCATCACCCGTTCCTGCACCAAGCATAATTTCCTGGTCAAGAACATCCAGGAATTGCCCCGTATCATGCGGGACGCCTTCTTCATCGCCCGTTCGGGTCGCCCCGGACCGGTCCTGGTGGACATCCCCAAGGATATCGCCGCGTCCAGCGCCGAAGTGCCGATCCCGGTCCATTCCAGTATCCCTCTTTCCAAGTTTGTTCCCACCCCGGATTGGGACCAGATCCCCAAAATGGCCGAGATGATCAAGCACGCCAAGCGGCCCTTGATCTACGCAGGGGGCGGCGTGATCAACGCCGGCGCCTCCGAGGCCCTGAGGGCTTTCGCACGAAAGACCAATATCCCGGTGACCCTGACCCTGATGGGTCTAGGAGCCTATCCGGCCACCGACCGACAATTCGTGGATATGCTCGGCATGCACGGTTCCTATCGGGCCAATATGGCCCTGACCTATTGCGACCTGCTGATCGCCATCGGAAGCCGTTTCGACGACCGGGTGACTGGCAAGATCAGCGAGTTCGCCCCGACCTCGAAAAAGATCCATATCGACGTGGACCCGACCTCCATCAGCAAGAACGTGCAGGTGGACGCCCATGTCCTGGGGGATATGAACGCCATACTCAAGGAACTCATCAAGCGGGTGGGTACGAACGATTACGACCAATGGTATAACGAGCTGGAGCGTTGGAACAAAAAGCATCCCCTGGCGTTCCATCAGGATCCGCAGGGTAAGGTCCTGCCCCAGTACGCCATCGACCAGATCTACCAGATCACGAAGGGCGACGCTTATATCACTACCGAGGTGGGTCAGCACCAGATGTGGGCGGCCCAGTTCTACAAGTTCGACAAACCCCGCCGTTGGATCACCTCCGGGGGTCTGGGGACGATGGGTTTCGGCTTCCCCGCCGCCATCGGCGTGGCTTTCGCCCATCCCGACAAGACGGTCATCGATGTGGCGGGGGACGGCAGTTTCCAGATGACCCTGCAGGAACTGGCTGTCATGGCGGAGCACCAGCTGAACGTCAAGGTCGTCATCCTCAACAACAAATTCCTGGGGATGGTGAAGCAGTGGCAGGACCTGTTCTTCGACAAACGCTACGCTTCCACTTCCATACCAGCTCAGCCGGATTTCGTCAAACTGGCCGAGGCTTACGGGATACCGGGATACCGGGCCTCGACACCCGGCCAGACCGTCCAGACGCTGGAACAGGTCTTGAAGAAAAAGGGTCCCTGCCTAGTGGAGATCGTGGTGGATGAGGAACAGCATGTCTATCCCATGGTGCCGGCGGGCGGCGCGAACAAGGACATGATGTTGTCCAGGGAGATGGAGATAGCCCAGGCCCGCGCTGAAGCGAAAGTCAAACCGATCACTAAAACCGGAGGGGAAAAATAATGCGACACACCATTTCCGTACTCGTCAACAATCAAACGGGGGTCCTGTCCCGTGTCTCGAACCTGTTCTCGGCCCGCGGCTACAACATCGACAGCCTGGTAGTGGGCATCACGGACAATCCGAAAGTATCCCGCATGACCATCGTGGTCCGGGGGGATGACCGCATCATCGACCAGGTTGAAAAACAGTTGAACAAGCTGGTGGATGTGATCAAGGTGGTCGACTTGACCAACGAGGATTTCATCGCCCGGGACCTGGCCTTGATCAAGGTGAAGGCCGAGCCCGATACCCGGAGTCATGTCATGGATATCATCCAGTGCTTCAACGGAAAGATCGTGGACGTGGCCTTGAGGAGCTTCATCATCGAAGTGACGGGCAAGGAGAGCAAGATCAACGCCATGGTCGAACTGCTCCAGAACTACGGCATTATCGAGATGGTCCGTACCGGCGAGGTGGCGATCTCCCGCGGCAAGAAGGTTCAAGAGGAAGTGGAGAAAAAGGTGAAAGTGAAGGCGGGAAAAGCCAGTCAGTCCTATCTGTAATTAACCAGGGCGGCCTTCGAGGCTTCCCCATCACTCTGGAGGAAAAGCAAATGGCTAAGATCTATTACGAGCAGGACGCCGATCTGAATGTCTTGAAGGGAAAGACCATCGCGGTCATCGGCTATGGCAACCAAGGGCGCAACCAGGCCTTGAATCTCAAGGATTCGGGCGTTTCCGTGGTGATCGGCGAAAGGTCGGAAAAGGGCAAACAACTGGCCAAGGCGGACGGGTTCCAGGTCTATGACGCCAAGGAAGCGGCGGCCAAGGCCGACATCATCCAGATCCTCATCCAGGATGACCTGCAAGGCAACCTTTATAAGAATGATATCCTTCCCTCGTTGAAGGCCGGGAAGGCCATCATGTTTTCCCATGGGTTCAATATCCATTTCGGCCAGATCGTGCCTCCGGCTGATATCGACGTGTTCATGATCGCGCCCAAGGGCCCGGGCCACTTGGTCCGCACGACCTATGTGGACGGCAAAGGGGTGCCAGCGCTAGTGGCCATCCATCAGAACGCCACAGGGAACGCCATGAAATTGGCCTTGGCTTACGGCAAGGCCATTGGCGCTACCCGCGCCGGGATATTGGAAACCACCTTCAAGGAAGAGACCGAGACCGACTTGTTCGGCGAGCAGGTCGTGCTCTGCGGGGGCTTGACCGAGCTGATCCGCGCCGGGTTCGAGACCCTGGTGGCCGCCGGCTACCAGCCTGAAGTGGCCTATTTCGAATGCCTCCATGAGGTGAAGTTGATCGTGGACTTGATCTACGAGAAGGGCATCACCGGCATGAGGGACGCGATCTCCACCACGGCCAAGTACGGCGACGTGTCCAGGGGACGAAGGATCATCACCGACAACACCAAGCACGAGATGAACCGCATCCTGGCCGAGATACAATCCGGGTCCTTCGCCAGGGAGTTCGTCCTGGAAAACATGGCCAATCGCCCGGTCTACAACGCATTGCTCCGCAACGATTCCCAGCATCTCATCGAGAAGGTCGGGACGCAGGTACGCAGCATGTTCAGTTGGATGAAGAAATAACCGGAAACGGTTCGACTGCCGTTCCCGGGAGGGAAAATTGAGACTGCCTTTTGTCAAGGAAACCTGGAGCATGGTGGCGCCGACCTTTTTGGCCGGCGCGGCGCTCGTGGCCGGGGGGACCCATTGGGGTTCCCTTTGGCTGATGGCTCCGGGCTTCGCGGTCCTGGCGGTCTCGGCCTTAATGCTCAATTTTTTCAGGGACTTCGAGAGGAAAAGGGAAAAGGAAGCTGGCCCAAGCCAGGTCCTCTCCCCGGCGGACGGGGTGGTGGTCATCCTTAAGGAAGAGGTCGAGAAGTTCTACCTTAAGAAAAGGACCCTCCATATCGCCATCTTCATGAACCCCTTGAACAATCACGTTCAACGGGCGCCCTTCGACGGTCAGGTCGTGGGGAAGACCTATCATCCAGGGAAATTCCTGGCGGCTTACGACGACAAGGCGGACTTGGTCAATGAGCAGGCCCACCTGGTGGTCCGGTTGAGCGGTAAGGGCAAGGGCTCGAAAGTCGTCCTCAAACAGATCGCCGGTTTTCTCTGCCGGAGGGTCAAGACGGATGTTGTGAAAGGGCAGTCCATCAGAAGGGGAGAGCGTTTTGGAAGGATCTTGCTGGGGTCCCGGGTGGACCTCTTTTTACCCAGGGGGTTCAAACCCTCGGTGAAAATGGGGGACCAGGTCCGGGCCGGGTTGACCGTGTTAGGGGAACTGAAATGAGCGCCATGAAAATGAAAAATTATCCTAATCGACCGGAAAATCCCGGGAGCTCCCGCCTGCGTAAGTCCATTTATTTACTCCCCAATCTTTTTACCGCCGGCAATCTGGTGCTGGGTATCCTATCGATCGCATTCGCCATCAACGACTCCCTCACCCTGTCGCTCGCCGCCGAGACCAAGGTGACGCCGTTCCTCTGGCCGGCCCGTCTCATCGTCATCGCCGCCTTCATGGATTTCATCGATGGATTCGTCGCCCGGCTGACCAACACCACTTCCAAGTTCGGGATGGAGTTCGATAGCCTGTCCGACCTGATCAGCTTTGGCGTGGCTCCGGCCATGTTGATCTATCTTTCCGTCCTCCGTTATATCCCCTTTTGGGGCCTCTTTATCATGGCCCTTTACGTCGTCTGCGCCGCCATCCGTCTAGCCCGGTTCAACGTCCAGGCCCAGATCGAGGAAAAGACCCAGTTCATGGGTCTGCCCAGTCCGGCCGCGGCGGGGCTTCTGGCCAGCTACGTCCTCTTTTCCCAGTGGGGCGGCTGGTATGGAAAGGGCATCTTCCTGAACAAGGTCATGGGTTGGTATGAGGAGAACATCAGCGTCATCGACCTGAGGATCATCCCCATCCTGACGGTGGTCATCGCCCTCGTGATGGTTTCCTCGATCCGGTATCCGAGCATGAAAAAACTGAAAGGTGAGACCGTCAAGCCCATCACCCTGGGCCTGATCGTCATGCTCGTTTTCTCGCTTTTTTACGCCTTCGAGTTCACCTCCTTCGTGTTCTTGTCCTCTTACCTCTTGTGGGGGATCGCCCAAACCCTCATAAAAACCCTAGGCAAGATCAAAAAACCAAGAACCGCAGCTCCCTAAAGCACTCATCACTTTTTTCAGATCAAGGAGAGAACAATGAAAACACAAACCAACCACAAAGAACGGGTCTATATCTTCGATACCACCCTGAGGGATGGGGAACAGGCGCCGGGCGCCAGCCTCAATACCGACGAGAAAATGAAGATCGCCATCCAGCTGGAAAAGATGGGCGTGGACATCATCGAGGCGGGTTTTCCCGCGGCGTCCCCGGGCGATTTCGAGGCGGTCCAAAAGATCGCCAAGACCCTGAAAAAATGCGTCGTAGCGGGCCTGGCCCGGGCGGTCAAGAAGGATATCGAGGCTTGCGCCAAGGCCATCAAACCGGCCAAACAGGGTCGCATCCATACCTTCATCTCCTCCTCCGACATCCACCTGAAATACCAGTTCCGAAAGACCAGGGAGGAAGCTCTCCAGGCCGCCATCGATTCGGTCAAACTGGCCCGTCGGTATTGCGAGGATGTGGAATTCTCCGCCATGGACGCCACCCGGTCGGACCTGGATTATCTCTGCAAAATGATCGAGATGGCCATCAAGCACGGGGCCCGAACCGTGAACATCCCGGACACGGTGGGTTATGCCGTGCCGGACGAGTTCGGCAAGACCATCGCTTATCTACGCGATCGGGTGCCCAATATCGGGAAAGCGGTCATCTCGGTGCATTGCCATAACGACCTGGGTCTTTCCGTCTCCAATTCCATCGCCGCCATCCAGAACGGCGCCCGGCAGGTGGAATGCACGGTCAACGGCATCGGCGAGAGGGCGGGGAACGCCAGCATGGAGGAGATCGTGATGATCCTCAAGACCCGGCCAGACAAGTTCCCCTTCTTCACCCATATCGACACCACCCAGATCTACAAGCTCAGCCGTCTGGTATCCACCCTGACCGGGTTCATGATCCAGCCTAACAAGGCCATCGTGGGCAACAATGCTTTCGCTCACGAGAGCGGTATCCATCAGGACGGCATGTTGAAGTACCGCCAGACCTACGAGATCATGACGCCCCAATCCATCGGGGTCCCCTCCAGCCGTCTGGTCATGGGCAAGCACTCGGGCCGCCACGCGTTCAAGAAACGCCTGGAGGACCTGGGGTATCCCCTTTCAGAGGACTCGATCGTGACCCTTTTCGCCAAGTTCAAGGAACTGGCGGACAAGAAAAAGGATGTCTATGACGAGGATATCGAGGCCCTGGTCGAGGAAAAGATGGTGGATTCCAACGAAGTCTATCAATTGACCTATCTTCACACCTCGGCGGGCAGTTCCACCCTTCCAACGGCCACTTTGAAGCTGAAAAAGGGCGAGGTCGAGGTCCAGGAAGCGGCGACCGGCGACGGTCCGGTGGACGCGGTGTTCAACGCCATCGACCGGATCACCCAATTCAAGGGCAAACTGGAGAACTATACCTTGAAAGCCTTGACCCAGGGCCGGGACGCCCAGGGCGAGGTGACCGTGAGCCTGGTGTTCAATGGGGACGAGGCCCATGGCCGAGGAGTCTCCACCGACGTCATTGAGGCTTCCGCCAAGGCTTATCTGAACGGCGTGAACAAACTCTTGCTGATGAAACACCATAAGAAGAGCGCCAAGGCCGCCTTCGCCGCGATGAAGGGGATCTAACGACAGTCGACATTCTACGGCTGACAGTTGGCAGCCATCAGCTTGCGGTCGATAGTGTTTAGTGGACCATTCAAGGGGTTTTGACTTTCCTGTCACTGTAAGGCTGTCGACTGCCGACTGCGGACTGTCACCTTTGATTTTAACCAGGAGCTTGAAATGAACTTTCATATCGTTGTTCTCGCGGGGGATGGTATCGGTCCGGAGATCTGCCAAGAATCCATCAAGGTCCTTGACCGGGTGGGACAGGTCTATGGGCATAATTTCGAGTACGAACCCCAGGACGCGGGCGGTATCGCCATCGACAAGTTCGATTCCCCCCTGCCCGAGCACACCTTGAAAGCCTGCCAGGCCGCCAACGCGGTGCTCAAGGCTCCCATGGGCGGTCCCAAATGGGACAAGTTGGAGAACAAGAAGCGCCCCGAGGCCGGAATCCTGGGCCTGCGCAAGGGCCTGGACCTTTACGCCAACCTGCGCCCCATCAAGCTCTTCAACGCCTTGAAGGACGCTTCCACCCTGAAGACCGAAGTCATCGAGGGAGTCGATATGTTGATCGTCCGGGAGCTGATCTCGGGCATCTATTTTGGGGAACCCCGCGGCATCCACGGGGAAGGGAAGGACCGTTACGGGGTGAACACCGAGATCTACCGCACCCCCGAGGTGGAACGCATCGTGACCTTGGCATTCGAGCTGGCCCGATTGCGGCGCAAAAAGGTCACCAGCGTTGACAAGTTCAACGTCCTTGAATCCTCCCGCCTGTGGCATGACGTGGCGGAGGAAACGGCCAAGAAATTCCCGGATGTGGCTTTCGAGCACCAGATCGTGGACAACGCGGCGATGCAGCTTATCCGCGCCCCCAAACAATTCGACGTCATGGTGACCACCAACATGTTCGGGGACATCCTTTCCGACGAGGCCTCCATGCTGACGGGCTCTCTGGGCATGCTGGCTTCCGCGTCCCTGGGGGGTAAAGTGGCCCTCTATGAGCCTTCCCACGGTTCGGCTCCGGATATCGCCGGAACGGGCAAGGCCAACCCCATGTCCATGATCCTTTCCGTGGCCATGATGCTCAAATACAGCTTCCATCTTCAGAAGGAATCGGACGCTGTGGAAACGGCCGTGGAAAAGGCCTTGAACGATGGGTTCCGATCCGCTGATATCGCCAAAAAAGGCGAAAAGACCGTATCCTGTAACGAAATGGGTGACGCCGTCGTCCAAAGGATAGGATGATAACGAAAGGATCGGAGACACAAGTGTCCGCATGTCCCGGAAATCAAAAGTTCTGTGTTAAAACCCTTTGGACTACGATCCTATTCGCCTTGTTTTGTTTTTCCTATTCAAACGCTGTTAGGGCTGACCAAGCCGCCGCTGGATTCTTACCGGTTCGGTCCCAGACCCCACAGGCCGGGAATCTTTCTCCCACGCAAACTCCCACTGTCACGATGACGCCCATTCCCACTGGGACACCCACATGGACCTCGACATCAACCAATACTTTCTCACCAACCCAGACCCCGACCGGCACCCTTTCCCCCTCCTTGACACCCACGATAACCCATAGTTCCACCAGTACGAGTACCCAGACCTACACGCCGACCCAGACGCCCACGGGCACCTTGAGCCCCTCTTTGACATTCACTCCGACCGGGACCCCGACATCGACCTCTACTCGAACGTCCACCTCCACCCCGACCAGTTCTCCCACCCCCACCGCCACCCCCGGGGTTTTCCAGTTTTCCGTATCGCCCAAACCTGACGACAGCGGATTGATCAAATTTACCTGGGGAGCCAATATCAAGTGCGACAGCGTTTATTTGAAGATCTACTCCAGCGGATTCCGGCTCGTCAGGAGCTTTGAGTTCAATAAAGAAGGCCAAAGGCTATGAAATATGCTTGCTGTGTTGGAGTAACAACAAAATCACTTTGCCAATTTGCTTCAAAATTTGGCACAAAGATTACGGCAAAACACAGGTAGATGTTGCCATTGACTTAATTAAATATGCAAGAGAAATTTCAAAAGATAAAAATCAAGGTTTTCGATAGATGATTTTTTAACGCTAAAAAAGTGCTTGGTTATTTGCACCAAAATCATATATTTTTCTGTACGAGGATTGGCAGAGGCAGAAAATTTTTCGTGAATGGTAAAAAAGGCTATGTAAAGTCGACCATATTTGGAAAGAAAATGCATAAAAGGATGGCTTCCTGGGATAGGAAAAGTATGGATAACTAAGTATAAGGGCAAATACTATTGTGCAAACAGACGTCCAGAGTATCAAAAACAACTGTATGAATGGTATGCTGAACGTTGGAAGATAGAATGCGTCTTTCGTTTTGTAAAATCTGAGCTTAAATTAGAGGATTGTCAGTCCTTTGAGGCAGTTCAGCACTACAACCACATAGGATTTTGCTTTCTTACCTATGCGTTGCTAACTGCGGCTTTTCCTGATCTTAATGCTTATGATGCAAAGAAGCTACTTCGATCTAAGCTGCTTAAAAAATCTGTATCCCTTAAGCCACAAGCTAAGAAACTGTGTGCCTAATTACTGTTTTAGCAGCCTTTCAACTTCTTCTTCTATGATTTTTACTCCTTCTTCCCCTATTTGTTTCCTGAAATAGCTCAGCGATGAATCGTCGATAACTCCTTTTGTTGCATCTTCAGGAGAAATATCGCATAAATATTGGAGATACAGATTTTCTCTTAATTGTTCGGTTACTGCAATATCACTCCACTTTCTGAGATGTTTTGCTATTAACAGACCTACCTTTAATCTTGTAGAAATTGTACTCCTGCCATTATTTGAGCAATAGAACTTTTTTAATTCTCCGAGTACTTTATCCCAGTTGAAATTATCCGCTATTTTTACAAAAAGATGTGCTTTATCCATTTCAACTTTCATCCAGAAAGCATCTTGAAAATTTCTCTGCAATCTTTCTCCGTTATACATCTACTGAAATTCTCCTCCCGAAACTCAATAAAAATGCAAGGTTTCTAGGATAATTATCCCAAAAACCTTGCATTTTGTATATGTTTTTTAACTGAATTTTAACCTATTTCTGGCTTTTGACCTTATCTTTTTCAGCAGAAACTAGGTTAGAGTAAGTAGTATATTGATTAGGATCAATCTCAATAACTTTAAGTAATGAGTCTATAGCTTCATCTTGTTTCCCAGCATATGAGTAGACTATTCCAAGATTTTCATTTGCAACTAAATCATTAGGATCAATCATTAGGGCTTTTTTATAATTTTCTATAGCTAAATTATAATTACGCTTATTTTGAAATGCTTCTCCTAAAGAAATAAAAGTATTGGCTTGAGAAGGATCTAGGCTTGCAGCTTTTTGGAGATTTTCTATTGCTAAATCTGTTTTTCCCAGTCTAACATATATATCACCTAAAAAATAGTGTGCTATTGCTGTATTTGGACTGATTTCTACAGCTTTCTTTAGGGGTTCTAAAGCTTGTACAAAATGACCTTTATCATGATAATACGATGCTTGCTTTAGACATGCAAAGATAATCACCATAATCAGCTCCAGTTGGAATTTGCTCTTTTTCAGTTACATTCTGGTTAAAGCTGCTCATTTGAGAATAACTGGGGTAATTGCTAACTATTGAGCATAATAATATGGAAATTAAAAGTATTATATTTTTTCGCATAGTAAAACTCCTTAACTAAAACTAATTTACTCCATAGAATCATTTTCCCTCTGCAATTCTTCGTCTTCTTTTTCTTCCTTATCGTTTAAATAGTCTTGAAATGTCATAACCTGACAGCCTGGCTTGTAAATGCCAATTTTTATGTCTTCTGGTGAACACAGGTTGCCTTCTTTAATTTGTTCACTATAATCTTGCCTGTCTAACTCCATAATTTGAGATTAAGATAAAAATAAACGTCCTCCACTTTTCAGATATGCCAAGAATAGCAAAATTAATCCTAAAATGAATATTCCAGCAAAATTATCTTTTATTGAGATTAACCAATTAAAGGGAAATAGTTCATGTTTTTCGGGGTTATCGATGTTTTTATAATTAAAAAATAAAAATAAAAAAATAGCTTCTAAATCTATATAAGACCAAATATTTCTTGATAAATGTACTCCAATAAACGGATTGAATAAAACAAGGACAATCAAAAAATTTAAAATTATAAGAATATTCTTATTTCTTCTATGTTCAAACCAAAGACAATATGCTGAGAAAAAGAATATTACTGTTTTTAGGCAAGTATAATAAACGTATGGCATTTTAAAATATGCAAGAATTAGCATTATAACTGGCATAAACAGTACTTTATAATTAATTATTCTAACATTTGCATTATTTTTGTTTTTAAATTTGACTATAACCTTAAAGCAAAAGTTCATTACAGATCCAGCATGTGGGTCTAATTATTCCTATAATAACAATAGGAATCAAAAAGCTTGCAAATCCAGACTTCCATTTGATTAATGAGTAAAATAGCCAAATTGTACCCACTATTAGAATTAGAGGAACTAATATTTTAATTATTAAATTAAATCTTTTAAAACTTTCAGAATCAGAAGTGTTGTGTGAGTTTTCTGTATGGTTTTCTCCATTTACTTGATAACCACACTTTGAGCATGGCTTGTCAGGGTAAAGCTTTGGATTGCCACATTTTAAACAATAATTATCGTTAATGCTATCTATTTACTATCCACCTGATATTTTATTAACCCAAGTTGCTACCTATGAAGCAATGATAGAAAAACTGTAGCATAATATGAATCCAACAAGTTTT
>CAWHOE010000068.1:0-3855 GCA_963830915.1 candidate division FCPU426 bacterium
CTGGGGATGCGTCATTCCCTCGCCAAGTCGGGAACTCATCGCCGACTCCGTCGAGACCATGGCCAAGGCCCACTGCTTCGACGGCTTGGTCTGTCTTTCCAACTGCGACAAGATCACCCCCGGCATGATCATGGCCTCCCTCCGTATCAATATCCCCACTCTGTTCCTGACCGGCGGCCCCATGGCGGCTGGCACCGGCGCAGACGGCGCCAAACTGGACCTGATCCACTTATTCGAGGGCGTAGGAAAGGTCCAGGCGGGGCAGATGACCGAGGCCCAATTGAAGGCGATGGAAGATGTAGCTTGTCCTTCTTGTGGTTCATGCTCCGGAATGTTCACCGCCAACTCCATGAACTGTTTGCTGGAAGCCGTGGGTCTGGCCCTGCCGGGCAACGGTACCATCCTGGCCTTGGACCCTGTTCGGGAAACCCTGATACCCCAGGCCGCCAAGCGCATCATGGAACTGGTCCGCCAGGACATCAAACCCCGGGACATCGTGACCCTGGAGTCCCTGGATAACGCCTTCGCGCTCGACATGGCCATGGGCGGGTCGACCAACACCGTCCTGCACACCCTGGCCATCGCCATCGAAGCGGGGCTGGAATATCCCCTGGAACGCATCAATGAGATCTCGGCCCGCACCCCTTGCCTGTGCAAGGTCTCACCCTCTCGTATGGACGTTCATATGGAAGACGTGGACAGGGCCGGCGGCATCAGCGCCATCCTGAAAGAGTTATCCAAAAAGGCCGGTTCGTTGAACCTGAACAGGCCTACCGTGACTGGCAAGACGCTGGGTGAGAACATCGCCCCTGCCAAGAGCCCGGATGGCAACGTCATCCGAACCATCGACAAGCCCTTCAGCAAGGATGGCGGATTGGCCGTGTTGTTCGGCAACCTGGCGCCCAAGGGCGCGGTCATCAAGAGCGCCGGGGTGGACCCGGAATGCTGGACCTTCGAGGGTACGGCCGTGGTGTTCGACTCCCAGGACGATTGTTTGGCCGCCCTAGCCAAGAGGGAAGTGAAAGAAGGCAACGTGGTGGTCCTGCGTTACGAGGGGCCCAAGGGCGGGCCGGGAATGCCCGAAATGCTCTCGCCCACTTCCATGATCAAGGGGCAGGGTTTGGGCAAGAAGGTCGCGCTCATCACCGACGGGCGTTTTTCCGGCGGAACTTCCGGCACTTGTCTGGGCCATATCAGCCCCGAGGCCGCCGAGGGCGGGCCCATCGCGTTGGTGAAGAACGGCGACAAAATATTGATCGATATCCCCAACCGCAAGCTGACCTTGAAGGTGGACGACGCCGAACTGGCGAAACGAAAGGCCGCTTGGAAACAACCGGCCCCCAAGATCACCAAGGGTTGGCTCGGACGCTATGCCCGCATGGTCACCAGCGCCAATAAGGGAGCTGTTCTGGAATAAAGAACGGCTGTTAATCCAACTATTCACCACAGAGAAAGTTGATTTTTTGCCCGACAAAACAAAAAGGCAAAGGCATGTCTTTGCCACCGATTAACACCGATGAACACAGATGAAATTAATTCTGTCATTGCGAGCCGCGAGTTTTGCGGCGTGGCAATCTAAGTTTATGGGTTGTTTTCGTTTTGAAGTTTTCGGAACGGTTTGAATTAAGGCGTATTTACTACCCATGAACTGAGGTTGCTTCGTCGCTGAAACCAATGAAATGACACTCCTCGCAATGACAACCTAGGCAAATTCCAAATCGAGACACTCTCGTAAATCAGCGAGATAACCTATCTTTTAATATGCCTTTTGGGTATACTCTCGCCTCCCAAAAGGACAATCGGCTGTTTTCAAGCCTAATAGATAAAGAGGAAGCAATGACTTTTCGTAAGGATTTACGCAATATCGCCATCGTCGCTCACGTCGACCATGGCAAGACCACACTCGTGGACGCCCTGTTCAAGCAATCGGGTGTTTACCGCGCCAATGAGCACATGGAAGAGCGGGTCATGGATTCCAACGCCCTTGAGAAAGAACGGGGCATCACCATCTTCTCGAAGAACGCTTCGGTCGTTTGGGAAGGCATCAAGATCAACATCGTCGATACCCCCGGTCACGCCGACTTCGGCGGGGAAGTGGAACGTATCCTTTCGATGGTAGACGGCATCCTCTTGTTGGTGGACGCCGCCGAGGGCCCCTTGCCCCAGACCAAGTTCGTCCTGCGCAAGAGCCTGGAACAGAACCTGGACGCCATCGTGGTCATCAACAAGATCGACCGCCAGGACGCCCGCCCCCACGAGGTCGTGGACGCGGTTTTGGACCTGTTCATCGCCCTGGGCGCCAACGAGCACCAGATCAGCTACCCGGTCGTTTACGCCGTTTCCCGCGAAGGCAAGGCCACGCTGGACTTGAATACTCCCGGCACGGACCTGCAACCCCTCTTTCAGACCATCGTGAAGCATTTCAAGCCGGTCGAGGTGGACACAGAGTCGCCTTTCCAGATGCTGGTCACGACGACCTCATACAACGAGTACCTGGGCCGTATGGCCGTGGGACGCATCAAACGGGGCACTATCAAGTTGAACGACCCCATTTCCCTCATCAAGTTGGACGGCCGGGTGGTCAACAGCAACGCCACCAAGCTTTTCACCTATCAGGGCATCAAGCAGGTGGAATGTCTGGAAGCGGCGGCGGGGGATATCATCCTGCTGGCCGGCCTGGAAAACGTTCAGATCGGGGAAACGGTCACGGCGGCCTCATTGCCTGAGGCCCTGCCCCCCATCACCATCGACGAACCCACCATGTCCATGGTGTTCTCGGTCAACAACAGCCCCTTCGCCGGAAAAGAGGGGAAGTTCGTCACCTCCCGTCATTTGCGCGAGCGGTTATATCGGGAAGCGGAAGCCAACCTGACGCTGAAGATATCCGACACCGACAGCCCGGACGCCATCAAGGTCTCAGGCCGGGGTGAACTGCACTTGGGCATCTTGATCGAGACCATGCGCCGGGAAGGTTTTGAGTTCCAGGTTTCCCGTCCCCATGTCATTTTCAAAGAAGAGAACGGCAAGCTGGAAGAGCCTTATGAGAACCTCATCATCGACGTTCCGAATACCGTGTGGGCGTGGCCATGGAAAAGCTGGGGTCCCGTAAGGGCGAGATGAAGAACATGGTTCCCCTTTCGTCAGTGACCACCCGCATCGAGTTCCTCATCCCATCCCGTTGTTTGATGGGTTTCCGCACTGAGTTCTTGACCGATACCAAGGGTGAGGGAATCCTTCACCACGTTTTCGCCGGGTACGGGGAATATAAGGGCGAGATCGGGGGCCGGGGTCGGGGCGTGCTGGTGGCTTTTGAGCCAGGCACCACCGCGGCTTATGGCATGTTCCAATTGGCCGATCGGGGAAAGTTCTTCCTCAACCCCCACTTGGAAGTTTATGAGGGCATGATCGTCGGGGAACATACCCGGGAAAACGACATCGCGGTGAACCCCTGCAAAACCAAGCATTTGACCAACATGCGGAGTAAGTCCTCGGACGAAGCTTTGACCTTGGAACCGCCGACGATTTTCTCGCTGGAACAATGCCTGGAATATATACAGGACGATGAGCTGCTCGAGGTCACCCCCCAGAACCTGCGCATGCGCAAACGTATCTTCAACAACAACGAGCGCATGAAGTCGGAGAAACAGACCGCCAAGAACGCCGCCCGACAGACCTTGGAGCAGGTGAATCCGAGGGCTTAAAGGCTCTTTGGGAGAGCTGTCATTGCGAGCCGCGAACTTTGCGGCGCGGCAACCTCAGTTTATGGGGTGTTTTCGCCTTATTGGTTTTCGGGTTTTTTCTGTTGGGGAGGGGGTCAAACCTCCCCTTGTAGGCCCATTCCTTGAGCGGTCCAGA
>CAWHOE010000069.1:0-4002 GCA_963830915.1 candidate division FCPU426 bacterium
ACCATGGTGGGGGTGGTTCTGTACGCTTTTTTCGCGATCTTCCTGGGACACTTGATCGGGGAGATCCAATGGCTGCTGCAAATGCAATCGACTCCCTTGATCAAAGGGGTCCTTCAAGTCGTCTATTATTGCCTGCCCAACCTTGAGATCTTCAATCTCCGGGACAGGGTCTATGACCCGACCCTGGTCTTGACCTGGGCCCAATGGCAGGATGTGCTGCTCTACACTTTTTCCTATTCTTTCGTTGTTTTCCTGATCGGGTGGATAAATCTGGAGAAAAGGGAATTCCGTTGAAAGATCAGTTATGGTACGGAAAAGCCTTGCGATGGGCTCCCGCCGTGTTGGTCCTGTTTTTCATCTATCAAGCGGTCCTTTCTGACCGTTTGGATAGCTGGGTCCACCAAGAAACGTTCCAATACTCAAGAACCCAAAGAATGGACGCGAAAGTGTCCTCCACTTTGAGGGCCGCCGCTTTCCTTTGCGGTTATAGAGTGTTGGTCGGGCACGTATTCTGGATAAAGGTCATCCAGTATTACGGCGATGTGGAAAACTCGGTGGATCGATACATCAAGCTTTACGATTACTGCAGTTTGGCCTCCGATCTGAACCCGCAATTCGTGTCGATCTATACTTATGGCGCGACCGCGCTGGCCTTCCATCTTCATCGGATCGATGAGGCGACCATGCTCTTGGAGAAAGGGATCAGGTCGAACCCTCGAGCGGACAGGTTGAAATACCTATTGGCCGCCATAGGGTACCAGCATACGGAAAGATACGACTTGATCATCCCTGTCCTGGAGGAAGAGGCCAATCGCCGGACGCCCCGCCCATCCTGGTGAATATCCTGGCTAACACCTATAAAAAGGTCGGTCGGTACAATGACGCGATCAAGCTTTGGAAAAAGATATTAACGAACGCCCAAACCAACGACTTGAAAATAGAGGCGGCGAGAAAATTGCAGGAACTCTACGGCATGAAACCCAATAACGGACCAAATCCTTGAAATCGACAAAAAATAATTTTTTATCTATCTGGATCATATTTTTTTCGACCCTCGTGACTTCAGCCTTCGGTCAAGTGGCGGTTGATGTGGCCGGACCCTCTTCCGCGAATGTTCCGGATGGGTCCCTGCCGAAAACGGAAATATCCGAGCCCAAAGACCGGCATTCCAACCATCTCTTTTATTTCCAAGACACCTTGGAAAGTGTTTTGCTCAAATAAGCCAAACCGAGCAGGTTGTAAGCCTCGGGATTTCCAGGGGAAAGCTGGACCGCTTTTTTCGCGTTTTCCACTGATTGCTCCGCTTGTCCCGAAAGGACAGAGGCCAAGGCCAAATTGAAATAAGCGTGATAAAACCCTGGATTAAGGGAAACGGATTTCCGGAAGGCCTGGTAAGCGGAAACGATGTTTTTCTGGTTGAAGTAAGCGCATCCCAGGTTATTAAAGACCTTTGGTACCTGGGTCAAGGTCTTGGCGGCTTCCTCAAAAAAACCGGCGGAACGGGCGTATTCTTTTTCCTCGAAGGCGACCAAACCCAGGTCATAAGCCGACTCGCCTTTGGAAGCGTCCATTTGGTAGGATTTTTCAAGGAGGACCTGAGCCTTATCACGCCTCCCTGATTTGTATTCAGCCACACCCCAATTCAGATAAGCGTCCGAAAATTCGGGATTCAAGTCGATGGCTTTCTTGTATTGGATGATCGCCTCGTCATATTCCCCGAAATAGGCGTAAATATAACCCAGGTCGTTCAACGAGGAAGGATCTTTGGGGTTGAAATCCGGACTGTTCGTGTATTTGAGCAAAACACTTTCCAAGGTGTCTTGGAAATAAAAGAGATGGTTGGAATGCCGGTCTTTGGGCTCGGATATTTCCGTTTTCGGCAGGGACCCATCCGGAACATTCGCGGAAGAGGGTCCGGCCACATCAACCGCCACTTGACCGAAGGCTGAAGTCACGAGGGTCGAAAAAAATATGATCCAGATAGATAAAAAATTATTTTTTGTCGATTTCAAGGATTTGGTCCGTTATTGGGTTTCATGCCGTAGAGTTCCTGCAATTTTCTCGCCGCCTCTATTTTCAAGTCGTTGGTTTGGGCGTTCGTTAATATCTTTTTCCAAAGCTTGATCGCGTCATTGTACCGACCGACCTTTTTATAGGTGTTAGCCAGGATATTCACCAGGATGGGCGGGGCGTCCTGCGATTGGCCTCTTCCTCCAGGACAGGGATGATCAAGTCGTATCTTTCCGTATGCTGGTACCCTATGGCGGCCAATAGGTATTTCAACCTGTCCGCTCGAGGGTTCGACCTGATCCCTTTCTCCAAGAGCATGGTCGCCTCATCGATCCGATGAAGATGGAAGGCCAGCGCGGTCGCGCCATAAGTATAGATCGACACGAATTGCGGGTTCAGATCGGAGGCCAAACTGCAGTAATCGTAAAGCTTGATGTATCGATCCACCGAGTTTTCCACATCGCCGTAATACTGGATGACCTTTATCCAGAATACGTGCCCGACCAACACTCTATAACCGCAAAGGAAAGCGGCGGCCCTCAAAGTGGAGGACACTTTCGCGTCCATTCTTTGGGTTCTTGAGTATTGGAACGTTTCTTGGTGGACCCAGCTATCCAAACGGTCAGAAAGGACCGCTTGATAGATGAAAAACAGGACCAACGCGGCGGGAGCCCATCGCAAGGCTTTTCCGTACCATAACTGATCTTTCAACGGAATTCCCTTTTCTCCAGATTTATCCACCCGATCAGGAAAACAACGAAAGAATAGGAAAAAGTGTAGAGCAGCACATCCTGCCATTGGGCCCAGGTCAAGACCAGGGTCGGGTCATAGACCCTGTCCCGGAGATTGAAGATCTCAAGGTTGGGCAGGCAATAATAGACGACTTGAAGGACCCCTTTGATCAAGGGAGTCAATTGCATTTGCAGCAGCCATTGGATCTCCCCGATCAAGTGTCCCAGGAAGATCGCGAAAAAAGCGTACAGAACCACCCCCACCATGGTGGTCCCACGGGCAAGCACCAACATCTCAAGAAGGATAAGGCTAAGCAAGAATAAAACAGGGCCTGGACTGGCCGCCGCCGATGAAAACCACGAGGAAGATCACGACCGCCGCCATACCGAGAAGGACCACCAGGGCGTTCATCAGGTAGAACCCCAAAATGCGCCCCAACAAGTACTCCCCTCTCGTGACCGGTTTGGCCAATTGGAGAAAAATGGCCTTTTGATCCATTTCGGTCGTATAAGTCACGGCCAAACCGAGCATAAGCACGATCAACCCGGAGGCCTCGATCCCCACCAAACCCAGGTCCATGAATATTCGGAGGATGTCCCCATAGCTAAGGATGGGATAAAAGGAAAAGAAAGCCCGCACAGGACCACCACGCTGATGGACCAAACATACAGCATTTTGCTTCGGATCAGTTCGCGGAAAGTGAAGAAAGTGACCGACAGGATATTCCTCATGTAGGTCCTCCCGGTCTATATTCAAGGATTGGTTCATGCCGATCGTCTTGAGAAAGATCCGTACAATCTACGACGAAAGGGGCAGCAATACGTAACGAATTGAAGTAGATGAACAAAACAAGGGTACGTATTGCTCCAATTCCGGCACCGCCTCCGCTTTTCTGCGAAGCCCGAAGTTGAGTTTGATTTTTCGGCCCGTGGGCTAAAACGGAATTTTATGTGCAAGGCGGATTCGGTTTTCATAGCAACGACGGGCGCGGCGCGACGCAGATACAGGAACCAATCTCGGCGGATTATCCTAACGGAGGACCGACCGCGAGGATTTCCACCTTGATCCAGACCAGAGGCGCGGAAATCGGTGTGCGCACACTGGCCATGCCGCTATCTCCAAAGCACCGTTTCACTCTGGTATCTATAACAGTCAGTCCGAACTCGAACAGGATGGCGACACCGGCGGCACCGTCGCTTCACAACAGCCGAGCAATCGTTATGGCGTCGAATTGGCTGAACTACTACACACTGACCAGGC
>CAWHOE010000070.1:0-3152 GCA_963830915.1 candidate division FCPU426 bacterium
TCTGTGTCCGAACGTGCTCGCGTCAGGCGGGCCATAGGCCGATCGTCGAGCCGACCCAGGTGCGGTCTTTGTCGTAGTAGTCGACGCCGAGCATCGCGCCGCGCGCCAGTCGGCACAGGTTGATCGCGGGCGTCAGCTCGGGCTCGCCGTCCGGACGCAGGAACATCAGGCGCAGCTCGACCTTGACCGTGCCGCCGTCGGCGGCCCCGATCGCCTCGGCGTAGACGAACTTCTCTTGCAGGCACCAGTTCCCCGCGCTGCGCCGGCGGGATCGCCTCGACGGCGGCGCGCGTGGGCGCGATGTCGACGCCGCTGCCGGCGAACGAGAAGAGCGGCTTGAGCACGTAGCGCTCGGCCAGATCCTTCGGAAGTGCGGTGACGTCGGAGAAAAGAAATGTGGGCGGGACCGCCGGATGGTTGAGAAAGGGCAGCGAGTATTTCGACCAGACCCAAAACCAGTTCGGATGCGAGACCCATTCGACGTCCAGCTCGTCGCGCCAGTCGAAGGGTAGCGTTATCTCTCCTCTCGCTTATGAGCGAAAACTAATTAAGTATTTACTAATATAGATGATCAAAAAAAATGACCATCATTCCCCGCAAAAAACTTCCCGCATCAATTCCATCAATTGGATGATCTTTGGGTTTTGGATGGAGTAGAAGATCATGTTCCCCTCCCGGCGGGTCGCCACCAAATTACGTTCTTTCATCTGTGTCAAATGTTGGGAGACGTTGGATTGGGTGGTTCCCAGTTCTTGCGTCAGTTGTTGGACGTTCTTTTCCCCTTCCGCCAATAAAGCCAGGATGGACATCCGGATGGGATGGGCCACAGCTTTGATGCATAAAGAGGCTTTGGATATCTGGGCGCTTTTCATTTACCTTTCCTTAACTATATTAGATTTTACTAATATAGATTTTAAATGTCAAGGGGAACATAAAACTATTCACCACAAAAACTCGGAAATTTATCCACAGATGAACACAGATAAACACAGATATGAATTTGTAAAATTTAAAATTCTATTTTTAATCGATGTTCATCGGTGTTAATCGGTGGCTAGATTGATTGGCTGTTTTTGTTTCGGTGGTTAGTCGTCGCTGCGTTTGAGGACCTGCCCGGGGTAGCGCCCGGTGAAAGCGCCCTTCTCGAATACCGGCATGCCGTTGACCAACACCATCTTGATGCCGGTGGGCGGTTCCCAGGGCGAGACCGCCGTGGCGTTATCCCCAATGGTCTTGTAATCGAAAACCACGATGTCGCCCCAATAGCCTTCCTTCAACAATCCCCGGTCCTTAAGACCCAGGATGTGCGCCGGTTGCTCCGTCAGGCGGTTGATAGCTTCCGAAAGGCGTATGACCCTTTTGTCCCGCACATAGGTCCCCAGAAGCCTGGGGAAAGCCCCCACATCCCTGGGATGGGGGATGGTCCCGGCCGAGTCGGACCCGAACAGGATATAAGGCGCCTGGATCTTCTTGATCAAACCTTCTTCCGAAAGTCCGTGGTAACAGATCTTCACGTCGATCCCGTTCTCCAGCAACAGCGCCAGGACCGCTTCCTCTTCCCCGACCTTCCTTTGCTTGGCCAATTCCTTGAGAGTGAGGCCCAACGCGCTTCGGGACGCTTTCGAGTGGACTCGGGTGATCTCCACCTTGTCCCCTCCTCCATATTCCATTAGCCGTTGCTTGATCTTCGACAAAACCTCGTCCTTCTTATCGGGGTTGCTGTAATAGGACCACCTCACCGCCTCGGGCGGCAGGTAGAGGAATTGAAAAAGGGGTATCTGCACCTCGCTTCCCCAGAAGTCGTAAGGGTAGACGGTGGCGTAAACACTCAAGCCCTGGCCCCTGGCTTCCTCGATGAGTTTCAATCCGCTTTCGGTTTGGTCCCAGTTGCTGGGCAGTTTGAAAAGGAGATGCTGGATGATGACTGGAACCTTGTCCACTTGAGCCACATGGATGGCTTCCCTCATGGCGTCCAGTACCCCGGAGCGGTAATTGCGGATATGGGTGTAATAGGCGGCGTGATGGAAGTCCCCGAGCACCGAGGTGATCTGTTCCAACTCCTCAGGTTGGCACCATTGCCCCGGCTCATACCCTAACCCGCTGGAAAGACCGAAGGCCCCAGCCCTGAGGGCGCCCGAAACGAAGCTTCTCATTTTGGTGATCTCCAGGGCCGTGGCGGGCTTGTCCCGGTGGGAGCGGATGAACCAATCCCGGACGCTTCCCTGGCCGATGAGGGTTCCCACATTCAATAGACCGTGGTGTTTTTGCAGTTTTTGGAGGTTCTTTTGCACGTCCAGGATGGAAAAGCCGCAATTACCCGCCAGCCCCGAGGTGACCCCCCGGTGAATGGCTTTTTCCTGTTCTTTCAAGGCCCATAGAAGGTCGTTGTGACAGAGCAAGTCGATGAATCCAGGCGCCACCACCATCCCCGTGACATCCACGACCCGGTCCGCTTCATAAGCGCCCAGAGAGCCGATACGCACGATCTTACCACCCGTAATGGCCAGGTCCGCCTTGTAGGGAGGTTGGCCCGATCCATCGACCACCAACCCGTTCTTGAGCACCAGGTCATAGCCGGGGGTCTCTTGAGCCTGAAGGTGGAGCGGGGAGAGGATGAAAAGGAAGAGGAAATTGATAACTAAACGTTTCAAATACTTAGCTCCATTGGAAGTGGCTATGGGTTGAAAGGAGTATATAAGAGGGCTTATGCAACTGCAACAAAGGCGCCATTCACCCCAAGTGTTTGTCTACGTTGGTCCCCGTCGCGGACAATCACAAACTCTTAAATCAGGGTTCGTCCTTAGAAAAAACCCTTTCGCCGTTAAAGCAATCCACGCCATTACATTTTAAATTGAGGTCATCTTGATATTGACCACTAAAATTTCCTATGTAAACCGTTTTTGAATTGTTGATTCCAATCCGAATCCCTTTTTTGTTATCCCATCCCATCGGTTTTGAATAAAGGATACGCTTACCGATTTCAAAAGAAATTTGCCCATCCGACTTAATATTCAGGTTGGCGACAACAACCCGATAATAACCTTGTTGGTTACCATTCTCGATTTTTTCAAATCCCCACAATTCGCCCATTAACTTCCCATCCTTTGTTTGGCGAATGTTTAAAAATGGATAATTTTTGAATTCAATATCGC
>CAWHOE010000071.1:0-53709 GCA_963830915.1 candidate division FCPU426 bacterium
CGGGACCAGGCCCTGAAAGCGGCGGGGAAGGTTCGTTTGCGCCCTATCCTCATGACCACCTTCGCCCTCATCGCCGGTATGCTGCCGGTAGCCCTGGCCTTGACCGAAGTGGGTAAGTTCCGGCAGTCCATGGGCGTGGCTATCGAGGGAGGCTTGATCAGTTCGCTCCTTCTGACCCTGGTCATCGTGCCGTCGGTCTTTGGATACATCGACGACTTCAGATTGTGGCTGACCAAGATATTCACGGCCTTGAACGCGAAGCCGACAGCGGCCGAGATCAAAAAAAGAAAAACTCGATAAGTTCGAGAACGGATTGAGGCACTAATTTGAACTTGCCTAAGCTCGCTATCACCCGCCCGGTCTTCATGAGCTGTGTCGTCATCCTGATCCTCGTTCTGGGTATCCTCGCTTACAGCATCATGGCGGTCGATCTTTTCCCCGATGTCAGCTTTCCTTTCGTCATCGTGACCACGCCCTACCAAGGGGCGAGTCCGGAAGAGATCGAGACCCAGATCTCCAAGCCCCTGGAAGACGAGTTTTCCACCATTCAGGGGGTGAAGAAAGTCACATCCACCAACCAAGAGGGCTTTTCGGTGGTGATGGTCCAGTTCAACATGGACGCCGATGTGAAGGATTCCGAGCAACAAGTGAAGGATCACCTGTCCTTCGCCCGGTCCGTCCTGCCCAAAGATATCGACGAGCCCATCGTGCGGCGGCTTGACCCCAGCGCCCTTCCTATCGCCCAACTCAGTCTTTCCTCCTCTCTCCCCGCCGCCCAGGCCTACGACCTGGCGGATCAGGTCATCAAGCCCCAGCTGGCGCAGGTTCAGGGAGTGGGCGTCATCAGTATCCAGGGCGGACGCAAGCGGGAGATCCAGGTGCAGCTCGACCGCAACCTCTTGAACCGGTTCCGCATCAGCGCCTCGCAAGTGGCTTCCCGCATCGGCTTGAACGGCATGAACGTGCCCGTGGGCCGGGTGCAGGTGGCGGGGAAAGACCTTCTCTTCCGGTCGGTCGGCCAATATGACGATCTGGACCGTTTGAAACAGACCTCGGTCAATTTCATGGGGTCGGACGTGCCCGTGCCTGTGGAGCGCCTGGGCAAGGTCGTGGACACAGTGGAGGACGCCCAAGGGTACAGCTATATCAACGGTAAGCCGACCCTCGTGATCCAGGTCGTGAAGCAATCCAAGGCCAACACCGTCGCGGTCGTGGATGGGCTCCTGAAGCGTATCGATAAGATCAACGAGAGTCTGAAGGGTCGTCCGGGCAACCCGCATTTGATCATGTTCCAGGATATGGCCTGGTATATCCGCATGAATCTGGAGGACGTCAAGTTCACCATCCTTCAGGGCGTATTCCTCACCATCCTGGTGGTCTTTCTTTTCCTGGGCAGTTTCCGTTCCACGCTCATTACCATCACGGCCCTGCCCGTGTCGCTCTTCGGGGCCTTCTTCCTGATGAACGGGGTGGGGTTCACCCTCAACATGATGACCCTTCTGGCCCTGTCCCTGGCGGTCGGACTTCTCATCGATGACGCCATCGTGGTGCGGGAAAACATCTGGCGCCATATCGAGAAAGGGGAGGACCCCAAGAAGGCCGCGGTCGACGCCGCCATGGAAGTCGGTTTGGCGGTCGTGGCCACCTCGTCGGTCGTCATCGCGGTGTTCATGCCCATCTCGTTCCTGAGCGGTCTGGTGGGGCAGTTCTTCCGTCAGTTCGGCCTGACCGTTTGTTTCGCCATGGCCATCTCCCTTTTCGAGGCCATGGTCATGGGGCCCCTGTTGTCCGCCTTCTGGGGCAAGAAAAGGGGGAAGGGCTACAGCTTGATCGATACCATCGACCATTACTGCGCTCCCTTCCTCCAGAAGTTCGCCCGGTTCCAGGACGTCCTTCAGGAAGGCTATATCGGGGTCATCGACTGGTGCCTGAGGCATCGGTTTTGGATCGTCCTTTCGGCCGCGGTCATCTTCCTCTTGAGCCTGGGCCTTTTGCCTTTCATGAAAGTGGACTTCAAGCCAGCCGCGGACGTGGGCCAGTTCGCCGTGTATTTGAAAGCCGACCCGGCCACCGACCTGGAAACCATGCGGGACAAGACCTTGATGATCGAGGCCCTGGTGCGGAAACATCCTGAGGTGGACCTGGTGGCGGATACGATCGGCGGGTCGGACGCTACCGGCGCCAATCAGGGCTCGAACAAATCCAACCTCTATATCCTGATGACGCCTTCCAATAAGCGGAAGATCGGCACCGCCGACCTCAAGGAGATCCTGCGCAAGGAACTCGAGCCCTATCGGGACGAGTTAAGCCCCCAGGTGTCCGATTACGACCCGGTCATGGCCCAGGCGCCTTTTACCCTGAACCTGATCGGCGAGGATTACTCCGTCCTGGCTCCCTTCGCCCAGCAAGTGGTGGAAAAGGTCAGGCACATCCAGGGCCTGGCCGATGTGCAAACCACCTATAACGGCGGGAAGCCCGAATTCCAGGTCAAGCTGGACCCAAGAAAACTCCTGGGCCTGGGCGTGTCCGGCTTGGAGGCGGGGAACGAGCTTCGCACCCAGGTGGAAGGCGCCACGCCGGCCAAGTTCCGGCAGGGTGGGTTGGAATATTTCATCCGTGTAAGGCTCAAGGAAGACCAGCGCAATTTACAGACCGAGTTTTCGCATGTATTGGTCCCCAATCAGAACGGCAACCTGGTGCGCCTATCGGAAGTCGCCCAGCCCGTCACGACCGAGGGACCATCCGAGATCGACCGGGAAGACCGGGCGCGCTATGTGCAGATCACGGGACAATTGGCCACGGGCGGCAGCTTGGGCAATGTTTTGAAACAAGGCCGGAAGATCCTGGACGGGATGCAAATGCCCAAAGGCGTCTCTTACGAGTTCGTGGGCCAGGCCGAGGATTTCCACGACCTCATCGTCAACATGCTCATCGCCGTGGGCCTCTCCACTCTTTTCACCTTCATGATCCTGGCCAGCCTTTACGAATCGCCCATATTCCCCCTGGCGATCATGATGTCCATTCCCTTGGCCATGGTGGGTGCCCTGGGAGCGCTCTTCGTGGGAGGGCTGTTCATCCCTTACATCACACTGAGTATCTTCAGCATGATCTCCATTATTATGCTCATGGGTTTGGTCACGAAAAATTCCATCCTATTGGTCGATTACACCCTGCAGATGATGCGAAAAGGGATGCCTCGGGACGAGGCCCTGAAAGCGGCGGGGCGGGTTCGCTTGCGTCCTATCCTCATGACCACATTTGCCCTCATCGCGGGGATGCTGCCAGTGGCATTGGCCCTGACCGAGGTGGGCAAGTTCCGGCAGTCCATGGGTATCGCCATGGAAGGGGGACTCATCAGCTCCCTGGTGTTGACTCTCATCATTGTGCCGTCGGTTTTCGGCTATGTGGATGACTTCAGGCTTTGGATAAGACGCTTGTCCGGGGACGAGGAAGAAGCGTCCCACGATAAGACCGCTTTAAAAGCCAAGACGAAAAGACGTTAGGTCCCATCTGTTTTCACCAAGTTAAACTATTACATCCTGTTAAGGGACCGTTCTATCGAAGCTTCTCTGGACAGCAGGGGCTGACGAAAATAGAATGACCTTCGTTCGATGGTTGGATTTTTTATAGTGAGGACTGGGATGGGAAAGCAAAAATCGGTCATTCTCTTGTTCGTATCGATGTCGGTCTCCCTGGGATTGACCCAATTGGCCTGTAATACGACCGATCGTCCTGTGACCACCCCGGCCTTTGTCGTCACGCAGGGACCGACCAACACTCCTTGCGGTTATCCAGGCAACACCTGCACCCCAACCTTCACTTTCACGGAGACTTTCACCAATACCCCAACTCCCACCAATACAGCCACGCCCTGTATCGGTTTTGGCAGCAACACATCGGGGTCCTATGGTTATTATTCGGCCCAGATCATGGCCAGTCGTTATTATCTTTCCTCGTCGAGCACCATCGATAATCTATGGGTCTACACTTTGTACGGGACTCAAAGGGTCTCAGCCGCTCTTTATCAGGATGGAGGTTCGGGAGCCCCTTCCAACCTGATCGTGCAATCCGCTTCTCAACCCGCGATCGCGGGTTGGTCGAAGATCCCCATCACCCACACCGCTTTATCCGCCGGTTATTATTGGATCGCTACCCAGATCGAATACGGATATTACGTTTATTACTACACGGGTAACAGCAACGACCAATGGGCCTCGCATGGCCAGGCCTATGGAGCTTTTCCATCCGTATGGTCGGCGGGAAACGGGACGAGTTATGTCTTTCCCGCTTTTGCCGATACTTGTCCCTAACGGACGGCATTTTCTTTTTACGATTCTCCCGCTATCCTAGGGGCCTCTAAAATCCTCGAGGTCCCTATGCCTTCCGAAACCCTGATCCAATCCAAAAACCTCATCAAGAAATACGGCGATTTTCCGGCCGTCAACGGCGTGGATTTCGAGGTCAAAACCGGGGAATGTTTCGGTTTCCTGGGGCCCAACGGGGCCGGCAAATCCACCCTGATGAAGATGATCTATTGTTTCTCCCCCCGCACCAGCGGGAACCTGACCGTCTTCGGGATGGACCCGGACAAGAAGGCCCCCGAGATCAAGAATCGCCTGGGCGTCGCGGCCCAATCGGACAACCTGGACGAGGAGATCACCGTCGCCCAGAACCTGGAGATCTACGGCCGGTATTTCGGCCTCGCGCCAGCCCGCTTGCGGGAAAAGATAGCCGAACTGCTCAAGTTCATGGCCCTGGAAACCAGGGCCGATTCCAAGGTGGACGACCTGTCGGGCGGCATGAAACGCAGGCTGGTCATCGCTCGCGCCCTCCTGAACGACCCGGACCTCATCATCCTGGACGAGCCGACCACCGGGTTGGATCCCCAGGTCCGCCACCTCATCTGGGCCAAGCTTCGGGACCTCAAGAAACAGGGGGTCACCCTCCTGCTGACCACCCACTATATGGAAGAGGCCCAACAACTCTGCGACCGTCTGTTGGTCATCGACAAGGGCAAGGTGCTGGTGCAGGGGAAACCGGCCGACCTGGTCAAAAAACATCTCAAGCCCTTCGTCATGGAACTGCCCTCTTCCAGCAAGCTCCCCAAGGGCGCGTTGATGAGGAACGTCCGGGTGGAAAGCCATGAGGACAGGTTCTTCCTCTATTCCGCCTCGCCGTCCGCTTTGGAAAAGATCGCCGAGGCGTCCAAGAAGGATTTCCAGATCAGGCCCACCGGCCTGGAGGACCTTTTCTTGAAGCTCACCGGGAGGGACCTCCATGAGTCAGAATGAGTCACGCCGGGTCCCCGGCTATTTCCAACGGCTGGTTTCGGTCTGGATGCGGCATTATGTGGTCTACACCAACGAGATCTGGACCAACGCCTTTCCGACCCTGTTCGAGCCGTTGATCTTCATCATGGCCGTCGGTTGGGGGCTGGCGGCGGCGGTGGGGAACATCGGGGGTTTCGACTACCTGACTTTCATCACTCCGGCACAGATCATGATGTCGGCGGTCTATACCTCGGCCTTCGAGACTTCCTATGGCACCTATTTCCGCCTGGAAGTGGACCATCATTATGATTCCATGGTGGCGACTCCCGTGGGGCCCACCGAGGTCTTCTGGGGGGAACTGCTTTTCACCGGCACCAAGGGCACCTTTTACTCGGCCATCATGCTGGGAGTGCTTTCCTTCTTTCACGTCCTGCACTCCCCGCTGGCCATGCTGGTGCCCCTGGTCGGGTTCTTCACTGCCATCGCCTTCGGAAGCCTGGGGTTCTTCGCCAACCGGCTGGTCAAGAACATCAGCCAGTTCAATTATTTCGTCTCAGGGGTCATCTCCCCCCTCATCCTTTTTTCTGGCACCCTTTTCCCCATCGAGAAGCTACCCGCCGTGCTCCAGGCGATGGCCTATGTGCTTCCGCTTTATCATTTCGTCCATCTATCCCGTATGTTGACCACGGGGGTCATCGCGCCCGACCTGCCGGTCAGCTTGGCTTATGTTTTGATCGTTCCTTTCATCCTGGGTTTCTTCGCCGTCAGGTGCATGAAACCCAAATTGATAAAGTGAACGGCAGTCGACCGATTGCAGCCGACAGTCGGCAGAAAGCGAACGGCAGTTGGCAGCTAACAGTCGACAGTTTACAGCTCGAAGGAAAGGCAATTACTAACCTAGCTGTCAGCCGTCAGTTGTTGGCTGTCGTTTGTTCTCTGTTAGCTGTTAGCTGTTGACTGTTGTTTGTCGTCTGTCGACTGTTTTCTGTTAGCTGTCGACCGTCAACTGTCGACTGTTAACTATTTTTTGGGGGTAGGGATGAATTCCGAACGGCTGGAAGAACGCCATGTGATGGTGAAGGACCAACTGGAAAAAAGGGGTGTGCGCAATCCCTGGGTGCTCCAGGCCATGCTGGATATTCCCCGGCACCTTTTTCTCCCCCAGGAGCAGCGGGTCAAGGCCTATGAGGACGGACCCCTACCCATCGGACGGGGCCAGACCATCAGCCAGCCTTATATCGTGGCCTCCATGATCGAACTCATTGAACCGGTGAAGACCCACCGGGTATTGGAAGTGGGCGTGGGCAGCGGTTATTCCTCGGCGGTCCTTTCCTGCGTGACGGGTCAGGTATTCGGGGTGGAGAGGGACGGCGACTTCCTGCCTGAGGCCCAAAAGCTCCATGAGCAACTGGACCTGGCCAACATCCGCCTGACGGCGGGGGATGGCACCCTGGGATGGGCGCAAGAAGCCCCTTTTGACGCCATCCTGGTCACGGCCGCAAGCCCCAAGATCCCGCCCTCCTTGATGGCCCAATTGAAAGTCGGGGGAGTGCTGGTGATCCCGGTGGGCAAGAAGACCGAGCAAAAAATGATGAGGGTGGTCAAGCGTTCCGAGACGCATTTTCAGGAGAAAGAACTTTATTCGGTTAGGTTCGTTCCCTTGATCGGGGCGGAGGGGTGGAAAGAATGAGTTCGAAGAAAATGGGATGGGCATTGGTTGTCCTTCTCGCGATGTGCTTTCTGCTTCGCCCATTGAGTGTTCTCGCGGACGACGAGAAATCCGCGCAAGAAGAGCTCCAATACAGCCTCCAGTATTTCCAGATACAAAAATACGAGGACGCCAGGAAATGGGCCCTCTACGCGGCCAACAAGGGGAATGACCAGGCCCAATACTTGATGGGTTATATGGATGCCAACGCCCTGGGAGGTTACGGTGACGCGGAAGGGGCTTTCAGCTGGTACTTGAAATCGGGTCGTCAAGGCAACAAGAACGCCCAGTATCAATTGGGGGAGTGCTACTTGAACGGAAACGGCATTCCGAAGGATCCCAAGGCGGCGGTGGCGTGGCTGGAGAAGGCGGCCAGCCAGAAACACGCGCTGGCCGAGTTCGAATTGGGCCGATGCTACGAGTTGGGCCTGGGGACCCGACAGAACATCCACGCGGCCAAATTGTGCTTCAAGTCCGCGGCGGATCATGGGCATAAGGTCTTTACCGACGAACAATTGGAGTTGGAGGCGGCCCCCGTCACCCTGAAAGGCATCCTCACCACAGGTCATCCCGATGAGAACGGCGAGGACGGGTGGGTCCTGAACCTGGACCAGCCCCACCGGATATTCCCCCAGAAAAAGGTCGCCGAGCTGGAACTTTCACCCAATGACCTATTGAACGATCACGCGAGGAAGCATGTGAGGATCGAGGGTTTTTTCCACTGGGAGATCACGACCGCGAAAGAGACTTTTTTGAAGCTGGTACCCCTGCGGGTGACCGACGACAATTAACGGCCAAAGTCTAAAGCGAAAATATCTCTTAGCCACAGATGCATGGGATGCACACGGATGGCCAAAGAAAAAGATTTAAAGATTTATTTTAAAATCCCATTAATCCCATGCATCTGTGGCAAAATTTTGTGTTAGTTTATTTCGTCTTACCGAAATTCTCGGCGGGGATGACTTCCCACAAGATATCCCCGGGTTTTTTCCAGGCCAGGTGCAGGGCCATGTCGTCCCCCGAATCCTTCTCGTATCTCACCATGATGGGATACCTTTTTTCCTTCAAGAAGCGGATCTTCTCCAATGTCACTGGCTCACCATCCAGGTAGAGCTGGGCTTTGTCCGTGGTCAAGAGCTGGAACCGGTAATTCCCGGCCTGGTCGATCCGGAGCATGCCTTTCCAGAGGACCCGGAAGGGCGGGTACTGGGTGAATGGGAAATCCCGCTTGTGGGTGAAGTTCAAGATCGGATCCCAGCGGGTCAAAAGGGGCCTGGCCGACCAATCGGCGGTCTCAAGATAGGACCCCCGCAAACCCCGGTGCCAGCGCTTGAAGGATGTCAGGTCCGTCCTCGGGACCTGGTAACAGAAGACCAGGGTTTGCCCGTCCTGGTCGCGGAGTCTTTCCTCCTGGCCGTCAGGGAACAGGGTCTTCAGGAACCGCAAGGTCCCGGATTTTCCCTGCTCCAGAATGAAGATGGCGTCCCTATCCCGGGGAATTTTTCCCTTTTCCAGGTCCTGGGGAACGAGTAGGGGGCAGGTCCGGTCCTTGGCCGGATATCCCAGGAAAGAAACGGTCAGGTTGCCCTCATAGGCGGTGGTAATGAAATAGTTGAAATGTCCCGGCTGGGTCTTTTCCAACCGCTCGATCTTCCGGCCGATATAGTTCTGCTCCGGCCCGAACCCGGTCAAGCAATCCTCGTTCTGGGCCTGTTGAACGAAATAGGTGTACCCATTCAGGAGGGTCATGACGGCCAATAGAGAACCCAAAAGCGCCTTGGTCGCCAGGGGCCTGGAAATGGAATGGTCCATCCACTCCCGCGCCTGGTCCAGGGCGGTCGCGGCGAAATAGGCCACGAAGGGCGTGATACAAACGATGCGGTTGGCGTGGGCCACGTCGGTGGAAAGAAGGCAGGGCAGGCTCATCACGAAAAGGCCGGCCAGGGGGTAAAAACCCGTCCGGTCCCTGCGTCTGCGCCAGGCCAGGCCCAAACCCAGGACGAAAAGGGCGCCCGACACGTCGTCCAGCATCCGGCGGCCCGGGATATTATGCCGGGAGTTCATGTCCCCGGACCGGTTGAACATCAAGGCGGTCCCGGTCCAGTTCCTCACGACCGGCATCAGGCTCTTTTCTTTAATCACCTCGGTGAGGATGAAAAGCTCCCGCTCCCGATTCCCAAGATTGCCCGTTCGGGCCATGTAACCAAGCAAAGGGGCGGCCGCCAGCGCCGCCAGAAGGAAGTAGGAAAGAAGCTGTCGGCGGGTAAGCCCCGTTTCCCTCCGGCGGGCCTGGTATTCGTAAATGGCCAGGGCCAGCAGTAGGAAGGGGACGGCCTTGAAAGCCTGGTAGGTATAAAGACCCGCCCCGCAAAAAAGGGCCGAGACGACCAGGGCCCAAAGTTTCCTCTCCTTCAGCCAGTGGATCCCGAAGGCCAGGCATCCGAACAAATAAAAGGCAGTCTGGATGGAAGGATAGCCGTTGCGGGACATGGTCCAGTTCCAGCGCATCACCGACAGGATGAACAAGGCCAGGAGGGCGACCCGGGGCCCGGAAAGCTGGCGGAAGGTCCAATAGATCAAGGGAAAGCTGGCGATGGAAAGCAGGGCGAAAAACACATGGAACGTGAGATAGGAAGCCCCGAAGAGCTTGAAGAAAGCCGCCACTTGGTAATAAAGGAATGTCTCAGGAACGGGGAAGTTCAACAACTCAAAGAAAGGCCTGAAACCCTCCCGGGCTATCTTCAAGGCCGTGAAGCCGATCAAGCCCTGGTCGGTGTGCATGCCCGCGGGAAGAGAATCGATCCTAAAGAGCCGAAGGAAAAGGCCGAGGGCCAGGATCAGGGTGAAGGCCCAAGCCTCGTACCGAAGGGTGTGGACCTCGTCCGATTCGGTCTCCATCCAGCACTTGTTGGCTTCCCAAAGGGCGATGCCGAAGAAAAGAAGTCCGAACCAAAGGGAGGAAGGCTTATCCGCCTGGGAAAGGAAGTACTGCCCCAGCCCCGCGAGAACGACGACGATGAAATATCGGTACCAAACAGGCCCGGACTGGGCCAGGGAAAGCTCCACGCTTTTGTGTGGTTTTTTATTCGGCAATCCGAACTCCTGATATCAGCAACTTTTTACGAAATGAAATTGTAAATCTCTATCCGAAATACGCATCTTACGGATGGTTCCCCCCCCTTCCCCCATGCTTCTTTTGGGAATAATACCATGGGGCATGGGGACGTCCCCATTTTCATTTTTGTAATTTTCAAATGAAGAAATGGGGGTGAAAAAGGGGGTAGGGGGGTATTAGTTGTTGCCGAAATAGTTCGGAGAAACTAACTCCCCCTTATTCCCCCTCTTTCAGAGGGGGAGACGTTGCGACCAACCAATTGACGAAAGTCCAGATCAAGTTGCGCTTTGCGGTTAGGAATGAAATTGTACACTTGTTCGGCTTTGGCCGGGTCGATGAAATCATGAGAAGGGGTCGGCCTTGACGGTTTGGGAGGGGGTGAATAGGATAGGCTCTTCCAAAAGCGGCCCGCTTTGGCATTCCCTTCGGCGACCGGAACGATCGATGACCCAGCGAAAAAAAAGCCTTCCCCTTCCTTCCCATCGCGGCCCCTGGCTCTTTTTGGGTTGGGTTTTGGCCTTGGTTTTCTGGGGCTTTTTATTGGTCCAGCATCCGGCCTATAGCTTCCGTATCTGGGGATACCTTCAACCCTCCACGGCCCAGTCGGCCCTGGACGTGGTCTTTTTGTTCCTTCTGTTCAACCTCGGCATCGCGGCGCTTCACTCCGCCAGGACGGTCACGGTCAGCCTGGTATCCCTGGTGGGTTTCGGGTTCTTGAGCCTGTACGAGGCCCTTCTGGGTGCGCCTGAAGTGGCTTTTGGACAATGCCTTTTGATCTTCCTATCCTGGCCGGCCCTTTCCGCCGGAACGACCACGGGGAGGAAGTCATGAGGATACTTTCCTGGGGCTTCACTGTACTTCTAGGCGCGGTCCTGCTCTATGCTTGTGTCCAGTTCCCCCATCCTTCCGACCCCAGTTCCACCCTGTCCCTCCACGTCTCTTCCCGTTTTACCGATAGCGCGTTGAAGGAAACGGGTTTGGCCGGTGTCCCGGCGGTCCTGGGGGATTACCGAAGTTTCGACCTACTGGTCCTGGCGTTCCTGTTTTTCACCTCGGCCCTGTTGGGCCTGGTGGTCCTCTACGGCGAGAAACCCCTGGCGTTCAACCGCCCGGCCCTCCTGGGGTTATTCATCGCTTTTCTCGGGGTGGGTTTGGACCTGACGGTCGGCACCTATTGTTTTTACCGGGGCGGTAATTTCTTGGACTATGAACCCTGGGTCCTTCTCTTCAAGCCTGGCACGGCCCGTTGGGTTGGCTCGGGTGTGTTGGGGTTGGGCACGGCCCTGGCTTTTTTGGGGGCGGTCCTGACCTATAGCTACGGCTTGACCCCGGCGTCAAAGGATCGACATGAACCTTGATTGGTCCAGTACCTTCCATTACGGCCTGCTGGTGGTCCTTTCCCTCGTGGGATTCAAGGGATTGTTTTCCCAGACGGACCTGTTGAAGAAAGTTGTCGCCTTCATCGTGTTCCAATCGGGGTTCATCCTTCTGCTCCTTTCCCTGGCCCAAAGGTCCGCTGTGTCGGGTCTGGAAAACCATCCCTTTCCCCATGCCCTGGCACTGGCGGCCCTGGCCGCGACCCTGGGGGTCGTCCTTTCGCTTTTCGCCCTTTGCTCGGCCATCCAGGGCAAGCATGAAACGCTCGAAAGCGAAGAGCTTTCCAAACGGATGAAACCATGAGATTCGACCAGCCGTTCCTTATCCTTTTGTCCCTCCTTTTGGGGGCGGGGTTGGCGGTCTTGACCTCTTTTATTTCCATCCGCCTGACCAAACTGGCCGCGGCCTTAAGCGTCCTGGCCAGCCTTTATTTTTCCATCCAGTCTTTCCCGGTGCTTTTGGCCAATGGCCCCTGGCATTACGAATTGGGGGGATGGGCCCCGCCCTGGGGCATCGAGCTGGTGATCGGGTCCTTCACCTGTTTCTTCGGTTGTTTGATCCTTTCCATGGCCCTCTTGACCCTGTTCTATTCCCGGCACCTGCGCCTGCCGGGCCCCATGGGGTTGTGGAAAGAAAAGGTCCTTCACCCGCTCTTGCTGGTCCTGACCGCCTCGGTTTTGGGAATGATCTTCGTTCGGGACGTCTTTACTCTTTATCTCTTGTTGGAAGTTTCCATCCTGTCGGCGGCGGGGTTGCTGGCCTGTTTCGGGGATAGGAATTGGGTGGATACCTTTTACCTGGTCCTGTGGGGGAGTGTTTGCGCTTCCTTGTTCCTGGCGGGGGTCATCGTGCTTTACGCCGTCACAGGCACCACCCACCTGGACGACATCCTGGCCCAATTGTTCATCGCCAAGAACGAGGCGGCGGTTCTGACCGGCGGGTTTTTCCTCACCTTCGCCTGGACCTACCATTTCAATTTTCTCTCGCCTTTTTTCTTTCCCAGGCTCCTGAACCACCTGCCCTCCTATGTCCTGGGTTTCTTCTCCTCGGTCATGGTCCGGGTGGCGGCCTATCTGTTGTTCATTGTCTATTTCTTCGCCCTGGGCGTGCCTGGGTTCACCCCGCCTTTCTGGCTGACGGTCCTGGAATACCTAGTGGCTTTCTCTTTCCTGGCCGATTTCTTTTTCGCTTCCCGGCAGAAGGATTTTCAGCACGCCCTAGCCTTCTTGAGCCTGGGCCAGCTCAGTTTTCTTTTCCTGGGGTTCCTTTTGGGGAACAAGAGCGCCCTGACGGGAAGCCTGATGGAATTATTGAGCCAGGTCTTGGTGGTTTCGGGGCTTTTCCTTATCGCCGAGAACCTGAGGGAGGGGGCGGGCGCCCATCCCCTGTCCCGTTTGGCGGGGTTGGTCCGGCACAGGCCCATGACGGGGCTGGCCCTGGTCATCTTCATTTCCTCCATCGCGGGGGTGCCGCCCACGGGGGGGTTCTTCGGGAAGTATTACCTGATCCAGGGGGCCCTGGAAAAACACGACTGGGTCATCCTGGCGGCCCTAGGGCTGACCATCGCCTTTAATTTCTTTTATTTCGCCAAGCTCACCGGCTTCCTGGTGGAGCACCGAGAAACCTACCCCGCCCAGCCAGCCTCGTCCTTCGCCTCCAAACTGCCCATCCTTCTGTTGGCGGTGGGGGTGATCCTGCTGGGCATGTTCCACCAGGGCATCATCCACGACTATGTGGAACCGGCCCTGCCCAAGGCCTTTCAGAACCTGCCGGTACCCAATGTGCCCTTCCTGGGCAAGGCCGTGGAGTAGTCCTCGGCTTTCGTTGACCAAAAGCCGGTCATCGATGACCAAAGTACCTGTTCTCGGTGACCAAAAGGATGTTCTCGATAACACCTATACCGAGGTCACAAACCGAGGTATATGCCTTGGTTGTGCCGATTCACCAATAAAATAGGTGTATTGGAAATCGGTACTATACCGACCTCTTTAAAATCTTTATGGGAGGGTCGGCATGTGCCGGTCCCAATGGGACTGGTACATTCCCCCCGGTTATCGATGACAAAGACCGGTTCCCGATAACCAAAACACCCTGTTATCGATAACCAACCCCCTGTTCCCGGTGACCAAATGCATGTTCTCGAGAACATTTCCTCTGGTTATCGATGACAAAGGCATGTTCCCGATAACCAAAATACCCATTTATCGATAACCAACCCCCTGTTCTCGGTAACCAAAAGGATGTTCTCGATAACACCTATACCGAGGTCACAAACCGAGGTATATGCCTTGGTTGTACCGGTCCCAATGGGACTGGTACATTCCCCCCGGTTATCGATAACAAAGGCATGTTCCCGATAACCAAAACACCCTGTTATCGATGACCAACCCCCTGTTCTCGATGACACCTATACCGAGGTCACAAACCGAGGTATATGCCTTGGCTGTGCCGATTCACCAATAAAATAGGTGTATTGGAAATCGGTACTATACCGACCTCTTTAAAATCTTTATGGGAGGGTCGGCATGTGCCGGTCCCAATGGGAACCGGTACCAAAACACCCTATTATCGATAACCAACCCCCTGTTCTCGGTGACCAAAAGGATGTTCTCGATGACCGGCCAACATTAACTTATCCCCGTTTTATATGGTTCCACTTGCACCTGCATACAAACGCATCTTAAATACCCATAGGAGGTTGCTATGAGGACGACCATTGAGATCAAAGACAAGTTGAGAGTTGAACTCTTGAGGCGGGCGACTCAGGAAGGCACAAAGGGGTTCTCCCACATCATTGAAAAGGCTTTGGTGAACTATTTTGACCAGGAGGACAAAACGATGGATCTGCGCAAGAAGGCCCTGGGTTTAAAAGGTTGTTTGAACCGTTCGGAGGCCGAAAAACTTTACGCGGAAACCAACAAGATCAGGGCATCTTGGTGATAAGGATCGAGGACAAAGATGTTTTGATTGATTGTTTGCCGATTAACCCTTTCAGCAGTCATTCCTGCAAACGTCACTTTTAATAGAATTTTAAATGTGGCTGTACTATTCATTAATTTCGATGACAGGTCTAGCGCGAATGGAGGGATAGTCAAAGTTACAGAAACCTCCCCGGCGCCAAACCCATAATTAGAAAAGCTCAGTTTAAGACCGTTTTAGTGACCTGAAATTGGAAGCTGGTGTGGCGGGAGAGGGATAGAATAATTAGGTCGTTGGTGTCCACGACGGGGACCCATCCTGGATATCCCTTTTGGCATCAAAGAGGTAAAATAACGACCTTGTAAGTCGTTCATTACGGAGACTTATGAAGTTTTATCTTCCAAAAATATTATTTGTTTTTATTTCATTAGGGTTCTTTATACCGGCCAAATTACATACTCAACTTTCCAATTCCACATTGACCAAAATACCCGATTCTTCTTCGACATCTGGGACTGTGCCGGCACTACCCACACATTTCACAATTGAGGCAGGAGATGGGATGGCTCATTTAACGTGGGATAAAATTCCCAATGCCAGGTTTTATTCGATTTATGTTTCGGATGACGGAAAAAATTTTACCCCAAGGATTGATTGGAAAATAAACGTAATTGATCTTGGCGGATTGGATAACGGGAAGACTTATTATTACGGAGTTGAATCCATTGGTTTTAACGGACAAAAGAGCGAAATGGTTGTCCAGTCTGTGATACCAAATAAAACTTCAGAAGTGAAAAAGTGGATGATTCAGCTTACACCAACTGGAAATCCCGATTTAGACCCAGAGCCTGTTGGAAAGGAAGAGTGGGCCGAATGGTATGCAAAACAACCGTTACCGGTCATCGGAACACCCGGAGGCATAAAAAATCCAAAACCCCAACCCAATCCTCCTACCAATTTTATGATTGAAGCAGGTGATGGCTTTGCTCATATGTCTTGGGATGATATGCCACAGGCTCGAGGTTATATTCTGTTTGTATCGGAGGATGGCCAAAAGTTTAAAAGGCAATTTAAACAGCCATTCAAGAAAAACGACATAACAGTTAGGCTATTACAAAACGGGAAAACTTATTATTTTGGAGTTGAATGCGTTGGCCCTTATGGTGAGAAAACAAAGATGATGGTTCAATCAGTTGTTCCAACAAAAGGCAAGAGTCTAAAATAAGGAATAAAAGCTGAAAAACCTTGTCCAAGACTGGGACCCATCATGGACATCCGTCTACATTTAATACCCCCAAATAGCCTTCATAAGCCCACCAATTAAGACCCTTCATTTTTCAATGATTGAGCCGATAATAGAGACAGATCATAAATAACGAGGTCAATCCATGGTCAAGATCGAAGCCGTCATCAAGCCCCATAAACTGGACGCCGTCAAGGAAGCCCTGGTCAAGGTGGGCGTATCCGGCATGACGGTCACCGAGGTGCGGGGATTCGGCAAACAAAAGGGCCACGAGGAACTGCTCGGGGGCGACACGGTGACCATCGAGTTCCTGCCCAAATTGAAACTGGAAGTGGTATGCCGGGACGAGGACAGGGAAAAGATAATGGAAGCCCTCTCCAGGGCGGCCAAGACCGGCAAGATCGGGGATGGAAAGGTGTTCGTGATCCAGGTGCAAGACGCCTTGCGCATCCGTACTTCCGAAAAGGGCGACCTGGCCCTGCAATAACGACAAAAAAAGAATATTTAACCACCAAGGGCACCATGCCGACCTTCAAATTAATAAATTATTTGAGGAGGTCGGTATAGTACCGATCTCAATTTATTTTTTGGGAAATCGGCACAAGTTCACCAAGAAAGGCAAAAAAAGAGATTTGATTTACGGATTAAACAATAATTATTGTTTTTAGTTTTACTTGGTGCCTTGGTGAACTTGTGCCGATTATCTGATTAATTCGTTATTGGAAATCGGTACTATACCGACCTCATTAATTGCTTTATTGATGGTCGGCATGGTGGTTCAAATGGTTTGATCTTTTAGTTAGAGGCCCTTCATGACCCGCGCCCTGCTTTCCATCCTCGCCTCACCCGAACCACCCGCCTCACCCGAACTCTTGAAGGCTCTTCGGCCCTATGGCTTCAAGAATCCGATGAAAGCCTGGAAGGAGATGTCCTCGTTCTTCCAGAATCCCTTCGACCGAGAATCCTGGGGGGCGGTCGTGCCCCTGATGCTGGTTGAATTCTCCAAGTCCGCGGACCCGGACCTATCCCTGGCCCAGTTCGTCACCTTTACCGAGAACAGTTTCCACCGGACCCAGCTATTCGAGTACCTGCTGAAGGCCCCCTCCGCCCGGGAGGCTCTGGCTAAGATATTCGGGTTGAGTCCCTACCTGGCTTCCATCCTCTACCAACAACCAGCTTTGCTTTACTGGCTTTTCGATGAGGACGGGCTCTATTCCAAATTTTCCAAGGTCCGGTTGTTGGAAGCCATGGGATCGGAAGTTGGCACGGCCGACGACCTGGAAGGTAAACTGAACGCCCTTCGGAGGGTCAAGAAACGCCAAATGCTGCGCATCGGCGCCAGGGACCTGTTGGGACTGGCGGACGTCAAGCAACTGACCTTCGAGCTTTCCGGCCTGGCGGACGGCCTGTTGGAAATGACGTCGCGGCTGGGCCAGGAAAAGTTGGGGCCGCCCCGGCCGGCGGCCGTTTCGTGGTGTTGGGCATGGGAAAACTGGGGGGTCAGGAACTCAACTACAACTCGGATGTGGACCTGCTTTTTCTCTACGAGCCTAACGGTTCGGAGGATAAAGAAAAGAGCCGCCGTTATTACAACGAACTGGCCGAGTGGATCATCCATGCCATGGCCGACCCCAGCCCCCAGGGCAACCTCTTCAAGGTGGACATGCGTTTGAGGCCCGAGGGCATGGGGGACATGGCCAAGACCTACGAGTCCTACCTGGAACATTATGAGACCCGAAGCCAGCCCTGGGAATTGCAGGCCCTCATCAAGGCCAGGCCTTGCGCCGGCGACAAGGAACTGGGGGAGCGGTTCCTGAAGGACCTGGAACCCCTGATCTACCGAAAGAGCTTTGATCCCTCCATCCTGAAGGAAATGCGGGAGATCATGAGCCTCATCAAGAAGAAGATGGAGACCAAGGGCAGCGCGAAAACCAATGTCAAACTGGGGAAGGGAGGCATCCGGGAGATCGAGTTCATGGTCCAGCTTTTCCAATTGGTCCACGGGGGCCAAAGGCCGGAGATCCGCCGGGCCAATACACTGGAAGCCCTGGAGATACTGGAAAAGAACGGCCTGTTATTGAAGACGGACGCGGTCTTCCTGGCCGAAGCTTACCGATTCCTGCGCAACACCGAGCACCATCTTCAGATGGTCCAGGGTCTTCAAACCCACACTCTTCCCAAGAAACCGGCGGACATGGAAAGACTGGCCAGGTCATTGGGGTTCAAGCCGCCGGGCGAGGGCTTGGCGTCCGCTTATTTCAAAGCCTATTTCTTGGAAGTCACCTTGAGGGTGAATTCCCTTTACCGCGAGGTGTTCAAGATCAAGGACCGGGTGGACCCCTCCGCTCAAGTGGTCCAGGCGTCCCTGGAGGAAAACAGGGAAGAACTGGAAAGGAACCTGGAAGCGGGATTCTTTTTCGACTCTTCCCAGGCCGCCTCCAACCTGATGGCCCTTTCCCGGCGGCTCAAGAAATCCTCCGGGCCCAAGGGAGAGATCCTCTGGGCATCCTTTGTGCCGGACCTGTTCAAGGGACTGAAAAAAGTGCCCCATCCCGACCGGGCCTTGAACCAGATGGAAAGTTTCCTGAGGGCGACCTCCCTGCCGGACCTTTACATCCGCTATCTGCGGGAAAACCCGAAGCTCTTCGATCTTTTGTTGGAACTTTTCTCCAACAGCCTGTTCCTATCCCGAGATCCTCATCGTCCATCCCGGGAATTTCGACATCGTGCTTCGGGCCTTGAGCGAGAAAACGCCCCAGTCGGTGCAGGATTTCATCCAGAACCTGGAGGAGAGGCTGGCGGAGGCTCCGGGCTGGGACGAAAAGTTGAACCTCTTGAGGGATGTGCGAAACGGCGAGATCCTACGGGTGGGGATGCAGGACCTGTTGGGCAAAAGGGACCTGTTCGATTGTTTCGCCGAGCTTTCCCGGCTGGCCACGGCCCTGACCCGCTCGGCCCTGGGCGTGGCCACGGACCAGATGGGGCTGCCGACCAGGTCCCAGTGCCCTTCCGTACCCAAGGGGTTCTGCGTGATGGCCATGGGTAAGCTGGGCGCCAGGGAAATGAATTACGGGTCGGACCTGGATGTCCTCTATATATACGGGGATGAGGAAGGCAAGGAGATAGGTTTTCAGACCTACCTGAAACTGGCCGAGACCTTCGTGAAGACCGTGGCGTCGCCCACCGACCACGGCATCGCCTACAAGGTGGACGCCAGGCTGAGGCCCATGGGCCGGGAGGCCCAGATGGTCCACTCGGTGGAAGCCTACCGGCAATATTTCAGCGCTTATGGACAGGCGGCGGAAAGGCTGGCCTATACCAGGGCGGTGTTCCTGGCCGGGGACCGGGAGGTCGCCCTTCAGGTGGAAAAGGAGATCGAAAAGTTCACCTACGCCAAGGGTTTGAGTCGGAAGGACCTAGACGAGATCTACGACATCCGGGGACAGATGGAGGAAAAGGCCAAGAAAGCCAAGGGCATTGAGATCAAGTTATCGCCCGGAGGGATCGTGGATATCGAGTTCTTCGTTCAGGTCCTCCAGGTCGCCCTGGGCGAGGAACACCCTGAACTTCGGGTGCCCCATATCCCCACCGCCATGCGATACCTGAGGGAAGAAAGGATCGTTCCCGTCGAGGTGTTGGACGAATTGCGGGACGCTTACCGGTTTTTCAGGCTCATCGAGGCGCGCCATCGGATGGTCCGGGAGACGGCGGATGATGAACTGCCCGAGGAGCCGGAAAGACTGGTGCGCCTGTCCTGGCGCATGGGTTTGGGCCATGAGAAACTGGCGGGGGAACAGTTGGTGGAGAAGATCGAAAGGACACAGGTTAGGGTGAGGGAATTGTTCAAAAGACTACCCGAATGGGTCAAATTCTCTCATTGAAATCGAGTTGAAAATAAAAAGGCGATCCCGAAGAGGGACCACCCTTTTTATTGAGCCTTCGCTTATAAACCTTTGTGAGTTCCGTCGCAGAAGGGCGGGGTCTTGGTGTGCTTGCACTGGCACAAGAAGGCGGTCTTGGTCTCCTCGGCCTTGAAGACCTTGGGGACGAACTCAGAGCCCTTGTGGGACCCGTCGCAGAAGGGTTGTTTTTTCGAGTTCCCGCAGGAACACCATGCATAAGTCTTGCCAGCTTCCAACTCGACTTTTACAGGGAATTTCGCGGCGATAGTTGGTTCAGACATTTTGAATCTCCTTTATTTGTCCTGAGCTTCATACTTCGACTCATCCATAGTAAGTATCATTCCACAAAAGAACAGAACCGGAGAAATTTTTCCAGTTACGCAAGGGTAACTTTTTCCTGAATGGGAGTATAGTAGAGGATACGAAAGGGAAACCAGGCCGTTTATCGGGACATTTAAAGGGTTTTTCGACGAATATCGTTCCCAAGCGGCGCCCCTCGGAAGCAACCAACCCTGAAAGGTTGGAGAGGAAAAAACAAACTCGTTTCGGTCGTCATCGGAAACAACACCAAGTTCAGGGCCTCAGGCCCAGGATCAACCACCATGAAAATACCAATCAACCAAGAGACCGAATGGCTGGAAGCGGACGGCCTGGGCGGTTTTTCATCCGGAACCACCCTGGGCGTCCGCACCCGTCGTTACCATTCTCTCCTTTTGACCGCCACCACGCCGCCCATCGGCCGTGTAGCCCTGGTGAAGGGGCTGGAGACCTGGGTGGAAACGGGGAAGGATTTTTATTTCCTCAATCCCCACTTCTATCTTCCCGGCGTCATGTCCCCCGAAAAGGTCGAAACCCTTCATGCTTTCGATCTTCATCCCTGGCCCCGCTGGACCTACAAGCTCGCCCCGGGTCTTATCCTGCAGCATGAGTTGTTCGTGCCCCACGGCAAGCCCATGGTCGTGCTTTCCTGGAAACTCATCGGCGACGGCGGTTCGGCGCGCCTATCCTTGAGGCCCCTCCTGTCGGGGAGCAACTACCACACCCTCCATCACGAGAATCCCGATTTCCAGTTCGACGCCGATATCTTCGACCAACTGGTCCGTTGGCGCCCCTATCCCAGCCATCCGGCCATCACGGCCCTGCATAACGGCCATTACCATCACAAGCCCGAGTGGTACCGCCAGTTCCTCTATGAGAAGGAAAAACAAAGGGGGATGGATTCGGTCGAGGACCTGGGCTCCCCCGGGCTCTTCCAATGGGTCCTGGGCAAGGGCCGGGCGGTCGTGATCCTCACCACCCAGGGCATCCAGCCCACGACCGCTTCCGATATCCCGCAGGCCATGGAACTTTACGAGGACCTCAAGGCCAAGGAAGAGAAACGCCGGAAGTCTTTCGCCTCTCCCTCGCTTTTATCGGCGGAGAATTATTTCGTGAAGAAGGGGGACGGCAAGATACTGCTGGCCGGCTACCCCTGGTTGACCGATTGGGGAAGGGATACATTCATTTCCATGAGAGGTTTGGGCATCGCGACGGGAAAACTGGAAGAGAGCCGAACGGTCCTGCATGAGTGGATCAAGGTGCTCTCCGAGGGAATGGTCCCCAACCGCCTGCCCGGTTCCTGGCAAGACCCGGATTACGCCTCCGTGGACGCGTCCCTCTGGTTCATCCTCGCCTGTCACGACTATCTCACCGCGTCGGGCAAGACCGCCGACAAGGAATTGACCGACGCCATCGAGAAGATCCTCACGGCTTATTCCAAAGGCACCCGCTTCGGCATCGGCATGGACAAGGACGGGTTGCTCTTCGCCGGGGAGGGGGACAGCGCCCTGACCTGGATGGACGCCAGGGTCGAAGGAAAGGCGGTCACACCCCGCGTGGGCAAACCGGTGGAGGTGCAGGCCCTTTGGCTGAACGCCCTGTGGATCGGAAGCAAGATATCCAAACATTGGAAAGAACACTTGGACAAAGGTCTGGCGTCCTTCCGGGAGAAATTCTGGAACAAGGAGACCGGATGCCTTTTCGATGTCATCGATGTGAACCGTCAGCCGGGCGTGAACGACCCGGCCTTCCGGCCCAACCAGATCTTCGCGGTGGGCGGCCTGCCGCTGGTGCTTTTGGACGAGACCCAGGTGCGCTGGGTCGTGGACCTGATCGAGAAAAAACTACTGACCCCTGTCGGGTTGAGGTCCCTGGCCCCGGGTGAGCCGGCCTATCAGCCCCATCTTCACGCGGGTGTGGTGGAGGAAGGGGCGACCTTCCATCAAGGCGTCGTCTGGCCCTGGTTGATGGGGCCTTTCGTGGAAGCCTGGGTCCGGTCCCGCGGGGACACGGATGAGGCCAAGCGTGAGGCGCGAAAGAAATTCCTGGAACCCTTCCTGACCCGCCTTTGGGAAGAGGGATTGGGCCATCTGCCGGAAGTCGCCGAAGCCGAGCCGCCTTTCAAGACGGGAGGCTGTCCTTTCCAGGCCTGGTCCCTGGGAGAGGCGCTTCGGTTGGACTTGGCGGTCTTGAAAGAGAAGCACCCGCATAAAAAGTAAATACCTAAACTATTTGAACCACCATGACGACCATCAATTAAACAATTAATGAGGTCGGTATAGCCCCGATTTCATTTAAATTCTTAAATAGTTAATCGGCGCAAGGGCACCAAGGGCACCAAGAAAAACTAAAATTTCAGTAAAAATGAAACCCAGAATTAAGGGTTAATCTTTCTTGGTGTCTTAGTGTCTTGGTGGTGAAAGTTAGATGATCCTTTGCGGTTTTCCTGATAATTCGTTTTATAATGGTCGTTCTTTGAAACCCCCAGGGGAGTCCATGAGTCCTTTTAAAATCCTATTTACGATCTCCTTCTTGAGCCTGGCCCTCGGTCCTTTCCGGACCGCTTTCGGCCAGGAGGAAGACATCCGTTTCAAAGCCCTGGATGTGCGGGGACATGTGACCTCCTACCGGGACGAGACGGACGAGACCACCCGCTTACACAAGGACCAGACCGACGACGACGGCGACCAGGTCACGACGGAGGACAAAAGCGAGGTGGTTTTCAGGTTGAGGGGCAAGGCTTATGTGCACCTGGCCCCCAATACCAGGATCCAGATCACCCGGCTGCGGGCCGCCGAGCCCAAGGGGATCGAGTGCCGATTGACCCTGGTCTATGGTCGATTGATCGTCCAGCTCGACAAGACCCCGACAGCCCCATTCGAGGTCATCGCCGGGACGGTCCACAGCCGGGTCCATGGCACGCTCCTGGAAGTCATCCGCAACAGGACCAAGGACACGGTGCGGGTGTTATGCCATGAGGGGAACGTGGTGACCAACAGCAAAGGCCACGTGGAAATGGCCAAAAAGGGCCAAGTGGTGGAATTCACCAAGGGCGGGTTCAAATCCAAGTATTACTTCTCCATGGAGGACGAGGCGGATATGGAGGAGTGGCAGCAGTACCTTCATGAAGTCAGGACCCACCGCACGAATCAGCCTCATTAGGGAACATCTATTTATTCACCACATACCGACCCTCTATGAAGTGTGCATAAAGAGGTCGGTATAGTACCGATTTCCATATTGACTCAAATGGAAAATCGTCACAGAGACTTAGCGCGGCGTAACCGCAACCAAAATTTGAAGCCTGCGGTTGATGTCATATTTCCCCCTCTGAAAGAGGGGGAATAAGGGGGAGTTAGACTTTTGGACACATCGGTAACGACTAATACCCCCCTATCCCCCTTTTTCAAAGGGGGGAACAACTATCTTTACGGCAAGCCGCGGGTTTGCGGCTTAAAAATCTTCTCGCGATGAGAAGATTCTGCAGGTTTAGTGATACAGAGAAAACATTGGCTTTTGATATCGACGAAACACATATCCAAAATTAAATTTAGCCACAGATACATGGGATTCATGAGATTTTAAATTCGACATATTTTTAAACATTTCTTTGCCTATCCTGTGCATCCCATGCATGCCGACCTTCCCATAAACAGTTAAAGAGGTCGGTATCGTACCGATTTCCAAATAGTCATTAATGGATAATCGGCACATCTGTGGCTGAATGAAGCCTTAGCTGTGCCTTTCGTCTTTAAACAAAAGAATCTATTGATTTGAGCATCTTTGGCCTATGGATTACGTCTTTCTTGGATAGTTGTGATCGACGAAAGCAATAAGGATGATCTTTAGAGGCAGTCATTAGGCTGTTTTCTCGACAAATGAAAGGCAGATATCCTCGGCCCTATCTTTATTCTTCCTTGACTCTCCGTTAAAATCGTCCGACAATTTCGCTCCTTATCCCATTTAAGAAAGAATCTACTCATGATCTCCACCAGGGATTTGACCCTGCGCTTCGGTAAAAAGACCCTCTTCGACCATGTCACGGTCAAGTTCAACCCGGGTTATTGCTACGGTTTGATCGGTGCCAACGGCGCAGGAAAATCCACTTTCATGAAGATATTGGCCGGCCTGATCAAGCAGGACGAGGGCGAAGTCTCCGTGGACCGGGGCGTGAAGGTCGGGATGCTCAATCAGGACCAATACGCTTTCGACGAGTACACGGTCCTGGATACGGTGCTGATGGGCCGGGAAGACCTTTGGAAGATCCAGCAGGAGAAGGACGCGCTCTACGCCAAACCCCATATGACCCACGACGAGGGATTGAGGGCCGCCGATCTGGAGGCCCATTTCGGCGACATGGACGGTTACGCCCTGACTGCCGGGGCCGGGGAACTTTTGGAAGGCCTGGGCATCGAGACCGAGCGCCACGACTGGAAGATGAAGCAGCTGACAGGAGGTTGGAAGGTGCGGGTGTTGTTGGCCCAGATCCTTTACGCCAAGCCCGACGTCCTGCTCCTCGACGAGCCCACCAACAACCTGGACATCCGGACCATCGACTGGCTGGAGGATTATCTCAACTCCTATGAGGGCACCATCATCGTCATCTCACATGACCGCCACTTCCTCAACCACATCTGCACCCATATCGCCGACGTGGACCGGGAAAAGGTAACGGTCTATTCGGGCAATTACGATTTCTTCGTCCACGCCTCCCAACAGGCCCTGGACAGCAAGTTGACCGAGAACGCCCGGAAGGAAAAACAGATCTCGGAGCTGAAGGCTTTCGTGGCCCGCTTCTCCGCCAACGCCTCCAAGAGCGCCCAGGCCACCAGCCGGGCCCGGCTGCTGGAAAAGATCGAGCTGGAACAGATTATCCCCACCTCCCGTCAGTACCCCCGGCTTTTCTTCAAGGAGAAGCAGTCGGCGGGCAAGGATATCCTGAACGTCAAGAGCATCAGCAAGGCTTACGGGGACCTGAAGGTCCTCAAGAAGGTGAGCTTCATCGTGGGTAACGGGGACAAGGTCGCCATCATCGGACCCAACGGCGTGGGTAAGACCACCCTCATCAAATGCCTGGTGGGTTCCTATCAGGCCGAGGGTTCGGACCTGGCCCAGTGGGGCCTGAAGGTGGACGAAGGGCAGGCCTTGTGGGGAAGCACGGTAAGGCTTTCCAGCATGCCCCAGGACGTGAAGGAAGAATTGATCCGCGACATGACGGCCCTGGAATGGCTCCGCCAGTTCGCCCCGCTGGAGGAGGGCCAGGTGCTTCGCGGCATGCTGGGACGGATGCTTTTCTCGGGCGAGGAACAGGAAAAGAGCGTGAAGGTGCTTTCCGGGGGGGAGTGCCAGCGTATGGTGCTGTCCCGCCTGATGATCGAGGGGTCGAACGTGCTGATCCTGGATGAGCCGACCAACCACATGGACCTGGAATCCATCGAGTCCCTGAGCACGGCCCTGTTCGATTTCACTGGGACCGTGATCTTCTCCAGCCATGACCAGGACCTCATCTCCAAGGTCGCCAACCGGATCTTGGAACTGAAACCGGACGGGACCTATACGGACTTCAAGGGTAACTACTCCGATTACGTGGAATGGACGGCGCTGGAAGCCAAAAGGGCCAAGGAAGCGGCCAAGGCCAAGACGGGAAGCCAGAGGAAATAAACGATTTTTGAAGCGGGAAAAAGTATAATGCCCCCTGTTTGAAAGAGGGCCCAAGAGGAGGATGTATGGCGGACAACGATTGGCAGTCACGGTTGAAGACGGGACGGAACGAACCCTGCCCCTGCGGCTCAGGGAAGAAATATAAAAAGTGCCATTTGGAAGCGGATGAGAAGGCCAACAGTGGGGCGCTCGCGAAGATCAACGCCGAAGCGGCCGAGAAGGTCAAGGCGGAAGCGGACAAGCAGGATCACGAACACGGTCACACCCATGACCACGACCATCCCCATGACCACGCCCACAAGCATGAGAAGGGCGGGCCGGCCAGGCCTCAGGCCCCGGTCAACGCGCAAAAGCAGGTCAACGCACCAAGGAAAACCGGAGCTTCTTAAACTAAGACCATTTGAACCACCAAGTCACCAAGTAAGAAAAATCAAAAAGTTGAGTTTTTGTAGTTCTTGGTGCCCTTGGTGCCTTGGTGGTGACTTATTGAAAGGATTTTTATGAAGCGTGAAAACATCAGCACCGGATCCAAGTGGGAGCCCATCCTGGGCTATTCCCGGGCCGTCAAGGTCGGGAACTATGTCCATGTCTCGGGCACGACGGGCGGCGGACCGGACGGCAAGATCGTCGGCATCGGCGATCCCTACGCCCAGACCGTGCAGGCCCTGAAGAACCTCCAGGCCGGTCTGCAAAAGGCCGGGGCGGACATGAAGAACGTGGTGCGTACCAGGCTTTTCGTCACCAAGATCAGCGAGTGGGAAAAGTTCGGCAAGGCCCACGGCGAGTTCTTTGGGGAGATCCGGCCTGCCATGACCATCGTCGAGGTGGCGAAACTGATCGACCCGGACATGATGATCGAGATCGAGGCGGACGCTTACATCGAGTAAAAAGAACTCGATGATCGAAGTTTTTTCCCTCGCCGGCGTATGACCACCCGAGGAGGTCGACTTTGGATCCCAACCTTTGGAAACCCCGTCCCTACCAAGCTTCGGATGAGGAAGCCTGCCTGAGGATATTCGACAGCAATACCCCCCAGTATTTCCTCCCCGATGAACGGGAAAAATTCACCTCTTACCTGGAAGAATTCGCCGAGGATTACATCGTCGTCGAGGAGCCATCCGGGAACATCGTGGCCTGCGGGGGTTACGCCCTGGGGCTGGATGGGGGAGCGGCCACCCTTTGCTACGGGATGGTCCAGAGGGATTACCACGGGAAGGGCGTCGGCCATTTCCTTTTGCGGAACCGCCTCACCACCCTGGCCCGCATTCCCGGGATGAAGCTCATCCGTTTGGACGCCACCCAGCACAGCGTGGAATTCTTCATCAAAAAAGGGTTCAAGACCTACCGCATCACCCAGAATTATTACGGTCCCAGTCTTCACCGCTATGAGATGTACCTGATCCTGGATGACGAGAAGATACGGGAGATCTTGAGCCCCCAGCCATAAGGATCCTCACGGGATGACCGGGAAGATCAGGGATTGTTGTCGCTATTAACGGCCGGTGTGGCCAAGATTTCCGTCACTACCGGCAGGATCTTGATATCGCTTTTCTTCAGTTGACGTCGCAGGTTCTCGAAGGTGGTTTGGGGCCAGCCCTGTTGGAACCAATTCACCAGCCATTTGGGAACCCCTCCCTTGGGATCGCAATGGATCTCCGCTTCCACATAGGTCTCGTCCGATATGGTCATGGGCTGAAGCTTGAAAACGCAGGTCATGACGCCCCGGACATAGCGTTTATCGGGCGGGCGCAGGGGATCCTCGGCGGGAGTGTAACTGACCTTCACCCGCCGGTTCTGGGCGTCGCCGGTGATGATGACATGGGAAACGAAATCCCGGTTGGCCATGATGAAGGGGGTACCCACGTGGTCGTACTCGATGAACTCGGTGGGGGATAGGGGCCGGACCAGGGTAGATTCCATCAGACTGTCGATCCATTCGGTGCCGCGGGTCTCATCGATGATGACCGAGGCCACCTTTTCAACTGGCGAGTCCACGATGCCCTCGCCTTTGAAGGCGATGACCTGACTTCCTTCCACTTTGCTCCAATAGATCTTGATGCCGTCGCTGTCGCTGGATTTGACCCAATGGAACGCCGACTCGGTCACGAAGGGCAGGTCCACCGGCTGGCCGGTCGGGGTCGAGACGGCCGTTGTGGTCATGGTCGGGGTTTGAGCCAACAAGGGAAGGGTGGACGATAGGCAGATCATCGCCGCTAAGACCGGAAGGACAATGGATTTCATATGGACCTCGTCATTGAAATTTGACAGGCGGAAATGATATCGAATTTTGTTTTATTTACCAACCGCATTCGGCGTCAAGGGGCCGGGAGTTTTGGCTCCCAATAGCTGTCCCAATAGTTCTTTGGAGGGTGTGAGGTCCAGGGGCGCTTGGGTCGCCAGTGTTAAGGCCCATTTGGCTTCTTCCGTCCGGCCTACCGTTAGAAGAAGGCTCCCTAATTTGAAGCACAGGTCAGCAGTGGGGTAACCCCTTTGGATGGCGTTTCGATAAGCCAAAAGATGGGAAGAAAAGTCCAGTTTCTCATACTCAAAAGAAGCGGTCTTGTCCCAGTAGACCGATTCCAGGAACCGATCTCCCTCCGCCAGGGGTTCGGCCTCCTGGAGTATCTGCAACAGGGGGGGGATGGAGACCCAGTTCTGCAAGAACCTTTCCTGGTCGGTCCTTTGGAGAACCTGATGGAACTGGAACCAGTTTTTCAGGATCGAGCGGTTCGAATCCGTGACAGGGATGACGCCCAACAGATGGCCGCCGTCGGGCAACCCCAAGTCATGTCCGACCTCCCACCAACGGGCGTCGGGGAATCGCTCTTTCAGGTAGGGCTGGTAATGGACGTTCACAAAGATGGCGGCCCAATGGGAAATGTCCGGGTCCAGGCCCGGGGTTCGGGCCGAGTTGAAAGGAGTGGTCATCACGGACAGGGTAGGTTCATTATACGATTCCGGGTCCAAGTCGGTCAGGATCATACCGGGGCCCGCTTCCAGCCACATGGTGTTCAGGACATGGTAGGCTCGGAACCGTTCGATGGACTTCGCGGGTCGCCCGAAATTCTCTGGGTGTTTTTGGTATTCCGCCAAGGGCAGGACGAGGTTGGTCAAGTCCATGGCCGCGGAAGCAAGAAGGACCAGAATCAACAGGGGGACATGAAGTCGAGAAGCTATGCGGGATAGGAGGGAAAGCATTCCCGCGAGAGTGATGAAAAAGAGCAAGGGCATGATCTGAACGATCCGGAAAGCTTCCACGTTCAAGGAGAGAAGGCCCGGCAGGAGCAGGACAAGGAATCCCCCCAAAAGCCATCGAACGAAAGGCCGTTTACGTTCCGCGATCAACCCCAAAAGCCCGATCAGGAAAAAGGAACCCATTAATGGGTTCAGGAATCCCCCGTACGAGGAGGTATAAGCGGTCCCATTGTCATAAGTGCCCCAAAGCAGACAGGAAAAATAACGCCAAAAAGCTGAAAGGGGGCTGGTGCCAGTGCCGCTCCCGCCCCAGGAAGATACCGATATCAAATGCTGGCCATAACCTTCTCTCAAGGCGGATATCCAAAAGGGGGAGGAGGCCAGGATCAGGGCACCGAGGAACCAAGGATATATCCTTTTGGAATTTTTCCCCCTAAGGTTTACCCGCCAGAACACCAGGATCAGGACCAGGGCCGCGACGGGCCATGGTGTGAAACTGAGGAAGCCCAGACCGATCGAGAATCCCAAAGCGACCGCCCAAACTTTCCGGGAACCGTTCGTCCCGCTTTTCAAGTAGAGACCCAGGCAGACCAGGCTCAGGAAACAGAACAAGGGAATGGTCATTCCCTGGTGGCAGATCCTTCCGATCAATAACGGCCAATACCCGATGGATAATAAGCAAGCGAACAGGAATGCCGAACCACGAGGAAGGAAAAGTCGGGCGGACCAATATCCCATTAGAACTGTTACGAAGGAAACCATCGCGGCCGGCAGCCAAAGGCTTAGGAAAGGGTTCAGCCCGGCCTTGAACCCAAGGGCAGCCAGCCAGACGGTCAGGGGAGGGGTTTGGCCGAAAGTGTAAAAGAATTTCCAGCGCCAGTTCCGGCTGAGTTCCAACGCCAGGGTGCCGATCCAGCCCTCATCCAGGTTGGGCCAGCCCGCCAGGGTTTGAAGGCGGTAGAAACGCAGGAACAGCGCCAGGGCGAGGACCAAGACCAAAGCCCAGGATGGGATAGGTTTTAAATATTCCTTCTCATACCAAGGCATCTGTCCTGAGGGAACGGTTTCATCGGTTCGAATTGCGATGTAAAAGGGAAGGAAAACGCCGAAAAGGAAAATCGCCAAAAGGACGCCGGAAGGAAGCGGCGCGTAGGACAAAATGGCATTGGCGGTCAGGAAGAGGAAGAAATAAACCCAGGGATGGGTTTTCAGGGAAAGGTCAAGGGTAATGGCTTTCAATGACTGGAACCTTTCGAGCCAACTATATGCCGCGTCTTGTCAGAGATAACTGACCTTGCGCCGGGGTGGCTCGGGGGTAGGCAAAGGCGCTTTTTCTTTTTTCGACCTGCGGCGGGACGGTTTGTTATCCGACTTCTGCCGGTAGTGAAGCATCAGGAGAATGCCTCCCACCAGGGCGTAGATGATGGCGAACTCTGAACCTCCCTCGCTGATGCCGAAGCAATTCTGGAAACCTCCCTCAGCGGTCAGGCGGTAGGCGTGGATCAAGCCGACGAAGGAAAGGATGGCGGCGGCGAAAGCCCACTGGGCCGCCTTCAGGAATTTGCGGTCGATCATATAGACCATCAGGGCCGCGAAGATCATAGAGGTCAGCAGGAAACCCTGACTGAGGAAGAAGACGCCCCGTATATAAAGAAGACTTCCGAATTTTTCCACCGCCGCGTAAAGGGTTGTGCCAGTGATCTGAAGGGTGGGCATGATCACGATCTGGAGCACGAAGGCCGCGAAAGCCGGGATCAGGCCGAAGGCCACGGCCAGGGCGTGGTCCTTGGGGATCTCCTGGAAAGCCTGGGCCGTGATGATGATGGCGACCCAAAGCAGGATGCCCAGGATACATTCCTGGGGGATGACCTTCAGGAACAGGGTGACCCCGCCGAACAGGCAAAGCAGGGTAATGATGGCGCCATTGAGGATGGAATAGCCGTGACGGGCGCCCATGGCCTTCCAGCCCGGGTGGCCGATATAGATGGTCGTGGGAAAGGCGCTGCCCAAAAGACCGGCCAGCATGGTGGCGAACCCATTGGTCAACAGGGAAGAGCGGGTCAGGTAACGGTCGCCCGCGGCCTCGGCGCTTTCCAGGTTCTGGAGGGAGCCAATGACGTTGAACAAGCCCATGGGGAAGATGACCGCCAGGTATTTCCAGCCCATGGGGCTGAACATCAACCCGAAGAAGTCCCTCGGAACAAAATGAGGGGGGTAAAAGGACCAGACGATGGGATCGGTGGAGATGTTCAAGGGCACGCCGAAGATGGTATGGAACGCCCAGGCCAGGACCGTGCCTAGCACCACCGCCAGGAAGCCGCCGGGGATGCCCAGGGGCCATTTGATCCGGGAAGAATAGGAAAGAAGGATCAGCAACATCGGGAGCAAACCTACCAGGGGAGAGGCGAAGATCTGGAAGATGAAGCCCATGGCGATGAAGGTGATGGCGATGCCGGCCAGGGCGCAAAGCATGGCGGCCCGGGGGGTGTTGCTCCTCAGCCAATCGCCCACGAAAGCCCCGCCGATCTCCATCAATCCGTTCAAAAGGCAGGCGAAAAGGCCGGCCTTCCAGGCCATGTGCCAGTCGTTGGTCTCATGATAGACGGGCGCCATGATCAAGAAGATGAAGGCGATGAGGCTGGGGGTGTTGATGCCGAAGGGAAGGGCGGTCACGTCCGAGCGTTTGGAACTGATGGCCAGACGGCGGGCCTGCCAGGCGTAGAAAAGGTTGCCCAAAAGGATGGAGACGGCCGCGCCCGGGAGGATCTGCCCAGTTATGAATTCGGTCGGGATACCGCAAAAGATCTTGCAGAGAGCGCCGACGAGCATCAATTGAAGAAGATTGTCGATGAACAATCCGAAGAAGCCGTCCAGGTCGCCCTGGGTGAACCAAGGTAGGTTCTGGGGCCGGAGGGGAACGATCCATCGTAAAAAGGAAGGCTGTTTCCAAAAGCGGAGGCTATTCAGGAGCTCGGGGAATTTTTGCATGGGAAAAGACTAAACGGCATGGCGAAGATGGTCAAGAGATTTAATCCCGGTTTTGAAGGGTTTTTGTCCATTTGCTTATTGGCGTAGCGGGGTAAAAAATCGAGCGGGCGTGCCCGTTTACCATTACCGTTTTTCGATCCGCGAGGATTAGGATCGATGGATGACATTCGTGGTAACCCCACGATTCCTCCGGAATCTTTGGGGTGACAGGCTGCTTTGTAGGGGTATTCATTATATTTTGCAGCCTGTAAAGGCAAAACATCTTGCCGATAAGAAATAAGGCAAGAAGCCGATGGAGAGTCAAGAGGGTGGACGAAAAAATCCTCTCCCCGGGGGAGGTGGAAAAAATCAGGGTAAGGTATTGACACTTCCTCTGATAATCAGTATAGGTGACTATCTAATTCAGGCCAGCAATGGAGAAAGAGCGGAAAAATGACGGCCAAGTCGCTGAAAAAACCGACAGAGGCACCGTTGCTAGACCCCCGAATATCGGAAGCTTTGCTCGGTTACCTGGGGTTCCTGTTGGGGAAGACCGGGCAAAAACTGCGGGAATTCCAGGAAGAGTGCCTGGGGCCCCTGGGGATCACGGGAAAGCATTTGGGGATACTGAAGATCCTGCAGGAAAAGGGATCCATCAGCCAGCATGGGATCGGGCAATGCATCCATATCGATCGCACCACCATGGTGGACCTGATCGACGACATGGAAAAAAAGGGGTTGGTCGAGAGGCGGGAACATCCCACGGACCGCAGGTCCCACGCGGTTTATATGACGGCGAAAGGAAAAGAACTCCTGCCCAAACTGCATAACCTGGCGAAAGGGGCGGAGCGGAAATTCCTTTCTTCCCTTAACCAAGCCGAGCAAAAAGAGTTCGTCCGATTGCTAAAAAAGCTGGTGTTGAGCCACTATACGAAGCCAAGGAGTAGAGGAAGCCTATGAAAATCGCGACCAGATCATTCTTGTTTTACTTGATGACCATCCCGTTTTCTCTCACCTGCGCGCAGGCGGCCAGCGATACGGCCATGACGACCCCGGTCCCGGCAGTTTCTGATGTTTCGTCCTCCGGCGCGTTGGACCTGGCCACGGCCCAAAAGGAAGCCATCGAGAATTCCCCTGCCTACCAGAAAGCGGTCAATTACGAAAGGGAGACCTCCTGGGGCCAGGTGAAGGCCTTTTCGGCGGGTTTCTTACCCCATATCTCCATTGGGGGGAAATACTTCATGGATAATCAATATCCCCAGGAAATGGTCTCGTTGGGAACGCCTCAACTCGAATCCTTCGAGGAGAACTTTCCCATCGCAAGCCTGAGCCTGGACGCTGAGTACGATATTTTCGACGGCTTACGCAACATCCACAACTTGGACGCCGCCAACAATACCCATGAGTCGGCCAAGCTTCTTTCCAGTTGGGCCTCATTCCAACTGCAAGAACAGGTCCGCCTGGCTTTTTACAAGGCCCAGGCCGCCAAGGAACTTTCCGATATGGCGGACGAGAACGTGAAGACCCTGGAAGACCATCTGCGCATCGTCAACGACCAGATGGAAAACGGCCAAGCCACCAAATACGACGTCCTTCGGGTCGAGGTGCAGCTTTCCGAGGCCAAGTCGGACCAGATCTCCTATCACGACAACGTGGTCCTGGCCCGGGAGAGGCTGGCCCAGGCGATGGGCCTGCCCAAGGACGACCGATCCCTTCTGGGGGACTTGCCGGTCCTGAACGCCGACGCCATCCTGTCAGGCGTCACCGAAGTGGATTTTGAGAACAGGGCCGACTTGAAAGCCAAGGAACTCATGGCCAAAGCCGCCGCGGATCAAGGCGCGGCCGCCGATTCCTTCTGGGTACCCAAGGTTTCCCTCATTGGGGAGTACCAGTGGTACAACTTGCAGGATTACATGTTCGGCGGCAGTCCGGTCAACACGGGGACTGTCAGCACCAGTTATTTCATTGGAGCCTCCGCTTCCTGGGACCTGTTGGATGGGGGCATTTCCTGGGCCCAATCCAACGAGGCCCACGAGAGGGCCAATGTCGCCAAGGACGAGCTGAACAGCGCCCAACTGCAGGCTCCCTACGATTTCGACTTCTGGAAAAGGACGCTGGTATCCAAAGTTTCCCTGTACCAAGCGAAACTGACCGACATCGACAAGGCCAAGGAAAGCGCCAGGCTGGCCACCTTAGGCTTCAAGGCCGGCACCCGCACCACCACCGATGTGTTGGACGCCGAGCTGGAGCAGTTCCGAGCCACGGCCGGACTGGTCCAAGCCCAAGTTGACGCGTTGGAAGCCCTGATCAATCTTGAAATCGCCGTAGGAAAGAAGGTCGACCATGAGCCATGAGAAAAAATCGCTGTTCATCCGGGGAGCCATCGCTTTAGCCGTTCTCCTCGCGGGGTATTTCATCTGGGCGGGTTTCTTTTATGAGACGACCGACGACGCCTATGTGGAGGCTCATTCGCTGATGCTGTCAGCCCGCATCGGTGGGACGGTTCAAAAGGTCCTGGTGAACGAAAATGACAAGGTCAAGGCGGGCCAGTTGCTGGCCCAGATCGACGACCAGGATTACTCGGCAGCCTATAACCAGGTCGTCGCGGATCAATCCTCCGTGCAAGCTGATTTGGTGCAGGCGGGACAGGATTATGAGCGCATCAGCAAGCTTTATAAGGATGAGGCCGTTTCCAAGTCCGATTACGACAAGGCAGTGGCCCGCTACCGCAACCTCCAGGCGCGATTGAAGGCGGACCAGTTCAAAGCCGACGAGGCGAAGCTGAACCTTAGCTATACCCAGATCACCGCCCCCGAGGACGGAGCCATTGCCAAGAAAGCGGTGGAGCCTGGCATGGTCATTCCTCCGGGACAGGCCCTCTTCGGATTCGTCAGCTCCGAGGAGCGATGGGTGACGGCCAATTTCAAGGAAACCCAGCTATCCCGTATCAAGCCCGGCCAGAAGGTGGACGTGAAAGTGGACGCCATCGACGGCAAAAAGTTCGAGGGCGTGGTGGATTCCATCAGTTCCGCCACCGGTTCCACCTTCACCCTGCTGCCGCCCGACAATTCCACGGGTAACTTCACCAAGGTGGTCCAACGGGTGCCGGTCAAGATCAAGCTGTTGAATTTGACCTCGGCGGACATCGATCGTTTGGGGGCGGGTCTTTCCGCGGATATTTCCGTGAAAGTGCACTGACAAAGCGATATTAACCACCAAGTTCACCAAGGGCACCAAGAACATCGAACAACAATCTTGTTTTAAGAATATTTAAATTTTTTTTGGTTTTAGTTTTTTTTGGTGAACTTGGTGTCCTTGGTGGTAAAAGCTGTTTTAAAAACGGGGAGAGAGCAATGACGCCTGAGAAAGGCATTTCCCGGGCCGCGGTCATGATGGTCGTGACGGCGGGCCTGGCTTCCATGCTGGAGATCATCGACACCTCCATCGTGAACGTGGCCATTCCCACCATGATGGGCAACCTGGGCGCCACCCTGGATGAGATAGGCTGGGTGGTCACGGGGTATATCATCTCCAACGCCATCGTACTGCCCATTTCGGGCTGGCTGGGTGTCCGGTTCGGACGCCGCCAATACTACATCACCTGCATCCTTATGTTCGTGGCCTCCTCGGTGGCCTGCGGCTTCGCCCCCAACCTGAATACCTTGATCATCTTCAGGGTATTCCAAGGGTTGGCGGGAGGGGCGCTCCTGCCCACGTCCCAGGCGCTTATCCAGGAAGCTTTTCCCGGCCGTTCGGGCTTGGGGAGCGCCCTCTACGGCATGGTGGTCATCATCGGTCCCACCCTGGGACCTCCCCTGGGTGGATACCTGACAGACCATTTCGGTTGGCGCATGATCTTCAACATCAATTTACCTCTGGGCCTTCTGACGGCTTTCCTGGCGGCCACCTATGTGACAGACTACAAAGTGGAAAAACATCATCAGGAACATCACGACCGCATGAAGAACGCGCCGGTTGATTTCATCGGGCTGGGCCTGCTGGTGGTGGGCGTGGGTTGCCTGCAGTTCCTTCTGGAACGGGGGGAGGCGGATGACTGGTTCTCTTCCCAGACCATCATCATCATGGCAGTCATCTCGGCTATCTGCATCCCGGCCTTCCTTTGGTGGGAACTGAAAGTGGAACATCCCATCGTGGACCTAAGGCTTTTCAAGAATATGGCCCTCTTCAATGGGGCTTTCCTCATGGCCTCGGTGGGCGGCATGCTTTACGCCCTGATCTTCTTCATCCCCATCTTCGCCCAGTTCATGTTGAGCATGAACGCTTCCCAGACCGGGAACCTTTTCATGCCCAGCGCCATCCTATCCGGCCTCATGATGCCCATCATCGGCATGCAAATCCAAAAGCGGGACCCACGGATGTTCATTTTCTACGGGCTTTCCTGCTCGGAGATCGCCCTGTATATGATCGCCCACTTCTCCGCCCAGTCCACCTACTGGAACCTTTTCTGGCCCCTCCTGGTCCGGGGGGCGGGGATGTCCAGCCTGTTCGTGCCCATCAACGCGGTGGTGCTTGGGCAATTTACCGGGCCCAACCTGGGCCAGGCCGCCGGCATCATGAACCTTTCCCGCCAGATCGGGGGAAGCGTGGGGATCGCTGTTTTTGCCACCATGTTCAAGCAGTCCCAGGACCGGGTGTACCACAATTTGACGCAGTTCATCAGCCCCCTGAACATGAACTTCAACCAATGGGCCTATAGCGCCAAGGCGATCGGGTACAAGCTTTCCAACGAGGTGGGGATGTTCAACGCCAGCAGCCTATTGGCGAAAGAGGCTTATTTCAGGGTGCAGAAACAGGCCTTTGTGGTGAGCTTTGATTACATGATGTGGATCATGGCGATCGTCTTTAGCCTGACCCTGATACCCACCTTCTTCATGCACCGCCCGGCTAAGCTGGCCAAAGCCACCGACGCTCATTAAGTATTTCCAAAACGAGTTGTTTTTTTCTGTTAATCCTCGTTAAAACGATTTCCTGAATCTCTTTAAAAATCCCAACTTTTTCATAAAATTCATTATTATTTCCTCTGAAAAACCGGTTTGAACTAACCGTTTTTTACATTCCGTAGGCTTTTTCCTGCACGAAAAAGCGACAAGTGAAACGACCTATGAGAACCACTTTTATTAAATCCCTATTACTTCTAATGGTTTTAACCCTGTCCACTTCCCAGTTTGCCTGGGGTCAGGCAGCCTGTAATGGATGCACGACCATCCTTTCCCAGTTTGGAATAGTGGGTGTCTCGGGTACCGCGGCCGACCAACTTTACAATCCCCGCGGGATCTGTTTTGACGGTTCCAATCTTTATGTGGCCAACGGGGTGAACAGGGACATCAGGAAATTTCCGATCGGAAGCGCGAACGCGGTCATTTTCACCGGGGTAGACCCGATCGAAAGTCCCGGGGGTTTCATCAATCCCTGGGGCGTGGCAGTGGACGGGAAGGGAAATCTATTTGTAGCCGATATCGACGGGGCCCAGGTAATGGAACTGAACGCGAATACAGGGGCCGTGGAAGAGTTGGCGTCGGTCATTCACCCGGAGGATGTAACGGTGGACACGTTGGGGAACGTGTTTATTACTAATAAGACCGTGGTCGTGGAATGGCCCGGGGGGTTGACGAACGCTCCAGTGACCATAGGAACGGTCAATGACGCCGGTGGCATTTCTTCCAGGGGAACGACCCTCTTTACCGCGGATACCGCCAACAACGCCATCGAGGAATGGATACCCTCGGGTGGGGTTTATGACGAGTATGTGGTTTACGCGGCCCCGGTCACGGCGGGTTTTCTGGGAGTGGCCGTGGACCCCACCGGCCAGTACGCCGCCATACCTGAAGGCGCTCTCAATGTGGTTGAGTTCTTCAACATAACTTCGATCCCATGGACCAGGGTAGCGGTTTGCGTCAATCCGTCCGTGTATCAACAACCTCACGGCGTTGCCTTTGACAACTCAGGTGACCTTTATGTGAGCGAGACCAACAGCTTTGTGGCGCAGGAATTTTCTCCCATCCAATGTCTGTCACCGACTTACTACGCGGGGGCCAATCCTCCGACACAGGGAGAAGCGTTCATCTATCCATCCCCTGTCCGAGAGGGAAACGCCACTTTTTGTTATGACCTGAACCAATCAGGCTCGCTGGACCTGAAAATATGGAACAAGAACGGGGAATTGGCTTCCGAAGTCCGTGACCACAAACCTTCGGGTATCCAGAACACCGCCCTCAATCTCACGACCTTCGCCACAGGTGTTTATTTTTACCAGGCGACTTTGACCTACGATTCGGGTGGAAGCCAGACCCTCAAGGTCGGGAAATTTGCCGTGATCCATTGAGGCCAGCGTGAATACCTTCCATTCAAGACTTCCCAGGATAATGAGTTGGGCCGCTTTAATGACGGCCTGGTTAGTCCTGCCCCTGAGCGCCCAGCCGGTTCAATCGGTTATGGCCCCCGTCGCCCAGGCAAACGTAAATGGGAACGACCTTTTCACCGCCCGTTCCTCCGTTCTGGGAGCGGCTTATGTGGGCGTGGCGGATGACACCTCCAGCGTTCTATTGAATCCGGCGGGGCTGGCAATCCTGCCCCGAGGGGAAGCGGAGTTCGACAGTTATTTCGGTTTCGCGGATACCATGAGGGAAAACGCCGCGGTGGCACTGCCTCTTTCGAAGTTGGGAGGCGTCGGTTTTTCGGAAAGCTTCGAGGATGACGGGACATTCGTGGGGCGGGACACACTAGGGTCCATCACTTCCAATTACAACGTAGAGCAGATCGATCTGGAAGCCTCGGGCGCATTGCGGCTCTCCGACCGTTTCCAATTGGGGGTGGGTCTGGGTTATGACAACCTGAATATCGCCGGGTCGATCTCTTCTTATTTCCATCCCCAGATCGGGTTGCTCCTGGAAACAGGGGATCAATGGAGATGGGGACTGGATTATGATGGATTGGGTTGGGGGACGGGCAATTCCGTGGTTTCGACCTTAAGGGGAGGAACCTCCATCAAGTTCCCCCTGAGTTCCTCTTTCCATATCCTGACGGCCGCTGGCGGCGAGTGGGAGTCTAACTCCACCCAATATCTTCAGGCGGGGGCCGAATTTTCCGTTGATCCCGGTTATTTTGTAAGGGTCGGATACCGTTTCCCGTTGGAGAACGAAGAGGGGGGAGGAATCTCGGGCTGGGCTTTGGGTGCCGGATTGAGGATCGGAAGTCTTTCCCTGGACTACGCTTATTTGAGCGGGGGCGATCTGGGTGATACTCATCGCATCGGCGTCGGCTATCTGTTCCCGGAAGAGAAAGAAAAACCAAAAGCGGTTTCTGTCCCGCTATCGGGTGAGGGCTCCCTCCCTGGTATGGCCGGGGCGCCAGCTTCCCAAAACGGACCGGTGACGTTCGGTTCCCAAGGAGTAACTACTCCCAACCAGGACAGTCTCAAGTTAAAATTCGTGATACCGCCCGACTTTGTCGCCCAGGGTGAGGCGCTGGAAAGTCAGATGAGTTACATGGAGGCGGTCAGTCTTTACCAGCGGGCCATCAAGCAAGATCCCAGTAATACCCAAGCCTGGTGGGACCTGGGAAAACTCTACCTCAAATTGAAGAAGAACGAATATGCGATACAGTGTCTCGAGAAAGTCCAGACCCTGAGACCCGATGATCAAGCCTTGAAAGATTGGTTGAAGGCTTTTAAGGCCAAGAACCCGACAACGCCATAAGTGGTCAGTAAGGCCAAAGGAAAAGGGCCTGTGAACGATTTAATGGAATAAAATGTCAGTTTTAACGTCTTATTAACGAAGGGATCTACGTTGGAAGACCGAGAGTTGGTTCGGCGGCTCCTCGAAAAAGACGAGGAAGCCGAACGTTATTTCTTCCAGACCCATCGGGACAGGCTCTGCAAAGCCTGTTTCTATATCCTGGGCTATCAGGACCCGGAAGCCGAGGATGTCACCCAGGAAGCTTTCATGAAAGCCCTCCAAAAGCTTCCCGAGTTCGAATTCCGCTCCAGCCTTTCCCATTGGCTCCTGCGAATCGGCATCAACCTCTGCTACGACCGGATCCGGCAACGCCAGCGCCTCGTTATTCGCCTGACGGAGGAACTGGACGGGTTGTCCGGCCCCCACTCGATGGAGATCGAGCGGCAACGCAAAGAAGATGTGGGAAAACATCAAGTTTTGGAAGTGTTGGAGGCCCAAAAGCGACTTTTAGGCGAACCGTGCCGTGAATTGATACGCTTGAGGGACGAGGAAGATAAAAGTTACGCGGCCATTTCGGAGACGTTGAAGATACCCATTGGGACCGTGATGTCCCGATTGTCGCGGTGTAAGGAAACATTGAAGGACTTAGTCGTGCGAGCGATGCAAGGGGAAGCGAATGCCTGATCTGATCGATAAATATTTCAAAGCCGACTTGACCGAGGCCGAACAAGAGGCCTTGAGCCAGTCCCTTTTGACCTCGGACGAGGCGATGCTGAAGTTCGAGCAGAAGGCAAAGGAAGCCTACCAGAGCTTCGGCTTGCCCGAACCCCAACCCCATTGGCCCGACACACCGCCTCCTTCCGCCCCGGCTGCCGCCGGATTGGGCGGGTTGCCTTGGATGAGCATCATCTTGACCTTGGGACTTTCCGCCCTGATCGCCTGGAGGTATTTCTGTGTTTGTCATAACGCCGCCATGGCGCCACCCCCGCAGACAGTGGTTAGCTCATTGACCCAGGGATCGGGAACGGTTCCCGCTGTAAAACCCGCCCGGTCGGAAACATCCACGGAGTTATCTGAAAAGTCCGAGAATGATGGGGAAAGCCAAGAGTTTAACCCGTCCACGAAGAAAGAAAGCTCTTCGGCTGAAAGTTCCGCCTTGGCTTCCTCTGTGACCCCGGTCAACTTGGAAATTGATCCCTCCCGGGCCTATTCCAACCTGTCAGTAGAAATAGATCAAACCCAATTAGGTTTCCTCGCGGTCCGAGTGTTGAGCCCGCAAGGGGTTGAGATGAAAACACTTTTCAAAGGCAGCCTGAATTCCGGCCGTTGGGTTTTCGAGTGGGACGGGAAACTCGCCAATGGTCAGCCGGCACCGGCAGGGGATTATCAGATCGAAGTCCGGTCAGGGACATTCGTCCAACACAAGAACATTCAGATTCTGTAAAAAAATTTCGCCTTTTTTCTGTCCACTTCGTCCCCTTTTAACGAAAAAACAAAAACCCAAAATAAATATTTTTTATTTCGTGGAATAAAAACGGAATAGTTGCGTCTTTTAGTCGATACAAAACGTCTTGTTTAGGTCCGAAAAACAAAAAACGTTTTTAGAAATTGGGATTGGTTTTTTAATGAGAAGTAATTTAACCAGGAGAGTTATGAATCCGATACATGGCCTTTATACCCGATGTATTTATGGTCTCAACGGTTTAGCCATAGCGATCCTTTTGCTGGCTGTATGTCCGATAAATTCAATCGCTCAAACCACACCGATTCGAGGGGTTTCCGGTGATAACTGGGCGGACGTCATACTAGGGCAATCGGACTTTTCCCAAATGTCCATGAACACGGTCGTCGCCAACCGAGTGGCCCGTCCCGGCGGTGTCTTTGTGGACCGGGTCTCATCCCCCAACCGCCTTTATGTTTTCGACGCTGGCAACAACCGCATCCTGGGATTCAGCAATGTGGGTGTTTTGAGCCCGAACCAATCGGTGACGACCGGGGTTACCTGGGCCCCCGACATCGTGCTGGGCCAAACCGATTTCACCCACATGGCCGCCAATGGCGATTCCCAACTGCAGGATTTCCCAGGTTACAATTTCGCCGCCTATCTTTCTTCCACCGACCCATTGCCCAATCCAACAGCCTCAAGTTTGAATTTGTTGGACCCTCGGGTGGTCTCGCCAGGTGAATCGGGGTCCTACGCCACCATGGCGGTTGACAGCCAGGGGAATCTTTATGTCCCGGATTATTACAACAACCGTGTGCTGTGTTACACCGCCCCGACCTATACGGGCGAGGCCGCCAGTTATGAATGGGGCCAGCCGGATTTCAACAGTTACCGCCCCAACCAGGGCGGTTCAGCCACCAACGGCACCTTCTCATTCATGAACCAAAGGGGTTTCCTGGTGGCGGGTGTGTGCATCGATCAATGGGGGAATCTGTGGGTGACCGACACGGGGAACGACCGGGTGATGAGATTCCCCAATCAGAGCGCTCCCGCTTTCGGGGTTCCAGCGGCCACGGCGGATGTGATCCTGGGGGTTACGGGTGTACCGGCCAGCAACGACCTGGATATGACCCACTTTTATTATCCCGGGTCCGTCCGGGTGGACCCCGCAGGCGATGTTTTTGTCGCGGATGGACCGCCAGCTTCGAATCCATCCAAGACCCAAGGCGGACGGATACTGATCTTCAAACCCCAGTCCTATAACGGCTCGGGTGTGCCCCAGTACACTAACGATCAAACCCCCAACGGTTCGGTCACCAACGGATTGACCTGGCCGACCGGTCTGGAATTCGACCCCTCGGGGGACCTATGGGTGAATGACTTCGGCAATACCCAGGTCATCCTTTATCACATGAACCTCTCGGCTGTTCCGCCTACCGGTACCCCGACCAAGCTTTTGCTGAGGTCCCAGTTCTATCCCGGTGTCGGTTCTTCCTTGGACGCGATCACAACCGATAACAGCGACTTCAATTACGCCTATCCGGTGGGGAGCGTCATGTCGGGCAATTCTCCCGAGTATCACCACGACAATTGGGGCGGTTTGGGAGTGGATTCGGCTGGGGATGTGTTCGTCTCTTCCACCGACCCCATCATCGACATCATGCGCTATCCGGCTCCCATTCCCAGCCTGACGACCTCAGGGTCCGTCACGGCGGTCAACCTGCCCGGCTTTCCCAACGAGGCTCACGCGCCCGATGTGGCGGTCTTCAAGAACGGCCAGGACCCGGATACAGGAGGGATCAATAACGTGGTGACCAACACCTCGGTGGGCGCCTTGGGTCTGGTTATCGGCTATACCTCGTCGGTGACCCAGTTGATCGCCGCCGAAGGACACCGTATGGATTATTGGAACCTGGATACGACCAATGAGCCTTCCTGCGGCCTGGTCAACGGGAAGGCCATCGATGGTTTCGCCGGTACCACCGCTTCCACGGTCAATTACATGGCGGGTGAGGATTTCAGTCGTATCTGTACGGACCAAGCAACGGGTCAACCCCATCTTTGGGCCACCCATGGCGACCCTAATAATCTTTGGGTGGAGGTCTACAATCTGCCTCTGACGCCCTGGCAGACGGGGGCGGTCAGCATCACTTTCCCCATACCCATTCTGGGTGGCGGATCATTCAACTGCGGTTCAGCCGGGAATCGGCGGATGGACGGTATCGCGGTGGATCCGACGGGAAGTTATCTCTGGCTATCCGATACGATCAACAACCGGGTCTTTCGGGTCCGAAACCCCCTGGGAGTTTCCCCGAATCCGACACCGGTGGTGGACATTATCCTGGGGCAAACCAGCGCTGCCGCTACCCTGGCGAATCAGGGGGGAGCGGAATCCTCCAAAACACTCAATCAGCCCGGCGCCGTGACGTACGACCACCATGGGAACCTTTACGTCTCGGACTTTTCATTGGAAGCGAACGGGAACGCCCGGCTCCTGGAGTTCGACGCCGCAACCGTCCAGAATTCCTCGACGACGAGCTGCCTTTATGATGTGGCGGCTTCCCACGTTTACGCTGAGAACGGCAATATGAGCGGATCCTGCGTTGGTTTCAGCAACCCCAGCTTGAGCCCCTGTGGACCCTGGCAGCCCGCCTTCCGGTCCGACGACCAGGTCATGGTCCTGGGAACCATGGGCTATACGGGCTCCCGCTGGCCTGTGGTTTTTTATAATCCCCTGACCAACTTCAACCAACCAACCACATTCATGAACGACTTCATGTCCATGGGTGCCTATTCAGGGGTCTTCGACAACCAAGGTAATTATTACCTGACAGATCCAGACCGGGGCAAGGTCATCGTCTATTGGCAGCCATTCCCGACCAATCTCTCACCCACCGTTACTCCCACTCCGACGACCGACCCAACTCCCAATTTAACAGTGACCAACACATCCACGAGCACTCCTACTAACACACCTACCATCACGCCTACGTCCAATTGCAGCGGCTGCTCATTCCCACAGGTGACCTATGGGACTGGCGTGGCAGGTTCGGCCAATGGACAGATGAATGGTAACAGCCAGTTGGCGGTGGGAACGACCAATGGTACCGAGTCAGTCTATTTCGCGGATATCAACAACAACAGGATCGACGCGTTCAACGCCGGAACCGGGGCATTCGAGAACTACTACACGGGAGTGGACTCGGTCAAGAACCCGAACGGATTAACCAATCCTTATGGGGTGGCATTAAGTTCGGATGGGAGATACCTTTTTGCGGCTTGTACCAACGGCGCAGAAGTGGTGAAGATGGATCTGATGAATAACGGGGCGGTCTCCGCCGTCATACCGGTGAGCCATCCTGTTTACGTGACATTGGATCCGGCCACGGGGGATGTGTATTCGGGAACCGACGCGAGCGTGACCCGATTCCATGAGCAGACACCGAATAATTACGTGCAGGAAGGAGTTTTAGGGACAGTGGGCACGACCGGTTCCGGCCCTAATCAATTCAACGGTTCCTATGCTGTCTTGGTGCAGAATAGCGGAAATACAGTGTATGTGGCGGACTCCAATAACGGACGGATCATGGAGTGGACGTGGTCGACAATCACGAGCAGTTATAGCTACGCGGCCACGGTATATTCGGGCAACATCGGGGTGATGGAGATTGCGGTCGATCCTTCCAACGCCAACCATGTGTATGTAGGGACGTCGAACGACGGTTACGTGATCATGGATATGACCACGACGCCTTGGACCGTGGTGTATCAGTGTAATCCGGAAGGCCAACAATACGCGCCCGGCATCGGGGTGGACTTGACGAAGGATTATCATTCGTTGCCTTATCAGGCGAAGGGCGATTCTTTCTCGAAGGCCACGACGTTTTGCATGACACCCGTTGTAACGGCGACACCTACCATTACCAATACAGCCACAACTACACCGACCAATACGATAACTCCCACCTTTACGAACACCCCTACGTTATCTATGACCAATTCTCCGACCAATACCGCCACGAATACGGCCACCAGTACTTCTACCAGTACAGCGACAAACACTATGTCCTATACGCCCACATTAACATCCACGATCACTTCTACGAATACCTTAACGTCCATTGTGACGAACACGTCGACCCCGGTGTGCAACGCCTGCACGACGATCCTGATGGGGTATGGAACAGGAACCCAGGGAACGGCTCCCAACCAGATCTACAACTCCCGAGGGATCGCCAATGATGGTACGTACCTTTATGTGGCCAATGGGGTCAACCGTGACGTGAGGAAGTTCACGATCGGCAATCCCTCAACCTCTGTGTCCTTCACAGACAATAACGGATTCACCAATGTTTGGGGAGTGGCCCTGGACGGGAACGGCCATTTATTCGTGGCGGATATCGACGGGAATCAAGTGGTGGAGTTGATGGCGTCCACCGGGGCCCCCGTAACATCAGTAAGCTTTACCCATCCCCTGGACGTCGCGGTGGATAGTTTGGGTAACGTGTTCGCGATCAATCAGACCCAGATCATGAAGTGGACCGGTGGACTGAGCGGGACCGGAACGGTCATTGGGACCCAAAATAACGCGACCGGTATCACCGCCTTGGGGACGATGATCTATGTGGCGGACACAAACAACAACACGGTGGATCAATGGACGGGATCGGGAACCAGCTATACCGAAACAGTGGTGGCTAACCTAGCGGCAGGATCGAATCCGAGGTCGGTGGCGTTCGATCCGAGCGGGAAATACGCCTATGTGGTTGAAAACGCGAACCGGATGGAGATATTCACGACAACCACTCTGCCCTGGACCCAGGTGGGTGTATGCAGTGGGAACGGGATCAATGAGCCGGCCGGGGTATGGGTGGACGGGAACGGGGATATCTATGTTTCCCAGACTCAGGGATTCGTGGTGGATGAGTACGCGCCGCCGCCTTGCGTGAGCGTGATTACCTTCACACCGACCCCGACCAATACAGCCACACCTACCGCCACGAATACGGCAACGAATAGCGTCACCAATACGGCGACCAACACCGTGACGAATAGTCCAACCGTTACGTACACACCCACGTTCTCGATGACCAATACGGCGTCCGCCACATCGACCAATACGACCACCGACACCGCCACGAATACGACGACCAACACTGCCACGAACACAACGACAGACACCGCTACGAATACGTCAACTCCAACCTCAACCTTTACCGCGACTCAAACCTCCACGGGTACAGGTACCCCCTCGATGACTAATACGGCCACGAACACACCAACCTCGACCAACACGAATACTACAACCTTGACGTCGACCAATACCCCAACAAACACATCGACCACGACGTCGACTAACACTTGGACAAATACCCCGACCCCAACCAGTACTTCTACGAATACGGATACTTTCACGGCGACATATACCGCTACGAAAACCAATACGTCAACGGCGACACTGACCTTAACGATGACTAAAACTGTCACCCCCACCGCTACCAAGACCAGTACTTTGGTAACCACTAAAACTTTGACGCCAACTGCTACGAGGACCTTCACCCAAACCTTTACGGCGACAATAACTAAAACGCTTACCAAAACTCCAACACCAACGTTTACGTTTACTATCACGCCCACTCCGACGATCTCTATGTGCGGGACCAGTTCAGCGGACCTGGAACTGCTGGAATTCGCCGGTGTCAGCGGGAATCAAGCTGACGAAACCTTTGAGATACTCAACAACGGGACGACTTCGGTGAACCTTTCCGACCTTACCATCAAATTCTGGGTGAACGATACTTCCTACTTGACCACGCCCTCGTTGACCATCGATCCCGTTCTTTTCTTCGATGGCAATTACGGGCCCTCGAAAACAGGAGCCACTGGGGAGAATATCACGGCTACGGTTTTCGCTCCGGCTTGCGGTCCGACCTCAATCCAACAGGCTAATTGGGAAATCACCCTGTCCAATACCAGTACAGGCGTTCTGTCCGCAGGTAGTAAGTGGACTAATATCCAGGCTAGCTTGCACTTGGGTTCGTCCTACGCGCCATTCAGTCCTGGCACGGGAACATGGTATAGCCCCGCCAGTGTGGGAGGAGGAACCTCTTATACCAATAATCTTCAATACGCCCTGTATTATCGTGGGAACCTGGTCACGGTCTCGGGCGGTGTCCCGCCAATCTGCCGCCCTCTGGCGACCTGTACACCCAGTAAAACCTCGACCAATAATGTGTCGGTGGTCAAGGCGACCAATCAGCAAGGAATTACGGGTTTTGGACCTAATTTAACACCTACAGAAACCTATACGGTCACTTGTTCGCCGACGGTTACCCCAACTATCGGGATCGCAACCAGCGGACCACCCATTCTTTACCCCAATCCTTGGAATGGCACGACACCTGAGAAACTGCATGTTTACCTGAGGTATGCCACTCGACTGGAAGTGAAGATCTATGACCTATCCTATCGAAAGGTCCAGGATACGGTGTTGACCCAGGTGCCAGCGGGTTGGAACGATATCACCCTTCAGTTGCAGGACATCTCAGGCCAAACTTTACCCGATGGGTTGTATTACGTGAGCATCAGCACAAATTGGGTTAGGACGATCAATAAACTGTTGATCCTGAAGTAACATCCAGTCTCATTTTTAAACAGAACTCTGATCGGAATATTGAAACCATCATGTATCCATTCCAATGACCGGGGAACTCAAACAAAGCCAAAATAGGTTCTCTTTTTATCCCGAATTTGGTTTTGAATGGCGTCGATTTAAAATGCATTCTGAGTATTAAAAATATTTCGCAATTATTTTGTCCGCTTTATCCTTCTTTAACGTAAAAACAAAGTTTCAAAAAAATATTTTTAATTTCATGGAATAAAAACGGAATAGTTGCGTCTTTTAGTCGAGTCGAATCACTTTATTTAACTCAAAAGACCGAAATCGATTTTAGTTTTTGCGAGTTTTCAAATGCCATTGAGAAATTCGCGGCCGAAAAATTTATGAATATTGGACGTCCTTAATGCATAGGGATTTAAAAATATTTTTTAGAATAATGTTCCTAGCGTTTTTTGTTGCCCTTCTCTTGGGGACGCAAGGTCAGGCTCAAGCGGCGGGCCGCCAATTCTTAAAAGGCCATGTGCCCAAAGAAACATCCACGGCGACGCTCCTTGGCGATGTTCCCACCGACCAACAGCTCAATTTAGCTATCGGGTTGCCCCTTCGGAATCAATCCGCGCTCCAATCAATGATCCAGCGTCTTTATGATCGCAAAAGCCCCATTTTCCACCATTTCCTCAAACCGGCGAAATTCACTGAGATGTTCGGTCCGACCGAGGCCGATTATCAGGCGCTAATCGAGTTCGCTAAGGCGAAAGGGCTTCACATCTCCAATACACATCCCAATCGCTTGTTGCTGGATGTTAGCGGCACAGCGGCAGTTGTCCAAAGGGCTTTCAATGTCCGGTTGCATCTTTATCAACGCAAGGACGGTCGCCAGTTTTACGCCCCGGAGAACGAGCCTTCACTAGACTTGGATGTCCCAATCCAGCACATCGCCGGTTTGGATAATTCGATAGTGATTCTTCGTTCAAACCGGTCCCTCAAGAAACAGGTCAATTTGGTCGGCGAGAATGCCGACATTTTTAAACCGTCCAATGGTCAAGTGCGCGCTAACTCAGGGACTGGTATCCCTGTTAGCATTTTTTATCCAGGTCAAACCGGATATACCTATACCGGGAATGACTTCCGGAATGTTTATCTTCCGTGCGCGACCCAAACGGGGGCGGGACAAACCATCGCCTTGTTCGAAGCGGATAATTATTATCAGGCCGATATTAACGCTTACTCGAATTACACAGGGTTAGCGATCCCGAATATCTCGGTCGTGAAGGTGGATGAAAGTTCCTTACAAACGCCCGGTTGTTATGAAGATGAGGTAATGCTGGATATCGACATGGCTTGGTCCATGGCGCCAGGAGCCGCCATCCTTGTTTATGAAGGGCCTAATAATCAGCCTAGTTGTTGTGGGCCCCTTTCCTGCGGATTTAATTACAACTTCCCGCCGGACGATATGTTGAATCGGATGGCTACCGACGACCTTGCTAACCAGATAAGCAGTTCCTGGGTATGGTCCAATCAGGGAAACTATGACACAACCATCGCCGGAATCTTTTCCGAATTCGCCGCGCAAGGGCAATCTTTCTTCCAGTCCTCCGGGGATCTGGGTGCTTATAACATTCCCAATTCGGTCGCCCCGTATGTTGTCATGCCTGCTGTCATGTCTCCTTTGATGACAGTTTGTGGCGGAACATCCCTGGTCACCAGCGGTACAAACGGAACCAGCGCAGGTTCCTATATCTCTGAAACGACCTGGAACGATCCTTTGGACAGGCAGACTCCTTTGCCCGATCTGGAAAACTCGGTCAGTGGTGGGGGCTATGTTGGGCCGGCTCCTGACAATTCGGCAGGCCTGACTTTCCCTGCGTGGCAAAACGGGATTACCGCCGCGAATTCGGAAGTATCTCCTGAATATAGGAATATTCCGGACGTCGCTTTCTTGGCGGATGACATCATGATCTTTGTTAATAATGGGAAAGATTATTCGTTAGAAGCTGGTACTAGCGCGGCGGCTCCAATGTGGGCAGGATTCATGGCCCTGGCTAATGAGCTATCGGCCGAAGATGGGAATCCACCTATCGGTTTCGCCAACCCGGCACTTTATTCACTCGCGGGTTATCCATCGTCTTATAACACCAACGATTTTCATGATATCAATGATGGCAGTAACAATAATTATTCAGGTAGTGGCATGTATCACGCTGTCACGGGATATGATCTGACCACGGGATTAGGTAGCCCCAAATGTCCCCTGATAACGGATATTGTTACTTTACCGGTCACGATTCTATTCTCTCCCACCCCCACAATGGACCCCACGCCTATCGCGAAAACGTCAACGTCGACACCGACATCTACTAACACAGCCACTCCAACGATGACCTACACAATTACTAGCGGTCAAACTTCCACGACCACTGCGACTAACACGGCCACGAATACCGCCACCAATACCCCTACAAACGCTGTAAGTCAGATTTGCTTGACTAGTGGAAACGCCCCTGGTGAAGTCGTTACGAACGACCAAAATTCTTCTTATACTTGCACTGGTGGACAAGAAGTTTCTATTCAACCTAATGAATGTGAGCCTTCAATTAATCCTGGCACGTGGCCTTTCACACAGGTTTTCAACATTCCGGCTGGCACTACTGGTAGTTTTAACTGGACTCTTTCCGTAAGGGCGGATGATTCCGCTAAGGTTTTCTTGAATGGCACTGAAATCGACGGGGGTATATGCCCAGTAGGTTGCAATAACCTTCCTAACTGTCCCGCCACATCTGGCGTTTATAACATTGGGACCGTTGTTGCAGATGGACCAAATACTTTGGTTGTGGATATGATCAACACCGATACGCCCTGTAGTTCCATGGCGTATAAGTTTTGCGCATCCTATTCCGAAAGTTCTCCATCAACATCGACGAATACCCCTACCAATACGGCCACGAACACGGCTACCAACACTGCGACGCCTACTGCGACGAACACAGCCACTCCGACAGCGACGAACACGTACACCTATACACCTGGATGCGCTTGCGCGTCACCGCAAGTGACCTACGGGACGGGAGTTGCTGGTTCGGCCAATGGGCAGTTGAATGGCAACAGCCAGATGGCGGTTGGGACAACGAACGGAGTGGAATCGGTTTATTTTGCGGATATCAACACCAACCGAATCGACCAATTCAACGCTGCGACAGGAGCGTTTGAGAATTATTACACTTGCGGCGGATTGAACTACGCTTACGGGGTTGCCTTGAGCACGAATGGACGGTACCTATTCGCGGCGAGCACAAACTCTAATGTGGTTATCGAGATAGATCTGCTCAATGGCGGGAACGTCGTGAATACGATCTCCGTGAACCATCCCATTTATGTGACGGTGGATTCCGTGACGGGGAACCTGTGGGTGAGCAGCGACACGACGGTGAGCGAGTTCGTCGAGCAAACCCCGACGAGTTTCTTGCCAGGAGCTGTTTTGACGTCGAGCTTGTTCAACGGATCCTATGGGGTCCTGCCGCAGGGCAACACGGTGTATGTGGGAAGCTCCAACAACGGGCTTATCACGGAGTGGACTTCGACGAATGGAACGAGCTACACCTACGCTGGTACGGTTTACACGGGGAATATCGGGGTGATGCAGATGGCGGTGGACCCGTCCAACCCCAACCATGTGTACATCGGGACATCGAACGATGGGTACGTGATCATGGACATGACCACGAATCCTTGGACGGTGGTGTACCAGTGCTATCCGGAAGGGCAGCAAATGGCGTCTGGCATCGGGGTGGACTTGACGAAAGATTATCACTCATTGAACTACGATGCCAAAGGGGACGCGTTCACGAAAGCAACGACGATGTGCATGACGCCTGTTGTCACGGCCACACCTTCGGCCACCAATACGGCCACGAACACGGCTACCAACACTGCGACGCCTACTGCGACGAACACAGCCACTCCGACAGCGACGAACACGTACACCTATACACCTGGATGCGCTTGCGCGTCACCGCAAGTGACCTACGGGACGGGAGTTGCTGGTTCGGCCAATGGGCAGTTGAATGGCAACAGCCAGATGGCGGTTGGGACAACGAACGGAGTGGAATCGGTTTATTTTGCGGATATCAACACCAACCGAATCGACCAATTCAACGCTGCGACAGGAGCGTTTGAGAATTATTACACTTGCGGCGGATTGAACTACGCTTACGGGGTTGCCTTGAGCACGAATGGACGGTACCTATTCGCGGCGAGCACAAACTCTAATGTGGTTATCGAGATAGATCTGCTCAATGGCGGGAACGTCGTGAATACGATCTCCGTGAACCATCCCATTTATGTGACGGTGGATTCCGTGACGGGGAACCTGTGGGTGAGCAGCGACACGACGGTGAGCGAGTTCGTCGAGCAAACCCCGACGAGTTTCTTGCCAGGAGCTGTTTTGACGTCGAGCTTGTTCAACGGATCCTATGGGGTCCTGCCGCAGGGCAACACGGTGTATGTGGGAAGCTCCAACAACGGGCTTATCACGGAGTGGACTTCGACGAATGGAACGAGCTACACCTACGCTGGTACGGTTTACACGGGGAATATCGGGGTGATGCAGATGGCGGTGGACCCGTCCAACCCCAACCATGTGTACATCGGGACATCGAACGATGGGTACGTGATCATGGACATGACCACGAATCCTTGGACGGTGGTGTACCAGTGCTATCCGGAAGGGCAGCAAATGGCGTCTGGCATCGGGGTGGACTTGACGAAAGATTATCACTCATTGAACTACGATGCCAAAGGGGACGCGTTCACGAAAGCAACGACGATGTGCATGACGCCTGTTGTCACGGCCACACCTTCGGCCACCAATACGGCCACGAACACGGCTACCAACACTGCGACGCCTACTGCGACGAACACAGCCACTCCGACAGCGACGAACACGTACACCTATACACCTGGATGCGCTTGCGCGTCACCGCAAGTGACCTACGGGACGGGAGTTGCTGGTTCGGCCAATGGGCAGTTGAATGGCAACAGCCAGATGGCGGTTGGGACAACGAACGGAGTGGAATCGGTTTATTTTGCGGATATCAACACCAACCGAATCGACCAATTCAACGCTGCGACAGGAGCGTTTGAGAATTATTACACTTGCGGCGGATTGAACTACGCTTACGGGGTTGCCTTGAGCACGAATGGACGGTACCTATTCGCGGCGAGCACAAACTCTAATGTGGTTATCGAGATAGATCTGCTCAATGGCGGGAACGTCGTGAATACGATCTCCGTGAACCATCCCATTTATGTGACGGTGGATTCCGTGACGGGGAACCTGTGGGTGAGCAGCGACACGACGGTGAGCGAGTTCGTCGAGCAAACCCCGACGAGTTTCTTGCCAGGAGCTGTTTTGACGTCGAGCTTGTTCAACGGATCCTATGGGGTCCTGCCGCAGGGCAACACGGTGTATGTGGGAAGCTCCAACAACGGGCTTATCACGGAGTGGACTTCGACGAATGGAACGAGCTACACCTACGCTGGTACGGTTTACACGGGGAATATCGGGGTGATGCAGATGGCGGTGGACCCGTCCAACCCCAACCATGTGTACATCGGGACATCGAACGATGGGTACGTGATCATGGACATGACCACGAATCCTTGGACGGTGGTGTACCAGTGCTATCCGGAAGGGCAGCAAATGGCGTCTGGCATCGGGGTGGACTTGACGAAAGATTATCACTCATTGAACTACGATGCCAAAGGGGACGCGTTCACGAAAGCAACGACGATGTGCATGACGCCTGTTGTCACGGCCACACCTTCGGCCACCAATACGGCCACGAACACGGCTACCAACACTGCGACGCCTACTGCGACGAACACAGCCACTCCGACAGCGACGAACACGTACACCTATACACCTGGATGCGCTTGCGCGTCACCGCAAGTGACCTACGGGACGGGAGTTGCTGGTTCGGCCAATGGGCAGTTGAATGGCAACAGCCAGATGGCGGTTGGGACAACGAACGGAGTGGAATCGGTTTATTTTGCGGATATCAACACCAACCGAATCGACCAATTCAACGCTGCGACAGGAGCGTTTGAGAATTATTACACTTGCGGCGGATTGAACTACGCTTACGGGGTTGCCTTGAGCACGAATGGACGGTACCTATTCGCGGCGAGCACAAACTCTAATGTGGTTATCGAGATAGATCTGCTCAATGGCGGGAACGTCGTGAATACGATCTCCGTGAACCATCCCATTTATGTGACG
>CAWHOE010000072.1:0-6903 GCA_963830915.1 candidate division FCPU426 bacterium
ATGGTATTCGGATAAACGCCGGAGGATATGGTCCCCTCGGTCCCGATGACCCCGATCCTGCCGTTGCGTGTCACTTCTACCGCCGCAGAGGCGCCTGGCCGGATGACGCCCAGGATGGGGATATCGAATTCTTTATGAAGTTCATCCAGTGCCCAGGCCGAGGAGGTATTACAGGCAACGACCACGCCCTTGACCGACTCGCGCTTGATGAGGAACCGAACGATCTGCATGGCGTAATGGATGATGGTATCTTTGCTCTTGGAGCCGTAGGGAATGCGGGCCGTATCCCCGAAGTAGACCAGCCTCTCCCGGGGCAGTTCCTTCTGGATGGCCTTGACGACGGTCAAACCGCCCAGGCCCGAGTCGAAGATGCCGATGGGTCCGTTCTTCAACGGCGGCTCTCTTGGCTTTTTTCTTACCGCTGTCCTTCAACAATTTGTAATCGATGGAATCCACCAGGGCTTTCCAGGAAGCCTCGATGATGTTCTCCGAGACGCCCACCGTTTCCCAGGAATCCTCCAGGTCGCTGCTTTCGATATGGACCCGGACCTTGGCGGCGGTCCCTTCCTTGGCGTCCAGGACCCTCACCTTGAAGTCGGTCAGTCGCACATCCTTCAGGGACGGATAGAACTTGGTCAGGGCCTTGCGCAAGGCCTCATCCAGTGCGTTCACCGGCCCGTCACCCTCGCCCACCGTATTCTCCATGACCCCATTGACCTTCACCTTGATGGTGGCCTCGGAGATCAAAGTCCCGTCGCCCCGGTTCTCCACGATGACCCGAAAACCTACCAGGTCGAAGAAATGGTGGTGGCGGCCCAGGGCTTTTTTCAAGAGGATCTCGAAGGAGGCTTCCGCCCCCTCGAACTGATATCCCTCACTCTCCATCTGTTTGACCTTCTCGATGATGGCGCGCGTCTCAGGTCCGCCCTTCTTCAGGCTGATCCTCATGTCCCCGGCCTTTTTCACTACCACCGACAGCCCGGCTTGGTCGGACATCAGGATATTGCGGTCGTTGCCCACTTGATGGGGCTCGATATGCTCATAACTTTTTGAAGCCTTCTCCACCGCGGAGATATGGACCCCGGCTTTGTGAGCGAAAGCGCTCTTCCCCACATAAGGAGCGTTGTCCCTGGGATGCATGTTGCAGATCTCATCCGTGATCCTGGAGGCTTCGGTAAGTTTCTTCAAGTTCACGGGTTTGTGGAAAGAACCGCCCAGTTTCAGGGCCAGGGCTGGGATCAGTGAGGTCAGGTTGGTATTACCGCAGCGCTCCCCGTAACCGTTCAGGCAACCCTGAACCTGCGTGACGCCGGCCTCGACCGCCGCCAGGCTGTTGGCGACCGCCAGGTCACCGTCATTATGGCAATGGATGCCCAGATTCGCCCCAGGGAATCTCTGAGTGACCCGAGTTACGATGGCCTCGATCTCCTCCGGTAGGGACCCGCCGTTGGTATCACACAGGACCAGGCAGTCCGCTCCGGCCGCCAGGGCCGCTTCCAGGCATTGCAGGGCGTATTCGGGATTGGATTTATAGCCGTCGAAGAAATGCTCGGCGTCGTAGAACATCTCATGGACCTTGGATTTGAGGAACTCCACCGAGTCGAAGATCAGGTCCAGGTTCGCCTGGCGGGAGATCTTCAAGGTATGGTCCACATGGAAATCCCAGCTCTTGCCGAAGATGCAGACCGTAGGGGTTCCGGCCTTGACCAGGTTCAAAAGGACCGGGTCCTTGGCGGCTTTATTCCCGGCCCTTCGGGTCATGCCGAATACCGACAATTTGGCGTTCTTGAACTTCAGCTTTTTAGCTTCTTTGAAAAAGGCGTCGTCCTTGGGATTAGCCCCGGGCCAACCTCCCTCGATGTAATGCATGCCCAGGTCATCCAGGACCTGCGCCAGGCGCAGCTTATCCTTGACCGACAGGTTGATACCCTGGGTCTGGGGTCCCTCCCGGAGTAACGCGTCATAAAGTACGATTTTTTCGCTCAAAGCCGCCCTCTGTTTTCTTCCCTAAACAAGGCTAAGGATCAACCTCTCTCAGCCACCGGTTTCTTGCCCAAGTTGAATTTGTCATGGATCGCCGTGACCGCCTTGGCCACGTCTTTTTGGTCGATGACGACGGAGATCTTGATCTCCGAAGTGGAGATCATCAGGATATTGACCTCGTTCTCGGCCAGGGCCTGGAACATCTTGGCCGCGACGCCCGTATGGATGCGCATGCCGACCCCCACCACCGAGACCTTGGCGATGTTCTCGTCGGAGATGACCCCCGCCGGTTTCAGGATCTTGGCCGCCTCGGTGACCACCTTCATGGCCTTCTTCAATTCGGAGCGGTCGACGGTGAAGGAAAGATCCGAATGTCCCTTTTCCCCGATGTTCTGGATGATCATATCCACGTTGATCTCGGCCTTGCCGAGCTTGGAGAAGAGGATGGAAGCTATCCCGGGGCGGTCCGGAACCCCCCTGACCGTGATCTTGGCTTCGCTCTTATTATAGGTCACCCCGCTGATGACCACTTTTTCCATCGCTTTGGTTTCCTGCATGACGATCGTCCCTTCCTTTTCGTTGAATGTCGGCCTCACATGGATCTTGATGCCGAAGTTTTTCGCGAATTCCACCGACCTGGCGTTCAACACCTGCGCGCCCGAACTGGCCATCTCGAGCATCTCATCATAACTGATGACCGACAGCTTCCGGGCGTTCTTAACGATGCTCGGATTGGCTGTGAAAACCCCATCCACATCCTTGTAAAACTCGCAAACATCGGCCTTCAGCGCCGCGGCGATGGCCACAGCCGTAAGGTCGCTCCCGCCCCGGCCCAGGGTCGTGATCTCATGATCCTTGTTCTCTCCCTGGAAGCCCGCCACGATGACCACTTTGCCCAGGTTGAGGGCCTTGCGGATCTTGGAATCCCCCACCTTCACGATGCGGGCCTTGGTGTGCACGTCGTCCGTCACGATCCCCACCTGGGGGCCGGTGAAGGAGATGGCGTCGCATCCCATGCTCTTCAGGGCGATGGAAAGGAGCGCGATGGATTGCTGTTCCCCGGTGGCGAGGAGGACGTCCATTTCCCTTTCATCCGGGGAATCGGTGATGAGCTGGGCCTTGGCGATGAGTTCATCCGTCGTATCGCCGGGGGCGGAAACCACCACCACGACCTCGTTGCCCTTCTTGCGCGTCTTGGCGATCCGTCGGGCCACTTCCAACATCTTGGGAGCGTCCGCCACGGAAGAGCCGCCGTACTTCTGGACTATGATGGCCATACCAACCTCTGAAAGATAGATTTCACTGCAGGACCGTTCCGCGGTCCCCAACAACCCAAATTAAAGTTTCAAAGCCTTGAGGATATTATCCATCGTCGGCTGTACCACCTGGGGCTTGGCGCACATGGCCACCGCGCGATCCGGATCTTTCAGGCCGTGCCCGGTCAGGGTGCAGACGATCCTCTTCTCGCCCAAGGTGAAGTAATTCTTCTTGTTCAATTTGATGACACCCGCCAAGGAAGCGGCCGAAGCGGGTTCGCAGAAGATGCCTTCCATGGACGCCAACATTTGGTAAGCCTCCAGGATCTCCTCGTCGGTCACGGCGTCGATCAGCCCCCCCGACTCGTCCCTGGCTTCCTCCGCTTTTTTCCAGGAGAAGGGATTGCCGATCTTGATGGCCGTGGCGATGGTCTGGGGATGTTCGATGATCCTTTTCTCGACGATGGGCGCCGAACCAGCCGCCTGGAATCCGCACATCTTGGGCAAACGCTTGGAAATACCCTTCTGATGATATTCCTTATAGCCCATCCAATAAGCCGTGATATTGCCGGCGTTCCCCACGGGAATGGCGTGGTACTCGGGGGCGTCGCCCAGCGTATCGACGATCTCAAAAGCCGCCGTCTTTTGGCCCTGAAGCCTGTAGGGATTATTGGAGTTCACCATCGTGACGGGATATTTGTCCGCCAATTCGCGGGTGAGCATGAGCGCCTGATCGAAACTGCCTTCCACCGCGATGACCTTGGCCCCGTAGATCATGGATTGGGCCAGTTTGCCCAAGGCGATCGAGCCATGGGGCAGGAAAACCGCGCAGGAAAGACCGGCGTGGGCCGAGTAGGCCGCCGCGGCCGCCGAGGTATTGCCGGTGGAGGCGCAGACCACCACCTTGGCCCCTTCTTCCACGGCCTTGGACATGGCCATGGTCATCCCCCGGTCCTTGAAGGAACCGGTAGGGTTCAAGCCCTCGAACTTGAAGAATAATTTCAGTCCGTTGCCGAGCTTTTCCGATAGCCGGGGAGCGTGTATCAGCGGCGTATCCCCCTCTTTGAGGGTGACCACCGGCGTTTTATCCGTGACCGGTAAGTAGGACCTGTATTCCTCGATAACGCCCTTCCAATAAGCCATGACTTCCTCTTTTTTTAGATGGTTTTTCCCGCCGCCAGAACGCTTCTACTCGCCGCGTTCCATACGGATCAAAAGGGTCTCTTCCTGGATGAAGGGCAGGCCGTTGATCTTCTTCAAGGCTTCCTGCACGTTCTTTTCCAACGCCTCATAGGTCACGATGACCACTGGCACTTTATCGCCCTTCTTTTGTTCTTTTTGGATGACCGACGCGATGGAGATCTGGTGTTCGCCCAGGATGCGGGAGATGGCCGAAAGCACGCCCACCTGGTCCAACACGGTGAATTTCAGGTAATAGCGAGACTTCACGTCGCCCATCTTCTTGAGGCGCTTGATCTGGGGATTGTCGCTCACGAACCAGCAGTTGGAGATCTCGCCTGCCACGTTGTCATGGACGCTTCGTCCCACGTAGATCAGGTCGCTGATGACGGCCGAGGCAGTGGGTTTCTGTCCAGCGCCCAGGCCGTAATACATGGTGGTCCCCACGAAATCGCCCGTCACCAGTACGCCGTTGTACTCGCCGTCGACCTTGGCCAGCAAATGGTCCTCCGGGATCAGGGTGGGATGGACCCGAACTTCCAGTTCTTCCCCTTCCACCTCGGCGATGGCGAATAGTTTCACGACCCGGCCGAATTCTTCCTTGGCGAACTCGATATCCTGGTAGGTAATGCGCTCGATACCTTCCACATAGATGTCCTCCACCCGGACCCTTTTGGAAAATGCCAGGGAGGCCAGGATGGCCAGCTTATGGGCCGCGTCCATTCCGTTGATGTCCAGGGTCGGGTCGGCCTCGGCCAACCCCCTTTTCTGGGCCATGAGGAGAGCTTCCTTGAAGGTTCTTCTTTTCCTCGGTCATCTTTTGCAGGATGAAATTGGTGGTCCCATTCACGATGCCGTAGATGGACGTGATGTTATTGGCGGCCAAACCATCGTTGATGGCCTGGATGACCGGCGTGCCGCTGCAGACCGCGGCCTCGAAGTAGATGTCCACCTTGTGCTGGCGGGCGGTCTGGATGATCTCGTCCCAATGGACGGACAGGACCGCCTTGTTGGCCGTGACCACGTGCTTGCCCCGGCGCATGGCGTCCAGGATGAAGGTGCGGGCAGGCTCATAGCCGCCGATCAACTCCAGGATGATGTCGATCTCCGGGTCTGTCACGATGTCGTCAAAATTGGAGGAGATCATCTCCGGGGGCACCCCCTGCTCGATGGCCTTGGCTGGTTCCCGGTCCACGATCTTCTTGATGACCATCTGGGCGCCGACCTTGGCCTCGATGAGGGAACGGTTCTTTTCCAGCAGGCGATAGACCCCCTGGCCCACGGTGCCGAACCCGACCATGCCGATCTTGATGATGGATTTATCAACCATTTTTGTCTCCCGCGAATGTTTCTGTCGTTTTAACGGCTAAGGTATCCAAGGGTGTGCCGGTTTTTCGCTAAATAGCAAAACGCCCCGGACCCTTGCAGGTCGGGGCGTTTTCTTGAAAAGGAGCTATAGATTATCCAAAAAACTATCCGCTTTCAACAAAAAGGCTGGTCCCCCGAAGGTCAGACCGCCTCTTTGATGCGCTTGATGCCTTCCAGAAGGTTCTTTTCACTGGTGGCGTAGGACATCCTCATGTAACCTTCCGCGCCAAAGGCGATGCCTGGCGTCAGGGCCACTTTGGCCTTATCCAGCAGGTACTCGGAAAGTTCCATGGAATTGGCCCGTCCCGGCTTGAACAATCCCTTTACATTAGGGAAAACATAGAAGGCGCCGGCGGGCTTCAGGCACTTCACCCCGGGGATAGTATTCAAGCCGTCCACCACGATGTCCCGGCGTTTCTGGAACACATCCACCATCTTTTGGATCTCGGAGTCCGGCATGGCCAGGCCCGCCACCGCGCCCTTCTGGGCGATGGAGGTGGGGTTGGAGGTGGAATGGCTCTGGAAATCCGCCATCACCTTCATGACCTTGGAAGGCCCGGCCGCGTAGCCGATGCGCCATCCGGTCATGGCGTAGGTCTTGGACATCCCGTTCACCAGGATGGTCTGGGCCGCCACGTCCTTGGAAATGGCCGGGAAACACACATGTTCCTCGCCGTAGATGAGCTTGCTGTAGATCTCGTCCGAAACCACCCAGATCTTGTGCTTCAAGACCAATTCGGCGATCCCTTCCATGGACTTGCGGTTGACCACCGCGCCCGTGGGATTGCTCGGGGAATTGAGGATGAGCATCTTCGTCTTGGGGGTGATCTTGGCCTTGAGGATCTCGGGCGTCAGCTTGAACTCGGTGGACTCGGGACAATCCACGAATACCGGTACCCCTCCCGCGAACTTCACCTGCTCGGGATAACTCACCCAGAAAGGCGAGGGAATGAGCACCTCGTCCCCGGGATTCACGAGCGCCAGCATGGTGTTATAGAGGGAATGCTTAGCCCCGCAGGAGACGACAATGTCCCCAGGGGCATACTCGACCTTGTATTGTTGGAGAAGATGCTGGCCGATGGCCTTGCGCAATTCCAGGGTTCCCGCCGCTGGCGTG
>CAWHOE010000073.1:0-10001 GCA_963830915.1 candidate division FCPU426 bacterium
GGTGGGCTGCAGGCGGTTCTCGATGATCTGGATCAAAAAGCTTTTTCCGGGTCCAGGCGATCCGAAAACGCCGATATTGAAATTATCGGTGTTGCGGCTCCAGGGGTTGAGCTTCACAACCTCCCACCCGGCCGTATAGCCGATGATCGCCCCGTCGTCGCTGGTCAGGTCATCCTGGAAGAAGGGCCAGCAATTGGCGATGGATCGGGTCGTGTGAAGTCTTTCGTGCACTCCCGCCAAAAGATTGGTGCAAAAAGGCAACGATGAGAAGAAAAGCTCTTCCTGCTGGAAATAGCCGTCAAACCGATGGATGCCGCTAAAACGGCTGGTGAAATTATCGTAGTTGTTGGAGAGGTTTTCCGAACTGTCGCCGTAAACGGTGACATACAAGGAACATTTCGCCAGCCCCGTTTCCCTTTGGGCGACGGTCTGAAGGACCCCATCCCTCTCCACCGCGTTGGCGTCCGATTCATAATTGCGGGTAGTCCCCTTCTGGCCGGTGGCCAGGTCAAGCTTGAGCTGGGCCGTGATGCTGGCTTTGGCGTACTCCTGGTCAATGCCTTTGATGAACAACGAGATCTTGAAATCGTTCGGCTCCGAAAGGAATTGGGAAAGGAAATGCGGCTGTTTCCCGAAGTCCGGGAAATTGGAAATGAACATGGTGCGAAGGAACTTTTCCCCAACCTGGATATACTTGTTGCCGTTGTAAACCGGCTCCGCGCAAAGGGCTTCCCGGATCGTCTCAAAGCCGGTTGAGCCTGCTGAAATGGAAGGGGCGGTTTTGAGATGGCGGATATCCCCGGTGTAGTCCTTCAGGTTGAGTTCGGAGTAAAGAAGATGAAGTATCTCTTCCTCGCTCATTTCCCTCGCCCGGACACCGGATACCCCCAGGTTATTGGCCCAAGCCAAACTCCTGCGCCTGACTTCCTTGAGCTTATTATCCGAATTAGGCCTGGCGTCCTTGTCCTTGGAAGCGAATTTGGTGATGTTGCTGAAAAAGCTGTCGGTTAGGGGAGCGGTATCCTCGTTGATGGAGAAAAGTAGATAGACTTCATAACGGCAAAGCCGGTTCATGCGGATAAAATCATCGATCCAATACTCGAAATAACTGTTGAAGTAGTTTTTGAATCCTTCCGGGGCTTCTGGCCTGCATGAATCCTTGAATGATTTGACGAATGTAGCCGGGTCCAAATTTTTGCGCCTGAGAATGACCTGGACTTCCTCACCGGCTTTGAGCTGTTGGACTCCCGAATCGAAAGCCGAAATGATCCCCCGGACATTGCTCATGTCGTCGACCATGGGATTTAAACCGCCTGAAATCTCATAAACACAAGCGAACCGGGATGGGTTTTTAAGCTCGATAAAGCCAGGGCCCACCCCCGCGAGGGGCAGCTTTTCCGCGACGATGTTGGATTTGGTGTTGTGGTAAACCATGTTTCAATGCCCGCCTTTGGATTTATTGAGCGTTTCTGCCAATTCCTCTTGGATCAAGGATTCGCTTATCGAAGAGGCTTCCCGTCCAGGCAAGATCAGCTTGGGCCGCGTCAGGAATTTGAAAAAGGCCGGGATGATCCCCCTGGGCCAGGTGTTCTTAAGAAAAAAGAAGGCGAAGAAAAGCATGAAGATCGAAGAGCAAATCACGGAAGAAAACCAGAAACCCAGTATCTTCACCAGGTTGAAAAACATGAATAGGAGAACGAAAATAACACCGAACAATATGGTGGTGTCCTCAAAGGTGAATAGCCCCAATAGTTTTGAAGGTTCGTCCAAAGGTTTTCCCATTAGGCGTCCTTCCCTTGGTTATCCAGAATGTCCTTCCACCTTTTTTGGGAATAGTTCTGGTGGTCGGGATTGGATCTATCGTAGTTATTAAGCCATTCGTTATCGTTGCCGGAAACGGACTGCCTCCATTGAGCGTCCCTTTGGGCGTATTCCTTGGGGCTATTCAACTGGGTTGGGTTGAAATTGGTGCCGAGCTTTTGATTTATATTCGCGTACCCTTGCTGGGTCGGCCAACCGCCTTTCGTGAAATCGACCTTAGCGCCGCCTGAGTTGATACTGCCGGCGACTTTGTTCAAGCCGCTCATATTGCTTCCGCCGCCGGAACCGCCTGACCCTGAGCCCCCGCCCGCCCCGCCGCCCATGCCAAGAGCGCTGTGAATACCACCCGCCTTGTTGCCTGACAAAGTGTTGGAAACCATATGCAGGGCTTTAAGAGGGGCGGCTACGGTTTTCCCCGCGACCGAGGCGATGGCCCCGGCGGTTCCACTGCTAAGTCCGGCTCGGCCAGCGAGTGAACCAAGTCCGCCGCTGGCTAGGTTACTGATCGCGCCTTGAACAGCCGGAGCGGTGGCTAAAGCGGTGACTCCCGCTCCTGTCCTGACCGCCTTTTCCATGGCTCCTGAATCCCCCGCCCTCCAATGAAAATTGGCGAAGATCGCGGCGAAGTCGCTGGTGTGCTGGATCAATTGAAGGGCGGCCAGGGTGGCGAAAACGGTCATGATCGCGCTTAAAGCCCCGTCCTGTCCAAGTTGGACATGGATGATGAGGTGCATGATCAAAAGCATCAGGGCCCAAATGGGGGTGTAGAGGTGCAGTTTCAAGAATAGCTTTAACCCGGAAAGGCTGATCGTCTGGGTCGAGGGATGGCCTAAAAGTCCGATAAAAACGAATCCCAGGAAGTACATGACGAAGATGGAAACGACCTGGTACATCTTGGCCAGGAGCACCGTGACGATGGTGATGACGCCGAAAATGCAGATGAATATCTTCAAAAGGTTGTTGGCTTGGTCTACCAAGATATTAGCGGGGGTGATGGGGATAGGCACTTGGGCGGCGTTGGGATCGAACGGGGGTGTTTGCGTGGCGGGGGCGTTCAATTGGACCGTATAGGTGGAATTCTGGTCAGGGGGAAGGCCGGAAGGCAAGCTTGGGTTGGCTGGGATCACTCCTTGGGTTGAAAAGGTGGAGCCGTTTTTCACCGTGATGTTGTTGGTGTATTTGTTGTTGGGGGCTCCCAGGGACTCGATGTTGACATTCTGGCCCTTCACGAACAAAGTCATTACCAATGGTGTGAAAAAAACGATCAGCAAACAGGCCCCCGCGCCTCCGGCGATCTTCGCGCCCCAATCGTCGCCATTTCGCATTTTCCAGAATCCAAAGATCAAACCCATGGAAGATAAGAAAAGGGCGAATCCCCAAGCCACGTCTTGGACAGACGTAAAACCCGAGATCATGGCGGTTTTGTTGTTGACCCCGGCGGTTTGGGAAAGTCCGTTCGCTGAATTGCCGTTGAGGTAGTTGGAGGAAAGGGCGTCCAAGCCGTTGAAAACGCCTTTGGAAGCGAGCTGGTTCTGGTCGAAGATGTAGTAACCCAGGCTGGTCACGAAATTGGCCGAAAAGGAAACAATGGTAGGCCAGGCGAATAAAACAATAAGGGGGATCACGAGCCTGAGGATCGTGAGGATGGTTAAATTGTGCTTGGAAATATCCAGCGACATCGAGCCGACATGGACGGTAAAGGAAATGAAAAGAACGATGAATCCGATCCAGAGAAAAACGTTGGTCAGGTTTTGGACGGTACTGACCGCCTGGGACATGCCTACCCCGTTCAAAGCGGAATAGGTTCCGCTGTGGGCAAAATCCGGGATAGGTATCAAGGAAGAACCGACCCAGCCATAGCAAGTGAAAAGGGCGTTCTCGAAAAAATTACCGATGGAATCGGAAAGCCAGGTGAACCAAAAAGGCGCGTTCTTGGTCACGGTGGCGTTGACCGATTGAGTCACGGCACCGGAAATATCGGCGGCGTTCGGCCCGATCAGCCCGGCGTGGTCGACCGCCGGCAAGGTTATAAAGAGCAGTAAAAGAACGGTCCTGAATCGCAATTTAGCCGTTCCAGTTGGATTGCGCGCTTCTTCCGCCCGATTGAGTGAATAACGACATGGCGAGGTTGAAGATCTCGGGCGTCAAAAACACGAGGATCATGATAATAACGTGCCAAAGGATCTTGCCTTGTTCCTCGGGGTGGCCGTGTCTGGCCCTCCATAAGGCAAAAACCAGGGAAACCGAAAGCATGAACTCGACGATGACGATCGAGTAAAAAATGATCGACCCAAAGACGGTATTGATGGCCGGAGCGCCCGGGATGCCATAAGCGAACGCATCGTTCGTTTGTACCAGCAGTAGAGAGGTGAATCCCAGGATCACCGCGAGATTAAACCTTTTCAAAAAATGAAATTTCATCTTACTTCTCCTTATCCTTGATTTTATTTAGCGGCTGGCGCTCCGCCGCCGCTATTGTTCCCGCTGAGTTGTTGCGTCGATTGAACGGAATTGTTCAGCGAATTAGCCCCTGAATTACCAACGGCGGATACCACACCCAAAGAATTGTTCGTCGCGACGTTTCCGGCTTGTTGGCCCTGGGCCAACTGGGAGCCGGTGTTGCCTACCGCGCTTGGGACGGAAGACAAAGCGCCTCCGGCCAGGCCCAAGGATTTCAAAAGGTTCCCGGTAAGGACGGTTCCGATGACAGCGATAGAAGCGTCCAAAATGCCCCCAAAGATACTTCCCAACCCGGAAAGGAAAGCCGATTGCTGGGGTGTGGGGACATACGAAGGCGAAACATAGGGTTGTTGAACTTGCGAAACCTGGTTGGCCGTGGAGACCGCCCCGGCGGTGTCCCCGGTTTGTAATTGCTGGGCTTCTTGGTTCAAAAGCTGGGCCTGTTGTTGGAGTTGGGGGTCCCCGGTGGCCTTGAGTTGGCTTGCTTGCTGTTGAAGGGTCAGGGCGTTTTGAAAAGCCAGGGCCGATCCGGCAGTTTGGGCTAGTCCCTGGGCTAAAGTCCCCACGTCCTGCATGATGGTTTTTTTGACGAAATTCCGGCTGTCCCCTTCCGGGTAGTCGTACATTTTCATATAGGGGTTTTTCCCCAAGGAACCGCTGTTCCGGCCTCCCGTGCCGCCTCCGCCCCTGGATTCTTCGTATCCTGGACCGGAAGTCGGGAAATCCCGGAAATTATCCATCAGGTACTTTTTGTAGGCTGAAAAGTCCTTCGCGCTATCGTCGCTTGAATCATCGGAGCCGAAAGCGAAAAGGGTGACGGGGAAAGAACAAAGGATCATTACGGCGGATAAAAACAAGCGAGAAAACATAATCCCTCCCTACTTCTGGTTCGTTAACGGCAAAAGCGCTGATACGTCCTGGCCGTCGGCCAGGATCATGACCGAAAGTCCAAGGTTGTTCTTCCATGGCTGGTTCATGGTGATCATAAAATTAAGGGCCATGTTCTCCCCGCCCTGGGCGATGATGGTTTGGTTGGTAATGTCCTTGAGGATCCGCTTCTCGGCCGGGTTGGAGGAAATGACCTTGATGTTGTAATTGTCGTGGTTGTCCGTGACGGTGGCTTCGAGGGTCCCCCAGGCGTTGTCGGCGTGGTATTTGGTGACGATAGGGGCGTAATGGACGGGAGTGGGGGTTCCGGTTAAATCCTTGCTGGCCTTGGCCGTCCGGGCCTTGGAAACCTTTTCCGATGGCAGAACGGGGATCTTATAAGCGGTATGGGGATTGAAATCCTCGGCCATTTCCATGAAAAAATCCTTCTGCCATTTATACCAAAGGGAAAAGTCGTCCGCGCTTGAACCGGCGAAGGCTGTTCCGGTAAGGGATAGCAAAATAGCGAGTATAAAATATTTCAAAATTCCACGCCCAAGTCGGTCATAAAGGCCCAATTGTTGTAGTCGGAGGCGACGAGCGGGACGGCTAAGCCTTCGACTTCATTGCCTGCGGCGATGGGCTGGTTATTCGGCAGGAGGGCGTTCTTGTTGTTCAAACGGGCAAAGGTGAAATCCCCCGGCGAGTTGGTGATGTAGAAATTCACGAAAACAGCCTTCATCCTGGCCTTTAAGTGGCCGTAAAAAGAGTTCTGGGGGAGATAGGCGGCGGAGTTGTTGAAGCTGTTTCCTCCAATGAAGGGGTTGTTGATGGAATTAGCCAGGGGTATTTGATATTCAAGGATCAGGTCGTCGAAAGACAAAGGTCCAACAGTGAAAAGCTGTTTAGCCCGGATGCCAATCGCCACGGCGTCCGTTTCGCTGAACAAGCTGGTGTTTTGGTCCCCAAACTCGCCCAAAATATCCAGTCCCTGGGCCACAGTGAGGTCCACGCTGGCGTCGATGGCGGCCTGTTGGCTTATCACGGAATAGGTATAAAAGTCCGATGAGGATTGGCCGTAGTTGAGCCTCAAAGCGAAAGGAAGATCGGCGATCTTCGTGGTTACCCTAATCTGGGCCAAAAAATACGACTGTGTAGAATTGTAGTTGGCGAGGCTTGATGAAAATATATTCGGGATATAGATCATCGACAAAGCGGTGGGAGGGGTTTGCCATTTGTCGTAATCGACGATACCAAAGCTCAAGGTTATCGGTAGGGTGACGGAAATGCCGTCCAAGCGCCTCATCCCCATCGTTAAATAATTCCCGAAATAATCCATGGGGCTGAGAATTTCTCCCACGTCGAAACGGCCAGCATTGATGGATAAAAAAGGCTCGGCGTAAGTGATCTTGGCCAGCATGACGCTGATATTGTCGGCCGTGTCGTTATTGGAAAAGTCCTTCCCAAAACGAACGTCCCCCTCGGCGCTGACGCTGTATTGGTCCAACCGTCTTTTAAAACTCAGGTCGAGCAACCCGGTTTCTTGGAGACCGCTGGTATCAGACCGGAGGAAAGTATTTACTTTGTATTTAACGATCTTTGAGGATTCGTCGATAACAGGGGGGGCGATCCACCTGGGCTGGGGAGCATCTGTAACGAGACTTCCAGTCGAGTTACTAGCCTTGATTGTGCCAATCCCATCGGGGGATTGGCATGGGGTAGCGGAAGGGGTTTGTGTGTCTGTAGGTGTCGGGGTTTGATCCTTTTCCTTGGAAACAGCCAGTCCGGGTCCAGATAGCAAAAGGGTGAATATTGAGAGGAAAATAAGTTTGTTCAAAACAATCTCCCTTGAGGGTTTAGATCCTCCGGCTGCTGAAAAAGTCCCTAAAACGGACTTTTTCAGTTAACGACATTTGCGATAACCCCAGGATTCCTGCGGAATCTTTGGGGTCGACAGGCTGCTTTGTACCGATTTTTTATTTAAAATAATGTGATCGGCACAATGCCGACCTCGTTGAAATTGAAATATTGAAGGTCGGTATGTAGCCCTTTTTTACTTTATCGGCAGCCTGTTAGACAAAACCGATACGTTTCTTCGGTTTTACTGGTTCTTCCATGAGTTTACGGATCGCTTCGAAGACCACTTGAAACTGGACGTCGTGGGATGTGAATTTTTTCCACCAGGACCACGGCCACAAGCCGGGGTCTGCGGTTTGGTTGTGCTGGTTCCAAAGGGGAACCGGCGCAAGGGCCTCTATTTTTCGGGCTAAGTCCTTGTGGGTGGCGAGGATTTCTCGGAGGCGGGTAAAAGCCCGCATTATTTCAATGTTGACCTGGATAGCCCGCTTGCTTCGAAGGACGCTGGAAAGCATTGCGACGCCTTGTTCGGTGAAAGCGTAAGGCAGGTACTTTGAATACTTCCCATGCTCCAATCCTAAGGTTCCAAATTGGAACCTTAGGATTTTTTGTTCTTCCGGAGTTAACTGGAACATGAAATCAGTGGGAAACCGTTCGATATTACGTTTTACGGCTTTGTTTAAAATCTTGGGATCAACCCCATAAAGCCCCGCAAGATCCTGCGAAAGCATTACTTTCTGACCACGGACAAGAAATATCTTTTTTTGGACTATATCAGTTGCTATCACGTTATCCCCCGTAGGCTTTTCTTAAGGTGCCAAATTGGCACCTTAAGATTTTGTGTTTTCCAGACTCAAGTGAAATTTAACTGTCTAAGGTTCCAACTTGGCACCTTAGAAGATGTCCTAAAAATTCTGTTTCTGAATAAGTACGGTTGTGAACCATTATTCTTCTCGTCCTCAATGCCTCCCTATAGAATGGAGTATGAAATTATTAGTTGAGGGTGGTTGGTAACGGTCGCATCCGTATTAGGATAAAAATCAATATTCCCTGTTTGTTCCCCACTATCGCTGTTGCTGGTTACCACAACCCCGTCGTTAATACCGGTAATCCAGTTCTGGACTACCGAGGGGGTGAGATTCCAAGCGTATGTCTTGGAGGTGCCATTAACGGCTGACGTGAAAGTCACGGTATCCATCGGGGCGGAAATAAAATGATAACCCCTGACGAAACCTACTCCTGCGGCGTTGCAATTGCTCCAAGTGCCAGAACCGTTGTAAAAATTCCAATTGGCTCCAAGATTCCAGGTACAACCTCCTGAAACCATCAACGGAACGTCCATGTCATTTACGCCTATTGAATATGTAACTCCAGCGGTAAGGCTCGTTGTTGTTTGGGTTACAAGAAGCAAGGCGGCTTTAAGAACCATCGTGTTTTGTGGAAGCGAGGAAAGATTAAACTTGATCAGAACACGGCCATAGTTAGAGGTTGCGGGTCCCATGGAAACACGCAAAGAAGCCGCGCTGGAATGAGCGGTTGTAGGATTGGAAGCGTCCAACCAGGTATTGGTCGTACCAGAATAAGTGGCGGTTGGAAATTGCCCATCCTGGAAAGAAGTCTCAAAGCTGGAAGGGCCGGTTGTTCCCGTGGAACCCGAGGGACCGGCTGGGCCTTGTTTACCGTCGCAACCAGCCAACATAAGAGTCAGACCGAGCAAAACCATCAGATTGTATTTTTTCATCACCGACCTCCTAAAAATTAGAATTAATAATTGTTGTGTTATCCCCGTTGTTGAAAGTAAGAGCGCCGCTACCTGAAAGTGAATAACCAGCCCCGGAAACCGTAGCATGCACTGTGTATCCTCCATCGGTACTATTCAAACCAGCGATCCATACATTTCCTCCATTTGCTAATGACCCATTTCCTTGGGATTGTAAACTCCCATTGAAATAAAGTGACCAAGAGACACTCCACGTCATTCCGCAATCCGATGTAGAGGCCAGCCTCAAACTAACAGGACCAGAAAACCCGGATGTAGGTGTCTTATATGTTTGGATCAACTTCACATTGGTTATGAAGTTTTTAGTGATAGTAGTTGGATTAGATTGAATGTAATTAGGCTGGGCGACAGTACTATTGAGTTTCGTTCCAGTGAAATAAAGAACTGGTTGTTCAATAGCGCAAGGGTTGGCTGGAATTATCACAGTTACCGTACCTGAATTAACGCCAGTTCCAGTCCCTAATACAGGGGGGTAAAAAGATACATTCCAACCAGTAGGAAGACTACTAACAGGACCATATGACAATGAGACAGGCTCGTTGAGATTCCCAGGCTGACTGTAACTCACACCATATGAAAGAATAGTTTGGGAGTTATAAGCGTAGTATTGAGGCGAGGTAATGTTCGAAACAGCAAAACTTTGAGATGCGGCAGATAAATAATAATTGCCCCCGGAGTTGTTAGTAATGGTGATCGGGATTGTGCTGTAACCAAAATAGGACTGTTGGGACACACCGGCAGTCCAAATTCCGTTTTTTATGCTCGAGACATTAAATGGGGCGTATCCGACCATGTTCTGGGTTACTGAAGTAATTGTATTACCAGTTGGGTCGACCAAAAAGACAGTCACACCACCCATGAGGGTGGTTCCATCCACAACGTAAATATTGAACGAGCCGGATGTTGGAGTGGGCGTATAGGTCGGTCGATCCAAGCCCATGGGGGCTGTGATGCCAAATGGAGCTGGTGATTTCTGACAGCCAATGACCAAAGCGACGAAGCAGAAAACGGAAATGAGAAGTAATGAGATACATTTGGTTTTCATATTCATAAACCCTCTATTTTGTTCTGTTTGAAATAACGGTCTTCGAGTTCTTCCCGGATGATGTCGGATTTCGTAAATACTCTTCCCTTAGACTCGTGAGACCTGATTTCTTCCAAAATTTATTCTTGGAGGATCGGGGAAATGGTTACTTCAAGGCGAGTCATCTTTAAA
>CAWHOE010000074.1:0-12085 GCA_963830915.1 candidate division FCPU426 bacterium
ACGACGCAGTTTCCTCTTCGGCCAGAGCCTCCCCCAGACGGTGGGCGGCAAGCTGGAGAATTACGGCGCTGTTTTCGTCACCTCGCCCGACCCCGCGAAAAGCCGGGCCCAACGGTCGCGGCAGATCCTGGAGCTGGCAGGCCGCATCCACCGGTTCGCGCTAAGGGAACTGGGGGGGCCGGCCCTGGTGGGCGTCGGCGAAAGCGTGCCCCGCGGGGAACCCCTGGGAGAATCCTACCGGCACGCGGTCCTGGCCCTTCATCTGGGAAGCCAAACGGGAAAGGACATCTCCAGCCACGATTCCACCCTGGAATTGGGGACGAAGGGCCTGCTCGAACTCCACCATCTCTTGTCGGCTATGGGACGCCAATTGGCCCTGGCCTCGCTCGCGGATATGGAGGTGCTCCAAAACGACTACCTCAAGCAGGTCCTCACCCTTTCTTTCCAGAACCCGGTCGAGATCCGCTGGCATCTTCAATACGCCCTCCTCCATTTGATCGAGGCCCTTCGGCAGGGGATCCATTTGGGGGAAAAGGAGACGAATGGGATATACCGGGAACTGGCCCTTTCGCTGGAAAAAGCCGCGACGACCCAAGACTTGGTATTGACCTTCAAGGCGGCCTTGACCAAGCTTTTGGAACGGACCGAACGCCGGAACACCCTGAATGCCACAGGTTCGGTACGCGCGGTCCGGGAGCATATCGATACGCATTTTCGGGAGGCCCTCCCGATCGAATCCCTGGCCCGGATGGCGGGTGTCTCGGTCTCGACCTTCAGCCGGCATTTCAAGAAATTGACCGGGATCGGACTGGAACCCTACCTGTTGAACCTGCGCCTGGAGGAGGCCAAGAGGCTCCTGAAGACTGGAGGCCTCCCGGTCTCAAGGGTCGCCCAGGATTGCGGGTTCCATTCCAGCGCCTATTTCGTGAAGGTGTTCGGGAAAAGGATGGGTGTCACGCCCGGGGAATACCGTCGGAAATTCCAATGACCCTGACTTTCCTGCCCCGATAGGCCCACCCTCCGGGAAGAAATAAAAAACAATTAGAATGACGTTATAGTTATAGCGTTGTCAGCTTTCGGAAAGCCGGCGGAAGAATTCCGCCAATCGTCCTTTCCTCCGCGCTTTTTTGTCCTCCTGAGCGCGGACCACCTTAACCTTAAAGCGTTTGGTTTAACCTTGGAGTTGCAAGCGCTTTCATGCTGGAACGAAATTTGCCTTAAATCCCTACAAGCGCGAAGGAACTACTTCAGCATCCATTCCGAAGGGGCCGTCCATGACTAACTTCACCAGGAACGAAAGACGCCGCCACCCAAGGATCCCGATCAAAGTCCCCTTCAAGTACCAGATCAACGAGGGGAAGAAGATCCTTAAAACCAAGGACCACCTACTCCGCGGCACCCGGCACGGGTTCACCCTGGACCTGGGATTGGGCGGAATGAGAGTGGTTTTGGACGATCCACTTCGAGTGGGGGATGTGGTGCCGTTCGAAATCTTCCTGTTCCACAAGATGAACCGGGTCAAGGTCTTTTCCCGGGTGCAATGGGTTGGCCCCAAAAGCCTGGGGATCCGCTTCCTCCTGATGAAACCGGAGGAATCCTTTTGCGTGGAGCAATTCCTGGAATCTGCCTCTCGGGCGCGGACCACCGCCGCTACCCTCGATCAGCCGGCCCTGAGGTGAAACCCATGGAACATTTTAAGGACAGGCCGGTGACGGAACTGGTGCCCGCCTATCCGGCACGTGAGGGAGAAGATAAGCGGTGAGAAAAAGGCGGATGGAAATGGGACGATTCGCTGGGTGGTGGGGCGGGGCGTTGTTTTTTCTCGCCGGGTCCGCCCTGGGCCAGACCTATACCTGGAAAAACGTCACTTTTCCGGCGGGCGGATATGTGGCCGGGGTCGAGTATAGCCATGTCCAGTCAGGGCTCGTGTATGCCCGCACCGACATGGGCGGCGCCTACCGCTGGGACAATGGGAACCAGGTCTGGGTGCCCCTGACCGACTGGCTTCGGGATTGGAACCTCTACGGCATCGAAAGTATCGCTCCGGACCCGGTTAACGCCAACGTGGTCTACGCCGCCATCGGCCAGACCTACAACGGGACCAACGGTTTTCTCATCGCCTCTAACGACCAGGGAAATACCTGGACCCAATACAACCTGCCTGCCCTCGTGGGGGGCAACAACGACGGCCGCAACGCCGGGGAACGCCTGGCGGTGGACCCCAATCTGACCTCCATCCTCTTCTTCGGTTCCCGAAGCAACGGTCTCCTGAAAAGCGTGAACTCCGCCGCCAACTGGGTCCCGGTCACCAGTTTCCCCGTGAACGGAGACGCGGGTTTTGGGCTCAGCTTCGTCATCTTCGATCCCCGCGGCGGCGCCCCCGGCACGGCCACCCAAACCATCTACGTGGGTGTGGAAGCCATGAACTCGGGCAACAGCAACCTCTACCGTTCCACCAACGGGGGGACCAGCTGGACACTCATCCCCGGCGGGCCCGCCAACCGGGTCCCGCCCCACGCCTCCCTGGGGAGCGACGGCAACCTCTGGATCAATTACGACGCGGGCTATTACGGGCCCAACGGGATCACCTCGGGTCAGGTGTGGAAGCTCAATACCGCTACCCTGGCCTGGACCCAGATCACGAACCTGCCCGCCAGCGGCGGGGGCTACGGCGGCATCTGCGTCGACCAGGAAAATCCCCAGCATGTCATTGTCTCCACACTCGACTGGTGGAATCCGGACAAGATCTGGGGCACGGTCAACGGCGGGGCGGCCTGGACCACGGTGGGCAACAGCGGCGGGGCGAACCAGACCAGCTATAACGCGAACGGGGTGGGGTGGATCTACTGGTGCGGCAACAACGCCGGGTCGGGAGGATGGATGGGGGACGTGGAGATCGACCCATTCAATTCCAACAACGCGATCTACACCACGGGCCAGGGCGTCTACAGCACGACGAGCCTTCTCAACACACCTTCCGCCGCCATCACCTGGGCCTTCACCGACTACGGGCTGGAGGAAACGGCGGTGCTGGACATGACCACGTCGGTCAAGGGGGGGATGGTTTTCAGCGCCGTAAGGGACATCACCGGCATGCGCAGCACCGATCCCACCCGGTCGCCCACGAGCATGTACTGTCCCCGCATCGTCAACAACACGAGCGGGGTGGATTTCGCCGAGAACGCGAGCGTGGTCGTCCGCGTCGGCGACCTTAGCCCCTGGGGCGGGTATTCCACCGACAACGGGGCCACCTGGACACCCTTCACCACGGCGCCGCCGGGGACTCACAACCAGATCTCGGTTTCGGCGGATGGCACGATCTTTCTCTGGGCGCCCTCCAACCAAGCGCCCAGCTATTCCACCAACAACGGGGCCTCCTGGAACGGCAGCGCGGGATTACCCGGGGCCGTCCAGGTCGAGTCGGACCGGGTCAACGACAACTTCTACGCGGTTTCCGGCAATACCCTCTATGTGAGCACGAACGGGGGCGTAAATTTCAACGCCGCCGGCACCTTCGGGGGAGGCCTGTCCTGGGCCAACCGTCCCCGGGCCGTCTTCGGCGTCGCGGGCGAGGTCTGGGTACCGACCTCCAACGGCCTCTACCGTTTCACCAATGTGGGGCTGGGTGCGGTCACCACCGCCCAGATCGCCAACGTCTCCAACGCCACCGCGGTGGGGTTCGGACGGGCGGCCCCGGGACAGACCCACCCGACGGTGTACCTGGTAGGCACGGTCAATGGCACCTACGGGTTCTTCCGCTGTGACGACGGGGTGGGCACCGCCTGGACCCGGGTGAACGACAACCAGCACCAGTTCGGAAGCCCCTCCTTCTGCGCCGGGGACGAGCAGGTTTACGGCCGTATCTATCTGGGCACCAATGGGCGGGGCATCCTATACGGGGACCTAGCCTCGGTTTCCACTCCCACACCGACCGTCACCCTGACGGCCACCGCCACGAACAGCCGCACGGCCACCCCGACGGCCACCTATTCGATGACGCCCAGTTCGACAGCCTCCCGGACTCCGACGGCCACATCAACAATGACTGGGACGGCGTCCCTCACCGCTACGCCGTCGTCTTCGCCAACCAAAACCCCGACCCTGACGATGACCGCCACATCGACCTACACTTCAACCGCGACCCCGACCTCCACGGCGACCCGCGCAGCCACTTCTTCCTCCACCGTTACCAACACCTTGACCACCACACCCACCCTGACCTCCACGGGGACCCTGACTTTTACGATGACAACTACTCCAACATCCACCTTGACCGCCACCCGAACATTCTCCTTCACCCCCACCGCGACGACCACCCTGACCCCAACCACTCCTTACAGCCCGACCTCTACCTCGACGGCTGTCTTCAGCCCAACAGCCACATTCACCAGGACCGGTATATCGACCGCGACTTCCACACCTACCTCGACCGCTTCCGGCACCCCGACATTCACTTCAACTTCGACCCCCAGCCTGACCTGGTCCCCCACCCCATCCCCGACGAACAGCTTTTCGCCCACTTCGACCTTCACGGCGGTTTTCACCCCCACCCTGACTCCCAGTTGGACCCCGACATTCACACCCACGACCACCTGGACCCCCACCCCCACCTGGACCTCCAGCTTTAGCCCGACTTCGACCTTCAGTCCCACCCCTGTCCCGCAGAAATTCCCGGTCATCTATCCCAACCCCGTGAATGGTCCCGGGCCGGTCAATGTCCGTCTCCCCACTTTCACGGGCCCCTGCGACGTAAGGGTGCAGGTCTACACCCTGGCCTTCCGCAAGGTCCAGGAAAACACCTATCGGAAGATGTGGCCTGGTCAGGACTGTTCGATCCCGATGACGGATGGTTCCAATCGTCCTCTGGCCAACGGGCTCTATTACGTGGTGGTGACGACCGGGGAGGAACGCTCAATCGGGAAAATGCTGATCTTGCGCTAGAAACCAATATCGAGTTGGGGCGGGCAGGGAAGGGTTTAAAAAAAATAGTGGAGGTCGGGGATGAAAATGCTCAAGTCCATGTTGACGGTTCTCGTGATCCTGTTCTTAGGAGCCAACCTTTCCGCGCTTTACGCCCAGACAACGTCCTTCGTCGGTTGCCACGGACAGCTGAAGGTCGTCGGTAACCGGATCGTCGACGCCAACGGCCAACAGATCACCCTGCGCGGGATGTCCTTGTACGCGTGGGCTTCCCAGGGCCTGCAATACTACAACCCCACCGCGATCGCCCGGCTGGTCAATGAATGGAAATGCACGGTCCTTCGAATCCCCATCCTTCCGGGAAGCGTCAGTTCCCAGGAAAGTTTGGTCCGGACGGCGGTCGACGCCTGCATCGCGAACGGAATTTACGCGATCATTGATTGGCACTCGGAGGGCGGCGCCGTCGCGGCGGATTGCGCGGCTTTTATGCAGAGGATGGCGACGACCTACGGAAAATCGCCCAATGTGATGTATGAACCCTGGAACGAGCCGGTCAATGAATCCTGGGCCACGGTCAAGGCCTATCATGAACAGGTCATCGCGGCCATCCGCCCGCTCGACCCGGACAAGATCATCTTCTGCGGCAACCCGCAATGGGACCAGACCCCGCAAACCGCTGCCGCCGATCCGATCACGACCACAAAAAATATCGCCTATGTGGTGCACTTTTATGCCGCGTCACATGGCCAGTGGCTGATCAATAACGCGGCGGCGGCATTGAATGAAGGGGCGGCTGTCTTCGCCACCGAATACGGGACCTGCGAAGCCAGCGGAAACGGCACCTTTGATCCGGCGGAAACCCAGGTTTGGTGGGACTTCCTGAACGCCAACGGAGTGGGACACACCAACTGGTCGGTCTCCGCGCTGGGTGAAACGAGCGCGGTCTTTAATCCCGGAACCAGCGCGACCGCATGGACCGACGCCGACCTGAAACCATCCGGTGTTTTGGTGAAGAACTATATCGTGCAGATGAATAGTCCTTTATTTGGGACTTGCGGCGCTTCGTCGCCGGTTCCCACGAGCACCTTGACGTTCACTCCCACCCCGATCATCGCGTCCACCTGGCGCGTGAACGCGGGCGGTCCGGCTTATACGGACACGACCGGCAACCTTTGGTCGGCCGATACCAATTTCACGGGTGGGACCGCGGCGAACCAGGGAACCACCATCAATGGAACCGTCAACCCGACCCTCTATGACACCCAGCGCTACGGCGGCAGCTTCAGCTATGTGTTCAATGTTCCCGCCGGGACCTATCAGGCCACGCTGCAGTTCGCGGAAACCTATCCCGGTGATTTCGCGGCCGGGGACAGGGTGTTCAACGTCCTGGTGAACGGGACCACGGTCTTGACGAACCTGGACGTCTTCGCCCAAGTCGGGGCGAACACCGCGCTGAACGAGGTTTTCAACAATATCGCGCCCAGCGGGGGAGCGATCACGCTCCAGTTCGTCGGGACCGCCAGCAAAGACAATAACGCCATCGTGGAGGGGATCCAGATCGTTCCCCAGCCTCTGATACTTACGGTGACCCCGACGAAAAGCGCCACCTTTTCGCCCACCAAAACCATGACCAGTACGGCTACGGCGACTACGACGTTCACTTTCACAGCGACCAACACGAACACGCCGGTTCCGCCCACGGTCACGGCGACGAATACACCGGTGCCTCCGACCTCCACACCGACCTCCCCGCTTCTAACGCCCACCTCCACATCCACGTCGGTCCCGCCCACTCCTACAGCGACCAGCGCGCTCGGCAAGAACGGGCTCTGGCCGGGCCCCGGAAATGGGTTGGAATAATTACAACCATTTCGGTCAGGGCTGCAGTGACAGCCTTTGCCGGGCCCAGGCGGATGCCATGGTCTCCAGCGGCATGGCGGCCGCCGGGTACCAATACATCAACATCGACGATTCCTGGATGGCTTCGAGCCGGGTGAACGGCCATCTGGTGGCCAATGCCACCAAGTTCCCCAATGGGATCGCGGCCGTGGCGGCCTATGTCCATTCCAAGGGCTTGAAACTGGGGATCTACGAGGACCACGGCACCGCGACCTGCCAGGGTTATCCGGGTTCCTATGGTTACGAGACGGTCGATGCCAACGATTTCGCCTCCTGGGGCGTGGATTTCCTGAAGGAGGACAATTGCAACCTCCCTGGTGGCGATAACGCCCAGCAGGATTACCAGAAAATGGCGAACGCCCTGGTGGCGACCGGACGGCCCATCTATTTCAACCTTTGCGCCTGGGCTTTCCAAAGCTGGATGCCGTCGGTCGGGAACAGTTGGCGAACGACCGGCGATATTTCGGACAATTGGACCAGCATCATGAACAACGTGGACACCAATGAGAATTCCGCTTCCGCGGCCGGGCCCGGGGGTTGGAACGACCCCGATATGCTGGAGGTCGGCAACGGGGGAATGAGCTCCACCGAGGACCAAAGTGAATTCACGATGTGGTGCGAAATGGCATCGCCCCTGATCGCGGGGAACGACCTAACCAACATGTCCACGGCCACCCTGAACATCCTGACGAACGGCGAGGCCATCGCGGTGGATCAGGACCCAGTCGGGAACCAGGGGGTCAAGGTTGCGGATAACGGATCCGGTTTGCAGGTTTATTCGAAGATCCTTCAGGGAACCAATACCCGCGCGGTGGTTCTCCTGAACCGGAGCGGCTCCACGGCCGTCATCACGGCCAATTGGAGCGCCATCGGGATACCTTCGGGTTCGGCCTCGGTCAGGGATTCGTGGGCCCATGCCGACCTGGGAAGTTTCACCAATAGCTATTCGGCCACGGTCGTTTCCCACGGCTCGGCGATGCTGAAGATCGTCAGTGGAGGCACGCCGATTCCCACGCCCACTTTCACGTCCACCCCCACCCCAATCGTCGCCTCCACTTGGCGCGTGAACGCGGGCGGCGCGGCCTATACGGATACGACCGGCAACCTCTGGTCGGCTGACACGAACTTCACGGGCGGGACCGCGGCGAACCAGGGAACCACCATCAATGGAACCGTCAACCCGACCCTCTATGACACCCAGCGCTACGGCGGTAGTTTCACGTATGTGTTCAATGTTCCCGCCGGGAATTACCAGACCAGCCTCTTGTTCGCCGAAACCTACCCGGGCGATTTCGCGGCCGGGGACCGGGTGTTCAATGTGCTGGTCAACGGGGTCACGGTCCTGGCGAACCTGGATGTCTACGCCCAGGCCGGGGCCAATACGGCGCTGAACGAAGTGCTCAACAACCTGGCGCCCAGCGGCGGAGCGATCACGCTCCAGTTCGTCGGGACCGCCAGCAAGGACGGCAACGCCGTGGTGGAGGCCATACAAATCGTTCCCCAGCCTCCGACTCCCACCCCCACGAACAGCATCACCTCCACGCCGACGCGAACGCTGACCTTTACGCCTACGGCGACAAATACGTTCACGTCAACGGTCACGAATACGGCGGTACCGCCCACGGTCACGGCGACGAATACACCGGTGCCTCCGACCGTGACGAATACGGCTACCGTGACGTCCTCTTCAACGGAAACGGCTGTGCCGCCTACCGCAACCGTGACATCGACGAATACGGCGATCCCGCCCAGTGCGACAGCCTCCCAAACCCCAACCAATACCTATACGTTTACTGGGACGGCGACCCCAACCAATAGTCCGGTGCCTCCGTCGCCCACTCCCACCTCGACATTCACGCCGGTGCCGCCCACTTTCACCTCAACGGCCACGGATACGTCGGTTCCGCCTACGATGACCAACACACCCGCGCCGCCCACAGCGACCAATACGGTGGTACCGCCAACGGCGACAGGGACAAACACACCCTTGCCGCCGAGCCCGACTGCCACCCCTACCCCCACTTGGACAAGGACTGTCACGCCCACCTTCACGTCGACCTGGACGGTGACACCTGTCCCGCCCACACCGACCTTCACGGCGGTCCCTCCCCCAGGTTCCTTCACGGTCGATTTGATCTCGTCGGTGACCAGTGATTCCACCAACAGTCCCCATCCCTGGATCGAGGTGGTGAATACGGGGAACGTGCCCTTGAACCTGAACAATGTGGAAGCGCGCTACTGGTTCAACAGCGATTCGTCGAATCAGACAGTCCAGAGCTGGGTGGATTGGGCTGGTTTGATGCCAGCCGGGACCTCGGTGACCAGCGATGTGCAGGTCACGGTCCTGCCGACCACCCTGGGAGGCCAGACCAACTACGTGAGCTATAAGTTCACGGGCAGCCTGGTCTTGCAGCCTGGCCAGATGATCCAGATCCAGAGCCGATTCAACCTGAGCAACTGGGCGAACATGCTTCAGGATAACGACTGGAGCTTCGCTGCCTATACCTCCTACACGCCCGCGACCCACGTGACCGGTTACCTGGGCGGGACGCTGGTGTGGGGTCAGGAACCCTCCAGTTCCTCCTCGGCCCTGAAGGCGGCCAGCGTGACCGCCTACCCGAACCCCTCCACGGGGACGGGAGTCGACCTGGCGGTCAACTTGTCGGGCAACACGACGGGTTCCACGGGAGTGGGTGTGTCGGCCAAGGCTTATACCGGAACCAGTAGCTTTGTGGACCCCTCAGCACTGATCACCCTGAAGGTCTACACCATCGCGGGCCGGCTGATCTGGTCCAGGACCCTGACGGGGGCCTCCTTCGGGTCGTCGGGTAATCACGACATCTATTGGAATGAGAAGGATTTCGCGGGTGGGAACCTGGCGAGCGGCCTGTACATCGTGTCCTGCGCGGTGAAGTCGCTGGGCCAGACCAACACGGTCCTCTCCAAACTGTTGATCTTGAAATAAAGGGTTGTACCGAGGTCGGCATACCGCTGGGTCGACGTGCGCTAGACCCCAGGTTCAAAAGAACCTGGGGTTTTTTATTTATTTATCAATCCGCCCGGAAGGCGGCAGGCGGAGGCCGGCGATGAAGGTGTCGATGATCGTTTTCAGGGTGGCGCGGGCTTTCGGCTGGGTCACGCCCAGGGATTCCAGCTGATGGCCGATCAAGAGCATGGTCAAGCCGTGGACCGCGGAAAAGCACATGACCGCGGCTGAGTGAACATCCGTCTCCGGATGGATGGACCCCTCTTTTTTCAACTCGTTGAAGATCTCGATGGGTGATTCGAAGGCGCGCATGCCGGCTTGGATGAGTTCGGGATGATTCTCGGCGTGGGGAGGCAGAAGCTCCCCTGTGAACATGGTCAGGAATTGGTCGGTCTCTTCCAAAGCGAATTCCACGTAGGCCCAGGACCGATCATGGAGCTGGGCGGTGGGGGAAAGGCCGGGTGAGGCCGAGGCTTCCAGGTGTCCCGTCAATTTCTGGAAACCCTCCGTGGCGATGGCCGCCAGGAGCGATTCCTTGTTGGGGAAGTGCCGGTAGGGCGCGGCCTCGCTGACCCCGATCTTGCGAGCGACCTCCCGCAGGGAAAGGGAGGGAAGCCCCTGTTCCCGGATCATGTCCAGCCCGGTCGCGATCAAGGCCTGCCGCAAATTCCCGTGATGGTAATCCCCGGGGTTCTTGGTGTTGGTCTTGCCCGCGCTTGGTTTGTCCTTCGCTTTCCTCGTTTTCATGACCGGATTATAGCATGTTAACAGCGTAAACAAAAAGCTTGACTTGCTCGTTCTTTATGTTAACATTACAAACATAGATGTTAACGATGTAAACATAAAGAGGCCAGCCATGAAAACCCCAGAATACCAGACCCATCGGCGTTATCCTTTCCTTCCTGCTGTTCCTGCCTTCACTCGCTTGTTCCTCGGAAGGCCCGGGCGGGGTCGGCGGGTTGACCCTGAAAGAGGCCGTGTCGGAAGCCCTGGCCCAGGCCCCGGAAATGACCCTCATGAGGGCGCGGGAGGATGAGGCGGGCTGGAGGGAGACCGAATCCCTGGCCGCTTTCCTGCCACAGATCGAGGCTGGCGCTTACCACGCCCTCGACACGGGGGACCCCCGAACGAATATCGACTTGATGGGCCTGGATATGCCCTTGACCCTGTCCCTGCCCCGTAACGCGGCCTTCGTCGGGGTCGTCCTGCCCCTCTTCGACGGTTTCAAGAACCTCAACCAGCATGAAGCCGCCGAATCCCTCCATCAAGCGGCGAGGCTGGAAAGGGAATGGGCCGAATTCAAGATGTCGGCCTCGGTGCGGGGCGCCTATTACCAGGCCCTGGCGGCCAAGCGCCTGGCCTCGGTCGCGGACCAGAATCTGGCGACCCTTTCCGACCATTTGGACCATGTGAAAGCCAGCCGAAAGGGCGGGACGGCTACGGACTACGATGTGCTGAGGGTGGAAGTTCAATATGACGAGGCCCGGACCCAGAAGATCAACGCCTGGGACAACGTGGAGATCACCCGCCTGCGCCTCGCCCGGGCCATGGGTGTTCCGGGGGATCGAAGGGAATTATCGGACGACCTGCCCGTTCCAGAGGACCCCGCCCTGGTCCTGGCGCGGCTGCGACCCGGCCTGGCGGGCCGCAAGGACCTGAAGGCCGTGGACCTGACCGCCGATTCGGCCCGCCGGGCCGCGAGCGCGGACGCCGCCTTTTGGGTGCCCACGATCGGGGTGGCGGGCACCTACGCCTGGTACAACACACAAGAGGAAGCCATCAGCGGGGTGAACTACCAGGACATGTATACCGTGGGGGTCTTCGCCCAGTGGAACCTTTTCGACGGGGGCGCGTCCCTCTCCCGTTCCGGGGAAGCGGACGCCCGCCGCGTCCAGGCGGAAGCCGCCCAGAAGATGAAGGACGAGGACATCTCCGTGGACCTGGGGACGGCGGAACGCCGGTACGGGGTGGGTTTTGAGCTTTACAAGACGGCGGCGGCGGATATCCAGAAATCCGAGGAAAGCGTCCGGATGGCCCGGGAAGGGTTCCAGCAGGGGGTCCGCACCGTCAGCGAGCAACTGGACGCCCAGAGCGACCTGTTCCGGGCCAGGGCCAATGAGGTCAACGCGAGGCTCATGTCGGCCGAGGCCCTTTTGGGGATGGAACTGGCCACCGGCCAGAACCTGAGCCAGGTCACGGGGAAGGAAATCCCCCGAACAGTTACGGAAGATAAATAAGAAAGGAAGGTGGCCGCCATGACCAAGAACGAGAATGAAACGG
>CAWHOE010000075.1:0-13922 GCA_963830915.1 candidate division FCPU426 bacterium
ATTCTTGATCATCTTGCATTTCGCCTGTAGTAGCAGTAGTACGCCAACCGGTGGTTACGGAAATAGCCCCACACCGACCCCGGTGCCGGGCGGATCAGGACTGGTCACCGCCACCACCAGCAATACCTTCAACCCCGCGGCGGTCACCATCACTCACGGCAACGCTGTTACCTTCGTGCTGGGGGGCGGTTCCCATACCCTCTATATCGACAACGGGAGCGGAACCTGCGTCCAGAACTACAATACCTGGCCCCAGACCATCACCTTCCCCACGGCCGGGACCTACCACTTCCATTGCAGTAATCACTCGACTTGCGGGACCTCGTCTTGCAGCGCCTGTACCGGCATGGCAGGGTTCGTGGTCGTTCAATAAGCTAACCAACCACATATCAGGGAAAAAAGGCCTGGCATCACTCTCCATTTCTAGATGGGGAATGACCGCTAGGCCTTTTTTTGTTTTCCAGGCGCCGCTCACAGGACCTATTACTTGAGCTAAAATATCCATAATTGACAGTCAAGGAGAGTTCGATGACCGAGGAAGAGATGTATGTCTGGAATCGCAGCCTGGACACAAATCGCGCCCCTGAATTTCGCGAGGGCGATAAAGCCCTGGGCGCCTTACTTCACACCCATGGTCTCATTTGTAACGGCGGTGTTTTTCACGCCGTTGCTGAATGTCTTAGTCCTGAGGAACTTAAAGCCGCTTGCGAAGGCTATCGGTATTTTCAGCTGCGGGAAGCGGCTGAATTATTGGAAAAAGCCAGCCGCACGCCGTGGGACGAAAACAACGAGGAACATTTCAACGACTTGTATTACGATAAATTCATAAGAGGGATCATCAACGAACGATTCCACGAGCATTTCCAAAAGAACCGGGAGCTTTACGCCCCATTAGTCCCTCCGCAGCCAAAAAACCGAACGAATAGCTAGTAAATCACGAAGGAAACAACTGTTGAAAGAACGAATAAAGACCCTGGGAGTTTTGAACCTGTTCCGGAATCTGAAAACAGGCAAACATTTCATATCCAATTTGTACGGCCGCGGGGTTTATTACGAGGTGGGGGATTTGATAGAAGTTCGTAAGGAAGACTTTGAAAAATATGGTCTCGATATCATTTTGACCCACTTACAAAAGGACCAACAACCCTCGCCTCCGGATGACAGGATCTCCCATAAGGATATCCGTTATAAAACCAGGGGAATGAAGGAGGTCACGATCAGTTTGAAAGAGAATGGCGAGCTGGGTATTTACCCGGTCAGAGGGAACGACCATCCCAGAGAGGGCGGCGCTGATATTCCCTCGGACTGCGACATTAAATTGTTCTTGAATACATTAGATAAAGTGTTCGAATATTCCCGAAGAAGCCGCTGAACCGCGTCTCCGCCAAAGATCGATACGACCCCGCAAGAAAACGTTCCATAATCAGGAGGGACAAATGGGATATTTCATTATTCCGGCCATATTCATTCTTTTTGGTTTCATAACCCTGGTCAATGTTTGGCAATTTTCCAAACATTTATCTAAAACGGACGCTGATGGACGTCAACCTTTGAAAAAGACCTTTATTTTCATGCGAGTAGTGGGATTTTTCACCGGGATTGTCCTGATCTATTTCGGAATCCAAGGCTTTGTAAAAGCTCTGTTGGGCCATTGAGTTTATCGGATCATCCGAAGTTTGGCGGTTCCCAATTCTCACAGAGGGTGTTGTCTTTGTTAGAGAAGAACAGGTCCGAAATTTTCACTGTCCTCTTTTACGGCGCCGCTACGATCCTGTTGCGGCCGGTTGCCTTGGCTTCGTAAAGCGCCTTGTCGGCCGCTTGGATGGCCGCCTCGGTGTCCCACCCCTGGGCCGGATCACAGACCGCGTAGCCCATACTGGCCTGGACAGGGATGCGCGCCTCGCCCGTCTCGAAATGGGTATCCCGGAGCTTTTCCAATATTCGGTTGCAGATTTTCCCGGCCATGATCTTATCCACGTCAGGCATCACGATAATGAACTCTTCGCCGCCGTAACGGCCGACGGTATCGAATTCTCTGGCCCCGCCCCTCAACCTGCGGGCCACTTCCACCAAAACCTTATCCCCGGCCAAATGGCCGTGATTGTCGTTCACTTCCTTGAAATGGTCCAGGTCCAACATGGCGACCACGAAAGGCTGCCCCGACTTCTCCGAATAAGCCTTCCTTTTCTCCAACAACTTGGCGATGCCGTCCCGGTTCCATAACCGGGTCAGGGGGTCGATGAGGGCTTTCCTTTTCGCCTCATCCAATTCCAGGATCAATTCTCTTTGGGCCAAGTTCACGCCCTCGTTCCGCAGTTCCCTTTCAACTAAAAAACCCAGGTCCTTGATGGCGTCTATCTCCTGCGAAGTGATTGTCCGGGGTTTGGTATCGATAACGCACAAGGTCCCGATCTTGTGGTTCTGCGAGCTCAAAAGGGGCTGGCCCACGTAAAAACGGATATGTGGCGGTCCGGTCACCAGAGGGCTATCAAGCACCCGGGGATCGGTGGTAGCGTCCGTTACTACCATGATCTCATCACGCAGGATGGCGTGTCCGCAAAAGGAAACGGTGCGGGGGGTTTCGGCCACATCCAGACCGATACAAGACTTGAACCATTGACGGTCCTCGTCCACAAGGGAAATGACGGCTATGGGCACATGCATGACCATCTTGGCCAAGCGGGTGAGTCGGTCGAACCTTTCCTCCAAAGGGGTATCCAACTGTTGAAGAGCGCGAAGGGATAGTAGGCGTTCTTTTTCGTCCGGGGGGAGGGCGGCGGCAGGCATCGGGTTTCCTCAGTTCGAAGGTTGGTATTGGCTAAAACTTTTAGGTCGGTGGATCTTGTGTTCTTAAGCGTTCCCTTGATCCATCGACCCGTTAAGGTTAAACGAGAATACCAGCCTTTTCCCTTATATATCTATACCGGTAAATAATTTAACTTGGCGGTTTCAATGGGAAAGAGGAATTCAATCTTACCGGGAACTTTTTTCAGGAAATTCACTCTGCCGATGGCAAAAAGAGGGTGTATGAGGTCAAAAATGTCAAAAAGGGGGTCTGAAAGACCGACTCAAACATTTTCCGGCTCATTAACCCATAACGATACTTCAACCCAATAGCTTATTAGCGCTTTGCGGATTTCTTTCCGCCCGTGGCGTTGAGAAGGACGGCCTCCCGCAGGAGCGCCTTGAACGCTTTCCCATCGATCGTCTCGCCCTCGTGGATGTCGATGGCGCGCCGGACGTTGCCTTCCAGGCTGGAGTTGAAGAGCTTAGCGGGGTCTTTCAAGGAAGCGCCCTTGGCAAAGGTCAGCTTCACGACATTCTTGTAGGTCTCCCCAGTGCAGATCATGCCGTCCTGGTACCAAACAGGCACCCCTCTCCACTTCCAATCTTCCACCACGTCGGGGATGGCCTCCTTTATGAGAGCGCGCATCCTGGCCAGGGTTTCGCCCCGCCAGTCCCCCAACCCGGCGATCCTTTTATCGATCAATTTGGATGCCGCTTTACCCGCCAGTTTGGGTGGTGTTTTCATCTTCCCGCCTTTTCTATTCATAATGGCCCTAGGAGAATCTTGGCGAAATTTCACTTATTATTCAATACATTCTCCGTCAATCGGTCCAAGTTCTGCTCATTAGCCGGGACGACGATATGTTCCAGGCTCTTGGCCACTTCATCGCTCTCAAAAACCTGCGACCAGGAGACCAACGTTCCTTCCGCCGATGGTTCCAAGGTGATGGTCAATGAATATTTCGGCGTTGAGGCGTGTTGGACCACAACCCTTGTCGGAGCCTGTATTTCGGCGAATACATTCTCATTCGGATAGTTCTTGCCGTCCGGCCCATGCATGATGAAGGACCAGCGCCCGCCGTTCACGAACTCGCAGATATGGAATGTATTGGTGAATCCGCCAGGGCCCCACCACTTCGCTAATCGTTCCGGATGACTGATAGCGGAAAAGACCTGTTCCACGGTCGCCGGTATCTCCCTGGATGTATTAAAGGTGGTCATGACTCTCCCTATTTGTTGGTTTTGTATTAAATAGGGATTGTAATTAACTCAAAGAGCAAAAAAATAGGGGGCCCAACCAATATCTTTATCTTTTGCTTTTAAGGGCGATTTTTAGGGTTAGAACGGTTGTTTGCATTCCCATCCGAGGTAATATCTTCCAAGGACTTGCGCTTTTATTGGGGGCCCAAAGACAGCCAATTGGGCGATATATTATGAACGGGGGATTCAACGCAACTTTATCCAAACAGTAGCGTCTAAATAGGGATGGTAAAATGGATCGAACTGTGGAGAAAACTATGAAAAAATCACTCTTTTGGGTCTTGGCTGTTTTGGGGTTGACCATTCCTTGGGCTTGTTCCAGTAACTCCACACCCACCACCCCAGGAGTGTCGAATCGCTTCCCACAGCCCACCTCCACCCCCACCAATCTTGGCGGGTATACATCCACACCCACCGCGACTTTCCAACCCACCCCTCCCTTCATATCAGGGTTCGGCGGGGCTGTAACGGCTCCCAATGGGTTGGCTTATGGCAACAGTTCCATCTATGTCGCTGAGGGGGATGGAAGTTCCGTTTCCCAGGTCCAGGTATTCGGGCTTTCCGGCGGCTCGGCCGTGACCCAGTTCACCTCTTATGCCGGGACCAATTTCATCTATCCCAACGGGGTGGCGGTCAGCCCCTTGACCGGGAACATTTATGTGCTCGATGCCGGACTTCAATATTCGCCATACACAGGAGCGGCCGTTTATGAACTGACTTCGAACGGAACCGCCGTGACCTCGTGGCCCGGTTACGGGGGCGGGACTTTCCTTGTCCCCAATGGCATCGCGATAGACTCGAATGGGAACGTTTATGTGGCGGATAGTTTTAACAACCAGGTCGAGGAATTCGGCGCGGGCGGAGCGACCATCGCGATGTGGACCACCAACATAACCTTCGGCGGTTCCACTTATCCGGTAGCCCCCATGGCGGTCGCGTTGGATCCAAGCAACAACCTTTTTGTCGCTGATGGTAATAACGACATGGTTTGGGAACTTTCCACCGCTGGCGGCACCTTGACCACCACCAACAGTTGGAATCTCCCCCTGCCGCCGGCGGCCTTCGACAGCGATTACCAATTTTATGGTCTAGCCGTTGACGCCTCCTCCAATGTTTATGTGGCGGATTACGACAACGGTCTGGTCGAGATCTACAACAACAGCGGGTCCATGATCGGCGAGATGACCGGCAACGAGGGCAGCGCCACACCATTCATCGGGCCGGATGGGATCCTGCTGGCGAACAATAACATTTATGTCTCCGACTACGACAGCAATACAGGCTCCAGCGCCTTGGGCATCATCGAGATATTCGGGCCAAACAGCTATTGATCGTTTCCATGTCGCGTTGTCTTATTGGTGAAATTATTTTCCGTTATCGAACCTTCTGATACAGCCTCAGATCATCCGGGCTCAGGAAGGTCGACGGCTCGGACGCCTGATAATTCTTGGTGTCGGGTTTGTCCGTGAAGATCCCCATCATGGGGATAGCCAACCCGTCCCCGCTATTCATCGGCTCTATCCCCAGGATCAACTCGATGGTCTTCAGCATGCTTTCCTGGTCGTAAGGATCGCTCACCAGGGCGCCTCGTTTCACGTAGGGTCCGGCGGCAAAGGCCACGGTGCGGGTCGAGTCCACATGATCCAAGCCGTCCTGGGAATCATCCTCCTCGACCAATATCAGGCTATCCTTCCAAACGTCGCTCTTTGAGATGGTCTCCACGAACGCCCCCAGGGCTGTGTCGTTCTGGGCGATGTATTGTTCCGGCGTGGGAGGGGGAGGCCAGCCCATGTGGTCGTTGGGAAGCCAAAAATATTCCAAGGCCGGCACTTGCTTGCTTTCCACCTGCCGTTTGAAATCCTCTTTCCAGCACCGGACCCTTTCCAGGTCGGAGATGGTCAGGTCCCAGGCCGGGTAATTGATCGAATAATGCACCAGGAAATCCGCGAAGGCTTCCCTCAAACTGGAGTTCTCATCCAATGCCTCGGCCAGAGTGTCATCCTTGAAGTAATAGTCGGAAAGGACCGCCGTGAACTTGGGGTCATTCATGAGCTTCAGCGCGTCCTCTTTCACCAGCGCCTGCTGATTAAAGGGCAGGAATTTCCGGGTGAATCGCAGTCCCCTGTCCTTCTCATCGGCGAATTGCAGGGTGTTCATGGTGTACTTTTTCACGATATCCGAATTGGCGCCGTAAGCCGCCACCAGCAGTTTGTAGGGCCTGGTGTATAGGTAGTAGGGTTCGCCGTAGATCTTGTAATCTAGTCCCTTATCGGAGATGGCGTCCCAGATATATTGGGGCGAGAAGAAGGCCGGGATGGTGCCGTAGGGGTAAAGATATTTGACCGGCTCCTTGGCGTCATCCGGGTCCTTGAAATCGAACCGGCCTGAATAGCCGATGTTGCTGATCCATTCCAGGAATGGGCTGGCATAACCCGAGGTCGTGAAACTGTGGCCCAGGGCGCTGATCTCCCCATCACAGAAAAAATGGTCCAGGGTCACGAAATCCCTAGCGAGCTTGTGGGCGTTGGGGCTCTTGGGCTCGGGAAACACGCAAAGCTTCGGGTCGCCCTCGCCGGGGGTCAGGTCACCCAGTATCTGGTCGTAGGTGCGATTTTCCCTTATCACGTAAAAAACGTGCTTGATGGGCAGTTTGAAACCGTCGCGAGGGCTGGCGAGGGGAGAACCCCCTTCCACCTGGGCGGTCCAGGTTTCCAGCTTGCCGTCCATGTCCGATAAGGGAATGGTGGAAAGGGAGCCTATCAATAGGTTCAGTATATATTCGGGGTCTTCCTTGCGGAGCCCCTCCACCCCCTTGTCCCGAATGGTCGGCCTCAATGGCCGGATTCCCTTGGCGCTCAAGGCATAAAGATTATTCTTATCCAGGTAAACCTTGGTAGGGTACCAGCCCGTCGGTATCAGGCCCTGCGTTTTCCCATTCAACCGATTCAAGACCGCCACGGCGTTCCAGCCAGCCAAGCTGACATAAAGACGGTCCTTGTCTGCCGCGATGGAATTGGGTCCGGCGCCATACTTGAAACCCGATTGTTTCAGGTCGAAGGTCAAAGCCACCATATCGGTCGTGGGGTCGATCTCGGTGATCTCGTCCGAATTGGCGTTGACCACGTAGATCTGGTCCCCTTCCTGGCAAAGGTTGGTAGGGCCCTTCCCCACCGGGATGGAATCTCCTTCCACCAGCTTATTGGCCTGGATGTTATAGACCTGCACCCGATCCTCACCCTCAATGGTCGCGTACAACTTGTGATGCGCCCAGAGAAGGGCGTAGGGATAATGACCTGTTTTGACCTCGTCCAATATCTTTCCCGTGGAAGTGTCCAGTAAGGCGATCTCTCCCTTCTCCCAGGCGCCCGTTCCCTGTTTGTCCACCATTAAATAAGTCACCGCAAGTCGGTTCTTACCGACAAAGGCCAGCCCTCCCGCGTAACCGTTCACCGGATAGCTGGGATGAGTCTTGGAAGGTTCCAAAAGCCGGTTCAGCCTGTAGACCTTGAAGTCGTAACCCCCGCTGATGTAAAGGTCCCCGTCCGTCCCCTGGACCGCCGAGGGGAATAAGGAATGGAAAGGCAGGTTCTTCACCAGTTGGTTCGTGGCCGGGTCCACCACCGATACCTGGGCGTTGGCCTTGGGCGGATAAAAGCCGTTATTCAACACGATGAGTTTGTTGGCGTAGGAAATCATCTCGGACGGCATGGTGCCCAGTTCCAGCACCTGCCCCGCTGGAGCTATCTTCCAACCGGTCGGAAGGACCACTTCTTTCGCCTCTGTCTTTCGGGAGTTTTCCTGGGCCTTTTCCGTATAGGACACGGCCTGATCGTAAGGAGTGGTCATGGAGGCCATCCACAAGTTGCGTTTCAGGTCAGCGTGTTCGGAGGGTTCGTCCAACCCTGTCACAGGCTGGGCTTGGGCGATGGTCGTTAGGAAGGACAAAACGAAAAAACAGAGCATCTTCAAACGGGTTTGGTTCATGGGTAAGCCTCCAAACCTATTGGAAACCATAACCCTTCGATTCGGAAGGGCCGGATAGGTTAAATTCATGGAAATTCATCGACAAAAAACGAAGACTTGTCCCCTGTCTATATCCACCCCCAGCCTATAGCCATCCCTTTTTTTCCCGAGTTAAAGCCTCAGGCTGAGGCCCATCTCGGCCGGGATGAGAATGATGGGTTTGTCGTTGAATTCTTCCGCCGGTCCGAAGTCCAGCCCTAAAGCACCCTCCACATAGACCCCGAAGTTGTCCGAGAAGTTGAACTCGAACCCCAACGCCGGGTCCACTTCCGGGTTGATCCAGGTTTTTTTGGGGATCGTCGCGGTCTGGGCCGATCCGTTGACGTAGTCCGTATATGTCCCGCCCTGGGAATCGATGGCGACCCCCAGACCCAATTGCAAATAGGGCCGGAAAAACCGGCTTCCCAGGTCGAGATGATACTGGGTGAAGAACTCGATCGGGATGTGGATGGAGTCGGGCGGCGTGTAGCCGTTGCCATTGTTCATGACCTCCTGCCCAAACTGGTCCTGATAGTCGAAATTCAGGCCCAAAGTCCATTGGGGACTCACATCCAACCCCAGCTTGGCTCCTACCGCGGGGCCGCCGCCCGTAAAGTTCTGAAGGCCCTGGGAGAGGGGGAAACCGTCTCCGCCGTGAAGGCTGATCACGAAAGACGGAAGCGGACCATTAGGGTTGCTGACCGTCGTCGCCTCCGGGCTGGGGGTCGAGGGTGTACTCGTCGCCTTGGCCGTGGCGGCAGGCGAAGGGACATGGGTCGGGACGGGCGTGGGCGCTCGTTTGGCCGGAACCGGCGTGGCCGTATCCGTCACGGTCCATGTGGCTGTGGGTAACGCGGTCCAGGTATCGGTGGGTGTATCGGTCGGGGTGTTGGTCGGTACGGGCGTAGGGGCGGTCTTGTTCTTTTTCTTCTTGGGGTTCTTGGCTTTGGGGCCTGGCGCGGGCGTGGGTTGGCCGGCTGGCGGGTTCACACCGATGATGTCGGGCAGCAGCAGGAATTCCATACCCGCTCCCATGATCCAATCCGGTCCGGTCATCCCCATTTCCAGGTAATAGCGCGCCTGGGATGAGGGAGTGGGGATAAAGACCATGTTCATCGACCAGTCGGGAGCGACCCCGAAGGAAGGCAGGTGGTCGGTGAGGAACTTGGAATGGTTCACATCCCAGGCATCGGAGATCTGGTAACTGGAACCGGTCCAGGGGTCCTGGATGCTCATGGCCAAGTGACCGTAGGTGCTGAAACCGACCGCTAACCCGAACTCGAAGTTGGGGCTCAGTTCGGTATGAGCAGTCACCTCAGGAGACAGGGCCCACCAGAAACCGTGGATGTCGATCTCATCCCCCGCGTGCAGGTTGGAGATATCGGGAAAGCCCGTGGTACAGAAATAATCGCCCGGTTCGCCCGGACCTTGCTGCGTGCCCCAGTACTCGAGAGCCACAGAGGCCTTGCCCTTCAGTCCCACTTCCCATCCCATGGTCCCGACGGAGAACTTGCCCAGGATCTTCTCCAGGCCCGACTGGGCCACATAGTCCATGGACGTAATGGTATAGGCCGGTTGGAAGTTGCCGTCCTGGTCGGTAAAGGCCGGGATGGGCATGCTTCCGCTTCCCGCGTCCAGGGAAACGCTCCACCTGAGGGTATCGTCCGCGATGGGTATAGGACCGAGCGGGGAACCCCCGGAAAGGGAGCCGTTGGCGTTCTCATCATTGGAGGTCTTAGCGTTTATCTTGGAGGAAGCGTGTCTTTTCAAAAAGGAAGAACGGGTCGGCTGAGGCGTGGGGGTCGGGTTGTCCGTATTGTCGTCATCCTGGGCGAAGGCAAGGACCGGGAATAGGAACAAAAGGACGAATAGGGCGGCCAGGGTCTTTTTCATGAGAGTTCCTTATATGGAATATGAAAGCTCTCCCCCAGCCATCCTCAGTAGAATCCACAATACTTGTCGGCCTGTATATGACAGTACTCACATTGGAAATGAAAAATTCGGCCCGATATTATTTCTTGGAATAAAGGTAGGCTCCGGCCAACAGACCGAAATAGATGACCAAGACCAGCCACTGGCCCCAATAAGCCAGCGGGGTCGAATCGGGCGAAAGGCTGTGGAAATCCGTGGTCACGTTGATGAAGGCTATCCCCAATAGCGCCGCCCCGCCCGCGCAAAGAATGGGTTTCAAGAACGCCTTGGTGTGGTCCGTATCGGCCAACGCGAAAAAGAAAAAGACCGCCCACCCGAAGGATAGGATGGAAATGATGCGATCCTGGTACACGGTCGAGGGCACGTTGTAATAGATAAAAAGGAAGGGGACCTTGATGCCGAACAAATGGGCGATGGATACGCCCAAAAAATAGAGAACCCCAACGAATAGGGCGCTCCTCAAGATCACCGTGGTTTTATTCCTCATTTCCCCATTTCCCTGCCCTTGGCTTTCACCCTCTCGCCCCAATCCTTCCAATCTTGAAGCGTCCAATTTTTGTAATCAGGTTCGGTCCAGTCCGCGCAATCAGCCCACTTTTTCCAATCTTCCTCGCTCCAGTTTTTCCGCTCTATGCCCCACTTGATCCAATCGTTCAGGTTTCCGGTCTCTCCCCCGACTTGGCGCGGCAAAACCAGCCCGAAGAAAGCGGCGGTCAATGCCACCAGACCTCCGATGGCCAGCCCGGAAAGGACAAAGATCATCAAAAAGGTGGGACCCAATGCCTGTCCATAAACCAGGACGACCGTTGGAAAGCCGATCGCCAAAATGACCCCTCCAATGATCCCTGTGATGGCGATCTTACTGCCGTCCCCGAACGCTACGCCGACCTCGGTCTTTTCCTTGTCTTTGGTTTCCTCGCTCATTCGACCCTCCTTGAATTTCTTCCCAACCCTCAACCGCCTTAAGACTTGCGTCCCTCCAGGGCTTGCCGCAAAGTCCTCAAAGCGTACCTACAACGACTGCCCGCGGTGTTCAGCGAGATCTTCAGGGCTTCCCCGATCTCCTTGAACGACAACCCCATGTAGTACTTCATGCGGATCACGTTCCGTTGGGTTTCAGGCAAACCCAGAAGAGCCTGTTCCAACCTCGCCGGATCGGCGGCTGGGGACGGGCCCGTCGTGTCTAAATCCATATGGGTTGCCGCTTCGGGCGCTTCCTCCAAAGGGACATGGACCTTCCCACGTGTTTTCCGCTTGATCGCGTTCAACCATATGGATCGGGCCGTATAAGCGCCCGGACTATCTACCTTCGACAAAGCCCCTTTTTCCCACAAGAGGAACAAGGTTTCCTGTACCACATCCTCCGCCTCCTCACGGTTCCCGAGGACGCGGTAAGCCAGCCTCACCCAAAGGCGTCGATTTTCCCCAACGAAGGCCTGGAAAACTTCCTCTTTTTGAAAGTCATTCATGCCTGGTTATCAGCCTCTCCGAATGGGATATCCACCTCGGTTCATTCTAGTCTAGAAATCCCGCCTTATTCCCTTCGACAGTCGCGATCCCGACTCCCGGATGGAATGTAGCTTGATGTGTAATTGGGCTCTAGTCATGCCCTTTTAAGGATTGATCCGACAGGAGCGTTTTTTGTCTACGATTTTCGAAGGAAATTTATTAACAAATGAAGGTCGAGCGGGAAAGGGGCAAAATCTTTTTTAAGAAACCAGCTTAATATAAGAAGTTATAATCAAAACAAGTCCTAATTTTCCCTTCGTGAATGGAATGCCATGAAAAACACTTTGACTCCCCTCCAGCTTATCCAATGGGCCGTTCCCATCTTGAGGCAAAACCACGTCTACCACCCCCGTTATAGCGCCTTCAGCCTGGTCGCTTTCGCCTTGGGCGTGGATACCTTGAAGCTTCACTTTCATTTCGACCGGCCCTTGAAGGCTTCCGAGGTCGGGAGGATCAAAAAGTTGATCGCCCGCCGCATGAACCACGAACCTCTGGAATACATCCTCGAGGAGATATACTTTTTCGGCTTGCCCTTCAAGGTTTCGCCCGCGGTCTTAAGGCCCAGGATCGAGACGGGCCAATTGGTGGAATTGGCCCTGGAAGCCCTGGCTCCCTTGCCCAAAGAAAAACGCCTGGTCTTGGACCTGGGAACCGGTTGTGGAAACCTCGCCCTCGCCGTCGCCAAATACATCCCCTGCCGGGTCTGGGCATTGGACATCTCGGCCCAAGCCCTGGCGGTCGCCAAATCCAACGCACGCCGTTTAAAGGTCGCTAGTTCCCTTCAATGGCGCCAGGGGGATTGGTTCAAGGCCTTGACCAAACGGGACCCTGCCCAGTTCCAGGTCATTCTTTGCAACCCGCCTTACATTGCCCAGTTGGATGAGGAATTTTTGAACACTGAGATCCAGGGTTACGAGCCCCCGGTTGCCCTCTACGGAGGAAAAACCGGGTTGGACCCTTACCGGGCCGTGGCCCAGGGCATGGCCCAGAGGCTGGCCCCCGGCGGGATCGGCCTGATGGAGTTGGAGCCCAACCGCGCCAAGGAAGCCAGCGACCTTTTCAAGGGCCAGGGTTTAAAAAGAAGTTTCGCCAAGGACGACGCGGGAGTGAATAGGGTCCTGGTTCTCGAAAAGAAGTAACTTTGAAGGCTGGCGAGTGGTTTCGACCCACCCTTAATGGATCACTACCAGCTTGAGGATTTGCCGGCCCAGTTGGCGGCCGGCGTTATCCACCACTTCCGCTTCCGCCAGGTACATCCCGCTGGCGACCCCCGTCGCGTCCCAAGCCGTCGTGCCGCTCCCGGGCCGGCCCAGCAGGACCTTGACCAACTGGCCGGAAAGGTCATAGATGCGCACTTGGATGGTCACATCCCCTCGGCCAGGCGATAGGAAAACAGCGGTCTTTTCCGTTCCCGACAGTAGATTGGGTTCCACTTTCACCAGCCCGCCCGGGGTTCCCGTTTCCTGGACCGTGACGGTCTTGGTGATGGTCTGGCTTCCTCCGTTCCCCTCCACCAGATGGGCTTCCACAAAGTATTTTCCCGAGGTGACCACCGCCCCGTTATCGTTCCGTCCGTCCCAGATCAGGGTCGTCGGGCTTGAGTTGACCGTCATAATGACCAACTGCAGCTGATCGGTCACCACCGAGGTCGTCATGGGATTGAACACATCCATGCTTAACACAAGGTCCGTCATCTGACTGTTGGTCGGGTTTTCCACCAATCCGTACAAGTGTCGCACGATCTCCCCGGCCTCGTTATAGATATTCACCGTTATCTGGGCCAAGGACCGGCTCACCACCACCTGCTGGGTGACCGTGGTCACAACCCCCATATTGTCCTGGCTTAACACTTGGATGTGGTAAATCCCGTTGGAGACTGGGGTTCCGCTCTGGTCGTTCCCGTTCCAAGTCCCAAGAACGGAATCGCCAAAATATAAAGTGACCGATTCGTCGAGCCCCGTGATCACGCTCACCGGCAACTGCAGGCTCATCACCGCCTGGGTCATCCGGGTGACCTTGAGGGTGTCGATCAATTCCCCCGCCTCGTTATAGACCCCCACCGACACCGTGAAGGACCCCACCACCACCACACTCACCGCGGCCTTCACGGTAGGCAACCCTGGCGCTGACAGTTGGGCCTTGTTGGTCAACATCTCCCCGTTCGGCAGGTAATTATTGACGCTGACCTCATAGGTCAATTGGTAGGTCCCGGTCGGCAGGGGCGGAAGGTTCCAAGTCAAAGTGCGGGACGCGGTATTCGCGGACTCCGTAGTCCCAGCCGGGGATGAAACGAACTTTTGGAAGGTCGTGTCGGCCGGAAGAACATCCTGGGCCACGGCCCGGGTCAATAACGATCCGGTGACCTGGATGGTCAGGGTGTAAGTGAGAACGTCCCCTGAATTGGCCGAGCTCTGGGATACCTGTTTGACGAG
>CAWHOE010000076.1:0-9133 GCA_963830915.1 candidate division FCPU426 bacterium
TAACCGACTGTGAACAAGGTGCCCCAGCTCTTCGGGAAATGGAACTGCAATTGTCCATTCACGCTCTGGGTATCGATCAGAGCAAACACACCGGAAGCCATCCCGGCGATGCCGGCGTCCAAAGCGTAGGTACCTGGAGTACCGCTGATGCCGCCCGTAAATCCATTGAGTTCATCCGCCGCGCCTTTGCTGGCGGAACACTCACCCGAAATGACCATACTTATGTCATCCTTATCGGAAGCGGGAAGAATGGGGATCATGACATCGACCGCCACGCCCTTACCCACGTAATCCGTATTGGTCCAATTGTTTGCCGCTGTGGCGCCGTTGGTATAGTTGCGAAGCGTTCCCGAGATGCCGACGCTCAAGGGTACGTTTTTCGTCGCGCCGGTAGCGTAGGTGAAGGCGCCTTTCCAGTCATTCAGCAAGAACCGGATACCACCGTTGAAATTAGGATAAGCGGATTCGGATTGTTCCGGGCGCTCAGCATCGACCGCGATCTGAACCTGGGCGTCATCACCCATGGTCTTCATGACACTGACCCGGGGAGTCCTTTCATAAAAGGTTCCCATGATCGGCTGGGGTTGGACGGACGCCAGGACATAGTCCATGTTCCAACCATAAAGGGTCCAATATTGTCCGGCCATGAAATCCCAGCCGTCTTTTTGTGCGTCTAAATAAGCGTGTCGGATGCGGAAGGTCGGGGCCACGTAAAGATTCGCCTCCGCCGTATTGCTTGCGCCCAAAAAGTCACCCTCGATATAGCCCTTGGTCAACCAGCCATCCACCTTCGTTTGGGCCAGAAAATCAAACCGGCTGTTTCGCATGGATTGCTGGGTTTGGTTGGATTGACCAGCCAGCGTCCCCTGTCTGGGCAGGGCCACGTTGCTGATGTATTCCTGTTTGCCGGTCGTTTCGGTATCAAAAATGGAATCCAACTCAGCAAAACCATGAATTTGTATCTCCAGTGACTGGGTCTTCTCCACGGCCGAAACCCTGGACGACAGACCACCGATCGCTGAATTCACGTCTTCCAAAGCATCCTGTGCCGTCGCACCGTTTTCATCTGCGAAAGCTGGGGCGCTCAGGGCAACCGTCAGCGATCCGGCCATAAACAGAGCCAACAACCAAAAGCGTTTCATAACTTCTCCTTGAATTCTTTTTTTACTTCAACTTCTTTTCCCCAAACCAGGCACTTCGATTACCTGCTCATAAAGTGTTGAGAGATGTGCAAAACCCGGCTCGAAAGAAATTCGGGCGTGACTCTACAGGTGGGGGTCGGATGTAACGTTTCGACAATGTTAAAAGGGGGTAAACTTTGGCTGGGATTTAACGAAGGAAAAAGGCCAAAAAGCGATTGTTAAACTACTTATAAAGTTAAATCAAAATGAGATACAGGGAAAACAGTTTCCATTCTCCGGTCTTGGACCGCTGATAACCTTTAAGATCAGAGGCGCGTGAGAAAAATTCGCTCGGGGGCTTTATAAGCGCCTCTTAAGTTTTCGATCCATCAGGCGGCGTTCCGTCAGAGTTGAAGATCTTGAAGGACCCATCCTTATAGATAAGGAGTATCCGGGATGTGCCGTTATCGGATTTCGAGAACTTCACATCGGCCACATCGCTATCTAAGTAGATGGGTTTAGTCGAGACCTCCCGGCCGCTCAGGAAAGCGTCGCCTTTCGAGGTGACTTTCACTTTGAGACCGCCGTCCTTGCTGACGAAATCCACCGAGTCATCCTCGCCCTTGACCGTGTTTTGTGATAAATCCTGAGGAGCGGGGGAAGGAGCGTTGTAATTTCCGCTGTTCCCTTCGCTGTTAGATCCAGCGGGATCATAATCACCGTCGTTGTAGGCGTAAACCGTGGTCGTCATTGGGTCCTGCCACCACCACCCACCGTCCCACCAATAACAATAATGATCGAACCAGGGGTCGTACCACCACCAGTTACCACCATAAAACTGGGTCCAGAAGAACCAATTCCCGCAGTACCATCCATACCAGTTACAACCGTAACGGTCATAATAATGGCAGTAGTTATTGCCGTTCCAAGTGTGCCAATAATACTGATTTTTTCCAATCTCTGTTTTATTGAGGATGGCAGCACGACCCAAGAAGGCCTTACTGCCCGCGATGGAGGCCATCCGGCTCTTGACCGAGGTCATGTTCATTTTACCAGGCGACACCAAAGCGGCGGATCTCCCCACAGGCCCATTGGTAGGTAGACCTGGAGCCGAGCGTTGGAACTTGGAAGGCAACATAGGCTTACCTGTCAAAGCCTTCGGCGCTTGGGAGAAACTCGAACGATTTAAAGTACCGCGTTGAAGCTCCGCGGCGGTCTTGAAATGATGTATCCCCTGGGATGATTGATTGAATCCATTACCACCGCGAGTACTGTTGTAGACATCCCCGCGGTTGGTACGATAGTAGGGATTCCTTCCGAACAAACCGTTAGTGTGAAGGTTATTGGAATATCCGCGCGTCGAATTCGTAACGATCGAGGAAGTCCTGGTTCCGTTCGAAACAATGGTGCGTGTGTTTGTCGATTCGGTCGCGGTGTTATCATTCGTTCGGTTGTCGCTCCAACTTCCGGAGTCCCTGCCTCCTTCATTTCCACCACTGTTACCGCCGTTCCAGCCACTCCCACCACGGTCTCCTCCGCCATAACTTCCACTCGATTCAGCCCCGCGGAAAGCGAAGGCCACCGCCGGTAACACTAAAACCATCGCAAGGATCATCCATGTTTTTTTCATGTTAACCACCTCTGCCACAAGACTTGGGAAAGACATGCGGCCTTGACACCGTCTCATTATTTAGACGTTCCTATGCCTCAAACGGGTTCAAAAAAACCAAATGGATGCTTATTCGGCTTATTTTATCGCGTCTGAAGTTCCTCCATTCAGGAGATACCGGTTCGTAATAGCGGCCCAAAGCCTGGTTTTGGCGTACGAAGCCTGGATGTCCAGATTCACCATATCCTTAAGAGCCTGTTGTAGGTCCGACAGAGGGCCTAAAAAGGATAGGTAACGTTGTTTAGACAACGCGACCGCTTTCGCAGTCCTTTCCTGTTCATCCCCCAATATCTTCAATTCTTCCAGGGACCTTTGGACCTCATCGGCATACTGGACATTCAACTGGTCCAGCGACAATTGATCAGCCGAGATCTCCGCCTTCCGAGCATCCGCTTCGGAGCGGGCCGCTTTTTCCTCCGCGTCGATCCGGAACCCCTCGAAGAGGGGTAGGCTCACCCCAACGAATACAGAATAATCCTGGGGTCCTTCCAGCCGGGTGTCGCTTAAATAGCCAGCGCTGCCCGCCACCTCAAGAACAGGAAGATTTTCAGCCGAATATTTCTCGGCGGTTTCTTCAGCGGATTTGGTCTCCAATTCAGCTTGAGTAATCAGTGGACTCTTCCCCAGATTATCCAATTCACGTTCATAAGCGATGGGTAAATCGGCAGGGGAAGGGCAAGAGGTCTGATTGGGGTCCGTCCCGGCTAGAAGAGCGAGCTTTTCCAGGCCGGCCTGATATTGACGATTAAAATCCTCGGTCCGCAGTTCGGCATCCGCCAATTGATCCTCGATCAAGAGCCCCTGGACTTCCGAATACTGGCCGTTGCGCACGAATCTTTTGACCGTGTCTCGGATGCCGATCAAAACATCCACCAGCTTTTGCCAGGCCTCCCGGTCACCTCTCAATCGCACAGCCTCCAAAAAAGCGTTCACAACTTGCTGATCGACGACTTCCATCTGGAACTTGGTCCTCTCCCCGCTGGCCTGATAGGCGTAATGAGCCGCGGATGATTGGTGCCAGACCGAAAGGTCCCATAGGTCCCATTTGGCATAGGCGCTCGCGGCCAATCCCTTTCGGTACGGCGAGGCGACCATGCCGGGGAAGCTATTCAAACCGGAAGTGCCGAAGCCGGATGAAGATCCGGGGAACCCGCCGCTATCCACAGCGTCCACCCCCAAGGACGGGAAAAAACCAGAGTCCGCCGCTCGCGAAAATTCCCTTTCTTCATTTTGACGCAAAACAACCGCCTTGAGGAACGGACTGTTCTTCTCAGCCAATTTGAGCGCCTGTCCCAATGTCAGTTCACTCGTTTGTTTTGTCTGGCCCAGAACAAGGCCTGGGCAAAAAACGATTGCCAGTCCAGCCAACAAAAAACCAAAGATCCCAATCAACCTCATGTATCCACACTTCAACACCAGGTAAAGATTAGATATGACATTTTTCATTTCGCAGCCTCCTCGTAATAAGCGCTTTGAGGATCGATCGGATCCAAAGATGCGGTATAGTTGGGTTTATCCCTGTGAACGACAGCGTAAATGACGGGCATGATAAGAAGGGTGGTCACGGTCGAACCCAGAAGCCCCCCGATGACCGCCCGAGCCAACGGGGCCGTCTGCTGTCCGCTATCGCTCAATCCCAGTGCCATCGGGATCATTCCAACGATCATGGCGATGGCCGTCATGAGGACAGGCCGTAATCGGCTTTGCGCCCCATGGACCGCCGATTCCCAGGAATGCCGGCCCGAACGGCGGGTCAAATCCGCGAAGGTCACTAAAAGGATGGCATTGGCGACCGACACTCCCACCGCCATGATGGTTCCCATAAAGGACTCGATGTTCAGGGTGGATCCGCTGAAGTAAAGCGCGATCAGGGCCCCAGAAAGTACCGCCGGCACATTGGAAATAACGATGGCCGCTATTGGGAATGACTCGAAACTACCCGCTAAAAGAAGCAGAATGACCACAATGGCGAACCCCAGTCCCGCCACCAATCCCCCTGTCATCTCGGTCAGGGTATGGATCTGACCTCGGACCCAAACCTGGACCCCCTTTGGCAGTGACTGCCGTATGGGTTTTAGGATTTTCTCAACTTTCTCGGAAGCGTGTCCCAGATCCAGCCCTTGAAGGTTGCCTTGCACCGATGCCATCCGGGCCAGATTATAACGATCATATTCGGCCACCTCCGTACCGGGATTCACGTTGGCGAAGGCCGAGAGAGGTAAAGCCCCCGTGTTCACCGGGATCGGCACTCTTTTCAGGTCCGCGATGGACTTGATATCGTTCGAAGGCACTTCCACTTGGACCTGATAATTCACCCCATCCTTGGGATCCTCCCAGTAATTCGGAAGGGTGAATCGACTGGATGAGGTTACCGGCACCAATGCGCGCCCAATATCAGTGACATGCACACCGCGCAAACCCGCCTTTTCCCGATCCACTTCCACGTTCAGAGTGGGGTAATCGAAAGGCTGGCCATATTGAAGGTCCCGTATCGCCGGCAGATTTGCCAGTGCTTGTTTGACCTGATTCGCCACAGCCCGATCCTTATCCAGGTTCTGCCCGTTCACATCAACCTCGATCTGGGTGGGGGCTCCGGCGCTCATCACCTTGTCGATGAGACCACTGGCCTCGAAGGTCACTTTCGTATCCGGTAGCTCTTTTTGGAAAACCGCCCGCAGTTTCTCCTTGAGCTTGGCCGTATCGACTCCGGCGTCCTTTTTGAAAGCCACCTGCAGGACCGCTTCCTGAGGACCGGAGGTCCAAAGGAAAATGGTATTGATAGCGTACTGGGTGGGCTGGGTCCCCACATAACCCAGGGACGTATCCACCGACCCCTCCCCCGCCGTTTTTTTGATGAGGTCCAGAACCTGAAGGACGATCTTTTCTGTCTTATCGATGTGTGTTCCTACCGGAGCCCTCACTCGCATCTGTAACTCATGGCTTTCTACTTTGGGGAATATTTCCCTGCCAATATGCGTTCCCAACCCAGCGATGATCGCCAATGTCCCCAGAGCGTAGCCAGCCTGAAATAGGACTCTATGCTGATAGATGAATTCCAGCATCCTGCCGTGGGTTCTCTTCATCCTATCCAGGAACGTTACCTCCTGGCGCCCATGAGTCGGCGCCTTTTTCAAGAGCCAGGTCGCCATGACGGGCACCAGGGTCATCGAAAAGAGGAATGCCCAGATGATGGAAAAACCCACCGAGAGGGTGAGTGGCACAAAAAGCGCTTTGGACATCCCCCCCATGAAGAAGGCCGGAATGAAAACCGCCAGGATACAAAGCATGGTGAGGAAAGCCGGGTTGAATATCTCGCTAGTGCCATTGATCGCGGCCATCGCCAATTTCTCCCCTTTACCCAAACGCACATGGATGTTCTCGATGGTGATGGTGCTCTCATCCACCAGGATACCAATGGCCAGGGCCAACCCGCCCAGGGTCATGATATTGATGGACTGTCCCGCCATCTTCAGGCTGACAATGGCCCCCATGAGGGCCAACGGGATATTGATGATGACGATGAGCGCGCTTCGCCAGTCCCGCAGAAAAAGCAGGACCATGAGCCCGGTTAGGAGTGCCCCCATGATCCCCTCGAAGGACAGGGACTTGATCGAATCCTTGACGACCCCCGACTGGTCAAACTGGTAGCTCACTTTGATGTCATCCGGAAGCACGTCCTGGAACAACTTCATGTTGTCCTTGATCTCGTTGACCACCGTCAAGGTCGAGGCATCCGAACGTTTGATGACCGGGAGATAAATGGTCCGTTTCCCGTCCACAAGCGCGTAACCCACCTGGATGTCGGTGGAATCCTTGACGACCCCGATATCCCCCACAAAAACCGTGGGATAGGTGCCCAGCCGGATCGGCACCTTAATAAGGTCGTCGATGTTCTCCACGATGGAATTCATGGGCACGGAGGGGTATTGGTCGCCGATGCGTATCTTTCCAGAGGGTTCGATCTGGTTGGCCTTGGCCAGGGCTTGGACCACATCTTCCGGGGACAGGTTATATTGCTGGAGTTTCTTGGGGTCCACCTCGATGACGATGGCGCGCGGGCTGGAACCAAAAGAATCAGAAACCAGGAGGCCGGGCAAGGTGGCCACCAGGGGGCGGACATAATTGAGCGCGTAATCCTCGATATCCCCCAGGCTTCGGGCCGGGCTGGAAAAGACCAGGTCCCCAACCGGAAGGTTTCCGCTGTCAAAACGCAGAATCAGAGGAGGAAGGGTTCCCGGGGGCATGTTCTTCAATGCGCGGGTAGACCGGGAAACCACTTCCCCCATGGCGGCGGACATGTTGGTGTCCGGATGAAACTGAAGTTTCAAGATCGTCACTTCCCCGATGCTCTTAGACTCGATGTGCTCGATCCCATTCACATAGGAGAACTGTTTCTCGAAATTATATGCGATAAAGCTTTCCATCTGCCGAGGATCCATGCCCCCGTAAGGCTCCACCACATAGATGCTGGGCGTCCCCAACTCAGGAAAAATATCGAACTTCATGTGGAGCAGGGCGTTAACCGAACCCAAGGCCACGGCAATGGCCACCACGACCAGGGTGATAGGCCGTCGCATGGCCCATTGGACCACCCCAACGCGAAAAACACGTTGAAGGGTCTCTTTTTTGGATTTGAAATTTTTGCTTTGATTCATCGAACTATCCTCCATATCGATTTGAGCGGAAAAAGAACCGAAGGTGATCTCCCTTGGCGGACTTCCGTTTCATCGGTTTGAAAGATAGGTTCGATAAATGAAAAGGATTTGGTGAACGCGATCCCTCAAATTCCGTGGCAGACCCGGCCAAAAGCCCCAGGCCTGAATAAAACGGAAGTATGTATTCGGGGATCAGATCCTTAAAACGCGAAAACCTTCGGAAGGAGTGATAGAAGGATCGGCGGAGGCGGAATAATTTCCAGCAGAGACACGAACTGCGGGAACGACTCCCACCGAAACACGAGCGATCGATACAACAGACCCTAAAGCTCTCTTGTCATTTTTGTCAAAGGAACTGCGGTAATGATGGTCCTTGCCGGGATAAGCCATGTTCGAATTCGCGGAGGTCGATATAAAAGTATATCCGAGATGATTGAAACCTTTTTCGATCCTATTGGTAACGCTGGGCCTCAAAGAGAATAGGACCAAGGCCAAAGCAAGAAGCGTCCGCCCCAAGGTTTTGGAAATTTTTTGCATTCATGATCCTGAAAAATATCTAATCAGCCAACGGTATTTAGTATGGTTATTCCGGGCTTTTATTTCAAGAGGCCTAAAACTCCTTCGATATCTCGAAGATCGTTGGTTATATATAGAAGGATAACCAAATAACATTAATTCAAAAAGAACAACTGGATCTATTTGTTTGAAGACAAACATGGCCATTCCAGCGAGGCGATGGAGGCTTCCATGGTCCGGGCCAGGTCATGATAGTGGTCCTCTCCCACTGAATAAGCCAATTGCAGAAAAGAGCCTGGCTGGTCGAAGATCAATAGCTGCAACAGGACGGTCTTGTTCTTCCTAGCGATCACCTGGAAGCAGTGGAAATGTTTGAACCTGAAAAGGTCGCTCCCCACGATCTGGCCCAGGCCCGCCCTGCGGACCCCTCCCAGATAATCCCCCCGGAAACGGCTCAAACCCGTCAGTGTCAATTCCTTCGGCCCCCCCTGGATGATCCCGAGGGTCATGTAATCCCCGTTATCGGGGATCCTTGAATCGAACGGCGTAAAGAAGGTTCTTTTCCACCTTGCTCAAGGGCGCCTTGTTCCAAAAGGCGGGAGGGCGAAAAGCGTAAAAAGCCTCTTTTTTGGATGTACTGCCTCCCCAGGATGGCCTCCCCCGGTTCCTCGGCGCGGAAACCCATGGTATCGATGCCCCGGCTCACCCCGGCGCTTTGACCCATAACCAGGCCAGGCAAACCGCACAAAAAAAACAAAATAAAGAACGCGAAAGAAAAATTTTTTTTATCAACTATTCTCATGGCCAAACTATATCAAAGGGGACAATCATCGGCCTTAAAAATTCATTTCTCTGCTTTTTCCGCGACAAGGTTTCTGATTTTCCTTTTTTTAGTAGCCATTCGGGGCGAATCGAATATACTTCTCCCCATGGAAATCAACGACAAAGACAAAAACAAGTTCGTAGAGCTGACCCTCAAGCCTGAATGGGGCCGGGGATTGATCCGTACCATACAATATGGAAAGGCCAATGTTCTCTTCGAGAACGACCCGGATCAAAGACCCAGGGACTATCCCCTCAATTCCGAGCATTTGAAATTCGCTGAGAACCAAGACCCAGCTGGGTTCAAGGGCCGGGCCAGGTCCACCAAGCCTTATCATCAATGTGACGAC
>CAWHOE010000077.1:0-14096 GCA_963830915.1 candidate division FCPU426 bacterium
AATACTGTGACGAATACATTCACTTCAGTTCCCGCGAACAATACATGCGGGTCCTTCGAGATCGATAGTGGCGATGGCAACGATGTGGCCGTCTCGGGATTCAGCCCCTACAGCCTCCACATCATCACCCAATCGTTCGCTTATGAACCGCAAGCGTTCGGCAACTCGAAATTCCTGGGATGCAGTGCTGACGCGTCCTCTTGCTTCCCGGTCACACTGAACGTCATTTCCCATTCTTATGTGATCGCGCGCAATTTCTACGTCCCCAATACAGTTCCGCCCCCGGTCTATTACATCTCGATCCAGGCGGATGATTACGCCAGCGTGACGATCAATGGGTACTCGATGGCCGGGGCCAGTTTGTATAATCCCAGTTCTTATATCATCCCCAACTCGTATTTGATCCCTGGGGCGTCCAACGCTTTGACGATCGCTTGGACAGATACCCAGTTCGGCCAGACGTTCCTGGATTATGAGATCGCAAGCAATCAACCGACCTGTACGCCGACCTTGACCGTTACGAACACCTTTACCAATACGCCGACCAGTACGGCCACGACCACGGTTACCACCACGGCGACCCCAACCGCCACGAATACGGCATCACCGACAGTCACCAACACGGTGACGAACACACTGACTAATACCCCGACTCAAACCATGACTAATACTGCCTCCAATACGGTTACGAATACGGCTACGTTAACCGCGACCAATACTGCCACGAATACAGCAACTCCGACTGTGACCAATACCATTACGAATTCGATGACTAACACACCTTCCCCGACCCAAACGAATACCGGGACGAAAACAGGAACTCCGACTTACACAAGGACTAATACCAACACGCCTACCGTAACAAATACTTATACGGCTACAAAGACCATGACACCGACCACTACTTGGACGAAAACGGCGACGCCGACCTACACCAGGACTCGAACAACCACTCCGACCGCGACGAGTACCAATACGGCCACTAAAACCATGACACCGACCATTACTTGGACGAAAACGGCGACGGCGACCTATACCAGGACTCGTACCAGCTCTCCGACCGCGACGAGTACCAATACGGCCACAAAGACCATGACACCGACCACTACTTGGACGAAAACGGCGACGCCGACCTACACCAGGACTCGTACCACCACTCCAACCGCGACGAATACCAATACGGCCACGAATACCATGACGCCAACAACGACTTGGACCAAATCAGCAACGGCCACCTTTACCAGGACCATGTCGAGCACACCTACGAATACGCCTACACTCACAGGAAGTACCACAAAGAACTATACCCCAACCGGAACGCCTACGCTCACCTCTACATTCAGCTCAACGATGTCGGCGACGAGTACTTCCACGTTTTCGCCAACGATATCCCCCACCAGTAACTTCACCTCTACCGCGACACCCAGTTCAACGACCACTCCGACAGTCACATCGACCGCCACTTGCAATGGATGCGCCCAACTGGTGCAACAATGGAGTACTTTCCCGGGGAACGCCGCCATTGCGGCTTATGGCACAACCATCTACACGGCCCAGTATTGGCAGACCGCTTTCAACGCGGTAGCGGCCTTTCAGAATGGGATACAAACCAATACATGGTCGGAGGACACATACGATGGTGCCCTGGGGATGGGAATCAATCAAGCCAACGGACTCATTTATATATCGAATTATAACACCTTAAGCAGTCCCCCGGATTCCGATACAGACACGATTCGTGTATTCAACGCGAGCGGAGCTTTCCAATATTCCTGGGGTGGAGTTGGTTCGGCGAACGGGAAGTTCAATAACCCAGGGGGGATTGCCGTCAATCGAACGACCGGAAATGTCTATGTGTTCGACCAAGGTAATTACCGGGTGCAAGAATTCAATTCCACCGGTACTTGGATCACTTCTTGGGGAAGCCAGGGGACTGGGCCGTCCCAGTTTAACTCAGCTAATTCCGCATATTCAGGAGTGGCTTTGGATTCGGCGGGGAATGTCTATGTGATGGATAGCGGCAATAACCGTGTGGAAGAGTTCAACGCTTCGGGCACGCTGCTTCTCAATATGTGGACGGTCACAGGTGGCGGTTATTGCACCGGCATCGGCGTTGATTCTAACAATAATGTTTGGATATCTGATGAGCCGAACCAGAAGATCTATAAGTTCTCCAATACAGGAACCTTATTATGCGCGTTTTCTTCGATCACTGGTGTCGGTTCGGCTTCTTATTACGACCCATCGGGCCTGACCATCGACTCGAATGGGAACATTTATGTTTCACTACCGGAATTGGGGGTCATTGAGGAATACTCGTCTTGCGCAGTCGCTTCGTCTCAGCCCGCGCCATCATTAAAATCATCCAACAGCCAGGGGAACACGGGTTTTGGGACCAACTCAACTCCGACCGCGACCATGACGCCCACTTGCTCACCCACCGTTACCCCGACCCAAGAGATCGCGTCTAGTGGTCCGCCGGTGCTTTACCCCAATCCTTGGACTGGGACGTCTCCTGAGAAATTGCATGTTTACTTGAAGTACGCCACTCGTTTGGAAGTCAAGATCTACGACCTGTCTTACCGCAAGGTCCAGGACGCGGTGTTGACCCAGGTACTAGCGGGTTGGAATGATATTACCCTTCCAATGGAAGATACTTCAGGCCAGTCCTTGCCCGATGGGTTGTATTACGTGAGTGTCAGCACCAATTGGGGTAGGACGATCAATAAACTGTTGATCCTGAAATAAAATTCAGGCCTTTTCTTCTCGTTTTACCCAAGAAACCCCGCATGACGGGCTCATCCCCGCTTTTCGTCATGCCGGGTTGTTTTTTGGCCTAAAGCCCCATAACATCCTTGAATCGTCCATTTAATTTCCAGTGTAAATTGCACAAGGAGACATTCATGGCCAAAGGGATCGTCGTTGGGATTCTGCTGACTATCTTATTGGGGTTGGCGGGAGCCTATTGTTTCATCACCTTCGGTTATATGCCCGCTAACGCGGACGGGAAGCCGCCCGCCATCGAAAAATGGATGGCCCGAAAGTCCCTTCACGCCACCCTCAAAAGGGAAGCGCCCCAAACGCCCAACCCGGAAGCATTGAACGATGTTAACCTCATCGCCGGGATCAAGTTATACGCCGTCAATTGCGCCGTCTGTCATGGCACATCGGATGGAAACGCCTCCAATATCGCGGTGGGTCTTTACCAAGAGGCGCCCCAGTTGGCCAAGGACGGGGTGGAGGACGACCCGGAGGGGATCACTTTCTGGAAGGTCAAGCACGGCATCCGTTTGACCGGGATGCCGGGATTCAGTAAAACCCTGAAGGATGAGCAGATCTGGCAGATCAGCCTGTTCCTGAAAAACATGGATTCTTTAACACCGAGCGCCGAAGAGGTTTGGAAATCACTCCCCAGCGCCGCTCCTCGTTCTTAACCTACCCAGGATCAAAATTCGTCCGCGTTCTTCCAAATAATCGCCTCTAGTGGGGTCGCCCCCACTAGAAGGCGCAGGACCAGAACGGGCTCCCCGCCGGGCCAGTCCATGGGATCGCCTGACCCCACGATGAAATCCTCATTGGATAAGGGAAGGCTGCCATAGGTTTGTTGGGCGATCCGCTGGGCAAAACCCAGGGCCAGCCGGTCGAATTGGTTTTCCTCCCGCCTGTTTTTAGGGGTGGATGTGTCGGACAGGTGGCTTTCCAACCGGTCGGAAGTTCTCAAGAGGCAATAGAAGGAATGGTCATGGACCATTCGAATAGATCGGGTGAGACGCAGATCCACCACCCGGACGGATAAACCATCCAAGGGAACGGTGGGAAGTTCGGTGAAGTCCCCCAGGGCCCGGCTGAAAAGAAGCCAGCATTCCTCCAAGGTGGGGAAGGATGATTTGACCCTAGATACGGGTGTGCTACGTTTCTTTTTTTTATCCTGGGTTACTAACCGGATCGGCGCCACAGAAGTTCTCATCGTTCACCCCTCCCCTAAAGCTTGGATGCCCAGCTTCTAAGTTAAGAGCAAGGGGAGTGCCAACTGTCCCCTTCTTTATTCAGTAAGGATCCTTGATAGCGAAGGGAAAGGAAGGGTGTTCAAGCACAAAATGGGTAAAGGGAGTTACTCAGATTGAGAAGTTCTAGAGCAGGCTTTATTGGAATTCTACACAGCGCATCGAGAGGTTCTGATAATCAAAGCCCTCATAAGGGTAACGGATATTAGGTTTGCCTTGGGTGCCGGCGGCTGCGGCGGCCACCAGTAATGGCGTAAAGTGATCATCGGTCGGGTGGGCCATTCTGGCCCCAGGACCCTTGTTGGAATAATCGGCCAGGTCGTTCAGGTCGAAGCGTTCCAGGGTTTTGGCGCACCAGGCGTCGAATTCCGAGGCCCAGGTTTCGGGCTGGGCCTGACGGTCCACGAAATTGACATTCCTTAGGTTATGGACGATGTTTCCGCTGCCCAGGATAAAAACACCACGCGACCGCAAGGGGGCCAAAGCTTTTCCCAGGGACAACAGGTCATGCATGGGCACACCCGTACCAATGGATATCTGAAGGATGGGGATACTGGCCTCAGGATACAGGTGCAAAAGAGGGACCCATGCTCCATGGTCCAGGCCCCTGTCCGAGGTGGTGCCGGGCTTCATCCCCATGTCTTCCAGCATTCCCAGGGTCAATTTGGTGAGCTTGGGGGCGGGAGGGGAAGGGTACTGGACCCGGTAAAGGGGATCAGGAAAACCGTAGAAATCATAGGTCAGGGGTACCACATTTACCGGCCCCAAATGGGGAGGGGATTGAAGCCAATGGGCCGAGACCACCAGGACCGCCCTGGGCCGGGGCAAATCTTGTCCCCATTGGCGCCAAGCCTCGGTAATGGCGTTCTTTTCCAAGGCCAGGGTCGGGGCGCCATGTCCCACAAAGCCGACAGGCATCAAGGTTTCCGAAAGGGGATAATCCTTGGATTCCTTCGATCTTGAATGCTTCTTTTGAACCGCCATAACGGCTCCTTTTCCATGAAATAACATAGGATGTTTTTCAGGAAATCCCAAGGGTGATAAGAAACAGGGTCGGTGGGACCTAGCAAAAACGCGATTTTGCCGAGAATTAAACTTCCAAAAGACTGTACCAAATACCGAGGTTAAATCGTCTAAATAACATGAAGGATCGTACTAAGGCGGCGGCTATGGTCAAGCGAACATGGTTCTGGACCATAGTGCTATTTTTCTCGAGCATTCCCTTTTTGTCCGCTCAAACATATGAAAATCCCCAAGACAATAATGGGAGCAATAGCGACAACATTGCTCCCTTCCAACTGAACGACGAGGAAAAAATATCGAGCGCGGGATACGTGGAACCTGATCTTCCCGTGAACGGCCCTGACGATCATTCCCTTGGCGCTTTTCCATCCGCTTCGGCGCTGGACGGCGGATTCATGACGGGGCTCATCAACGCTCGTCGGACTCAAAGGGATAACCTGTCGGAAATCCCAACGGATCAATTGTTTTGGTATCCCCATCCTGAGGGCAGATATTGCCGCTTCACGGACCTGGAAGGGAATACCTGGTTCGGGCTCCTTGACGGTCAGAAGTTCCAATGGGTCCTTTGGGCCAAGAACCGATACTGGTGGCATGATTCTTTCGCGGGTAGATGGTTAACCTTCTCCAATGGTTATTGGTGGTTCCCCGGGGACAGCAAGACGGCCAAGATCGAGGTCTATTTGAACGGCGATTACCATCCGTTCGATACCCAGGGGATGGTATTGGCGGACCGGGATCCGGTGGGCGAATTAAAAAGCGATTATAACGGACCTTTCCAGGGGGACTTTCACGGAGGGCAGTCGGGTGGACGAGCCCATGGCGGAAGGGGTCCGAGGGGTCAATCCCGATCCGGTCAATCGGGTTGGCAGGGTCGGGGTCAATGGAACACCAATCCCGGAGCGACTTGAGGAATAGTTGGTGTAGAATGATCCTCTTATCGTTCCAGGAGAAAGCATGAAGAAAATGAGATTGGTTTTGATCCTTTGGCTGGGGACCCTGACAGCGGTCATGGCCATGGACGGATTGACCCCTGTAGCCACCAATGTCTGGACGGCGCCCAATCGCAAATTAATCGCCCCCACCAACCGTGTCCTTCGCCCAAAACTTCAAATGACAGGCGTGAAGGCCAAACCCTCCATGTTGAAGTTGAACGGCAAGGATCGATTCATTTCCCTCCACCCCACGCCCACTCCGGGGCATTCGAAGGTAACCCGGGTGGTGCCGAACCTTTCGAACCCAGCATTCCAACCAACACCGGTAAACAGCTCTCGAGCCATTTCGATAAAGGGACCGCCCAAGGTTCCCTATCCCAGCCTTTATCAGGATCACTGAGGGTTTCAAGAATCTTCGGGAACAACTTTTCCGATCAGGGCGCGCCGGAAGGTTTCCATTGAAGGGCGCGCTTCTTGGCCTCGTCGATCTGTTGGTTGGTCATCTTTTTTTCCAGCCATTCCACATCGTCCCTTAATTCTTTTTCCTGAGCGTCCTCCAGGTCCCCCCGGGTCAGGGCCAGGGTGAACCACTTGTAGGATTCCACCAGGTCCTTGGAAGTCCCTTCCCCGACCGAGGTCATCATCCCCAGATTGATCTGGGAGTCGGTGTCGTCCTGCTCGGCTGCCTTGAGGAACCACTGGAACGAGAGTTTATAATCCTTGGGGATGCCCAGACCCTTGCCGTACATCAACCCCAGGTTTCCCTCTGGCCGAAGCCAATCCCTGCCCCGCTGATCTTTGGAACCATTGAAGGGCCAGAGAGGCGTCCTTGGGGACGCCCAGACCATTAAGGTAGAGGTAACCGAGGTTGTTTTGGGCCTCCGCGTCGCCCTTCCTGGCTCCCCGGGTGAACCACTTGAAAGCTTCAGCGTAATCCTGTTTCGTGCCCAAACCCTTTTCGTACAGCAACCCCAGGTCGGCCATGGCGTTGGGATCGCCCTTCTGGGCGGCGAGCTTGTAGGACTCGAAAGCTTTGGCGTAATCCTTGGAACGAAAAGCCTTTTGTCCTTTCGCCAGGAAATCGTCAGAACGTGAAGGGACGGTCAACGAAAGGAAAAGACCAAAGAGTAGCATCCCGCCGATGGTTTTAATGGATCGAGAAAAAAACACGCAAAATCCTTCCTTTGAAAAAACGCTCAAGGAAATTATAGGGAAAGCCTGGACGGGAAAGAGCTTTATCTTTTGAGTCCGGCCAGTTCGGTTGGCGGGGCGGTCAAAGCGTTGTCCTGCTGGACCCTTGGCTGAAAAAGGAGGGAGGCGGACTGAAAAGTCCGGTTGAAAAATTCCCGGAGCTGTTCGGGCGGGACCGAGATGTTTTCCTCGAAAACAATGATCCAATCCCCCTGTCCTTTGATTCGCCAATTGGGAAAGCGAAGAAGGTATTCCAGGAATTCCCTCGGGAAAAGGTCCTTGAAACGCTCTTCTTGTCCGGTTTCACCCCACAGATGATGTCGGGAACGGCGGAACTCCCCTAGCCCGGTGATCTCCATGCTTTTGACCTTGGGTCCGCTGAACATTTCCTTGATATCCAGTTCCAGTAGGCGGTGGAACTTGTTGAACAACCGCAAAGGCACCAACTCGAAATAAGGGAGGTTGGCCCCTTTCATCCCAAATAGGGCGCGGGTTTCGGTGATGCCGTCCTCCCGCGGATAGGGCAGCTCCAAGAGGAGGATATCCAGACCGTTCTTCGAGCCCTTGAGAATGTTCTGGTAGCGTGGCGTCAGGAAGGTTGGGATGGGTTTGCGGCGGCCCCGGGGATAAAGCAGGGGTGGCAAGGCGAAACCGCTGTTTTCCAGGTCGCTTTGGTAACGGTAATACTGGAAGACCAGATTCTCCCCCAGGGCCTGGAAGGACCTGCGCTTCCATTCCGCCTTTCTTAAATAACGCATGGCGCTGGCCCCATAAAAGGCGATAAAGAGCAATAACAACCAGTAAACGGAGGCTGGTATGGATTGAAGACTGGAAGCTGTCATAAAAACAGTATGGGACAAATATCGCCTTTATAGAAAAAAATCAAAAGGTTTGGATGGAATTTAACGGAGGCGTAACAGCTGGGTCGGTCCTTTTCCTTCCCCCCGGAGATCAAACGATATTGAGAACGCCGCCGGGAATGCTCACCTGCCTAAGCTGGGATACAGCCGAATAATAGGCCTGCTCCGCTGGCGAGGAAAACCCGCCCGGAAGTTCCTGTTGGCCATTCATCGCGATCTTGGCCTGCTCGACCATGCCCGTCAAGAGGTCCAATTTCCGCTCATGGGCGGAGATCATTTCCTGGGCCTCAATGGCGGCTGAGGAAGCCCCGGAGGAATTGGTTTTCGTCGTGAAGGTCAGATCCAAAAGTCGATCGAAAGGGACAGGGGTTGGGTCGAAGGACGATGGCGGCGAATAGAGGGAAGGGAGATTGGAATCAGAAGCCGTGATGGGGAATAAGGGGTCCATGATCATTCCTTATTAGCGAGGATGAACGTCTTGATATTTCTAACGGCATTATCCTCGTGAACTTGAACCCCTATTTTTAAATCCCAACGAGCGTTAACGCGAGCTCGGCTTGTCCGGGTCAGGCCTTGAAACGTCCGGAGATCACTTCCCAATCCAGGGCTTTCATAAGGGCCCCGATGTAATCGGCCCGGTTGATGCCGTAATCTGTGATATAGGCGTGTTCGAAAACATCCCCCACCAAAAGGGGAACGCTTCCGGCCAGATGGCCGCCGTCGTGCTCGTTGACCCAAAGATTGATGAGTTTTTTTCCGACCGAGTCCCAGACCAGGATGGCCCAGCCAATGCCCCTCATGGCGCAGACGGCCTTATAATCCTTTTCCCAATTCTCCACCGAACCGAAGTCCGCCGTGATCTGTTTGCCCAAGGGAGAATTTCCGTCCAAGGGTTTGGAATTCTTGTTCAAGTTGCCGAAATACAATTCATGCAGTCTCATGCCGTTGAATTCCCACCCGAACCGGCGTTTCATCTCCGCATAGGGAGGAGTTCCGGCCTCAGCAGTTCTTCAAAAGGTCCAGCACCTTATTGGTATTGGTCACATAACCTTCATAAAGTTTGAAATGGTTCTTCAGCAGGGTCTCGCTGAAACCCGGCAGGCCGATCAGATGACTGAAATTCTTCGCTTCATAAGCCATAACACGCTCCTTGAAATGGATGAATCATGGTTTCATTGTAAGAAAAGACGGACGGTTCTCAAGAGGGGGAATGAAAATAAGAAGGGAAAAAGCCGGTTTGGTGGTCAGGAAATGCCGCTCAGGGTGGAGGGTTTGGAGTGTTCCACCTTCAAGGCTTCCTCGTAGGTGGTGAAAAGCTTGAAAATCTTGTCGAACTCCAGGAATTCAAAAGCGTCATGGACCTCGGGTTTCATGCCCGCCAAAACGACCTTACCGCCCTGTTTTTGGACGATCTGATTCTTGCTCAGGAAGAGGCTCCACCCCCCGCTGCTGATATAGTTGGTCTCGGTCAGGTCAAGGATCAGCTTTTTGATGGTCTCGGAAGTCAGGACGGTCTGCAGGGTTTTATCGGCCTGCGCCAATGTCGCCGCGTAAAGGAAACCTTTGAAACGGAGCGTGACCACACCTGATTGACGGGGCTGATGAATGATATCGATCGAGAGATTGTCCATGGCATTCCCAGAAGTTTTATCGATAAATAGGACTAAACTCAATATAGGGGCCGGCAAGATAAAGCTCTAATGAATACGAACCTATTTTAGGAAATCGATTAGCAATGATCCGGTCGGAAAATGAGCGGAATGTCGCGAACTGATCCGGGAGGTAAAGGGTCAAACATTTTCCTTTTCATTGGAACCGGTTAAATGGTTGAACACACTGGATCGATGGGTGAAAGGAGGGGAATGATAACGATTCTTGCTGGTTCAGGGAGAGGTTATTAGCTGATGGGAATATTCCTGGCGATTTATATCATTCTTCCTGGATAGGGCCTATAGTCAAAGCCGGTCTAGAGGGGAACCATGGATCTATGGAGCTTACCCCCGTTCGTTGACCGCATCTTGAAAGGAATTTCCCGAATGAGGATCAATAAAGAGCAGGTCCAAGAGAACATGAAAGACAGCGAGTGCGTGCTCATCAACGTTCTCTCCAAAAGCGAGTATAAAAAAATGCATATCAAGGGGTCGGAAAGCTTCCCTTTGACCGACGATCACTCGGCCTTCACGAAGGAAGTGGGGGATAAATTCGGAAAAAAGAAGAACCTCATCGTTTACGGCGAGCGCTTCGGCATCCTGGATGGGTTCGAGGCCGCGAAGGCCCTGACCAAAGACGGATTCAAGGTGGAAAATTACTCGGGAGGGCTCCAGGAATGGTTCCGCGCGGGATTGCCGGTCGAAGGAACAGAAGTCAATACGTCCCAGGTTTAATGCCCCAGTCTCAAGCCAAGATCATCCTTTGAACTCCAAGCTGGCCTCGTTGAGCAGGGCCATTTCCCAAGCGGTCAATCGCCATCCCATCGCGCCAGCGTTCTCCTTGGCCTGGGAAGCGTTCTTCACCCCCGGTATGGGGAAGGTCCCTTGGACGACGCACCAGTTCAAGGCGACCTGATTGACGGTCTTACCGCCATGGGCCGCCCCGATCCGTCTCATGAGATCCACCAGGGGTTGGATCCGGGCCAACTGTTCTTTGGGATAAAAGAACCGGCGGGGGCCGGGCGGCGGGTTCCGCGGCGTGTATTTGCCCGACAGCATTCCCATTCCCAATGGGCTATAGGCGATGAAGGTGATGTTCGACTTCTTACACTCCTCCAACAATCCATTGAACTCGTTCTTGCGCCGGACCAGGCTGTATTGCACCTGATTGGAAGCGAGAGGCACATTCCTGAGCGCCAAAGCGTCCCGGGCTCGGAGCATCTGATCCCTATCGTAATTCGACACCCCGACTTCCCGGGTCAGTCCCAACTGGACCGCCTCCGCGAGGGGTTCCATCCAGGCCTTGACCGAACGAAAGGGCATGGGGAAATGCACCTGGTATAGGTCCACGCGTTCCAGGCCCAATCGTTTCAAACTCGCCTTCAGGGATATCAAAAGCGCCCTCGTGTTTATCCGCCAGGGGTAGGGCATGAATTTAGTGGCGATCAAGACCTTCTTGCTGGGGTATTCCTTCAGGAAAGAACCCAGAAAAGTTTCGGATTTCCCCCGACAATAAACCTCGGCGGTATCGAAAAAAACAACTCCCGAATCCAGGGCCGTTCGAAAGGAATCCCGAAGATCCGAATCGGAGTAGCCCTGGCCGTATTTCCAGACCGTGCTGTCCCCCCAGGCCCAGGTTCCAAACCCCAGTTCCAAACCTTCGAAAACGCTCATGAGGCGGTCCCCGTTCCAGGGGTGAGGGAAGGCGCCGGTTCAACCAGGGGGGCCTTTTGGAGCTGGTTTATCCTCTGCCGGATCTCCCTGGCTTTTTCAGCCAAATTTTCCTTCTGATAGACGAGTTCCGCTTCCTGAAAGGCCTTTAAAGCTAAGGAACGGAACAATTCTTTACCCCCGCTGATCCATAAGACCTGGTAATGATCGCCTAAATTGGCTTGAGCCAGGGCGTAATCCAGGGGGTAACGGTCGAGGGTCCAAACTTTCAGGGATTCCAGGCTGGCCTGGATGGCGGTCGCAAGGTTCTTTTCTTTATCCTCCAGTAGCGCCAACCTTCCATAGACCGAGCTGACATTATTGGTCAGCTTGGCGTATTCGTAAGGGTAACGGTCCAAGGTGCAGACGTTCAAACCGTCCAGGTAGTTCTCGATGGCTTTTTTGTAGTTCTCCAGAGGGTTCCCTAAAGAGGCGTAATAGGTATAGACATTTCCGATGTTCAATTTAAGCAGGGCGTAATTGTAGGGAAAGGTATCGGCCTTGAATATCCGAAGGGCTTCATTTTCCGCCGCCAAGGCCTTGTCCAGATAGAGGGTCTTGTGGGTCGCCTCAAAAAGGGCGCAGTAAGTATTTCCCGTGTCGGTCTGGATGGTGGCGTAGTTGAAGGGACTGGAATCCTCTTTATAGATCAGCAGGGCGTTCTGGAAAGATCTCAGGGCCTTGGCCAGTATCCCGTTATTGTTGTGGAAGGCGTGGTAATGGAGCAGGGCGTCGCCGATATTCAGCTGGGTCATAGCGTAACCATCCGGGTCGGATTCCAGGGTGGCTACCTTCAAAGCTTGTTCGTAAGCTCCCAGGGCGTTCTTGACGTTCGGTTCTGGATCGTAGGATTCGGAAAGGTTGATGAAAGCCTCCCCCACGCTATTGGAGACGATGGCGAACTCCTTCGGGTGCTCCCGGGGCGTGAAATAACGCAGGGCCTCCCGGTCCGCGTCCAGGGCCTTGCGCAGGTTATCGGCTTTGTCTTTTTCCTCGGCCAACTTCATGTATTCCTTCCCTAGGTCCATCTGGATGGTGGCCGAGAGGTCCGGGTCCTTCCGGTCCGAACTGACCCGAAGGGCGGTCGTGTGCAATTCGATGCATTCCTCCAGATAGGGGACCTTTTCCTTGATGTCGGAAAGAATGGAAAGGGAATCGGCTAGCTCGCTGATGACCCGGGAGATCTTCACCCGGTCCGCGGACTGGGGGTCCTTGCCATAGAGGGATTTGAACAGGCCCATAACATCCTTCAAGGCGTCCACGGCCTGTTGGGCGTTCTCGCTGGTCTTGCCCTTCTGGGCCGTTTTCAAGTAACAGAGGGCCAGCCCGGTCTCGGCGTCGGCGTAGATCTGGGCGTCCTCCTTCTTGGAAAGACGGGAGAGGGCTTCTTTGTAATAACGGATGGGTTCGCTCAGAATCCCCGCCCTGCTGATAGAGATTGTCCGCGGTCTGGATATCCAGGTTGGCCTGGCGCAGGGTGTCTTCCTTCGCTCTTTTTTCCTCGAGCAGGTAGTTGGAAGCCAATGAAACGATCAGCACCAGCAGGCCGCCCAGGACCGTGGCTACCAGGGTCTTGGCGTCGATAGTTCGTTTTACCACTTTGCCGATCTTGTGGTGAAGCTTGTTCTTTTTGTGAGGGATGGTCTTTTTCAATGGCCCACTCGGTCCGGCTTTGATGAACGACGGCCCCCATTATTCCCGAAAGCGGCTGGATGGGACAGGGGGTTGTTGGGACAAGTCGAAGTTGGGCCATTACTATATATGAAGAATGTCATAGTGTTCTGACGTCAAAACGTGTCAAATGAGCCGGCCTAAAGCGGCACTTATCCAGCGGAGGAGGAGAAATGAAAATGGATTTTATATTCTCGGGAATGGTCTGGGGCGCGTTCTTCATCCTGTTGGGGGTTTCCATCATCTTCAAGATCCTGTTCCACTGGGACATTCCGGTGTTCCGAACCTTCTTCGCTCTCTTCCTCATCTTCCTAGGGGTCAAGATCATCGTGGGAGGGTTCCATCGGGGACTTCCCCGGCAGGACGCGGCTCCTCCTCCGGCTAGTGTTTCGACCGACCCAGGGAAAAAGACGGACGTGGTCTTCGGAAAGGGGACCATGGACCTGACGGACCTGGTCCTCAAGGATCAGGATATCGTAGTGGAATCCAACACGGTCTTTGGCGAGACGATCATCAAGATCAAGGCGGATACCCCGGCCCTGGTCAGGACCAGTTCGGCCTTCGGGGAGGCCCGTCTGCCGGATGGAAGCTCCTCGGCCCTCGGGACCTATATCTATAAGACCAAGGCCTATCAGGAAGGCAAACCCAGGCTGATCGTGAACGCCAATGTGGTTTTCGGCGCCATGGAAGTGGTGGAAGAAACCTCCCGGAAATAGATCCAGTCCGAGAGGTTCTTTTTCTCCTTCAGGGAGCGGTCTTGTCCAACGAAGCCTGGAAGGGCGAGGCGGGCAGTCCTTCCTTGTTGAAAAGGTCGCATATCGGATTATCGGCCCAGGCGTAGCGGACCCGGGCGGGTTCCTTCACGTCATCGCTCCAGAATCTCGACCTTGTTTTTATGGATGCGGGCTTTCGCCCAGTGGTAGGGTCCATCCGCTCCCGCCACCGCGAACCCCTGAAGCTCATCCCCCCCGCTTTTCAGCCCTCCCCCGATGTTATCGAAGCTCAAGACCAGCTTGCCGTCGACCGCCTTCATAGAAGACTCGAACTGAACGGTTC
>CAWHOE010000078.1:0-20015 GCA_963830915.1 candidate division FCPU426 bacterium
GAAATCGTGGAAAAATTGTGCACCGACGTGGGGATCATTGCGCAGGGAAAGCTGGTGCATCAGGGCACCATGGAGGAATTGCACCGGGACGGTTCGCTGGAGGACAAATTTCTGGCGGTGGTGGGCAATGGGGACGGTGAGACGCAGAAACTGAGCTGGCTGGAATGAACCGCGAGCAACTCAAGACGATTTTCTGGCTGCGCTGGCGGCTGATGCGCAATCAATGGGCGCGCAGCGGCGGCCTTGGCGCCGTGATCTCCGTGCTGGTCGGCTTTGGCGCCATCGTGGCGGCGTTGGGATTCTTTGTGCTCGCGCTGCTCGGCGCGGTGTTCGGTTTGCGTGCGGTGGAGCCGAAAGTCATCATGGAAATCTGGATGGGGGTTACGGCGGGGTTTCTGTTCTTTTGGATGATTGGGTTGCTCACGGAACTCCAACGCTCCGAGAGCATTGATTTGACCAAGCTCATGCACCTCCCGGTGTCGCTCGGCCAGTTGTTTGTCGTTAATTACCTCGTCTCCCACTTCACCTTGTGCATTGTCATCATGGTTCCCGTCATGATGGGGCTGGCCATCGGTCTGGTGATTGCGCGCGGGCCGGACACCCGGACCGTCCCAGGTTCCCTCATGTAATAAACGAAATGGACCACGCTGCCGAAAGCCGGCGCCGGATAGGTGAAGCATTCACCCGGGCCAGGAGGCTGGGGGCCCGTGTAGCCTGGCGGGCATGGCAGGGGCGTAGGGGTGTTCGTGGGTGTGTAGGTCGGCGTCTCGGAAGGCGTGCCGGTGGAGGTCACTGTTGGTGTGTTAGAGGGTGTAGGAGTGTCTGTAGGGGTAAAGGTCAAGGGGATGGTCGGGGTTGCCGTCGGGGCGCAGTTGTAATAGGTCCCGTCCTGTCCCGGCCCTCCGGTCCAACTGGTGCAAGCAAGACCGCAAATTTCCCCTCCCATTCCGCCCGGCCCGCTGTGCACATTGACCAATCCGTCGAACGAGGATGGCATCCCGCCGGTCAGGCAAAGTCTTAACCTTCCTCCGCCGCCGCCGGCGCCCGCGCCGCCCGACCAGGCGGCTCCACCTATCCCGCCCAAAGCCTTGATGATCCCCATACCGAGGATATTCTGGGCGTCGATGTAGACCGTTCCTCCCGCGCCTCCCCCGGCTTCCGGTTGTACTCCCGTGACCGTGGGACTGGCACCGCTCATGTCGATGGTCCCATTGATCGTGACGTTATTGGCGGGAGCGCTCAGGGTAAAAGCGGCGCCGCCGGCGCCGCCCGGTACAAAGGTCGAGCCGCCGCTGGGTCCCCCCGCGCTTCCCATCCAGGAAGGATCATATAAGGAGTCATAAGCCAACCCTCCCAGCGCCGGACCCGTCATCGTGGAGCATCCAGCCGGGGAGTACATGGTTCCACTCCAACATGAAATCATCCCGCTTCCCCCATCCCCGCCGTGTCCGCCCCCGGCCCCCCCATCGACGGTCGTTCCCGCGCCGCCCGCCCCCGGACCAGGAGAGGTATTAAAGGAGGACCCGTAGCCCAACCCGACTCCCGATACCACGCCCTCGATATCCACGTCGCCCGTCATGTTCACGGTCACGGCCCCGCCGATGTAAAGGGTCGCCCCCGCGGAAACTGTCATGGAACAATAGGTATAGGTCCCATTGGAGAGGGTAGTGGAAGCTCCGTAAGCCAGTGTCAGGTCACAGGCGGCCAAGGATTGGCGCGGTTGGACGAGAACCAACATCAGCAAAAGCGTCCCCCAAACGGCTCGATGGGAAACCCGAAAGATCCGCCTTTTCTTTTGGCCGGGGGTCAAAAAACAGGTTCTTCCCGCGGCACTGGGTCTCTGTGGTAAATGGCCTTCTCTTCTCATGGGGCTGTTTTCTTCTTGGCCGTGATCCAGAAATCCTTCACCTCGTTCTGGGTTCCATCCAGGGTCTGGATGTGGTACTGGCCGGGTGAGGCGGTCCTGCCGTTATCCAGCTTGCCGTCCCAGACGAAGGCGTAGGTTCCCGCCGCCAGGTTCCCCCGATAAAGGTCTTTCACCTCCAGCCCCGTGGCGTCCAGGATGCGGACCGTGACGGGCCCGCTTTGGCCGATGGCCAGGTTGATCCTCAAACGGGCATGGGCCTTGGGGGCCGGAGTGAGCGCGGGAGTTTCAGCCAGGAGCGGCAAGGGGGAGGCCGCCATCGTTTCGGCGGTCTTCCCGGACGTCGCGGCGGACGGCTCCTCATTGGAAAGTTTGTTAGGCAGGACCTTCTCAACGGTCTTTTGGGTCCCGGACTTTTCCAACCTCACTTTGTGGGAGGGCAGGGAGACGGAGGGCGCGGATGCTTGGGAAAGGTCCGATCGGGACTCCCTCGAACGCCAGACCTTCAGGCCCGCCAAAAGGAACAAGGCCAGGACGATCAACGACAGGGGTTTGCGCCAGCCGGAACTTTTGGGTGTATCCCCGCCCGGGTCCGGCAAGCCGAAGCTTTGGTAGGCCTTGGCCGCCAATTCGGCGAACCGGCCGGAAGCCTCCTCGGACGAGGCCAATAAGCTATCCAGGGCCTCTTCTTCCGAGTCGGTCAGGTCAGCCGTGAAGAATTTTTCGACCAGATCAGCCATTCCATTCCCCCGATAGGGTCCGCATCACCAGTTCCCTCAAGGTCTCCCGGCATCTCCCCAGACGGGACATCACCGTTCCCATGGGCACCTTCAATATCCCCGATATCTCGGCGTAACTCTTTCCCGCCTCGTCCCTCAGGCCGATCAGGTCCCGGCAGGGCTTTCCCAGGGCTTCCTTGCCCTTTCGCAGGGCCTTCGTCTTGCGGACCCGGTCCGCTTCCAGCCCCTCCGCCCCCTGGCGGGTGACGGCGTCGGGAATGAGCAGTTCCTCCATCTTTTCCTGTTCCACCATGACCATACGTTTTCGTTTGCGCCAGCGTTTGTAGCAGTAGTTCACGCAGATGGTCCGGAGCCAATGGGCCAGGCTGGAACGGAACTCGAACTCGGCGAGTTTGGGGAAGGCCGAGGCGAAGGTGTCCTGCAGGACGTCGTCGATCTCCGGGTCCTGGTAGCCCAGGATGTGGACGCAGACCCGCCTCAGGTTTTCCCGGTGGGTTTTCACCAGCAATTCCTGCGCCGAGGGGTCACCCTCGAGTACAAGGCGTACCAATTCCCTTTCGTCCATCGATCGTCCCTCACCGACGCGTATCCCCGTATAGGCGAGAGAGCTGGAGGTATCCCTCATATACACTCGATCCGCCAGACGGGGTTTTATTCCATGATTTTATGATTTTATTGCGAAAGTGTGGTTTTTAAAGCGAAAGGACTACCTGAAGATCAGCAATTTACCCATGTTCTTGTTCCCACCAGCCGTCACCACCACGTAGTAAAGCCCATCCGCCAGGTTCTTGCCCCATTTATCCGTCAAGGGGACGGACAGGACCGAGCCCGAGGCCTGGGAAGGGTAGGTGGTATCGGCCACCAGGCGGAAAGCCAAGGTATAGATCTTCACCCTTACGTCCGAGATACCCGGATAGGGTAATGGTATGAGGTTCACCGCCGGCCCCTCGGCGGGGTTGGGATAAAGGGCCACCCGTCCCGGCGCGTTCGTGGGAACCTGGCTGACCGTGGGGGTCTGGGTGGTGGTCCAGGTGGGCGATGCCGTAGCTGAACTTGTCCCCGTAGGTGAATCGGTGAGCGTAGCGGAGGATGTCGGCGTGGCGGAATCCGTCCCCGTGGGCGTAGCGATCCAAGTCGCCGTCGGGCTATAAGGCGAGGTGGCCGTCGGGGTCAGGGTGAGGGTGGCGCTGTTGGTAGGCGTAGGGGTATCCGTAATGGTGGCCGTGGGCGAAGGCGTCGGGGTGAGGGACGGCGTTCCCGTCATCGTATACGTCGGGGAGATGGTGAAGGTCGAGGTGATGGTGGCCGTGTTGGTGGGCGTCCGGGTGAAGGTATTGGTGGGCGTTAGCCATGCCGTCGGGGTGGAGGTGGGCGTGACCGTAGGGGAATTCGTCGTGGTATGGGTGGCGGTCGGCGAAGCCGTAGCGGTAGGGGTAATGGTCCGGGTGTAGGTCGACGAGGCCGTATCCGTCCCGGTGGAAGAAGCCGATGGTGTAGGGGTCGCCGAGGGGGATATCGTCGCGCTATTCGTAGCCGTGACCGTGGGGGTGATGGTATCGGTCTTGGTGGCGGTATTCGTCGCCGAGTTGGTCGCGGTCGGGGTGAGGGTCGGAGTGGGCGTGAGGATGGAGCAAACAAACCCCACCTGGTCGAACCCGAAAGCGAAATTCCCGCTGTTGGGACAGCCGACGACCACTCCCGTCACGTCGTTGGCCGGGGGATATTGGGGCAGTCCCGTCTGGGTCCCCCAGGGTTGGCGGGTCATGACGGAAAAAGGTATCTGGTAAAGGGCCCAGACCCCGTTGGCCGGGGTGAAATTGTATCCATACCAATCAGTGTCGGTCACCGCCGAGGTCGAGATCTGGATCCGGTAGGTATTGCCGTCCCCCTTCATATAGAACTGCAGACCCAGCACGCCGTAGGACGCCGCGTTGAAGGGCGCCCAGGACGCGTATAGAGGCGTGTACCACTCGGCGTAACCCCCGCTGGTGACCGACCCTGTCACCCCCGCCGAATAGCTGGAGCTTCCCGCCCCCGGACCGTTGTAGGTGACCCCCATGGCGGCTGTGCCAAATTGGGTGACCCAGGTCCCGCCCCACAGGTTGACCGCGCTCTGGGACTCGAAGTCCGAGATCATCGTGGCCGGGCAATAGGCGCTGGGGATGGGAGTGGACGTGGGAGATGGGGTGGCCGTCATCGTGGGGCTGGGCGTGATGGTATAGGTGGCGGTGGGCGGAAGAGTGCCGGTCTGGGTGGGGGTCGGCGTCGGGGTGGGCCCGGTCCCCTGGGCGAAGAGCGATTCCAGCATCATCACGCAGGTGGTGTCGTTGATGCCCGACTCGTTCACGATATAGGGGACGCTGGTGCCGGTGAAGTACCGGTCGTAATCGCGGTAGGCCTTGGCGTAAGGCGCTTCCACAGGCCCCGGGTTGTCCGGCGGTACATCCGTCCCCCCCAGTGAAAAGTACTGCCAGCTCGGCCCATCCGGCACGTAGCCCGGGGGCGGGCCGTAGTTGGACGTCTCGTTGTCCCCCGCCACATAAGGATAAAGCGGGTCGACGATCGCCGCCGGCTTGCCGATGTAGTTGGTCAGGGAGGTGAAGGTGGAGTACTGGCCGAACCAGGCGTTGAGAACATGCCAGACGCAGTGTTTGGCGCCCATGGACTCGGTGTTGGTCATGTAAAGCATGTTCAAGGGGTTCACGCCGTTGAAATAGTGAGCGAAATCCTCGGCATGGGCCAGGCACTGGGCGGCGGAATAGGACCCGGTCGCCCCCACCTGGGCGGCCCAATAAAGGAACAGGCCCGTGTCCGCTTTCATCTGGGTGGAGCCCCAGGTATAGAGGGTCGGGTTCATGCCGGCGTGGTAAAGGTCATCGGTCGAGAAGATCGTGTTCACATAGGCGCTGATCTCGTTACGCATGGCGGTGGTAACGGCCGCCGTGGCGCCGGGCGTCAGCAGATAATTGAACATGCAGTAATTCAAATAGGGCGGGAAGGTATAGGCGTAATTGGTGGTCCAGTTGATCCCGGCCCCCCCGTCGATGATGGCTTGGGCGGCGTTAATGATGGAAGCCGGGCCTCCCAGGGCCGTCTCCATGCGGAACATCTCCGACGCGGCCCAGAGCTTGAAGCTGTTATACGGAAGATAATTGACCGTGTTGGGGTCGGTGTCGGGCGACTTGACCACCCAACTGTTCCAGGTCAATTCCGCGGCGGTCTTGAGGGTGGCGGAATAGGCCGCGCCCCCGCTCACCGTGGCGAAGACCCTGGCCGCGTGGGCCACGTTGGCCGTGAAGGCCCCTTCGCTATCGAAGCTCGGCGGGCTGTAGCCCCGGGCGGTGGTATCCGTACTGGGGGGCGAGGATAGGGTCGCCAGGTTCATCACGTGCACCCCTTCCAGTACATGGCCGTCGGGCCGCTGCATCTTCAAGTACCAGTCCAATTCCCACTTGGCCTGGTTGAGGATGTCGGGAAATCCGTTCCCCGTCTCCGGCAGGTTGATCGACAAGCCCGCGAAGAGGCCGGGGTTCTGCTCGTAGGAGGAAAGCAGGTACCAGAGGGTGTCCCCGTTGTCCCCCGACTCGGTCACCGAACAGTCCGTGCCGATGGCGATCTTCTTCTCGAAATCCCCCGCGTCGTGGAAACCCCCGGACAGGTCAAGGGTTCCGTAATTGGGATTGAGGGCCGGGTAGCAATTGGAGGTGGAACACCAGGCGGTGCAGGCCGCGTCCGAGGTGTGGCAGGCCGCGTCGTTCCAGACCCCGCCGTAACCCGCGGGCTTGGGCGTCCCGCACCTGGCGTAATAGAGGGCCTTCAAGGTCGCGGTCACGGGGGCCTGGAAGCGGGTATCGGAAACCTGGAAGTTGTAGGACTGCTCGACGAGCGTGGGGGAATAGACGTAATAGGTGCCTGGGGCGGAGAGGCTGGTGAAATCCACCCACCACACATGGTCGCCGGAAACCAGCGGGGTGCCGGTATCCGTCCCCTTATCCGTCACGTTGGTCGTGGTCAGGATGAGGGCGTTGGTGTTGGCGTCATGGACCTCGACCGAACTTCCGGGGTTGGAGGTGCAGAAGGCGATCTTGGTATCGGTTGTGCGGTAGCCGAAATGGTCGATCTTGATGTTGCCCAATACGGAAGCCGCTCCCGAGAGGCCGGGGGCCAGGAATAGAAGGACAACGAAGGATAACCGGCTCGAACCCATAAAGACCCGCCAATAGGAGAATATGGTTGAAGTATCCCCCAAGAAAGTAGGCTTGTAAATATTGAAGAAAGCTGGGTTTTGGCCCCTTTTACAACTTGCAGCTAAGCGATCCCCAGACCATCAATCCGTCCTGGATCATGTTCTCCGCCGAGGTGAAGTTGACCGGGACCGAGTAGGCCGTGTCGAACAGGTTGTAGACGGCGAAGTTGGCGTCCAGCCCGTCCAGGAACAACCCCTGGGAAGAGACCTTCAGATTGACCAGGGCGTAAGGGCTGTTGGCGTCCCCGGCGTAGCCCAGGCTGGTTCCGCTATATTGCAGTTCCCCCGCCACGGAAAGATGGGCGATGACCGGCACCTGCAGGCTGGCCTTGGCCAGCACCTGGGGCGAGTCGCTCAGCCAGTCGCCGGTCGCGTCGTCCTGCGCCCTCTGGTAGGTGTAGCTCAGACGTCCCAAGACCCCGTCGGACGTGTGGATCTGGTACTCGGCCCCGATGCCGTTGGCCGAGGCCTTGTTCAGGTTCTGGAAATCGTACAGGCCCGTCTTCGTGTCCAGCGCGTTGACGATCAGGTTCTGGGCGGTGTAGCGGAACAGGGACAGGGAGAACTGGTGGATCTTCCCGAAGGCCTGGTCCCACTCGAAGTCGTAGGTCTGGACCGTCTCGGGGGTCAGGGAGGTATTGGCCTCCTCGTAATTGGGGAAGCTGTAATAAAGCTCGTAGGCGTTGGGGGCCCGGAAGGCGCTTCCCGCCATCACCTTCAGCGAGCTGGTGGCGGTAGGCTCCCAGATCAAAGCCGCCCGGGGATTGAACTGCCCTCCCGAGGTGGAGTAGTCGTCGTAACGGCACCCCGCGGTCAGATGAAGCCCCTCGGTGAAGGCGACCTCGTCCTGGGCGTAGAGGGCCCAGACCGTGGATTGGCGGTTATCGTCCAGGTAATTCCCTGTCACGTCGTAATTGGCCTGGTACAACTGGAAGTTGTCGCGGAATTCCCCGCCCAGGCTTAGCTTGTTGGACTCGATGGTCTTGATGACCGCCTGCATATCCGCCCCGCACCAGGTGCCGGTAGAGGTGTCATAGTTGATGTAACGGGCCGGGCCGGGGGGACCGGCATAGGCCGAATCGGCGACATAATAGGAATAGTCCACCGAGGCGTGGCCTAACAGTTCCAGGTCTTTCCCCTCGTTGTGCTGGTACATGATCTCGCCGTAGGTCCGGCGCAGGTCCACCGTGTTGCCCGGGTCGTTGAAGATGACCCCGTCCTGCACCGGAATGGTCTTGAGCCGGTCGTAGAAGGCGCCCCTTAAGGTCCAGTCGCCCGTTCCTAGGGAAAGGTAGGCGTGCTCAGCCTGCTCGGCGTCCACATTCTGGGCCAGGCCGTTGTTGTCCGCCGGGATGCCGTCGTCATAGTAGGGGAAATAGAGGCTGGAATGTCCTGCGCTTCCGTAATAGGAGCCTTCCGCTAGCCAATGGAATCCCGAGTCGGTCGTACCTCCGTAGCTGGCCGCTTCCTTCACCGATCCCAGGCTTCCGCCCTGGCTAGTCAGGGTCAATCCGTCCGCAGCCTTGCCCTGCTTGGTGATGACGTTGATGACGGCGAAGAAGGCACTGCTGCCGTAGAGGGCCGAACCAGGCCCGCGGATGATCTCCACCCTATCCACCATCCCCATGTCCACCATGTCATCCTGGCCGGTCATGAAGGAATCATAGACTGCGTCGTTGATCCGGTGACCGTCCACCAACAACAGGATGCGGTTGTTGTAGCCCCCCAGGCTCCCGAAACCTCGCACGCCGATGTAGCTGTAACTGCGGTCATCGGTAATGTAAAAGTCGCGCACTGAGCGCAACAGGTCGTTCATGGTGCGATAGCCCTGGACCTGTATCTCCTGGGAGGTGATGATGGTGATGTTGGCCGGGGCCTCGCTGGCTTTTTGTTCCGACTTGGACGCCGCGAAAACCACCTGAACATTCAGGAGTTGTTCCATGGTCATACCGGTTAGGTCCGCCTCGCTTTTGGGTTGGACGACTGTCGGCGTGGCCTCCGGGTTCATGGCGTTCTTGACCTGGCTGTCCGCGTCGGAGGAAGCTCGGACAAAAGCGGGAAACTAAGCAGGACGAGAAAAGCCGTTCCGAGGAATGAAACTTTGATAGTGTTCGCTATGGACATGAAAAACCTCCCATTGACAGGACTAATAGATATGAAACAAATAAGGGAATCCCTTGGTTAAAGGGCAACCCAGCTTCCCTGAACTTCCAGGTCATTTTATGCCTCATAGGAACCAAGGCCAAACTATTTAATGCCCCAGCGGATTTCCCATTGGGAACGGCCTTATGCCAGTCCCCAGCTTATAATGGCCTTACCTTAAAGGACTTTGACTATGGACACACAATTGGAGATCCGTACTTCCCAACCAGGCTGGCTGGCCCTATTGGCCAAGGCCTACCACGACCGCACCCCTACCCTGCTCATCGATGACGCCAACGTGGGCATCGACCCCTCCCATCAATCCTTATTGGACATGGGCCGCAAAGCCAAGTTGTCCAAGGCGGAACTCGCGGGTGTTTGTGTCGCAGTGGGGATGACCGCCGCCGGGGTGGGATTCGTCGTTCTGGCCTTCCTCGATCCCGAGCCCACGACCAAGCTCGGCCTTCTCATTGTCGCCGGCGCGGTCCTGGCCCTGACCGGCGGCCACTCGGCCATCCACATCCTGACGAAGGTCAAACCCCCGAACATCAGGGTGACCAAGAACGGCATCGAGATCTGGCATGATTAACACATAGTGGTATTGTGTTATTTTTTCCGGCCCTGTAAGAAAAAAATTCTCGAAAAATTCCACGTTTCACGCCAAACAATTTGTCGCTGATTTATTTCGTGCCAACATAATTTTATTGGCATCAAGTCCGCCACTGGATTCCCCCGCCGAGGCTCGTATAATTATTTCATTGCCTCGCGAGGTGAAAACATGACGAACGAACATTATCCGCTTTACCATTCTTCCTTCACGTTTCTCTTCCAAACACCACCCTGAACAAAATCAATATTTAAGTAAACATCAACCATCTTCATTGAGGCCTCAGGCCGAGATGAGAGGTTTGATGGTGCCAGCCCAAATATAAGGGCTGGTAGACCTTCGCCGTCCCTGTCCCAACGGCCGCAGAAAGGAAGGGAACCCCCGGACAACACTCACTTTTATGAAAGGAACGATGAGATCATGGAAATCAAGCTGAGCGACGTCGGTAAATTAGTGGTACTCCCCATCAAGGAAAGCTGGGGACCCGGCAAGATCATGAAGATCGAGGCTGGCTACGCCTTCATCCGTTTCCGTGACGACGGGGACAAGATGATGAAAAAATACACCATCGGCAACAATCCCCTGAAATGGGCCCCCGAACAGAGCGACTCGGAGCTGGACGAGATTTCCTCCCAGCCCGCCAAACGCCGCAAGGGCCCCGCTCCCGTCGCCCACCTGACCCTCGCCCAGGCCCTGGAATTCTTCACGGCCAAATATCCCCAGGGTTTCACCGACCCCGCCTATCTGGGCAACGTCCTGAAGGACGAGAAGGGCCATCACGATTTCCTGAGCCATTTGTATAAGGACGCCTTCGGGGATGGCCGGTTGGAGACCCTGCTGGACAACCGCGACTACGACACCCTCTCCGGCAAGGCCCTCACACTTCTGACCGCCCAGGACCTGCTGGGGCGGGACGACCTGAAGGCCTTCCGGGATTCTGCTATCCAACCATTCGGCCACCATGGTCTATTTCGAGGCCTTGAACAAGGTCCTGAAGGATTGGCACGTCATCCACGATACTCTTCACCCCTATTTCGAGACGGTCATGGCCAGCCCGGTCAAGGGTTTCGCCAACTGGCCCAACGCTACGCTGTTCCTTTATATGTCCCAGCCCAACCGCTTCATGTTCCTAAAGCCCAAGACCATCAAGAACTTCGCTTCAGCCATGGGCATCAATCTTCTATATGAGACCAAGCTCAACTGGCGGACCTACCATTCGCTACTGATGCTGGGGGAGGACGTGCTGGAAAAGACCAGACCATTGGGGTCCAAGGATCACCGGGATGTCCAGGCCTTCATCACGGTCGTGATGGAATCAGCAAAAACTAGTACGACTGTTTAAGGAGAATAAGGGGGCGGTGTCGGTGCGATCGACCCGATGCCGCCTCTCTCCTGAGGAAATATTAATTTATATATAGCCTTCGCCGTCCCTGTCCCAGCGGCCGCGGAGAGGAAGGTAACCTTCGGACATCACTCACCTTTTTGAAAGGAACGATGACCATGGAAATCAAGCTGAACGACGTCGGTAAGATCGTGGAACTCCCCATCAAGGAAGCCTGGGGGCCTGGCAAGATCATGAAGATCGAGAATGGCTACGCCTTCATCCGCTTCCGGGATGACGGGGACAAGATGATGAAAAAATATGCCATTGGGGACAACCCCCTGAGATGGGCCGCGGAGCAATCCGACTCCTCATTCGACAACCTTGCCGCGCCGGCCAAGAAACGCCGGGCACCGGCCCCCCATCTGACCCTTGCCCAAGCCTTGGGATCCTTCACCGCCAAATATCCCCAGGGTTTCATCGACCCGGCCTATCTGGGCAGCGGACTTCAGGGGGATAAGAACCAGCGCGATCACCTGACCCGCTTGTTCCAGGATTCCTTCGGGGACGGCCAGCTGGAGACCATGATCAACAACCGTTCCTTCGACATGATCTCGGGCCGGGCCCTCTCGTTCCTGTCGGCCCAGAAGCTTTTGGGCCGGGATGAATTGAACGCTTTCAAGGCCCTCTTGGCCGACCACTCGGCCACCATGGTCTATTTCGATGCGCTGAACAAGCTCTTGAAGGATGGGACCCTGCTTTACGACAGTATGCAGCCCTACTTCGAGACGGTCCTGTCCAGCCCGATCAAGGGTTTTGCCAAGTGGCCCAACGCCACCCTGCTTCCCTTCCTGGCCCAGCCCTACCGGTTCATGTTCCTGAAGCCCAGCGTCCTGAAAAGCTTCGCCTCGGCCATGGATGTCAACTTCCTCTATGAACCGAAGTTGAGCTGGAGGATCTATCATTCGCTGTTGGTGTTAAGCGAGGAAGTCTTGCAAAAGACCAAGCCCCTGGGTTCGAAGGATTACCTGGATGTGCAGGCCTTCATCACGGTCGTGATGGAAGTTTCGAAAACAACAGCGAGCGCTTAAAAGAAGGTTTATGGCGCGTCGCTAATTCGTTCGAATTAGCGACGTTTTTTTATGTCAACTGAGGGTGGTATACTTTCGCCATCAAAGGTCTGGGAGCGTTCAATGTCCGAATGGCTATTCAATAGCAAAGGCACACCCTGTCTCATCCTGGACGGGATTTACATCCGCAATGACCACGGCTATGTGGCCAGCTGGATCTTCGGCCCCAACGTCCATTCTTCCAAAGGAGAGCATATCGGCTGGGTCGAGGGAGGGGTCTTCTACGACATCCAGAACCGCCCCATCCTTTTCACCCGCAACCACACCGCCTACCTGCCCACCAAGCCTGGCCTCACCGGCACCCGCAGTATGCCCGGCTTCGCCAGCCCGCCAGGCCGCCCCGGCGTCATCGGCACCAAGGGAAGGCCGGGTCTCAGCCAAAGTTGGTCCACTTATAACCCGCCTGATTATTTTAAGTGAATGTTCTTCTCCAACTTTGCCAATCGCAAATATGGAAAATGTGCTGATTTATCAATGAAATTGAATATTAAAAACCGTTACTAGTTCTTACCTACGGCCCGAACCACCCCGGCCGCCATCCCTCTGCTTTTTATTCTGGTCAGCCCGGTTGAAGCCCGCGAAGCGGTTCCATCCGCCTGGGGTTTTCCCCGTCGTTTTTGGCAATTCGCCCTTAACGGTTTCGGCTGGCGCGGGAGCGGCAGCTACCACCGGCGTAGCCCCTGGGACTGGTGTCACTTCCGGAACGCTCGCCACTGGAGCTGGTGTTGTTTCCGGAGTGTTGCTATTCACTGTATCCATTGTTATTTCCTTTTGGCCTCATTGGCCCTGTAGTCGCAAAACGGCCTATACGTTATGCCTTTAAGGGGGAAAAAGATAGAGATTCTTATTGGAAAACGGAGGCTAATCCCAAACCGCTCTTCCTCGAAAACCGCATGGCGTGCTATCCCCACATCTTTAAACAGCCTTAGGTTAGTACTCATAATATGGGTTTTAAAAAAATGATTTTCCCAGTTCGTACAAACCGCCTAACAACAGCAAAAGCCCGAAAATTCCCACATACCAAACGATGTAAGGTACCCCATCTTTGGTATTCCGGCTCCAATTCTTGATGTTCGTCTTCATCAATACGTTGGCCAGATCGACCCTGAAAAAAATGATGACCAGCCCCGAAACCAGCATCAAAAAAGCGATGGTGCGGGTGTCCTGGTCCGGGATGGGGGATGAGTCGGCCTGGGCAAAGACCGGCATGAACGAATAAAGAATGGCGAGAAGCATGAACAATGAATAGAAATTGAGGATCCGACAAGGCGCCGACAAATATTTTTTCATAAAACGACCTTTGAAATTTGATTTCCCCATTTTAGACCCTCTGGGGGACTTGGCGCGGACAATTACCTTCATGAATCATGGTAAATCGAAGGAAAGGATGGGATTGAGCATATCAAACTCGGAATATCCCTTGGCGTTCCAAGCTTAAGGCGCGCGTAAACCAGTAGGCCTTCGCGCGCTATATCGCTTTTTGATCAGGGATAAACTTGCCAGCGGATGGTATCCACACTGGTGGGTGAGTTGGTGTTCACCAGCGTGTAGAGGATGTGTCCGCCTGAGGAATAGCCCACCCAGACGATGGACTGGTAGACGCTCAGGCCCAGGTTGTAGCTGGTGGCCAGAGTGTGGGACGAGACGTTGTAAACCTGGATGGTCCCGCCGGTCGCGGTCAGGTACAAGGAGCTATCCGGGCTGAAAGCGCCCCCCAGTCCCCCCACACCATAATAGATGCCGCCGGAAGCCCAGGTGCCCTGGGTAGTGGCGGAAATACTGGCTGGGTTGTAATCCACGATCCCTACTCCGCCCTCCATGACCCCCAGGTGATTTCCATCCGGGGACATGGCCACACCCTGGATGAGGTTGGCGGTGTTATAAGTCAGGCTGGGAGTTGGATTCAGGCTCGGGGAGGCGCTGTTATAAGGGTATGTAGTGATGTTGGCCGGGTTTTGGTCGAGCTGACTCACGATAAGCTGTTTCCTCACCGAGTCATAGGTAACATAACCCTGGGGGATACCATAGGCCGAAAGCCCTCCCGGCGCCAAATAGACCTTGATCAAGGACCCGTTGGTCCCGTCCACCAAGGCGAGGGGCTGGTTCCACCAGACATCCGAACCTGACTCCGCCAGTTCCGCGAAAACCTTTCCGTCCGGAGTGAGCGATAGAAGGGTCGCGGGATCATTATTGGGATTGTTCACCGCGTCCGTCAGGGAAATGTTCACGACCGCCCCTGTGGCCACGTTCACCCGGGCCAGGGCGCAGGTGCTTTGGAGGCAGACGTAGAGATAGCTGGTCGCCGGGTCGAAGGCCATGTGGCCTGGCGCGTCGGAAAGGGTGAACTTTTGGCTGACCGCGCCGTCGCCCACGTTCATCAGGTCGACCTGCTTGTTCCCCGGGTCACCAATCAGGATCCAGCCGTTGCACAGGGGGACGAAATCCAGCGGCAAACCCGAAAGGGTCACCGTCCCGGAAGCGGGGAACCCGCTGGAGGTATTGTCCGACGAGCAAGGCAGGGTCAAGGGCAGGGGCGTGGGAGTAGAGGTAGGCGTTGGGGTGTCGGTGGGCGTGGAGGTATTGGTAGGAGTGGAAGTGACGGTCGGCGTATTGGTAACGGTGTAAGTTTTGGTGAAGGTATAGGTGTTGGTGACGGTGGGTGTGGCGGTCGGGCTGCCGGGGGTGGGTGTGAAGGTGTTCGTCCCGGTTGAGGTGGGGGTGCCGGTGGCGGTTGTGAGCGTGGTCCACATGACGTTGCGGGCCAGGATATTGATGACCGTGCTTCCAATGGCGTAAGCCACGTTGGTATGGACGTCGGTGTTGATGTTATAGGTAGTCCCAACCGCGCTGTAGGTGGAGGCGGGGATATTGACCGGGGACTCGGCGTTGCCCGAAAGTACCCCGTCCACGAATAGGATCCCGCCCGAGTCCCATACATCCACGTAATTGTAGGTTCCCGGATAAAGCCAGCTGGAGCGGGAGCCGTCCGCGGCGTGCGTGATGCCGCCCGGGGCCGTGACCGAGGCGCTGGCGGAACCCAGGCTTGTGGAGATGTTCAAGGTGTAGACCCCATTGGGCACATAGGTCCAGGCGGCTGCGGCGGTATAAAGAGAGTAGGTGGAACTGGAAGAACTGAAGGTCATGGGCACGGACCCGCCCGGCGTGATCAGGGTCACGCCCGCCGTCGTATAAGGCAAACTGTTGACCGCCACGGTAAGATTCAAGACTTGGGCCGTCCCTATCCCTTGGTCATATTCCATGTCCAGGCTGGCGCAGACGCCGCTGACCCCGCAGGAAACGGGAGTGCCGGGGGTGGAAGTCGGAAAACCCAGACTGGGCGAGGTGACCGAGCTTTTGGAACAGGCCAACGGAAGGGTGATGGCTCCCATCAGCATGAAAATCATCAGGACATTCAGGTTCTTCTTCATACCATCTCCCTCGGTGATCAAGATTTGATATTCCCTAAACCAGAACGCACGGACGAATTCCCCGGCCAACAGCGTCGAACGACATCGCTAATTATACCGCTCTCTCCCTTTTCTCTCACGACTTTGGTACCCTGGTTTGAACTGCGGGAAACGCCTTGATCGTTATGAAAGATCGAAGAAGTGGGGGGGTGGTCCAACCGGCAAAAAAGGGGAAATCATCTACATGTAAGACGTTAAATGCGACCTTTTATTCCCTTCTATAGGTAAGACCAAGCCCCACCCTTGGTTGTCCCGTTGATTCTTCTTAAAGATAGGAACTTTCGGTCCATTTAGTGACTATCAAGGTGAGATAAGAGCAGCAGGTTTACGTTTGGGAGGGTTTGATTCGAAAACCTGAGCGGATCTTGAACTTACGGATAGCCTGCTTAAGGCTATAGAACTTCCCATCGGGGTCCACGAAGCCGGCGTTCTCCAGACCCACCCGCGAGTTGCCCTCAGCCACCGCTTCCTGCAAGGCGTCGTAATGCATGACGCCCTTATAGATCTTCCCCGTCCTCGGGTCCTTCAGGGCCGCCAGCAGGTCTTTCTTATGGAAGCTTTTCTTGGCCATGGACCCCTCAATGAATATCCTGGAAATTTTCACCCAGGTCGCGCAGTTCTTTGCCGTTAGTGTCCACGATGTAGTAATGGTCGTAGGACCCGTAATTGGGCGGGCCGTAATACTTGTGCTTCTCCACGATGAGGTCGCCCCGGTACTGTCCTGAGGGGATGACCTTCATGCCGTTGCCAGGACAGAGGTATCTTTCTTGCCCCGTTTTCAGGTCCACCACGTGGATGGCCTCGGAGACGGCCCAGGCGCTGGATTGGAAATAGACCTTGTCCAGGTCCGGCGAGAATTGGGGATTGTTGATTCCGGCGATGACCTTTTCCATGTCCTCCGAATCCCGGCAGGAGACCAGTAATTTTTTCTCCCCCGTTCGGGTGTTCTTCAGCCAAAGCTCGTTGTTTTCCCCCCCGCCCGAGCCAGTGTCGATGTCAGGCTTGCCGGTGTTCTTGACGACAAGCGTCAGCGGCGCCTGGGCGCCAATTTCTTTTTCGGAAATTGGCACACTCAAATCTCGGCCATCAGCTTGAAGCTTCTGGCCAGAGGCAAGTCCAGACACTATGTTTGATTGTGCTGATGCGCCAATACCTTGCTCAGGTATTGGCACACTCACGGCCCAGCCTTCGACTTGAGATCGAAGGCCAGAGGCCTTAGAGGAATCAGCAGCCACGATAACGGGATTTTGGGCGGGAACAATTTGAGCGTCCTGTTTTGGCATGGAACCTCGTCCGCAAGAGCAGAGAAAAAGAACGGCGGTCATAAGTGAAAGGAATTTCATAGCGCCCTACCTCATAAAGTTAAGAGTATTTTATCGCAAAAGCTTCCAGCGGGGATGTTATGAAACTCAGAATAATAAGTAAAAACCAGGATGTTTGGGCGGAAATTGATTCAAGGATTCAGATAAACCGTCACCTTTTACATCAACGTCATTTAGAGTTGCTATAATGACTTTCTTACCACGCATCCAAAAAGGAGCGTAAAAAAATGGCCAAAGCGGAAAAGAAGGTCCAAACCAAACCCTCGTTAGAGATATTCCAGACCGAGATCCATCTGGTCGCAGAGGGCATCTACAAGAAAAGAATGGCGAACAACCAACCGGGCGACGCGCTTTCCGATTGGCTAGAAGCGGAGAAGGAAGTGAAGAAAAAGTACAAGATGTAATCCCTTTTTCTTTCTAGAAACAATAAAGCCACCGGACGGATGACCGTCGGTGGCTTTTTTATTAAGTGATCCGGACCCTTGTTTAGGCGGCGTGGCCGGGTGCCTATCGCAGTACCACGACCTTGAACAGGTGTTTGGAATCGGGCGGTCCGGAAGTATCCAACCTCACGTAATAAAGACCATCCGAGACAGTTTGACCGCTCTTATCCCTCAGGTCCCATTGCCATTTCACCAAACCCGATCCCGAACCGGCGAATACACCTGAGGCTACCTTCCGGAAAGACACTGTATAAACCGCCCAGCTGACCTGGGAGGCGGATGGAAGTTCCACGTCGAACTCCACCGATGGGCCCCTCACGGGATTGGGATAGGGCGGGAGGAACGCCGTCGCGGCGGGAGGCGTGGGTGAAAGGGTCCAAGCGGCTGTGTTCGTGGGAGTAGAGGTGGTCGTGGCGGTAAGGGTGGGAGTGAGGGTGGTGGTGGCGGTCGGACTGTTCGTGCGGGTGAAGGTATTGGTGGAAGAGGAGGTTGCCGTGGAGGAAGCCGTCGGGGTCGGGGTGGCCGTCCAGCTCGGGGTGGAAGTGCAAGTCATGCTGTTGGTGGGCGTCGCGGTCGCGCTCGCCGTCGCGCTATTGGTCAGGGTGGCGGTCGGAGGCAAAGTCCCCGTATCGGTGGCTGTGAAGGTGCAGGTGATAGTGGGAGTATAGGTGATGGTGGGGGTGTTGGTGCTCGTGGAGGACGCGGTATTGGTCGCTGTCGATGTTGGTGTGCCGGTCAAGGTGTTCGAAGGTGTGAAAGACGGGGTATTTGTGGTTGTGTTGGTTGGGGAATTGGAGGGGGTGCTAGTTGGGCTGTTCGTGGGTGTATTCGTGGCGGTGTTCGTCGGCGTCGAGGTGGGGTTGCAGACGTAGCTATTGAAATTGGGCAATTGTGACTGGTTGATGACGTAAGCGCTGTTGTAGACCTCCTGCACATGGGCCAGGGTATTGTTGACCCCGTCAGAAACATCCGTGCCCCAGGTCATGAACCAGGACCAGTCGGCGCTTTGCTGCTGCAAAAGCACGGGATCCGGGATAGGTCCGTTCTCGGTCAGGGCCACAGGCTTCTTGCCCCCGAAGGTGATGACCGTATCCCAGAAAAGGGTGGTGGAAGGCGTGTAATCCCCCGCCGGCGGATAGACGTCCGCTCCCAGGACATCCACCTCCGAGTCCCCGGGGTACCAGGGCAAGGCCGACGAGTCGCTGTCGGTAACCCAGACCCAGATAAGGTTGTTCAATCCCCAGACGTTGGTGAACCGGTCAACCATCAGGTTATAAAGCGCGGTGCAGGGAGCGGCGCCCTTGGCCCCCCACCAGAACCATCCTCCCTGGGCCTCGTGCAGGGGACGCCAGAGGACGGGGATGCCGAGTTTTTGAAGTCGCTGGAGCTGGTAGCCGACCATGTCCAGGTCCGCGATCAAACCCTGGTACTGGGGCGAGCTGGGATTAGCCATGGCGTAGGAGAGGTCAAAATTGGTGGCCTCGGTGTAGAAACCCCTCCACCAGGGCTCGGCACCGGTATTCAAAAGGTCCGTGGGGGAGATCCAGTGCCATTGGAGCTGCACGATGCCTCCCGCTTGGGCCCAGGCGATGGCGCTGTCGATGGAGCCGGTGGCGGTAGTGGCGCCGTTGGCGAGGGAGGAGGTGTCGTAATATTCCAGGTCGAAACCCCCGATGGCCTCCTGCTTGCCCACATTGGCCTGGACCCAGGTGGTGTCCGTACCGCCGGAGACAATGTGATTGCCATAGTTATTCCCCAGCCAGCACCAGAGGGCCAAGGCCTGGGGGGAGGGGTTGGCCGTGACCAGGGTCTTGGGGAAAGAAAGGGCCGGCACCACCGCGGGCAGGATGGCGAAATAATCCACGTCCATGTAGCCCCAGTTGTCGGTGAGGCCCACCATATTATTGCCTGCGTTCAGGTACACCACGCCCGCCTGGATAACTTGCCAGGTCGTGGTCTGGGGAAAGTTGATGCCTCCCTGGTCGTTGCCATTGACCGTCAGGTCGTTGATCTTGGGGCCGAAGGTGGAGTTATAGCGGATGGAAACGGCGTACATGCCGGCGGTCGACACGGTCACGGTCACGGCGACCCCATCTCCCGCCTGGGTGAAGTTGGTGACGTAGCCCGTGCCCGAATAACCGGCGGTGGTTGTGGAAACGACACAGCCGCCCGACAGGAGCCCGTTCTCGGCCTCGTAGATGATCGCCTGGGCGTAGGCCCATTGGGTCGTCAAGGAAAGGAAGAGGATGGGAAGGAAGGAGCGGATTGGATTCATCGATTCCCTTCGATCCCCGGAAATGAAAGGCGGAGTGGGGAATTTAGTTAAAACGCTTTAACAATTTACCACTAAATTCCATCCCCTACAAGATGTTCGTCCCCGAACGGTCCTTTATTTGCCTGACGGAGTAACGGAAGGAACAAGCGTGAGAGCGGCTGGCGTCTGGTCGGGGAATGGGTCATTGGGTCCCACCCTTTGGAATTTCTTCGAGTCCCCGATCCGCCCGATGATGGGAAGGCTGATGAAACCGTGAGCGCTCATGACATCCTGGCTGTCCAGTTGCAGGTACCCGTCATAGTCGTTTCCGCTGCGCGGGTCGTACAGCTTGCCGTCCTTCCAGGTGTTCTTGCCGTCGAACTGAATGCCGATGAACACATCCGACCCCAGGAGTTTTTGAGTCCGTTTCTTCGGATCGTGGTTCTTGACGTCGAGTTTTTCCGCGTTTTTCGGGAGGA
>CAWHOE010000079.1:0-30894 GCA_963830915.1 candidate division FCPU426 bacterium
GGGATGGGCAGGTTCATACGACCAAACAGTCCGGCGATCGAATGCGGTCGCCCGATCAGCGGACCGGATAATCCGATTTGCGTTTGCGAGGCGGTTTCCGGATTGGGTGCACTGGCGTCAACGATCATGAAACCGTGCGCCCTAATCCCGGCGGCGCGGTGACGGCCGCCCTCAAAGATCGAGGACCGTCCGGCGCCCGCTTTGCCCCGGCGTGGACAGGCGACAGCGACCCGAGCAAGACGCGACAGCCAAGGGCCAGCCGCGTGCTGCAATACGGACGGCGGCGTCCCCGACGATCTGCCGCACCGCAATGTGTTTTGCGTTCATTAAACAACCTTCGTTTTTTGGCTGGAAACAAGGCATGACAATTTGGCGCCGCCGCCAGCCTGTTGTGCCGCACAAAAGCATTTGGTAGTTGTGCCGTGTCCCGCCTATACAACTGCTTGTATATTTTGGAGCCGAAGTGACCCAGCGGCAGCACAAACATCATATCGACGTGCAGACCGACGAAGACCTCGTCACGGTACGCCATTGGCGCCCATGCCGTTCTGGCGCGGTGCCGGGGGGATTCGCCAAATTATTCAATCGGGTGGTGGATTCCAGCGTGGGCCCGGCTATCCGACGCGGCACGGGCCGCCTACGTACCCATGGTGCGGTTTGCCGATCATCGCAATCAGTTTCGCGTGCAGATCGGGCGGGCGGGAATGATGAAGTACACCGGCCTGTCGCAGTCGAGCATCAAGCGGGCCATCAAGGATTTGATCGCCAACTCAACAACACCTATTCCGGGGCGACGACGATCAGCGCGGGCACGCTGCAGATCGGCGGCAGCGGTAACCTGGGCTCGGGGACGTACGCCGGCACGATCACGGACAATGGCACGTTCCAGTACAACAGCACCTCCAACCAGACCCTTTCCAACACCATCAGCGGCACGGGCGCCGTGAACGACTCCGGCGCGAGCACGCTGATCCTGACGGGGACCAACAACTACTCCGGGGCGACGACGATCGGCAGCGGCGCCACCCTCCAGCTGGGCAACGCCACGACGACCGGGACGATCGCCAGCACCTCCGGCATCACCGACAACGGCACCCTGGCGTTTGACCTCACCGCCAATACGACGATCAGCAAGAACATCACCGGCACCGGCGGGGTGAGCCAGAACAATTCGGGCGTCATCACGCTCAGCGGCACGAACAATTACACGGGCGCGACCGTGGTGAGCACGGGCGACACGCTGAATGCCGGCAGCACGACGGCGTTCGGCAGCGGCAGCGCGGTGACGATCAACGGCACGGGCACGCTGGCCCTGAACGGCAACAACGTTTCGGTGCAATCGGTTGCCGGCACCGGCAGCGGCACCGTGTCCCTCGGCGGAAACACGCTGACCTTTACCGGCGGCACGGGCGGCACGGCCACCTTCGCCGGCGCGGTGACCGGCACCGGCGGCGCTATTACCGTGAACAACTCGGCCCTTACCGAGGTCCTCTCCGGAACCAACACCTACACCGGGAACACGACGATCACCGCGGGCACGCTGGAGATCAGCGGCAGCGGCGACCTTGGCTCGGGGACGTATGCCGGCACGATCGCGGACAACGGCACGTTGCAGTACAACAGCACCACCAATCAGGTCCTTTCCAACACGATCAGCGGCACGGGTGCTCTCAACGATTCCGGCGCGAGCACGCTGACCCTGACGGGGACCAACAACTACTCCGGGGCGACCACGATCGGCGGCGGCGCCACCCTCCAGCTGGGCAACGCCACGACGACCGGGACGATTGCCAGCACCTCCGGCATCACCGACAACGGCACCCTGGCGTTTGACCTCACCGCCAACACGACGATCAGCAAGAACATCTCCGGCACCGGCGGGGTGAGCCAGATCAATTCGGGCGTCATCACGCTCAGCGGCACGAACAATTACACGGGCGCGACCGTGGTGAGCACGGGCGACACGCTCAACGCCGGCAGCACGACGGCCTTCGGCAGCGGCAGCGCGGTGACGATCAATGGCACGGGGAATCTGGCCCTGAACGGGTTCAATGTTTCGGTGCAATCGGTCGCCGGCACCGGCAGCGGCACCGTTTCCCTCGGCGGAAACACGCTGACCTTCACCGGCGGCGCGGGCGGCACGGCCGCATTCTCGGGCGTCATCAGTGGCACGAGCGGCGCGATAACGGTGAACAACTCGGCCCTTACCGAGGTCCTCTCCGGAACCAACACCTACACCGGCGCCACCACGATCACGGCCGGCACCCTGCAGCTGGGCAACGGCGGGACGACAGGATCGATCGCCAACACCTCGGGGATCACCGACAACGGGACCCTGGCCTTCGATTACTCGAATGCGCAGACCTTCAACCAGACGATTTCCGGCACCGGCGGGGTCAGCCAGATCGGGGGGGGCACCCTGACCCTGACCGGGACCAAGAACTATTCCGGCGCGACCAACATCGGCAGCGGCAGCACGCTGCAGATCGGCAACAGCGGCAACAGCACGTCGCTCGGCACATCGGGATCGTACGCCGGGAACATCACGGACAACGGCACGCTGCAGTACAGCAGCAGCGCCAACCAGACTCTTTCGGGCACGATCAGCGGCACGGGCTCCCTGACGAAGGATACGGGCACGTCGTCCATACTCACGCTGAGCGGCACCAACAACTATTCGGGGGGGACGACGATCTCGGCCGGCACCGTGTCGGCGACCACCGGTTCCGCCCTGGGGACCGGCAGCGTGACGGTGAGCAATGCCACGCTCTCCCTCGCCGGCAGCGGAACGGCCTCGTCGCCGACCGTCTTCTCGAATTCGGGAACGCTTTCCCTCAGTGACGGGACCGGGGGCGGGGCGCTGACCGACGCGTCCGGCAGCAACGATTGGCAGGGCAATATTGCCCTGACCGGGAATTCCACGGTCACCACGGGATCGGGTTCCAACATCCTCTATTTGGGCGCCCTCACCGGAAACACCCTCAACCTGAATTCCTACACGCTCACCCTGAACACCACCTCGGCGGCGACCACCGCCCCGTCCTACGATGTTCCGACGAGCCACATGGACGACACGAACGTGCTGATCAACACGATCATCAGCGGCTCCGGCGGGATCACCAAGATCGGCACCGGCACGGTCACGATCGAGAACGGCACGGGCAACAGCTACACGGGCGCGACGACCATCACGGGCGGCACCCTCATCGGGTACGGGAACGACCAGAAGCCGATTTTCTCGGGCAATTCGATCTTTATTGGAAATTCGTCCAGCCCGGGCGCTGCGGATTCGGTCGTTCTCCAGCTGGGCCAGGTGGCGACTGGATTGGCTTCCGCAAACTACATCGTCGGGTCGGGGTACTCCTCCCTGAACAATACGACCAACGCGGCGATGACCATCTATCAGGACGGCCTGTTTCAGATGGGAGGAGGCTCCCAGGGCCTTGCGTCGCTCACCCTGCAGGGCGGCGCGGTGCTCGGCGAGGAGAGCGGCCTCGACGCCCGGCCGATACTTTCCATCGCCAACAACAACGGGGCGAGCGGCGGCATCACGACCAACGCGAGCAGCCAGACCGCCACGATCGCGAGCGGCTCGAGCACAAGCGGCACGAACGGCTATTCATTCCTGGGGCTGGTCGGCAATCAGTTCACGTTCAACATTGCCTCCGGCACCGTGACCGGGGGAAGCACACCGGGCGTGGATTTGCTGGTCAGCGACGTCGTGGAGAACGGCTACGGCTACACGGGCAATGGCTCGGGCAGCGGCTTCACCGGTTCGGGCGTCGGAATCGGCGTCTACAAGACGGGCACGGGCACCCTGGAATTCAATGCGTCGAACACCTATGACGGCGTCACGGAGATCCACCAGGGCGTCCTGAATATCCAGTTCGGCACGCTGAATGACCCCAACAATCCGGGCAATGTCGGATCCGCCCTGGGCGCCTATAGCACGGGCAGTTTCGGCGCCCTGGACAACGGAACGCAGGTCGACGCCACGGGTGCGCAGCTCCAGCTGCAGAATAACATCACGATTTACAAGCTGGAAACCCTGACCCTCAACGGCACCGGCATTAGCAACAACGGCGCCCTGCTCAACGTGTCGGGGACCAACACCTGGAACGGCGCGATCATCCTCGGATCGAACACCCAGATCAACGCCAACGACTCCTCGACGCTGGACCTCGTCAATGTCGACAACACCAACGGACACTCCGAGAATCTCATCTTCGGATCGACGACCGGAGGCGGGGGCCAGAGCCTGACCTTTGGCGGCGGCGGCACCACGCTGGTCAACGGCGGCATCGGCGGAAACACCGGCGCGCTGGTCGGCAACATCATCGTGAATGCCACCGACGGGGTTTCCACGAATGGAACGGTCATCTTCGCCGGGGCGAACAGCTACACGGGCACGACCGCGGTGAACAACGGAACCCTCGAGATTGCCAATACGGGCGGCCTGGCGGGCACCTCCGCTACGGTCGCCTCGGGGGCCACCATGGCGGTGGCGACCGACTACAACGGCGCCGGCGCGATCACCGTCGGAAACAGCAGCCTTCCCGTGACGATCAACGGCACCGGAGTGAACGGATCGAGCGACGGCGGGACGGGCAATGGCGCGATCGAGAACATCTCGGGCAACAACACCTTTGCCAGCAACATCACGCTCGGATCGGCCTCCTCGATCAAGGCCGATACCGGCACGACCTTCACGGTTTCGGGCAACATCGGGGGCAGCGGCGAGAATCTCACCGTGGGCGGCGTCGGCAACATGACGATCACCGGGAACATCAACACGGGCAGCGGGACCCTGACCAAGGTGGACTCCGGCACCGTGACCCTGGACCATTCTTCGGCCAATTCCTTCACCGGTCTTACGACCGTAAGCGGCGGCACGCTGGCCCTGGGCGCGAGCAGCCAGCTCAACAACTCGAACCAGCTCACGATCGGCAGCGGCGGCACGTTCAACCTGAACACCTACAACCAGACCCTCTTCAGCACGACGACGGGCACCTTTGCGCTCAGCACGGGCGGCGTGCTCGAATTCGGCACCTCGGGCGCCGGCTCGACCCTCACGCTGGCGGGCTCCGGCACCATCACCTTCTCCGGTTCGATGACCGGCTACGGCACGATCATCGTCGATCCAGGCGTGACCCTGCTCTTCAACTCCAACGTGACGGATGCAAACGTCAGCATCATCCTCGACAACGCCACCCTTGACGTCAACGGGAAGAGCCTGACCTTCGACAACCTGACCTTCGAGGGCGGCACCTCCAACCTCAATTTTGCGGGCGGCAGTTCGGTCATCGATTTCAAGGGCACGGTTTACGCGGGCGTTTTGACCGACACCCTCGACGTCGACAACTGGACGGGCGGGACCACCTTCTTCTATTCGACGACGGAGCCCGACCCGAGCGGGCGCTACAATCCGCCCCTCAACCAGATCGTTTTCGAGGGCGGCACCCCGCCTTGGACCGGCGCCAACACCACATGGCAGGGCTGGACCGACGGGCCTGACACCGACCACCAGATCGTGCCCGTTCCGGAGCCTTCGGTCTATGGCGCCGTGGCGGCCGCGTTTGCGACCGGCCTGGCCGGAATTGTCGCGCTGCGGCGCCGCAGGGCCTCCGCAGCCGCGGCGGCGAAGATCTAGCAAAAGACCTCAGGTCTTTGCCTGAAATCAGCGCTAAGGCGCCCGGCGCCGGGCGCCCAGGATCGGCAGGATTCCCGGGGGGTGGCTGTCCGAATAGGCGTAGAGGGCGTACATGACGTCGATGGGCAGGGAGGGCAGGACGGGCAGGTAGCGCTCGATCGACCCGCTTTGGCCGCCGGTCCGGAAATAGCGTTCAAGAACGTCGAGGGAGACGACCCTCCCGCCGGAGATTGCCTTCATGGCCGTTCCTGCGGCCTGCAACTCTTTCCAGTCCCCCGACACCCCTGCCGCGCAATAGAGCGACAGGTATGTGCCGATGCGTTTTTCTGAAGGTGCGGGCGGGTTCTTCTCGAATGCTTCGGCGACCTGGGCCAGAACGGCGCTGTTCGGATACCGTATCAAGTGTGCGCAAAGCAGTTCCACAAGAGGCGTGCCGTCCCTGCTGGCGGCCAGCAGCCGGCCGACCTGGTCCTGGAGGATGCCCTGCCATCCCAGGGCCGCGTAGGCGTCGAGATAAAGCCGGAGGCGGTCGGGAGCCGGAAGCCTGGCCTGCCAGCGGTTGAGCTCGAAGAGGGCGTCTCCGGCATACCCGGCCCCGATGAGCCAATCGATCCTGTAGTAGAGGAGATAGGGATCCTCGTCCTCCTGCGGCGGAGCCGCCAGCACGCGCCGCGCCTCTTCCTTCGGCCTGCTCCGGGTCATGAGTTCCCAGGCGCAGGCCTGCCTGGCGAATCCAGGCAGCGCGGGGGCTTTCGAAGCCTCTTCGATGAACCGGGTGTCACGGGTCCGCCGGCTTGAGATCAGCAGCGCATTCAGCCAGACTCCGGCCTCCGTCTTCTCGGCATTCATCCGCTCCCAGGCGAGCGCCTCGATCGACTTGAAATCTCCCCGGGCAAGCAGGCTCAGGTACCAGGCCTGGGCGGTCTCCGCGCGCTGCGCCGGATGCTCGTCCATCAGCCTCCGGTAGATCTGGTTCGATACGTCGTTCCCGCTGGTCTGCCACAGCTGCGCCAGGATCCGGCCCGGCATGTAGCCGTGGGGATCGAGCTGGTAGCTCTGCGCCAGGTAAAGCAGCGCTTCGCCCGTCCGATTGGCGTGCAGGGCGGCCTCGGCCCTTTGGTAGAAATAGAGTGCGCGGGACTCCCGGATCTCATGCCAAGCCGGGGGCCACGCGACCGACGAGATGCGCACCGGGTACCCGACCGCGTGAAGGAAGGCGAAGGCGAGGATAACGCAGCCGAGGTACAGGGCGGCCATGGTCCCTCCGGTCCATGCGGCAGCGCGAAGCCAGAAAGGCCTCACCCTGGTCGCGTCGACCGAGCAGCGCCACCGGCCGTCGGGCGCCTTCTTGAGCAGCGGGCAGACGCGCCGGAATCGCGCCGGATCGTTCCAAAGCACCGCCGCATCGCAGCCCGTCTCCCATGCCCGTCCCGAGTCGCTTGGGTTCTGGCAGGGACAGCGGCTTCGCCTCCCGCGAATCACGAAAACGGTCTTGCTCAGGTTGAGCGCGGCCAGGGCCCACCAGAAGCGGCCCCAATCGGCCAGCCAGGCGCCGACCACGGCGGGCCGGATCCGGTCCAATAGGCTTCGAAGGAACCCGGTCTCGTCGCGGTCGGCTTCGGGGTGTGGCGATGTGTCTTGCACGACGACGGCGGGCAGTCCCAGGGATCGGGCCACGATGGCCACGTGGGAAGTCCGGCCCCCTACGTCGGTGGAAAAGCCCTTGACCCGATCCGGAGGCAGATTGGCGGTGTCGGAGGGTGCCAGGTCGGCGGCGATGATGATGACTTCCCTGTCCAGTTTTTTAAATTGGTCCTTATCCCCGCCCGTGAGGTTCCTCAGGACCCGGTCGCCCACGTCCTGGATGTCCCCACCCCTCTCGCGGAAATAGGCGTCGTCGATGGTGGCGATGAGGGTCTGGAACTTCTCCAGGGCCTCGTACAAAAGATGCTCGGCGTTCAAACGCCTCTTCTGAATGGCGTCGGGTATCTCCTCGACGAAAAGGGGGTCATCCAACACCACTTGGTGGGCCTGGAAGATGGCGGCGTGCTCTTCCCCCAGTTTCTCCTTCATTTTCTCTTCCAGCTCGGAGATCTGGTCGCGGGTCTTGTCCAGGGCTTCCCGGAATCGCTTCAACTCATCGGGCACTTCCTCGGCTTTGAGGCTGCGTCGGGCGAAGGAGATGCCCAGGGGGTGATAAAGATAAGCTGGCCCGATGGCGATACCGCCGGAGGCTGGAACCCCATTGAAGATTTTCTCCGCCATGAACGACTCCTTTGAATGACCGACCGCTTCCTGGTGAACTTCTATTCCTTCTCCCCGAATTTATGGGCCAACAGCTGTTTCAGCGCCACCAGGGCTTCCTTGGCGTCCTCCCCGTCGGCCGAGAATTCCATCTCCGTCCCCTTGGCCGCGGCCAGGGTCATCAGGCCCATCAGGCTCTTGGCGTTCACGTTCTGGACGCCATGATGGATAGTGATCTGGCATTTGAACTTGTTGGCCACTTTCACTAGTTCGGCGGCGGCCCTCAAATGGAGTCCCAATTTGTTGATGACGGTCAATTTTTCGCTGAGTTTCATTGTTTTCCCTTCTACTTTAGCATAGCCAGGGGATGGATGAATCCATCCGCCGGCGCGTGCCCGCTCAAGATCACGGGCGAAGCGCTCAGGTCCGGCCAAAAGGCCAGCATGAGCGCGAACAAGACCACGGCGTAGAACATCTGACTTGGACTGATCTTCCGGTGCAGCGCGAAGGTGAAAAGCCCCACGATCGCGGTGAAAAAGATCAGCCTAAGAATGAATAAACTCGGCCCCTTCTCCAGGTCTGCCAGGTTCACAAAAACGATGAGGACCGACAGGAGCAACAGGGTCGCCAGTTTCAGCCCCCGAATGGCCTCCTGAAACCGTAGCGCCGGATGGCCAGGACCACCTGGTCCCCTTTGCGGTAGCCCTGGAGGAACCCCATCAGGCGGATACCCAGATGGGTCGCGTTGAATACCAGCAGGAACAGGACGGGGATGATCCAGGCGTAGCCCTTGGGCTGGAAGGCCTGGGACATCACCAACACCACGGCCATCAGGCCGCAGTAGGGGCGCAGGGTGGCCCAGAAAAAATTATCCCCGATGGCGGCCAGGGGACCCATCATGCCGACCTTCAGGGCGCTGATCTCCTCCTCTTTTTGCTTCTGCTTGGCCTTGGGCAATTGTTGTCGTTCCTCTTCCATGCGGATGACCGCGCCCAGGATGAAAGAGGCCATGAAGGGATGGGTGTTGAAATATTCCATATGCCGGGACAAGGCTTCCCCTCTTTCCTCCCTGGGATAGATCCTGCGCAAGACTGGCACCAATACCAGGGCGAAACCAAAGCTCAGGTACCGTTCAAAGTTCCAGACCGCCTGCAGGAAGAGGGTCCGCAGGAAGGCCGAGGCCAGGTCCAGGAAGGTCAAGCGAGGGAGTTCGGGTATCTTTTCTTCGGGCGTCATGCGTTCTCACCTTTTCCGAGGAAGAAAAGCGTGATGATCAGCCCGGCCATCAGGACCAAAGTGACCAGCCATATCCCTTGGACCTGTCCGATCAAGGCCAGGCACAAGATGGAGGCGACCGAAAGGACCAGGAAAAGGAAATTCTTCTTCTCCACCACCAGGTCGATGACCGCCGAACACCCCAGGGCCAGCAGCAGCCAGTGGGCGTAATAGAGCCCCTCGATGACCTTGGCGGGGAACATTTGAAATAGCCCGGCGCTGAAATGGGCCAGGGTCAGCCCCAGAACGGCCATGAGGAAACCCTTCAGGAAAAGCTCCAGGATGACCACCAGGTTGATCCACTCGAAGGTCTTGAGATGGTTGTTCAGGGCCATACGCTGGGCGAAATGAACCCAGCGGACATGGAATTTACGAAGGAGTATCTCGACCTGCGTGCTCAAGGCCGCGAGAGGGATGGCCACCCCGATGGCGTAGGTCATGGCCGCCTCGGGCGGGTATTTGGCGGTAGTGAGCTCGGAAGCGAAAGCCACCGCAACGCCAGAAAGGACACAAAGGTCCAGCGGCAGGTGCGCCCCGACCGGCACATCGCCGATCCAGATCAACTCGATCAAAGCCCCCATGCCCAATCCCAGCTCGAAATGCCCCGTGAGCATTCCGATCACCGGTCCCACCACGATGGGACGGGCGACCATGAACTGGCCCACCGCTGAAATGTCCAGGCTCAACAAAGCTAGGACCAGGGATAAAAGGAACCAATCGTGCATCATTTTTTCTTGGGCTCCTTGAAGGGGTTCAATTGGGTGGTGACCGAGGCCTGGGTCGATTCCCCCGGCTTCAAGGTGATCTCGTAGCCCAGCAGAAGGCAGGAACCCTGATAGACCCTCTCAAAACCGCCCTCCGACTGAGAGATGGTCTCGACGGGATAGCGCCAGAATTTCGCCGGCTTCGAGGCAAGGAAATTCACTTCCACTTCCAGCCAACCGTCCCTCATGCCCATTTCGGTGACATCACCTTCCTCGCCCATGCTGTTCAGGCGGGGCTGGGATAATTCCCGACCCTTCACGAAATAATTCCGGTCGGGCGCGTCGCCGGCCAGTAGGGTCAGGTTCCATTCGGTCATCCAAAGGAAACGCAATTCCCGATCACCCAGGTTCTTCATGCGGAAATCGGTCGTCAGATTGAAATCACCCGGTTGGAAGGATAATTCCTTGACGAACGCGACCCGGACCCCGTCCACCGTCAGGTCCTTGGTCAAGGTCACCTGGAGGGGTTGGCCTTTTCGTTTGGGCTCTTGCAGCTTGAAGGAGAATTCCCCGCCTGGGGCGTCCGACATCTCTCGGTACTTGGCTCCCCAAAGGTCCCCCACTGTGGTCCCGATGGGCAGGAAACGGTCCACCAAGCTCAAGCGGCGGTCCCGGTCATAAAAAAGCTTGTGTTCCAACCCCGGTTCCTTCGCTCTCACCAGGTCATGGATGCTGGCCACTCCCCCTCCCCCCTGGTTTTGATGGGCCGCTTCCAACAGTTTGCTGTGGTAAGCCTCTTTTCGGCGGGTCAGGGTATCCATCAGGTTGATGGGATGTTTCAGGTAGTCCAATTCGCAAAGGGACCCTCCCAAGGCAGGCTCCAGGATGGCGTGATACCCCTCGGTTTCCACCACCACCTCATCCTTCCCGTCCTTATTGAAATGGGCCGTCGTGGTCCGAATGCCTTTCGGGATGGCCGGCAGAAGCGCGTCGGCCAATTTCTCGGCCTCGATGAGTTGGCGGTAGAGGGCGAAACGCAAATGGTTCAGGTACAACCCCCCGAATACTCCATGCCAGTAGGCGCAATTGCACTGGCCCCGATAGAGGGCTTTCCGGGCTTCGGTCAAGGCGGTCTTCGCCTTGGCGGTCGACTTTTCACCGACTTCCTGGGTGGCCCGTTCTACTTTGTCGGATACCCAGAGCATTTTCTTATGGATCTGATTGCTCTCGGCGTATTTGGCTAAAAAGTTGCGCCAAAACCCGCCTTTCAAGAATCGCTCAAAACGGGGCATGTCCCCATGGTTCTGGACGTCATGTCGGTACCTGGTGTATTCCTCCGAAGCCTCGGCGGGAAGGGACCACTCCCCCATCTCGGTGTAGGACCCGGTGGGCAGGCTGATCATCCCCAGGGGGGCATGGGAATCGGTATATTCGGCGAAGGTCGAGCTTTTCAGCCAGGACTCGTTCTGTTCCAGCGCGGTGAAGAATTTTTCCAGCCAGCCTTCCTCGTAGACCCACTTGAAGGTATCGGGCCATCCTCCGAACTTCTCGCCATCGTCCATCAGCACTACGCATCGGTCCCCTTCCTCGGTGGCCACGGACTGCAGGTACTGGATATTCTCCTCCACCGAACGAAAGGGAGACAAGTAGCGCATTTTCTCCGAGATGGGGAACACCCCGCAGATCGTCCCCTGTTCTTCCATCAGGTAATAGCCGAAGGTCTGGTCTTCCCTCAGCCCAACCGACTTGAAATGGGCGTCGTCCATGACGATGTACTTTACCCCGGCCTCGGCCAGGGATTTGGTCAAATGGGGTTCCCAGACCCTTTCGGCGGTCCACATGCCCTGGACCTTGGTCTTGAACTTGCGGGTCAGGGTCTCGGTCATCAATCGGATCTGCCCCAGTTTGTCCCGGTCCGGAAGGACGGCTAGGATGGGTTCATACATCCCGCCGGTGAAGAACTCCACCTGCCCCCGATCGGACATTTCCTTGAGCATCTTGAAATACTCCAGGCGGTTCGCTTCCAGCCATTCCAGCAAAGGTCCGGTGATATGAAAGGAACACTTCACCTTGGGGTGACGGTGAAGGATATAAAGGAACGGCTCATAGGACTGTTTGAAAAGCGCCTCGAACACCATCCCGAAATTGCCCACCGGTTGATGGTTGTGAACGCCAAAAATGAAAGTGACTTTTCTCATGCTCTCCCTCGGATCTTATTGGGCGTCTAGCCCTTTGGTTTATCCAGCGTTTCAGCCCCTTCCCATCCGTGCCCTCCGCCTAGGAAAAAAAGCGGATCGAATGGTCCTTCATTTCAGATCAGGTAGGAACTTTTCCAGGGGTTCTTTCGTATCCCCCGGTACCGCCCTGACTTCCAACTCGATACCCATCTGTTTTAACTCTTTGAAGGCTTGCAGGTCCTGTTCGTCCACGCAGACCGTCTTGGCGACCTGTTTTTTTCCGTCGCAAAAATGCATCCCCCCCACGTTCACCGAAGCGAATGGCGGGCCTTTCTTGATGAAAACCGCCACATCCGTCGGATTGGAGAATAGCAAGAGGACGTGGTCCTTGGATTCCGAATGGTGGGCCGCCTCGACCGCCTGTTCCTTGGTCAGGAAGCTGACTTTCAAGTCCGTCGGCACGGCCATTTCCATCAGTGTCTTTTGCATATTATTCACAGCGATGGCGTCATTTACGACGACCAGATGTTTGATGTTCAGCGCCTTGACCCAACCTACCACTACCTGTCCGTGGATAAGCCGGTCGTCGATGCGGATGAGTTGGATATCCATGGTTCCTTTTTCCTTATCGTCCCGATTTAAAAAGATCATCGGAGGTGATGATGCTTTCTTGGGTGGCTTTCTGGATCTTCGCCGCCAGGGAATCGAAATCCGGCTCGCCTTGGTGGGAGACCGCCGTGATCAGCATAGGAAGATTGACCCCCGTGATGACCTTGGCCTTGGCAGTCCTTGCCAACTGGATGGAAACGTTGAAAGGCGTTCCGCCCAGCATATCCACCAAAAAGAACGTACCCAGGCCGTCCGGATCCACCTTTTTCAAGGCCCCTTCCAGTTTGGTCTGGAAAGTCTCCATGGAATCCTCAGCCTCAAGGGTGACGGATGTCATCCCAGGATTCTCTCCAAGGATCATGCGAAGGGTCGCGATGAGCGAATTACCTAATTCCCCGTGGGTGGCGACGACGATACCGAACATAGTTTTCCTTTCCCCAGAATCCGATTAAATGACCAAACGCCGGATGATGGCCCTTCCCAATTTTTCCGGACTATGACGCACATAATCCTCCCGATAAAGGAGGTTGGCCTTTACCAACTTGACGCCGGTCGCCTCGACCTCATCGTCATCCACCTCAACCGGTTCCTGTTGGAAAGCCAGATACCTTTTTAACAGGGAGGGCGGTACTTTCTCCTTGTTGGCGATGACGTAATGGATGAAGTTCGGGCCTGTATGCCTAAGCAGGGCTTTGACGTGATCCGAGACCTTGTAATGATCGGTCTCGCCAGGCTGGGTCATGATGTTGCACACATAGATCTTGATGGCCCGGGACAAGGCGATGGTCTCGGCCACCTCGGGGATCAGGAGATTGGGGATGACGCTGGTGAATAGGCTTCCCGGACCCAGCACGACCGCGTCCGCGTCCAGGATGGCCCTTAAAACATCCTTATTGGGCCTGACTTTTTTGCGGAGCATGACCCGATCGATCGCCGATTTCCCCAAGGGAATGCTGGATTCCCCCGTGATGACCTTGCCGTTCTTCAATTTGGCCTGGAGGGTCATGGGATCGAAGGTCACTGGCAGGACCGTTCCTCGGGTCGAGAGCACCTTGCTGGACTCCTCCACCGCCCGTCCGAAATCGCCCGTGATCTCCCGCATGACCGTGATGAAAAGATTGCCGAAGCTGTGTCCCTTCAGGTCCCCATGGCTCTTGAACCGGTACTGGAATAGCTCGTTCAGGAGGGTTTCCTGGTCCGCCAGCGCCACGATGCAGTTGCGGATGTCGCCGGGCGGGGGCGTGCCGAAATCCTTGCGCAATCGGCCCGAACTTCCTCCGTCATCGGCCACGGTCACCACCGCCGACAGGTTGCTGGTGTAATGCTTGAGGGAGGAAAGAACGCTGGGAAGTCCCGTGCCGCCCCCCACCGCCACGATCCGGGGGCCCCTTTTCAATCGGATGCGGTTATAGGCGATATCGACGAAATCCTTTTCTTGGGCCGGGATCAGGATGGTCAGGATGGCGTAGATGGCCCGGCGGACGGCCAACACCAGGGCGGCCACAGCCAGGAGGATCAGGAAAAAGTCGATGAACTTCAGGTGCTTAAGATGGTCGCCCAATTCCTGGATGACGGGCGGGTTATAGTGGATGCCCATCGTATGTTGGCTCATGACTCCGGAGAAACCCACGACCAACACCACCACGGCCAAGGCCATGAGAATGAACCAACGTTTCAATCGCATACCTGGATATAGCCAGCGGAAACGGATCATCCCTCGATCCCCTTGGTCCGGGTTTTCTTGGCCGATTCCTCCACCATGATCCGGCTGACCCGATCCGAGAACTCCTGGGCTGAGAAATAGCCCAGCTTCATCAGGCGGTGGTTCATGGCGGCGACCTCGATGATGACCGCCAGGTTCCGGCCGGGTCGGACAGGGATGAGGAAGGTTGGGATATCCACGTCGAAGATCTTGTGTGAGGAGGGCGTCAGGCCGATCCGATCATATTCCTTTTTGTTGTCCCATTCCTCTAGCCGGATCACCAGCTCGATGCGTTTCTTGTCGCGGATGGCTCCCACCCCGAATAGGCTCTCGATATTGATGATCCCCAACCCCCTGATCTCCATGTGATGTTTGATGATCTCCGACCGGGACCCCATCAGGATGCGCTGGGGAAGGCGCTTGATGTAGACAAGGTCATCAGCGACCAGCCGATGCCCCCGCTCCACCAGGTCCAACGCGCACTCGCTTTTTCCAATGCCCGAGTTGCCCAGGATCAGGACGCCCACGCCGTAAACATCGAGCAATGTCCCGTGAATGGTGGTCTCCGGGGCGAATTCCTCTTCCAGGAACACCGAGATCTCGGAGACGAACTTGGTGGTAGGTGTGGGCGTGGTGAAGAGGGGTGTTTTCTCCCGACGGGCCTCGGCCACCAATTCAGCCGGGGGCTTCATCTTGTGGGTCACCACGATACAAGGAAGCCTGTAAGAAAGGAGGGTCTTGAAGATCTGCCGGCGCTGGGCGGGCTTCAGGGTGGCCAGGTAATGGATCTCGGTCTTGCCCAGGACCTGGAGCCTCTCATAGGGGAACCACTTCAGGTATCCGGTCAGGGCCATGCCCATGCGGTTGATGTCGACACTCACGATGAATCGGTCGGGCATCCCTTCCTCGACCAGGGGGGAAAGTCGTAGCCGCTCCTTGGCCTGCTGGAAAAAAGCCTCAACGGAGATTTTTTTCATCGATGACGCCCCCTCAAATTTTAGGATCCACGTTCAGGGTCGAACGGCTTCCGGTTTACCGAATAAAGGAGAATGCATGGGGACGGATCAGGAGGCCTTCCGCTCTTCAGTGCTTGAGCTTCTCTTCCTCTTGGATGATTTTGATCACATCCTCAGGGGTCTTGGCGCCGAGCAGGGACTTGCGGAAATACTTGTCCTTGAGGAGGCTGGAGATGCGGGCCAGGGCCTTCAGATGGGCTCCCGCGGCTCCTTCCGGGGCCACCAGCAGGAAGAAGATATTGACCGGTTCCCCGTCCAGGGATTCGAAACTGATCCCATCCGGGGAGAGACCAAAAGCCGCCGACAGGTCCGAAACCGTGTCCGATTTGCCGTGGGGAATGGCGATCCCCTGGCCGATACCGGTGGATCCCAGCTCTTCCCTTTCCAACAGAGTTTGGACCATCTTTTTCTTATCCTTTACCTTGCCGTTCTTCACCAGCAGGTCGACCAGTTCCTTGATAACATCCTTCTTGGTCTTGGATTCCAGGGACATCTTGATGGCGTCAACCGTTAAAAAATCCATGATCTGCATTCGCTTTCCTCCCCGTGTCTCACGGTATGTTCAGAGTATTGGTACTGCCCTATTCTAAGTCTCGGCTCAAAACTCGGGTTCGATCAACCCGATATGATTATCCTTCCGCTTGTAAACTACGCAGGTCTTGTCCATCTCCGAATCCAGGAATACCAGGAACTCATCCTTGGAGGTCGAGAGCTGCATCGCCGCCTCCTCCACGCTCATGGGTTTGACCGCGTATTTTTTTGATTTGATGACCTTGTGAGCCTCACCCTCCGTCGGGTTGGGAATGAGCCCGTGGACCACCGCCTGAGCCTTTTCACCCTTGGGTCGATATCGATCCTCTTTCTTTTCCTTGTGTTTCTTCGCCTGTTTTTCCAGGCGGGTCAGGGCCGCGTCGATGGATTGGTACATGTCCCGGGAAGTGGCCTTGGCGCTGGTTTGAAGGTCCGTGGAATGGAGATTGACCTCGCAGACATGGATGTTCTTCTCAAAGGTCAGTATGATATGGGCCTCCTTGATCGCCCCCAGGTAGCGTTCCACACGGCGGATCTTCCCCTCGATGTGCTCTTTCAAGCCGTCACTGAGGCTTTCATGCCGGCTGGTGATGAGGATATTCATGGGTGTGTTATTTTTACGGAACAATGGGGCCCCCGCGTTTTTTGATGAAAAACAAAGGCTTTAAAACGAGGAGTTATTCTAACATTCGACCATTGGAAGTCAATCCGCCAAAACCGGTTGTCAATTAATGGGGACCCTCTGTCAATTTTTGGTTATTGGCGGATTTTAGCGATTTGCCCTTGGTTTCGGTCGACCATCAGACTGACAAACCCACTTCGGTCCTTGTCAAAGTTTTCGGCGCTGGGACGCGGTCGGGATACGCAATTCCTCCCGGTATTTCGCGATGGTGCGTCGGGCGATGGAGAGTCCTTGTTCGTTGAGCATCTGCATGATCTTCTGGTCCGATAATGGTTTCTGGTTGGATTCGTTGGATACCATATCCTTGATCTTTTCCTTCACCGAGAGCGAGGACACATCCATTCCGTCGGAAGATTCCAATCCGCTCGTGAAAAAGAATTTCAACTCGAACAAGCCGCGGGGAGTCTGGACATATTTATGGGTAGTCACCCGGCTCACCGTCGACTCGTGCATGCCAATGATATCGGCCACTTGTTTGAGGGTGAGGGGTTTGAGGGCGCTGATGCCCGTATCGAGAAAATCCCGTTGGATCCGGAAAATGGCCTCTGTGACCCGGAAAATGGTCTTGCGTCTTTGCTCGATATTTTTGATGAGCCATAGGGCCGATTGGATCTTGTTCTCCAGGAACTTCTTGGTTTCTTTCCCATTCAAGACGGACTTATCCTTCATCAACCTACGGTAATAAGAGGAAATACGCAGGCGCGGCACCGGCTCATCGTTCAATACCACCACATAATCCCCATCGATGAACCGGACGCTCACGTCCGGGGTGATATACTTGGTTCCCTCGCTTTCGAAGGATCGGCCCGGCTTGGGCTCCAAGGTGGCGATATATTCCAGGATCTCCTTCAATTGCTCGTTGCTGCAATCCAGGCTGCGGGTGATGACAGGATAACGCTTTTTTTCCATGTCCTCGAAATGGTCATGAACGACCCGATAAGCCTTCTGCGCTAGTTCCCCAATCCGGTTTTCCAATTGAAGAAGCAGGCACTCTCTCAGGTCCCTCGCCCCTACCCCGACCGGTTCGAATCCTTGAATGATCGAAAGCATTTTTTCGGCTCGCTCCAGAGAAATCCCCTGGGATCGGGCGATATTCTCAAGGGTATCGGTTAAATAACCGTTCTCATCCAAGTTGCCGATGATGACCTTGCCAAGGGTTTTGTCCTCCTCGTCATGGGCCACCAGAAGAAGCTGCCATTCCAAACTTTCCGCAAGGGTTTGGGCCCGGGTGATGGAGGCCTCGAAAAAATCCCGTCTTTCCTGTTCGGCCTGTGAGTTCTCGTTTCCTCCATAAGCCCCATCGCTGGACTCGCCGTAATCCTGTCCTTCGCTATAGAGTTCCCAGGTGTCCTTTTGAAAGCGGTCCCCATCCTTGATGTGCTCGACCAGGTCGGTTTGATGGGTTTGCCGGAGTTTATCGAATGATAGTTCAGCGTCCGAGGTGGGGATCTCGTCAGGGGGGGCCTCACCGACGGGTCCAGGGGATAACTTGTCGGTCGGGGTTTCGGAGGGCGCTTCCTCGTTGTCCTCTTCCAGGACGGGATTCTCGACCATTTCCTTCTCGACCCATTCCTTGAGTTCTAACGTCGAGAGTTGGAGGATCTTCATGGCTTGTTGCAGCATCGGAGTCATGATCATCCGTTGCTGCATCTTTTGGTTCATCCCGAATTGCTGGCGCATAATCCATGCCACCCGTCTGTTAGTGCCTATTGCAAGAATTATACCTTTTTTGGTCGTAAGAAGTAATCCACCAATTAATTCGGGAAGGAAACCCTAAACCTCCCTGTTCAATCGGCGCTTTCCCAGTTTTTCTTGAACTTGGTCCTTTCCCATTGTTTGATCCAATAGTCCAGATCGAAGGGTTTGGGGAATTCCAGCGTACCCGAGGGAGTGGCCTTGCCTCCCTTATAAACCCTTTGAATGGTTCTGAAATTCTCAGGACTGCGCAATGGATCGAATTGATAGAGGACCAGATCCGCCCACTTTCCCTTTTCCACGCTCCCTAATTTATCCTGTACGCCCAAAACTTGGGCGGCCTGGGAGGTGGCCATCTTCAGGCACTGGATCGGGCTCATCCCGCTTTCCTGAAGGTCCTTCCACTCCTTCACCGAGACACCGAAAGGCATGTGGGGATTACCCGCGTCGGTCCCATAGGCGACTTTTCCGCCCAATCCCAGGAATTTTTCCAGGTTTTTCTTGGCTTGTTTGTGGCCTTCCTTGAAACCATGACGACAGGTCTGGCCAAAGGGATGATCGGATCGGCGTTTCCATTCCTCGGCCCAACCGGCATGGGCATGAAGGGTCGGCAGGATGAGCGTCTTTTTCTTGACCGCTTCCTTCCATAGATCGTCCGATACTTCCCGGGCCGGCATATGGGCCAGCTCATCCACCCCGTGTTTGACGCAGATCTCGAAATCTTCCTCGCTGGTGATATGGGCGGTGACCCTTTTGCCCAGAGCGTGGGCCGCCGTGACGATTCCACCCACTTCGGCATCGGAAAGACAGGGTCCCAGCTCATGCTCCATACCGATCTTGACGATATCCATCCCCATCCCGGCGAGTTTTTGGACCTTGTCCTGGGCCTGATAACGTCCCTGGAGCGTCATGGAAATCTGCGGTCCCCAAACATTCTGGGGATAACCCATGGGGCAGGTCAGGACCGGGCCTGAGACAAAAAGCCTGGGTGATTGCAACAAGCCGGATTTTTCCTTGGCTTTCCATTCTAAGGCGTCAAAAACGTCGCTGGCCAGGTCCCGGATGGTGGTGATACCGTTTTGGAGAAAGCTCAAAAGGGTCCCTTCGTCCACAAGCCCATGGACATGCAGATCGATCAGTCCCGGTAAGGCGAATAAGCCTTTCGCATGGAAAACCTCCCCAGCTTCATAGAGCGGAGCCTTGGTATGGGGCCCGGCGTAGGATATTTTCTCGCCTGATATGAGAATGGTGGCTTCGAGGATGGATTGGTCCTTGACCCCATCGTAAAGGGTGACATTCTCGATCGCCGTGTTGACCTTGAGCATAGAACCTCGATAGTTTTTTCAACCCCAACTCGCCGATGTTTCCCTCATTATAGTTTCATGGAGCAAGAGGCGCTTCGCCCCTTATGGGAAAACCGAAGGATCGCTTTTTCCTTCGAAAAGAGCGTTCAAAAGGTAAGCGAGACGCACCCCGGCTTTTTCCAACTGCCGGAACATGATGATTTTCATCTTGTCCGAGTAATATTCCTCAGGCAAGTCCCTTCCCCAATGATTCTTCTCAAGAAGCGGTCCCTCAGGGAGATCGGCATAGAGATCATCCCTGGCGATTGTGTAGGATTCCAACGCCCAATCGGAAGCTTTACCTTTTTCCCATTCTTTCTCATCATTGGTACTGATCTTTCGTTCCAATGCGCGGGCCAGGGCATTGGGATCCCCTCCTCCATGGGTCTGTAGCAGATTGTCCCAAAAGGCGTGGAAATTAACCCATTCATATCTTCGGCGGGATCCAGTCGTGTAATAACGGAACCATTTTTCGTTGCCTCCCCGATCATGGTCATCAGCGCAATGAAGGGGTTGGTGTAGATCCCCAACAAAATGGATCAAGAACTTCAAGGCTTCCCTTTTATCCCTTTTGGAGACAAAAGAAGCCTTCAGGATCCCCATGTCCTTGTCGATCTGGTCCACAACACAATCATGATCCTTACAGGCATCTGACAGATCGAACTCGCCCACGGGTTGACGAACATTCAGATTGATGTAATGCCAGGGCGCGGTCTCAGGACGTTCTTTTTCGATGTGGTCGGCCCAAGAAGCGACTGATTCCATGCTCTCCCCGGGCCCAAGTAACTCGTGTACCGTCGACTTGGCTTGCGGTCCCAAACGGGTCCAAGCGATGAGGGCGATCGTCTTGTGGCCTTCCGATCCCCAAGCCCAAAGGGAATGGGCGGCAAAAAAAATGGTCAAGAAGCAAAAAAAATAGGACGTTTTCTTTAACATGGGCCCTGACCTAAAACAAAAAAAGCCCGGGACGTGCCCGGGCTCGTTCTTTCGAATGGCTCTCACCGGATCTTGATCGGGTGACCCGCCTTGGAGTACTTCGAGATGAAGCTTTCCACCAATTCGTGGGCTTCCGAATCGGAATACTGAATCGGAGGGGTTTTGAAGAAATAAGATGAAGGCCCTTCGATCGTTCCAGCCAGCTTGCAATCCAAGGCCATCTTGCAGCAGCGGATCGCGTCGATGGCGACCCCCGCGCTATTGGGCGAATCCCAAACCTCGAGTTTGAGTTCCAGGGTGACCGGGACGTCCCCGAACTGCTTTCCTTCCAGGCGGATATGGGCCCATTTACGGTCCTGAAGCCATGGCACATAGTCGGAGGGACCGATATAGATGTTCTGGGGATCAATCGGATGGGACAATTGGCTGACCACCGCGCCCGTCTTGGAGATCTTCTTGGATTCCAATCGGTCGCGTTCCAGCATATTCTTGAAGTCCATATTGCCTCCAAAATTCAACTGGGAAGTGCGTTCCAACATGACCCCGCGGTCGGAGAACATCTTGGACAGGATCCGGTGGGTAATGGTAGCCCCCACCTGGGCCTTGATGTCATCGCCCAGGACCGGCAAGCCGGCTTGTTCGAATTTTTTCGCCCAGGCTGGATTGGACGCGATGAAAACCGGCATGCAATTGACCATCCCGACCCCGGCCTTGATGGCCTCGTTCGCGTAGAACTTCCCCGCTTCCTCGCTGCCCACGGGCAGATAATTGACCAGGACATCGGTTTTGGTCTCTTTTAATATCCTCGCCACATCCACCGGTTTGTCGGCGGACTCGGTCACCACTTCCCGATAATATTTGCCCAGACCGTCCAAAGTGGGGCCCCGATGGACCTTGACCCCTAGAGCCGGGACATCACAGAACTTGATGGTATTGTTGATAGGCGCGAAGATGGCCTCTCCCAGATCCTTGCCGACCTTGTTGGAATCCACGTCGAAGGCGCAGGAAAATTCGATGTCGCCCACATGGTATTCACCCAATCTCACATGCATGAGCCCTGGGACGAAACCTTCTTCCTCGGCGTCACGGTAATAGCGCACGCCCTGCACGAGGGATGAGGCGCAACACCCCACACCCACCAAGGCCACTCGGATCTTTGGCATAATTAGGGATACCTCCAACAGATAATGTCTTTTCAGCTTTTCAATGCTTTACTTTTCACCCAAACCCTGACGACTCTTTGGACCACGGTGATCAGCGTTAGAATCCCCACCACCCCCAACGCTAAGGTCGGACACGAGGCAAGAAACCCGAAAGATAATAGCAAAACCCTTCCAGGACGGGCCAGAACACCCACTTCACAATCGATCCCCAAACCTTCCGCCCTGGCTCGGGTATAGGACACGAGGAAGGCTAATATTGAGACGCTGAACGCCAGTTGAAGTTCCCACAATTGTTGGTGTTGATAATAATACAATATAAATCCGCCAAAAACGACGGCCTCCGAGATCCGGTCCAATGTGGAATCCCAAAAGGCCCCGAATTTGCTTTTCTTGCCCGCGAATCTCGCCAGAGAACCGTCCAGAATATCGAAAAAACCAGCGGCCAGAAGCCATAAACCCGCTCCCATCCAATGACCCTGGACCATCATCAACGGCACACCACAAGTAACCAGGACGCCAAAAAGAGTGACCCAGTTCGGGCCTATCTTGGATTGGGTCAACAAACGACAGATGGGCCTCACAGCGCGGTCGTTAAAACCCTTGATGCCTGTCAATTCCTTAAGGGGGGATGCGATCGGAATGCTCCTGGCATTATTTAAGTGTGAACCGCTCGCCCAGATAGATCTCACGCGCCCTCTTATTGGAAGCGAGCTTAGCGGCCGTTCCTGAGAGAAGTATCTTCCCCTCGAACATGATATAGGCTCGATCCACGATCGAGAGGGTTTCCCGAACATTATGGTCGGTGATGAGGATGCCGATCTTCTTCTTCTTGAGGAATCGAATGATACCCTGGATATCCTGCACCGCGATCGGATCAATACCGACGAAAGGTTCATCCAACAGGATGAAATGGGGTTGAAGGACCAGGGCCCGGGCGATCTCCACCCGGCGTCTCTCGCCGCCAGAGAGCGTATAGGCCTTTTGTTTGGCTAAATGGGAGACTTTCAACTCTTCCAACAATTCCCTCAACTTGGTCTCCCGATCCACTGGGGAAAGGGGCGTGAGTTCCAGTATAGCCATTAGATTTTCCTCGACCGTTAGTTTCCGGAAAATGGAAGGCTCTTGAGGAAGGTAGGCGATTCCCATCCTGGCCCGGCGATACATGGGCAGCTGGGTAATATCGTGAACCTGGCCCTCTTCCTCAAAAAAAACCTCGCCCGAATTAGGAGCGATGAAACCTGTGGTCATGTAAAAGGTCGTGGTCTTGCCGGCCCCATTGGGCCCCAGTAGTCCGACTACTTCGCCCTGATGGACCTCGATGGAGACGTGGTCAACGACCTTCTTTTTATTGTAAGTTTTTACAAGATTTTGGGTTCTCAGTATCTTCATGCTGATCCTTACGACGGTATTAATGACGCGGCGGCCCTTGATATCCAGCTGGAAATATTCCATTGCCGGGAGGCGGAGTGGGAGTGGTGCTTGGATTCAATCCGCTACTCGTAGCGCTCGAAGAACCGCCTACAGAAACATTCCCTGAAGAATCGCTCCCGGACTTTCCTCCACCCGTAACCTGGCTTGTCCCCTTGGAATTACTTATATTATCGGAAACCGACTTTCCATGGGGGTAAAAGGTGGCTTCCGCCAAACCCTCGACCAGGATACTTCGATTCAAGCCCAGGTTTGTGGTGATCCGGCGTCCTTGAAGATCCCCAGTCGAGGTTATAACCTTGGGATCGTCTTCCAGGATGAATTTGTCCTCCCTGGAAAGATAAGTCGCCTTCTGCGCATCCGCTTCCCCGTCGTCATGGATGATCTTCACATTCTGATTGATGACCGCCGTCTTGTTCTCCGAATCCAATTCGATCTGTCTTCCCTGAATGGTCAAAGGCTTGCCATTTTCATCCTGCGCCGTGAGAAGAGGGTGATCATGGGCCGTCATCAAGTCCATCAAATCTTGGTATTCCAGGTTGCCGCAAGTCAGGGTCATGCCTGAGCTAGGGTCGATCACGATCACATGCCCCTCGGCGGTGGCTTCCCGGTTATTCTCGAAAGCCCTGAGTTCCTTGGCGGTCAATGTTACCTGATCATGGATGGCCTTCACGTTGCCCTTGAATAGGGTCATGCTCAAGAAGCGGTTGAACAAAAGCTGATTGGCCGAAATCGCGACCGGTTTACGGGAGGAAACGTTTTTATGTTCCTTGATCTCATAGGCTCCGAGCCACCCGGCGGCCAGCATGAGTCCGATCAAGATCGTGAGTTTTTTAAAATTTCTTGGGTTCACTGAATGTCTCGACCTCATGGGTATCCCGCACTTGGGTTTTGACGTCTTTCATGAAATGGATGTTATTGAGTTGGGTGTCCGCGATCAGGCCTATGGCCGTGATCTCATCCGCTCCCTTGTAAATATGGACCCTGCCGTCGGTTTTGATCTGGTCGGTGTCCTGGTCCCAGGAAAGTTTTTCCGTTTCCAACTTGGAACCATTTTCCACGATCAATTCCACATGCCCCTCCGCCAGAGTAGCGTTGGTTTCTGTATTGATCTGGGCCTGGTCCGCGGTCAAGGTCGACGCGATCTTGCCTTTTTTGTAGTACTGGCAAGTGATGTTGTCAGCGTAGGCCTCCTTTTGGTTTTGATAAAGCCTGGCCTTGTTGGAATACATTTCCCAATGTCTTTCGCCTTGGACAGTGGAAACCAAATGGAAATCCTCAATGACAGCGTCCGGAGAGTTCCCACCTTGTGAAACTACCTCAACGCCGGGTGCCTTTTCCCCATTTTTGTTCAAGGCAAAAAAGAGTCCCACAATACCAGCGACCGCGAGCCCAATGATCCAAAAAACACGTTTGGAACGAACATTCTCCTGCCGGACAGGGCCCTCTTCTAGGAGCGGTTCTTCCTCGATAAGTTTTGTTTTTTCCCGCTTCAAGACAACTCCTTAAAACTCATTTAAAAACACAATTACTTCTCATCCGGTGGTCGCGTTTTCCAACGCGGATGCATCGGACCGTCACATCAAAAAAGCAAAGAAACAAAGTAATGGTCGCCCCTTGGACGCCTTAGCGTCCAAGGGCACATCCCACGGCTAGTTACTTCTCATCCTCTGGTCGAGTCTTCCACCTAGGGTGCATCCACATCCATTGTTCCGGATAAGTCCGGACATATTTCTCCACCACCTCAGTATACCGCCGGACCCGTTGCAAAATATCCTTATCCCGGTCCCCAGTTTCCTGGCCTATTATCTCTTTTTCAGCGTGGAACTCGAAACAACCATCTTTTCCCCGGATGACAAAGGCCGGGACTAGGGCCGCGCCGGTCTTGAGGGCGATGCGCGCCACCCCCGACTGGGTCCATGCCTGTTTACCGAAAAAAGGGACAAAGACCCCGTCTTTTCCCGTGTCCTGGTCCACCAATGCGATGACGACTCGATTCTCTTTCAACGCCTCCATGATGCCACGCAGGGCCACTCCACGCTTGATCATGGACACCCGCAGCTTCTTTTCCCGGAAATCGGTCATGATCGAGTCAAGACGTGGATCGTACAGGTTTTGGGCCACTGCCGAAACCGGAACTCGGGAAGATATATAGTTGGCCATCAATTCCCATTGGCCCAAATGGGCGGATACCAGCAGCACACCCTTCCCCTTGTCCAACGCCTTCTGAACATGCTCCCATCCCATCGCTCGAAAGACCTGGGCGGTGATCCTCTCGGGAGGCCATCGGCGCCACTGGATCGTTTCGAATAGGTTCTGTCCCAACCGGATCCAAACCTCCCGTCCCAGCTTCACCCTTTGGCTTTCGGACAATGTCCCGGAAAAAGCCGTCCTTATGCTTTCCAAAGTCCTCCGCCGTTCCCCCCGGATGGCGAGGAAGAAAAAGTCCCGAACATCCTGCCGAAAAAACCGGCCAGCGCCTTGGCAATAGGGGGATGAGTACCAAGGCCGCACGGACGAAAAGGTAAATGAGGTCGTTCTTGAGTTTTTGGAGGGGGCGGGCCAAAAGGATCAACCGAAAAGGCTGTGGTTCGAGGGAGCGTGGTTGTTGGCCTGATGGAACAAATGGATGGTCCTCATCCAGACGCCCTGGGCTTTCAGTATTTTCTCCACCACTTCCCGGAAGGCCCCGTCCCCGCCACGGGCGTGGGTAACGAAATCCACCGCTCTTTTCACTTCCGGTCGTCCGTTGGGAACGGTCGCGGACCATCCCGCTTGGATCAATAAAGGCAGGTCGATGAGATCATCGCCCATATAGGCCACCTGGGAAAGGCTGTAACCATATTTCCGGCACACCTGGCGGGCCACGGTGAGTTTGTCCAATTTCCCCTGGTAGAGGATGGGCACCTTCAACTTTTTGGCCCGGACCGCTACCGGCTTGGAGTTCCGTCCCGAGATCCATCCCACCTGTAGTCCCCCGTACTCGGCCAGTTTTTGCCCGATACCATCCTGGATATCGAAACGGACATACTCGTCCTTGACCCCCGCGTAGGTCTTGCCGTCGGTGAGGATGCCGTCCACATCCGTAAGAAGGAGCTTGATATTGTGGATTCCCATGGGTTTTGCCATTAGATGATCTTGATCCGGCCTCGGCCGAGAAGGTCGTGCAAATGGACCATCCCGACGGGCCTTTTTTTCGAGTCCACCACGATGAGTTGGAAAATGGCCTTCTCTTCCATCAGTTGAAGGGCGTGGGCCAGGGAAAGATCGGCGGAAGTGGTTGTGGGTTTGGGTGTGCGGAGATTGCTAGCGTTCCATCGGCGGATATCCGGATCTTTCAAAAGAGCCCGTCTCAGGTCCCCGTCCACGATGATGCCGACCAGACGGCCCTTGGCGTCCACCACGCAGGTCGAGCCCACTTTCTTCGCGTTGATCTCGCGCACTATCTTCGGGAAAGAAGCTTCCAGGGGAACCTTGGGGACCTGACTTCCTTTGCGCATGATCGAGGATATCTTCATTTGCAGGCGACGGCCCAGTTCCCCTCCGGGATGAAAAAGAGCGAAATCCTTCTCGGTAAAGCCGTGTTCCTCAAGCAAGGCGATGGCCAGGGCGTCACCCATGGCCAGGGTGGCGGTCGTGCTGGCGGTCGGAGACAGGTTCAGGGGACAGGCTTCCTTCTTCACTCCCACGTCCACGAAAACATCGCAGAGCTTCGAAAGATTAGCGGAAGGGTTCCCGGTGAAAAGGATGATCTTGCAGCCCATGCGCTTCAGGTGTGGCAGGAGCGTCTTCAGTTCGTCGGTCTCGCCGCTGTTGGAAAGGGCCAGCACAACATCCCCCTTGGCGGCCTTCCCCATATCGCCGTGCAGGGCCTCGGCCGGGCTCATGAAAAAGGAGGGTGTCCCGGTTGAGGAAAGGGTGGCGGCGATCTTTTCGCCGATCAATCCGGACTTTCCCATGCCGGTCACCACCACGCGGCCGCGGGAAGAAAGGATGATCTTCACGGCCCTATCGAAGGACTTGCCCGTTTTCTTAAGGAGTTGAAGCAGGCCGTCCGCCTCGATCCTCAATACCCTTTTGGCCGTGGAGACGCTCATATTGGATCAGTCCTTCAGATAGATATATCGCCCGCAGTTGCAGCGTTGAATGGAGAGGTTCCGATTGATCTCGTTCATGATCTGGGGCGCCACTTTCATGAAACAGCCGCTGCAGGTCTGGTCTTCCAGCACCTGGGCCACCGCCACCTTCTTGCCGGCGTGCCGGAGGGCCTCATAACCCTCCGCGTATTCGGTCGTGATCGCGGCCAATTGCTTCTTTCGTTCCGCCGTCTTTTCCAGGATGGCCTGATCGCAATCCGCGATCTTCTGTTGATGGGTCTTCTTTTCCGCCTCGGCTTTTTTCTCAGCCGCGGCCAGTTCCTGGGACAGTCCCTGGAGCTTCTTCTTTTGCTCGTCCTCCTGGAAGAGGACCTCCAGTTCCTTTTCCTCGGTCTTGGCTTTCTCTTCCTTGGCCTTCTCGATCTCCTGCTTCAGGGCGGCGAATTGCTCGTTGCTCTTGACCTCCACTTCCTGGCTCTGATATTTGGCGATCTTGCTGTCGAAGGTCCCTATCTCGATTTCCAGGGTCTTGCGCTTTTTCAGAAGGTCATCCTGGACCTTCTTTTCGTCCTGGATCCTCTTTTTAAGCTCGTTCACCGCCCCATCCAGGCCGGCGATCTCCTGGAGGAAGTTCTTTTTGTGTTTTTCCAATTCGTCCAGACCCGAGTCGGTCTTTTGGAGGACGACCAATTGTTGCAGCGATTCGTTGAAATCCAATGGTATTTTCCTTTTCTTATGGCAGAGCGGACCCCGTCTGGTATCGGCGGTTTTGAAGTTTAACACGAGCCCAGAGCCTTTTTAACCATAAATATCGAGGGCGGTCTGTGGCAATGGCCAAAAACCGTTGTTAAAATGCCAAAACCCGATCAAGGGGAACCGGCTTGGCTTCACCCCGTCCCTACCCCATGATCCAAGGTCCCACTCCAGGTCCACCGAAAGGCGCTTATGGACGAAACGGCCAAAAAAAAATTATTGCGGATGATCCCGGACGCCCTCTATGTGCTGACCAGCCAGGAGGACGGAAAGACTGCCGCTTCCACCATTACCTGGTTGTCCCAGGTCTCCTTCAAGCCTCCCCTGATCATGGCAGGCGTGAAGAAAGGGACCCATACTTACGAAGTCGTCGGGACGGCGAAAGCCTTTGTCATCAACTATTTGGGGGAAGGCCAGAAGGATCTGGCGCAGAAATTCTTCAAACATTTGGAGCCGGAAGGCGATCAATTGGGTGGGGAGCCCTACAAGCCCAGTCCGGTCCTAGGGTTCCCGGTCTTTCCGGGGATGGCCGGATTCCTGGAATGCCGGGTGACCGATATCATTGACCGGGGGGATCACGCCGTGGTCGTTGCCGAAGTGGTGGAAGCGGGTTTAGGACTGGTCCCGGGGCCTTTGCTCTTATCCTCGACCGGCTGGCAATACGGCGGTTAACAAAACGCCATTGTCCCGATCAAGCAGACGGGATCTTTTTCAACTGACCTTCGATGGAAAAAGCGCCTTCCACCGTCACCGTAAAACCCGTCAGCTTCCGGGAATCCATTTCGGGCGCCAGTTGGTAAGGCGCTCCCCCATAGAACCCATCCAGGAAGTTCTTTAGGATGGCTTCCATTTCCTCCAGGCTCCAATCTTCATGGGGGGCGGCCAGGCGGTCGTTCAGGGTGATCCTCAAACGGTTCGGGGAGAATTTCAATTTCCCCGCGAACTCCGTTTCCTTTTCGAGCAAGGAACAGGCCAGGAAGGCCCTTCGAAAAGCGGTCGAAAGATTGGCTTCCTCGGTAGTCCCAACAGGCCTCTTCTGGTTATAAAGAAAACCCCTCTTGCCATCCGTCTCGTCCAGGCTGTAGTTCCCCTCATGGGCGATCAAGAGCACTCCCGGCCCCTGGAACACATGGGTATATTCGGCCACATCCACCAGCATTCCGGGGAGTTTGTCCTGCTGGATCCACCGATGGAACACGGGGATGAACAACTTCAACGGGAGTTCCTCTCCCTTTTCCAGGAATACCTTGATGTTGAGCTTTCTTAAATCCATGACCCTTCCTTATATATACGTCCCAGACCCAACCGGCTCACTTGCCCGGCAGCGATGGGGCGGATGACCCGGCGTTGGCGATATAACTATATACGGCTTCCAGGAACAATTGAGCTTCCTCCACCCTGCGGTGCGCTTCATCCAGATTGGGATTTTCCAACCTGTTCTCGTTGGCCTTGAAAAGATAAGCGGCGAACTGGGTATTGTTCACATGCTTCACGAACTCACCGGTATCGAAGAAACGTTTCTTGAACTCCAGGACCGTGGCCGGAGACTCTCCCGTGTATTCCCGGTCGCGGGTGCGCAGGACCGCCTCGGCGGACTGGATCATGGACTCAAAGGCCAGGTCCACGGCGCTTTTCAGTTCCTTCTGGTCCAGCTTCACCTGGGCCTCGAAAGCCTTGCTCTCGGCGGCGGTAAGCGAGAACTCATAGGGCGCCACCACCTCGCCGGCGCATTCGCCCACCCCGATATCAGCGATGGTGTATTCCCTCGGGTCCCCCCAATCGGCGAACAACTCGGGCGATTCGTCATGGGACGGGATGACCATCAGGTCCTGGAGCAAGTTCCGGATCTCCACCTTCCCGACGCGTTTCACAAATTCCTGGAAGGACTCGTCCTTGAGCCGCTCCTTCACGAACTTCCCGGTCAACCTTTGCACGGTCTCGGGGATGCGTTTGGAAGGGACCGCCGCGACCGCCAAACCGTAAGAGCCACCGTTATTTTTCCACTGCCCTCCCAACACCAGTTGGAAATGGGGGACGGTGTAAGACCCAGCCTTGCGCGAGACGCCGTAGAAGCCCAGGTCGGACACATGGTGTTGACCGCAGGAATTGGGACATCCGCTGACCTTGAGTTTCAGCTTTTTGACCTCGTCCGGCATCTCATCCATCATTTTCTCGAGCCTTTGGGAAAGCTCGCGAGCCAATCCTCTCGAGGCGGAAATGCCCAGCTTGCAGGTGTCCGTGCCGGGACAAGAGGTGATATCCGCGATGGTGTCCGCGTTCGGGTCCGCCAGACCGACGGCCTGAAGATCCCCATAAAAAGCCGGAAGGTCCTATCCGTCGGCAATGGCGCCGTATCGCTCGACCTCCAGCCCGCGCCGGTCCAGCTCGGCCGGCAGATCTTCGGTCAACGATTCCCGGTCGTCCGACCCGATCGCTATCCGCATCGGCTCGCGCTCATCCATTCGTCCACAGCATCATTCCATCCGCTGCCTGCCGCGTTCGCACCCCGCACTCGGTGGAGCGTGCCAGCCCCGGGGGCTCGCACGCTTGCGGCGTTGACGCGCGGGCTGCGGCATGTTAAGGTATGGCGGCAATGAAGAGCCGACCCTGTTGTCGTCGCTGCCGCAAACATCTTCTCCGCCCGCCGGAGAGGCCGCTTACGGTTGCGTGACGATGCGTCAACGCTTCCCGAAGTGACCCTCGCCGACGCCGGCGGGGGTCTTTTGTTTGCCGTTCACCGTCCCTGCACGAGGATCCGACCCTGAGTAAGATCGACGTCGAAACCGTCAAGGCAGAGAGCCGCGCGCTGCGTGGAACATCGCCCAGGAACTGAGCGAGCCCACCGACCGCTTCGGCGACGAGTCCGTCCAGCTGCTGAAATTTCACGGC